>JADBKT010000033.1 GCA_014896255.1 Hydrogenibacillus sp.
GATAGCCGCTCAGGTAGTGTAGACTCGCGATGATACTCAGATCGTTGGCATACCAAGCCTCTTTCGAAACATCGGAAAAAAGCGGGGAAAGAGCGCTCCCACCGGTTTTAGCCTCTCGATCCGGTGGATCAAGCTGCAGACCTAAGCGGTACTCAGCGTTCACACCGACCTGTGTGAAATTCTCAAGACCGATCAAGATCGTTTCACCTTGCCTGACATCGATAACCGTTTCCTCATATAAAAGTCCGATCGTCGGTCCGTTTTCATCGATGCGCTTTAAATCTTTTCCTTTTTGTACATACAGCACAAGATCAAGCGAAGGATCGTCGCTTTCGGCATAGATCGTGAGACGACCGCTGACAGGTGCCGTGTAGCGAAACCAGGCTTTTTCACGGTCATGTGGAAGCGTTCCGATAAGCGGCTGCGCTACACTTAAAGGCATCGTTTCTTCTATAGGATATGCCTTATCCGGTGTCGAAGACGCTGCATATGGGGATGTGTAAATGGTAAAACGCGGTTTGAGAATGAATAATGCTTGAGATGAGCTTTGAGCGGGTGTGACTAAAGTTAACCGAAAATACGCTCTCGCCTTTGACACCGCAAACGTAATATTTTTCCCGTCTGAACCACCTTTTAAATATTGTGTATTCAGTACCTTTCCCCGGTCATCGACTTGTTCCATGCGTATCTCGGTACCGCTTTTAAGCCCGGCCTGGCTGAAGGTGATCGTTCCGGCATACGGTGGATCAAACGCATACCAGCGCGCTTCACCCGGTAAAAGACTGAGACGCACGTCTTTATCGAGGGCGAGAAACGCACTTTTACTCTGAGTCGTATTACCTTTAAGAAGCGGGGGGACGCTACTTGACATAACTGCTTTTAAGGCATCAACACGACCGAAACCGGTGACCCCACGACTGCTATCCGGCACGGGCTCTGCAGTAGCCCGGAGAATATCGCGGATGTCAAGGGCGCTGCGCGTGGGATCCATCTGCTTGACGAGGAGGGCAATGCCTGCGACCTGTGGTGCAGCGAGTGATGTGCCGGATTCCATCGCATAGAATTTGTCTGAGGAAAGTCCGTTCCTTAAAACCGTTGTATAGATACCTTCCCCGTAGGCGACGAGATCGACGCCATCACCATAATTCGTATAGTACGTCGGTCGGTCGGTCTTATCCAGCGCCCCGACACCGACGACAGTCGGGTAGGCAGCCGGATAGTGCGTGCGGCTCGCATCATTACCAGCTGCGGCGATAACGACGACGCCTTTCGCTTCTGCTTCTTTTAAGGCTTCCACCATCTGTGTGCTGTAGACCGGATCGGTGAGCGAAAGGACGATGACATCCGCTCCCTGAGAGACCGCTGCCATTATACCTTCAGCCACAGTGCGGCTGTCACCTCTTCCGAGACTATCGAGCGCTTTGATCGGAATCAGTTTTGCCCCCGGCGCGATGCCCGCCACGCCCTGACTTTTACCTGTCGTTTGATCATACGTTCCCTGCCCGACGATGACACCTGCAACCATCGTCCCGTGCCCGTGATCGTCTTGCGGCGGTTTTCCCGGGGTGATGAGGTTAAGACCCGGTAAAAGTCTATCTTTCAGGTCTGGATGGTCGAAGTCAACGCCGGTATCGACGACCGCCACGGTCAACCCTTCTCCCGGTCGCGCGCCGAGCTTCTTTCGGATCACATCATGCGCTTCCGGCACATGCAACCGTTCCAAATACCACTGTGTCGACTGCAAAGGCGTCCGTGCTATGGCTGCTAAAGAAAGGGATTGTTGGGAGGCCAACGGAGCGGTCTTTGCGGACGGCTGGTTAGACGTATCTTGGAGGATCGTCATCTCTAAACTTAATCGTATACAGATAATAAGAATTGCAAAAAATATAAGTTTAAATGTTTTATATTTTTTCATCCGTCTATCATACATGATAACCGCTCGTTCTCCTTATGTTAATGTACATATTTCGTGGCTTATATAGCTTTTGCTTGTAACCATAAAGACGGATCGCTCCATAAAAAGTTGCGCACCCATCGCCTCATCGCCCTACATTTTTGGACCGAGTGAAGATTATTTTGTATTCGGCGGATGCGGCCCGGATCCAGCATAGCCCAATCGTTCCTAACATATATATGAAAACGAGCATATCGTACCGGTATCGCACTTGGATCTCGATGATGAGGTGAATACCGGCATAGATGAGGACGATGAAAAGCGGATAGAGGATCCTTCCCTTTATCGGTACAAACATAAGGCCAAGCAGCATAAATGCAAAAAGTAAACGTTCATACACAAGCACGATACTCAACCATTCTCCAGGCGGCTGCCAGTCAGCCCATTTCCAGGCTTGATCGACAAACCCCCACAAATACTGTATTTTGGTGACAAAAAACGTTAGGAGACCCGGCTCCTTTAATCGCTCGAGTATGAGCGCTCTTTCCACCGCACGTCGGCTTTCTCCCTGCGGATAACTCAGCACGAGATCCGCATCTTTTTTTGTAAAATGACCGATAGATTCCCGATTTAGACCGGCTACAAACTTCCATTCCGGTTCATCATTTTTAAGCGGACGGTCGGTTATGTTCAAGGTCATAAGCGTCATACTGACCAGCTGGGTTACGACAAAATAAACTAGGATCGTAAGAAGCGGGGATAGTTTACTGATAAGCCGGGTGAGCGGTGATGGCGGTCTAGGCGCATTAAAATTTGTATCATCTGGCCGCTTTTGTTGTTGTTTTATGCCTCTTATGAAAACGTTAGGGCGCGAGAAGGCCGGATGAAAGGTGTCAGGCATATAGAGCGCGATGAACATATAAAGTAAAAGGGCGATCATGTACACGATGGCCAGCGGACGCAAAAGACCCCCTAAAGCAAGAAAGAGCCCAGAGACGATCGACCATGAAAGTTTTTTCGGCACGGATACGCTTTCTATTGCCTGCATCGTAGCAATGAGACTTAGCAGGTAAAAAAATAAAGCGCTGTACTGATTCGTAAGCACGCTCGACATCATGAGCGAACTCGGTTCGATTGCCAAAAAAAGTGCGACAGCTCCTCCAGCGCGCTTTGAAAAAGATAAGCCATGTTTATCCTGTGTCCTTAAAAGTTTGACCGTTAAAACGTAGCCGAGTAAGGGTATGAATGCATAAAGCAAAACATGAACCCATTCCATCACCCGATGATCGGGACCAAAAAGACGGTAAAATATACTCTCCCACAGCGCAAACGGAATCTGGTACGCAAAACGCGTAAAATACGGTGACTGAAGGACGGACAGATCGCCTCCGGCAACGGATAGGGCAGCCTCGGAGACGGTTAAAAAATCATAGACCGGCATCGTCTCGACGTGGCTCACCCACCATGCTCGAAGTCCTCCAGATAGAAGGACCGCAAACGGCACGACGAATGATGTAGGAAACCGACTGAGCCAGATGACAGCCAAAACAGTCGTTACGGCCATGAAACCACCGCCTACGAGCGGGAGGACAGACGTTTGATCTAAGAATTGAAACGGAAGCGGTGTAAAGGCATGACGATATCGCACGATACCTGAGGCTGTGAGCAAAACGAAGCCGATGACGATGATACGAATGAATATGTTTCCCTCATCGATTCGTTTCTTCATCGAATCTCAAAGGCACCCCGTACCATGACGTAGGCGTCCGCATCCCCGGTAATAAGAATGCCCCGGCCGTCTTTCGATGGGACGAGCAGCAAATGATTGAGCTCCACTTCTTGCCCGTCTTTCACGTCGATACCGGCTGTGACGTCAGGCAGTCCGTTCCCGCCATCATTACCGATCGCTACCGCTTTACCGGTTCGCACGATCATCTCCGTTCCATCGCCACCGAGCAGCTTCTGTCCTTTTTTGAGCTTGACGACGGTATATTTAAACTGAGCGGTCGTTACAGTCGAAGATCCGCCATCGGATGTACCAGACGAAGGGCTCCCGGTTGAAGAAGCGGCTTGTGTATTGTCATTAGCGGTTGCATCCTGTTTATTGTTGCTTGCGCTTTTCGAGCTTCCTGCAAGTTCACTGCGCAGGGCATTGATGCGTTCATCGACATAACTTTTTGTGACAATTGGATCATCGGCCGATCCAGGGACGAGTGATCCGGCCTGTGCTACGAGGCTGATACTGATGAAGACGACGACGAGCAACATCACACGGGTATACTTGTTCACACGATCCACTCCTTGAGCGATTTTTTTAGATTTGGATGCGATCATCATAGGGGGCTCAGTAACCTTTGATTTCAATCATATTAGGTTTATCTTTTGGTTTTTAAAATGTTTAAAATATGTACCCAGGCATCCGGTCTGATCGACTCATCCGAGAATCTCTGGAGCCATCCTTCTCGGTAGGCACGGGAAAGCGCCTCGTAAGCCCAGTTTGAGCGACTGAGATCGGGAAATGCTGGACGTTTCTGATCTTCAAAAGAAGAGGGGGCAGAGAGCTTAAGCAGATGCAGCTTGAGCTGATTGGTTGTTTTTTTATGCGGATGAACTGCATACCAGCGATCCCCGCTTGTCACTATTGTACCACGCTTACCATATATTTACCAATCTATGATGGTCTATATATGAAAAAAAAGAAGGTCCGACACATGTCAAACCTTCTTTAAATCTTTATTTAAATCTTTAAATGAAAGACTTCATTGATCGTTCGTCTCGTATTCCTCACGGCTCGTCTACATTACTTTCGCATCAGCCAATGGTAGAGCATCGTCGCACATTCAGCGCGCGTTACGCGTTCATATAGCGCAAAGATCGTCTCACTCCGACCTCAATGGAAAGAAGAGTTCGCACAAAAGACGGTTCCTTACGGCCAAAGACCCGCGATGAGTGCCGCCGCCTCCGCTCGAGACGCCGTTCGATCTGGACGCAATGTGCCGTCCGGATAGCCCGACATGCGCTTGGCGTTCGTGAGTAGACTGAGCGCCGGGAGCGCCCAGTGATCCGGCGGCACATCGCGGTACGCTTCAGCCGCCAAGTCCGATACTGACCGCGGATTGATTCCCTTGACCGGCTGGGAAAGCAGCGCTTTTTGCAATATGGCGGCCATCTCCGCGCGGGTGATCGGGGCATCTGGGTGTATCCCTCCATCCGGATATCCGCTCACCCACCCGACCGCAGCTGCTTGCGCAAACACCTGGTAGGCCCAATGCGACGGAGGGAGGTCGGAAAACGACGGGCTCGTTCCCCCTGTCGGCAACGGCCCGAGACGCCGAACGAGCAACGTGATGAATTCGGAACGGCGGATGGGCCGATCCGGATAAAACGCTCCGTCGGCGTAGCCGCTCACCACGCCGCGCTCTTTGAGGGCCTCCAGCGGAGCCTTCGCCCAATGGTCGGCGATATCGGTAAACGGACCAGCGGCCCGCACCGCTTTGAGTGAATAAAAGTGATCGGTAAACGGCTTTTTCGAACCTAAGCGAATGTAGTTCAATCCGCCTTGCAAGGCAAAAACGTGCGTGAGCGTGCCGCTTTCAGGCACAGCAAAGCTTTCGATTACCCTCTGGTTACCGTCATACGCTTCGAGCACACCCCTGGCCGCCGGCGGGAGTCCACGGACATCGACGCGCACGTACGTCGGCCGGTCGACATAGACGTGATAGTACTCATTTCCGCCGGCCCGCGGAATGTATCCGAACGCAGTAGCATTCAATTGAAGCGCAGCAGATTTGGCAAACGTATCCGGCCGATCGCTGCTGACGGACGCCGGCGGGCGGTAGTCTAAAGACAGGCGATATTCGGCATTCACCCCATATTGATAAAAGTTACGCACCCCGACGCGGATGGACGACCCGCCGCGTACGTTGATAGTCGTCTCTTCGTAAAGCTTGCCGTTAAATAGACCGTTATCATCCGTGACACGGATCGATGAAGGCGCGTCCTGAACCATCAGCACAAGATCCAGTCCCGGATCGTCGGTCTCGGCGCGCACGGTGAGACGTCCGTCGGAGGGAAGATCTAGGCGGAACCACGACTCGACACTAGCGCGCGGGAGCGTCCCGACGAGCGACCGTGTCTCGGAGAGGTCAATCGGGTAGGCCCGCGCCGGGGACGAATTGTCGCCGTAGGGCGCGGTGTAGATCGTAAATCGCGGGCGAAGAGTGAACTGCATGGCCGCTTTCGTGCCGTTTGTCAGCCGTATGGTAGAAGGCCCGCGTGGTACACTAACCGTGACGGATCCCCCACCTGTCAGATTCGCCACCCGCGACACGCGTCCTTGGCTGTTCAGCGTTTCTAACCTCAACGATCCCGTAAGCCCCTCGGTCGAAAACGTCACGCTGCCCGCATACGGCGCATCTATCGTAAAATAAGCCGATCCACCGGCCGGAAGGGCGACGCCGACCGCTTTATCCAGCGGAAGCGGCGCCGCTCGATTCGGCACCGTGTTGCCTCCGTAGGGCGAGACAGGTCCCCCCTGCCACGTCGATAGCGCCGCATACGCATCGACACGGCCGAAGCCGGCGGAAGATCGCGGCGCGCCGGGAACCGGAGATGCCGTCGTCCGGAGCTGATCCCGGACGGCTTCCGGCGGGCCGTATTTTTTCGAAAGTAGTAGCGCCGCCACACCAGCCGCCTGCGGCGCTGCCATCGACGTCCCGGTGTAGGCATCGTACCCGCCGGGACGAGCGGTAAAAATGTTCACGCCGTAGGCCACGACGTCGACTGCATCGCCGCGGTTAGAAAACGACGCTGGCTGATCTTTTTCGTCAAGGGCTCCGACGCCAAGCACCGTCGGGTAAGCTGCCGGGTACGGCACCTTCCCCCCATCATTGCCGACGGCGGCCACGACCACGGCTCCGGCCCGTTCTGCTTCGTCCAGAGCGTTTTCCATGGCGAAGGAGTAGACCGGATCGGTGAGCGACAAGACGATGACTTGCGCTCCCTTGCCGATCGCTTCACGGATGCCGCGGGCGACCGTATACGAATTACCGCTTCCTAATGCGTCCAGTGCCTTCACCGGCATGATCATAGCCTCCGGCGCGATGCCTTGCACATGGCCGTCCGCGGCAAGAATGCCGGCCACGGCCGTGCCGTGGCCGTTATCGTCATAAGGCGGTCTGTCTTCCGCCAGGAGATTGATCCCGCTCACCAAGCGCTCTTGCAGGTCGGGGTGATCCAAGGCCACGCCGGTATCGATGACGGCGATCGTGACGCCCTTTCCTTTGGTGATCCGCTGCGCTTCCGGCACGTGCAGGCGGGAAAAATACCACTGCTCGGCAGGCTTGTCCGACGAAACATCGGCGGCGCCGCTTACGGAACCGACGGTGCTTAACCGCACCTTGACGTTGGGCTGGTAGCGCACGACGTTCGGATCGGCCTCCAGCCGCCGGGCGATGTCCGCTTCATGCCCCGGACGCGCCCTGATCCGCCCGATGTGACTCTGTTCGTCATAGTCGAGCACGTCGTAGGCCGGATCCGCAGACGGCGCGGCATCCCATTCGACGATCCATTCGCCGGGAACTTGATCATCAGCCGGGACCGCCTCTCCACGGGCCAACAGGACGTTTTTGGTGGCGCTTAAACTTTCCGAACTCGGCGCTTCCGAACTTGTCGGGTCCCCCGGATCGTCGCCCGAGTCTGCCTGAACGGCAGGCGCGATAAGGCCCGCGAACAGAATCGCGAACAGGACGAAGACCGCTCCGACCCAGGTGATCACGCGAAAACGGCGTCGGCGTCGACAGGAATTCGGCATGTCATTCTATCCCCTATTGTTGACTTCGATGTACCCGCGTTTCAACGCTTCGAGCTTCTCGACGGCGAGAAAGTAAGCGCGCTTCGCTTCGTCCATCTGGACGGCCGCTTGTTTCGTCTTCAGCCGCGCCCGATCTGCATCCAACGCCGAGACCAGACCGAGTTCCTGTCGTTTGAAGACGCCGGAGACGTCGTTCGTCGCCTCTTGCCATTTTTGCTTGGCCCGTTCGTACTCGTCCCGAGCATTTTCGACCTCTCGGAGGAGATCCTGGACCGCCCGGCGGATGTCCGCTTCTGTCTGCGCCAGCGCCAACTCTTTGATCTTGACGGTGTTTTCAGCGATCTTACCGGCCTTCGTATCTTCATACTGCGGATTGCCCCGATCCCGCTCCTGCCGGTAATAACGTTCATCCGCCCGCGCCTGCCTCAAGTCGAGTTCCGCTTGGCGATACGAGAAGCTTTGCTGAATCCAGGTATCGGCTTCCTGAAGATCGATCCGTACCGCTCGAGGATCAAAGGCGATCGGTTCCAGTACGAGATCCGCGCTCACCGGAACGCCGATCCAAGCGGCAAACGTATCGCGCAGCTGCCCATAAGCGCGCTCCGCCTGGGCGGCGGCAAGCGCCAGATCACGAGCCGAACGTCCCGCCTGATCGCGCGCTTCCCGTGAAATGAGGCCGAGCGCATAGCGTTCCTGAGCGGCTGTGACCTCCCGCTCGGCGATGCGCGCCTGCATCTTGAGCAGATCCAACTGATCCTGTACATTCAAAAGCCCGACATACACCTGCTTCACGCCCGAGATGAGCGTCTCGCGCAGCGTTGCCGCGTTGAGCTCAAGCTTTTCTTTCTGCCGCTTGTAGTCCTCGATTTGTTTGTCCAGCTCATCCGCCTTGAAATCGAGCTCTTTCCGCTGTTGTTCAAGCTCCTGAATTTTTCGATTCAGTTGCTCGATTTCTGAAGCGGGGTCCAACGCAGGCGGAGCGAGGGGTTGATCGGTCGATTCGGGGGCTTGATCGGTCGAGCCGGAGCCCTCGGCGGGCGTCGCGGACAGCTGGGCCAGCGCAATGATCCGCATCCACAGTGCTTCAATTTGTCGATCCAGCGCCTCTTTGAGGTCGTCTATTTTCTCTTTCCCGTCTTCCGAAAGCTGCTTTTGCAAGTCCACAATCTGCATGCTGTATTGGAGCTGTCGGGCGTTGCGACTCGATGAGAGCGTCCGCGCGACGGCCTGTTCAAGAGTGATGCGCTGAAGAGCGGCGCCTTCCGCCGCACCGGAGGCATAGGCCACCGCCGGCGGAGACACGATTTGCGATAAGGGCACGGCCGGAAGCGCAAGGCCCGGCGCGGACAACGCCAACCCCACGACGACCCCTGCGGTGCTCATGCGACCCAGCAACCGTTTATGGAGCATCCTAATTCCCCCTGCACCTCTTATACGAGCGCTGTATCGTTCGGTTGCGACCACAGTCCGTTCCGCATCAGATCGATGAATGTCTTCAACCGATCCTCCCATCCAACATCTTGCAACACTTCTTCCAAAAATGCAATACCGAGCAAGGCGAACACCCAGAGCGCCGCGCTCCGGGCGTTGACCCGGCGGAATTCTCCGGTACGGATCCCTTCTTCGATCGTGCGTTCCAAGTCGCGGATAAATCGTCGTTTTTGTTCGCGAAGCCAATTCCGCAAATCTTCGTCGGCCGGACCGACATCTCGTCCGTGCAAGGAAAAGGAGTACGGGTGGCGCTTCAAGATCGCCATGTGCAGCTCAAAAACGGCCAAAAGGCGCGCGCCGGGCGAACCGTCCCCGGACAACCGCCCCCGGAGCGCGTCCAGATGCCGTTCGATGAGTTCCTTCACCATCTGCCGGAACACATCTTCTTTGTTTTCAAAGTACAAGTAGATCGTCCCCTTGCCGACGCCGGCCAGTTCAGCAATCGTCTCGATCTTCGTATTGGCATAGCCGTATCGGGCAAAAGCCCGGTACGCGCCGGCGAGAATGGCGTCGCGCTTGCTTGGTCCGGACCAAAGACCGCTTGTTGGATGATGATCCATGCTGTCATCTCCCCCATGGACGCTACCTGACGGGATCATCCGCCGCTTACGGTCCCTGACGCATCGGCCGCGGTCCGGTGTTCACGGCGGAACCAACGCCTGAGTCGAGCGAAGAAATCGTCAAAGAAGCTGTAGACGGCGGGGATGAGCAGCAGCGTGACGAGCGTCGAGAAGAGCAGCCCGTAGATGACGACGACGGCCAGCGGGGCCAACATCTCCGACGCTTCACCGCCGAAATAGGCGAACGGCACGAGCACGAGATTCGTCGCCAGCATGGTCATCAAGATCGGGCGCAGGCGCACCGGTCCGGCGGTGAGCAAGGCATCCCGGGCGCTCATCCCGCGCCGCCGAAGCTGGTTGGTATAGTCGACGAGGACGATGGCGTTGTTCATCACCAACCCGATGACCATGATCAACCCGATGAACGCCGTCACGCTGAGCGGCATGCGGTGTACGAACAGCCCGAGAAAGGCCCCGACGAACGTCGGCGGCAGGCTGAACATAATGACGAACGGCTGGAAAAACGATTCGAACTGCGCGGCCATGATCATGTAGATCAACAGAATGGCGAGCGCCATCGCCTGGGTGAGCGAACCGAACGATTCGGCCATCTGCTCCGCCTCTCCGCCGAGCGACCACGCATACCCTTCCGGAAAGGGGAGGCGTCCCAGCGTTGCCTGGACATCGCTGAGCAGCGCGCCGAGGGAACGTTCTCCGGTCGAGTAGACGGTGAGCCGTGCCTGGCGTTCGCCGTCGCTGCGCGAAATGGCCGTCGGCGTGCCTTCGGTCACCACGCGGGCCACGTCGCCCAGGGAGACGAGCGCTCCGGAAGAACTCCGAAGGACGAGCGAAGAAAGGTGGGCAAGGTCCTTCTCCCAGCCTTCAGGAAACATCAGGCGGACGTCGTACTCGTCCTTTCCGTCCCGCACGATCGTCACCCGCTTGCCGCCGAAGGCCGTCTGAATCGCCGTCTGGATCTCCATCGGAGAGAGACCGTACCGCGCCGCACGCGCGCGATCGATATAGACGGCCGCCTCCGGCCGGGCGGCCTTCATGCTGCTTTCGACACTGGCCACGCCGGGAATGGACGCGAGCAGATCGGCCACCTCTCCCGCGACCGCCTCCAGCACCTGATTGTTCGGGCCGGAGATGTTCACCTGAACGCCCGTCGCTCCGGAGACCGACATCTGCGTGTTGGCCGAGATGATGACGCCGGGAATCGCCTCCGCCCGCGCGCTGAAGTCGTTCATGACCTCCTGTGTCGTCCGACGTCGTTCATTCTGCGGCTTCATGTTGACCGTGATGCTGGCGGAATTGGAAGCCGTCGTTCCGGTCACCTGGGACTCGCCGGTGGAGCCGATCATGCTGGCGACTTCTTTGACTTCCGGATAGTCGAGCAACATACCTTCCAGTTCGCGCACCACCCGCGCCGTCTCTTCAAGCTTCGTCGACGGCGGCAGCTCGACCGAGATCGTGGCTACCCCTTGATCGGACTCTGGGATGAATTCGCTGCCGATGAGCGGAAGGAGCGCGAAGGAAGCAATAAAGATGACAAACGACAGAGCGATGACGATGAGGCGATGCGCAAGCCCCCACCCGAGCAGGCGGCGATAGAGGCGCTCCAGTCCCTCGATCGCCCGCTGGAAGGCGCGCACGGGGCGAAAGCGACGGCGTGCCGTCCGCGTCTCTTGCCCGTCATCCGCTTCCCCTCCGTAGCGCGGCAGCATCCGGGCGGCAAGCATGGGAACGAACGTAATCGCCCCGAACCAGGCCGCGACGTGAGAGAAGATGACGGCGAGCGCCATCGGGCCGAACAGTTCCTTGGCCAGTCCGGCGGCGACGAGCATCGGGACGAAGACCGATGTCTGCGCCAGCGCCGAAGCCGTGACGGCGGCGGTCACTTCTTTGGCCCCGACGGTCGCCGCCTGTTCCGGTGATTTCCTTTGAAGGCGATGACGGTGGATGCTTTCGATGACGACGATGGCGAAATCGACCAGCGATCCCATACCGATCAGAAGGCCGCCCAGCGTCAGCAGGTTGATCGACTGATCCGTCAGGGCCATCAGGGTAAAAGTGGCGATGACGGACACCGGGAGCATCACGCCGACGATGAGCGTCGTACGGAGGTTCCCGAGGAAGAGATACAGAATGATCATCGCGATCAGCCCGCCGAGGGCGCCGTGTTCGACGACGTTCCGCATCGACTGCTTGATGAACGTGGCCGAATCGAAGATGACGGTGAGCGAAGTCCCTTCCGGGAGTTTCCGTTCAAGCGTCTGCAGCGCCTGGTGGACGCCGTTCGACGTCTGGACGGCATTCCCGCCGGAGGTCTGCATGACGCTGAGGAGGACGAACGGATGGCCGTTTAACGTCGCCGACTGCGACCGCTGGGCAAAGCCGCGGCGAACCTCGGCCACATCGGCGAGCGCCACCGTTCCGCCGGAGGGCAGCGGAATCTGAACGCGCTTCACATCGTCGATGCCGGTGAGTTCCGCGTCAAAGCGCACGGCCAATTCTTTATCCCCTTGTTCCAATGCTCCGGCGGTGGCGAGAAAGTTGGATTGGGCGAGCGACTGCGCCAGGTAGGCCGGCGTAAGCCCGTAGAGGTTAAGCCGATCCGGATTCAGGATGACCTGAACCTCTTCTTTCTCCCCGCCGGCGATGCTCACCGAGCCGACGCCGTCGACTTTGCGCAAAGTCGGCTCGACGGTGTCCTCGGCGATCTTCTGCAGTTCTTCGAGCGGCTTATCGCCGCTCACGCCGATCAACATGATCGGCTGTTCGGTCGGATCGATGGTCAGCACGAGCGGTTTGTCGGCGTCATCGGGGAGGAAATTCGCAAGGCGGTCGATCTGGCGTTGCAGATCGATCTGCGCTTTGTCCATGTTCGTCCCCCAGTCGAACTGGACGATGACGAGGGACGCCCCCATCTGCGACTGCGATTCGATCTTGGAGACGCGGTTTACCGTGCCGACGGCGTTTTCGATCGGCTTGGTGATGCGGTTTTCAATTTCTTCCGGAGCCGCCCCCGAGTAAGACGTCACGACGACGGCGACGGGCAAATTCATCTTGGGCAGCAGTTCGACCGGCAGACTCGGCAGGAAAAACAGGCCGATCAGCATCATGCCGATGATGACCATGGTGATGAAGACCGGCCGGCGAATGGAAAAATCAATGATGCTCAACGTCTTGAGCCCCTTTCCTTCGATCGATCGTCAGACAGTCGATCATCTCGGCCGTTTTTCATCGGCAAGGCGTACCCGGTCGCCGTCTTTGAGGAGATATTGGCCCTTGACGACGACTTTTTCGCCCGGCTTCAGGCCGGATATCACCTCGACGGACGCCGCGCTCTGCCGCCCGATGGTGATCCATCGTTCGTGGACCACGCCGTCTGCATAGACCATGACGCGCCCTTCGCCGACTTTTTCACTGGCCATATAGGCTTCGGCAGGGATGAAGATGGTCGGCTTTGCATCTTTCGGCAGGATCGTCACCTGGGCGCTCATCCCGGAAGCGAGCCTGCCTTCGGGGTTGGGAACTTCGATTTTCACCAGATACCCTTTCGTCCGCTGATCGGCGGTCAAGTTTTTCGCACTGACCGTCCCTTGCATTTTCTCCTCTTGAACGACGACGTCGACCGGATCGCCGACCGTGACTTGGTGATACACCTGCTCCGGCAGTTCGACCTCGACGATCGCCGGATGGAGATCGACGATCGTGGCCACCGTAGATTGCGGGCTGACCATCTCCCCGACGTTCGCCGGGAGCGACGCCACGACGCCGCCCACCGGAGCGGTGATGCGCATGGCATCCAGCTGGCGGCGTGCCGCGTCCAGAGCCGCTTTAGCCTGCTCCACCTGCGCCTCGGCCGTTTTCAGGGCGATCCGTTCTTTGGCGAAGTTCAAATTCTCCTGCGCGACTTTCAGCGCTTGGAGCGCGTTGGCATGAGCGCTCTGCGCCTGCTGCAGACCGGTTTCGGCTTGCTTGACGCTGTTTTCCGCCTGTTCGACATCAATGGCTGAGGCCAGTCCCGATTCCAGAAGGGCACGCTGGCGCTCCAGATTTTTTTGCGCCAGCTCATAAGCCCCTTGCGCGGCCTCCAGGCCTTTTTCCGCCTGACGGACGCCTTCTTCGGCCTGCTTTACGTTCTGCTCGGCGCTGAGCACTTGCTGCGTCGATTGTGCGGTCGCGCTCTCTTTGCCGGCTTCGGCGACTTTTAAAGCCGCCTCCGCCTGCGCGAGCTGCGGTTGAATGTCTTTGGCATCCAGCTGAATGAGCAGATCGCCCGGCTTGACCCGCTGGCCGACCTGCACGGCGATGCGTTCGATCCGCCCCGACGATTTGGGGACGACGGCCACTTCGACATGACCCTTGATGACGCCGCTGAACGTCAGACCTTCGTCGAATACGCCTTCCGCCACGTCCGCCACGGCCACCGCACGAACGGGCATCTCCTGACTCATCCCCGTCTCGATCGTGCTGCTGCAGCCTG
The DNA here is from genome assembly GCA_014896255.1 of Hydrogenibacillus sp. Lineage (GTDB taxonomy): Bacteria > Bacillota > Bacilli > Thermicanales > DSM-22653 > Hydrogenibacillus. The sequence goes on from JADBKT010000033.1 coordinate 14,250, forward strand.
ATGCCAACAGGATGAACCCGATGAGGACAAATATCCGATAGCGGCGATGATTCACAGTCTCCCTCCTGCTCCCTTGTCGCGTAATGACTGGATATCCAGTCACTTCGTGCATAAGCCGACTATAGCACACCTCTTCGGTCTAGGCAATCGCTTTTTCGGTCCAACATTGAAGAAATGATGGAAAAACCCCCATCTCGGCAAAGATGCCGAGATGGGGGACCCGTCTTATCGCTTCATCAACCATTGATAGAGCATCGCTGCCGCTTCCGCGCGGGTGGTCCAATCTTTCGGCGCAAAGCGGCCGTCGACTTTGCCCGAGAGGTAACCTTCTTTTTGCAGGATACCGACTGCTGCCTGCGCCCACGGCGCAATGTTCGCGGCATCTTTGAACGTCGGCGGCGCTTGTTCGCCTTGGATCAATTTGAGCGCTTGCGCGAACATGACCGCCATCTCTTCGCGCGTGATCGACGCCTCCGGACGGAACGTTCCGTCATACCCTTGCGCAATTTTCAAGGCGTATGCGGTGGCGACGACGTCGGCATACCAGGCGCCCGGATTCACGTCGCGGAACGGAAGCGCGCCTTTTTGCGGTTTCACGCCCAGCGCGTTCAGGAGCATCGCCGCAAATTCTGCCCGCGTCACGTTGGCCTGCGGCGCGAAGACGTCATTGCTGCGCCCTTTCACCAGCTGATGGGCAGCGGCGACTTCGACGGCGTCTTTGGCCCAATGGTTTTGAATGTCGGCAAACGTCTTCTCGTAGACGATCGCCGCGACGGCCTGCGGACGCTCCAGCGCTACGCGCACGCTGTGGTTTTGCCGGTCGACCTTACCGCCGAGATAACGCCAGGCACCGGCGGCTTGTTCGGCGTATACGGCAGCTTTGCGCCAATCCTTCGTCCCCATATTGACGCTCAGAACGACGGACACCGGCGACGTCCAGGCGTCGGTTGACGTCTTCAGTTCGATGACCGGCGAGACGAAAGTGATCCTCCCGAGCGCGGCGATCCGCGCGTTCTGTTCGTCGGGCTTCTTCACCAGAACGGTGACGTCGAGGTTCCCTTGTGCGTCTCTTGTGTCCTTAAGCTGTTCCGGCGTCAGCTCGATCGTGACGAAAGCGGTATGGATCGAAAGCGTATAGCCGCCGTCGATCAACGCTTGAACGTGTCGGGCGTCAAGATGTACCGTCAGTTGATCGCCGGTCGTAAGCGAGATCTCCGTCAAATTGAGCGTGACGCGATGGGACCCGGCCTTGCTTGCCGCATCCATCGCCTGTTGAACGGCATCCGCAGAGACGGAAAGCCTATAGACCTTGCCTTCCGGCGTCTCTGTCGTCGTCAGCTGACCGACGGCCATCGGCGTGGTGCGCGGTGACTGGGAACCGGGGGCCGGGGATTCGGATTTGGGCGGTTCCGTCGGTTCAGGCTTCGGCACCGGTTCGGGGTGCGGAATCGGGCCGGGTTTGCTCGGCGGTTCCGGCGTCGGCGCGGGGCTTGGTGCACTCTTCTGGAGCGTCAGCTCGATCGTCGTTCGGTTGCCGACGCCGTCTTCGGCAGTGATGTTGACGATCTTGGCGCCTTCCGGAAAATCGACGACATACGTAAAGTCGCGTGTATCGACCTGGCCCATGCGCGTATTCTTGAGGGGCATCACGAGATCGCCGTCGATCGAGAGGACGAAGCTGGAGAGATTGTCTTCGACCGTCCCGTTCAATGGATAGGACGTCGTCGGCGACTGTATCTGAGCCTCATACCACGAATGGACGGGGCTGCTCTTGGCTTCGTTCCGCCTCAGATCGACACCGCTTAGCGTGATCACCGGCGGGGTGAGATCGGCGTAGATCTTCCGGTTGTGCTGAGTCTCGTTGCCGGCCAGATCTTGATAGGCCAAGCGGATGTTCTGGTAGCCTTCCTTCTTCGCCTCCAGACCTTCGGCGTAAATCAGCATGAGATAGCCGACTTCCGGCACGTAATACGAGGGATCGATTACCAGCGCCTGAGTCATGTCCACCCATTGCCCGTCTGTCGTCTCCAGCCATAGGCGCATCGAATCCACGTCGACGAACTCAGCCAGCGCCCTCGGCAAGTACGCCAGGTATGTGATGTCCCGACCGGTTTCGGCGTTCAATTCTTCAAACGGACCGGGGGCGACCACGCTGACGAGCGGTGCGGCGAGCGAGCGCTTCACGGTATACAGAAGCCGACCGATGGGAAGGCCATTCGCGTCATAGGCGGTGACCCAGATCTCCATCTGACCTTTGTCCGGGACGTTGGAAAGGTCGATATCGGCATGCATGATCCCCGCATCATCGTGATCGGCTTCGTTTAGAACCGGACCTTCGTCGATCAGACGGCCGCCGAGATCGAAGGTCCTTTGAGCCAGTTCAATCACGCTCGGACGATAGACGGCGTCGGTGACCGCCCATTCGATCGTCGTCCGGGAATCTTTGGTGTAGCGCACGCGCTCAGAATATCCGCCCGACGTGTACTGCAAAACGCCGGTCTGGCCGGTATGGACGCGGGCCCGATCGGTCTCCTCGCCGTTCACGAGAAGCACCAGGTCAAGTTCGGGCAATCCGGCATACGGACCGAGATCGATCGAGCAGGGGCGTTCCCGATTGGGATCGTCAGCGGTGACGGTCGCCTCTTCTTCCGTCAAGCGTTGCTGTGTGAAGGGATCGACGACGGCAATCTTGAGGGCGCTTACGTCGGGCGCGTACTTGATCCGAAGCGAGAGCGACGTTTGCCCCTGCGCGAGTTCATAGTCGTGTCGGTCGAAGATCGCCGGGCGCGATCGATCCACGGTCGCATGGAATTCTACCTGTCCCGTCACGACATCCTCGCCGTAAGTTAACGCCGCTGTCGTCGCAGCGTCCAAGTACGTCGCCATCGTCACCGAGTACGTGCCGGGAACGTCCAAGGTCAGATGTACAGTCCCTTCCGGGGCCTCTGACACATCGATCGTCTGCGAAGCTTCCGGATGTCCGTAGACGTCGACGACCAGGCGGCCGTTTCCTTGGCCCAAGATGCGGTAAGGAATGTCTAAGGTGATCCGATCTTCGTTCGGTGCGGCACTATGCACGATATCTTTGAAGTGCGTCGGGTCGAGGGCCGTAACCTGATCAAAGGTCAAGTTCCGCTCGGCCAGAACGTTCCCCGCTTGATCCAAAGCCTCCAGCTTGATTCGATGATCGCCGACGGGCAAGGGGAGGATAAGGCCTTTCCGCCAGTCGCCACTGAAGGACCGGGCGGAAATGGCTGCATAATCGTCGACGGTCAGGCGAATGTCGGAGACGTTCTCTTGGACGAACCAGGTGAAATGTACCGCATTGCCTTCAAGGTCGGCCTCATCTAAGATCAGCGGCACGTCGTTCATCGCGTCTTTAAAGACAGCGTTGCCGGCCGTATCGACGACCATGAAGAAGACGTCGGCATGGTTAAAATCGACAGGCGCTTTTTCGGCTTCTTCAAACGCAAACTGTGACACATCGACATGTGCGGTGAATTGATGGGCATTCGCCTCATCCGCAATCGCAGGAATCAGAGCGACTTCGCTCCAGCCGGCATTGTGATCGTAGGCGACGGCATAGACCGCTTCGATGCCGATCGGCGTTTCGGCTTGGACGCGATAGGTGGCGTCGTCTGGACGATCAATGCGCACCTCGGGGATGCGGCTGACCACTTTCACCGGGAAAGCAAGGCTCTGCGCTTTGCCTTCTTGCGAGTACGGGACGGCAAGCGTTTCGATGATGTATTGACCATCCGGCGCCGGTTTGCCATGAATGGTTCCGTCCCAAGGACCAAAGATCTTGATGAGGTTGGACTTCAGGTCGTTCTTCCGCACATCTTCCCACTGGTCCAGTGTGCGGAGCGCGCGTCCTTCCGCATCCGTCAGGCGTACGATGACGCTCTTCGCATTGCGCAGGAAGGTATACAGCGGAATCGCCGTCCGCCGCGCCGATGCTTGCTCCTTTGCAGTGGAGATGGCGGCATAATCCGGATTGTATGCCCATCCCTCTTCGGCATCCAGATACAGACCGAGCGGATCCAGCGCTTCGTCATAGAGGCCGGTGGTGCCGCCCAAATCTATTTTGTATTGCGACCAGAAGTAGTAGCGGACGTAGCTGTCCGGGCTCGTCCAATGCGCATCGATGACCGACGGTCGACCCCAATCGCCGTAGAAGCCGTAGACGGGGAAGACGAGGTCAGGCTGGCCGCTCCCTTCTTCGGCGACAAATGTGAGCCACCCTTCCACAAAGCGATCTTGCGGTAGTGTCTCGGGAATGGTCACGGCGACGTCGACGGTGACGGAACCCTTGGCCGGAACGGTGATCTGTTGTGGATCCGATGTGAGCGCGAGGCCGTCCATCGGCGTCAACTGCAACAAATCGATGGCTTTGGAAGATCCGGCGTACGTAATCGGCCGCTCGACAACCGCGTCCGTATAGAGATCACCCTTGAGCGTAAAATGACGTTCAACGGAGCCGAAGTTCTTCAAGGTAACGGTAAAGCGCTTGGTCCGCTCCGTCAACGAGCCCAGATTGGCGGCCGGCTCTTCACCGATCATGGCCACGACGTCCGTCTGAACGGCTTTGTCGACTTGAATGCGTCCTGCGCCTTGCCGGCGGATGGGATAAGGCGTGCCTGTACCGGGATCTTTCAAGATTTTGGACGTATTGGCGAGGATCGCCCTGACCGTCGCCGGATCGTAAGCGATGCCGTTCTTCGTCAAACGCTCGATGACAAGCGCAGCAGCTCCAGCGACATGCGGCGCGGCCATCGAAGTGCCGTTGAACGACGCGTATTGATCCGCACCAATGCTCGATACGATGCTGCCGCCCGGAGCGGTCAAGGTCGGCTTGAATCCAAGCGCCGGTTCATAGCCCCAGGAAGAGAAACTTGTCATCGTATCGACGGCCAGTTCGACCTTGACTTTATCGCCGGCGTCAAAGCGGACGGAGATCGTTTGGCCTTTCTTTATGGCTTCGGCGATGGCCGATCCGTCTCCGCCGCGGATAAAGGCCGCCGGAATGCCGGTCGCCGATCCGGTTGCCATACTGACGAATTCTGGACTATCGACGTTATTGTAAATGATCGCGGCGACAGCGCCCGCTTGGATGGCGTTTTTGACTTTGGTCTCGAACGGCACCACACCGCGCTGGATGAGGGCAACGTTGCCTTTGACTTCCTTCGGAAAGTCATTCAGATCACGGCCCAGACCGCTCAGCACCAGTTGATGGGAGCCTTTTACGGAGGAAGGATGCGGGTTGGCGGATGCCGGCAGCATCGGAATTTTGTCGATCGATTGGCCGCCTTTGTCGACCGCCGGATCAATCGCCATGGCATCGAAATGTTGTGCCTCATTCATCGAGGCCGCCACGCTGATGCTCGGCGGATTGATGCTGGGAGATCCGACCAAGGCGACATCCGGGTTTTCCGCAAACGGATAGAGCGCACCGGTCGACCGATCGTTGTTCCCGGCAGAAATGCTGAAGACGACGCCTTGATCCGACGCTTTCTTCATGACCTGATAGAACGGATCTTCCGGATTGAAGGCGCCGGCCGGTGAACCGAGGCTCATGTTGATGACTTTGGCGCCATGCGTCACGGCGTGTTCTACGGCCGCGATGTACTCGTCCGAGGTCGTCGATGCCCGATCGGGGTCGTTGGAGAATACTTTCTCCGCGAGGAACTTCACATGCGGGGCCACGCCCGAGAACGGCTGACCGTTGATGACGCCCGTCGCTCGGTCGTCATATCCGCCGACCGTACCGGCCACGTGCACGCCGTGCTGACTGTCCGTGCGGTCGACGATGTCGTTGTTGTTGTCCGCCCAGTTATATCCGCCGATCACCCGCGCGTTGTAACCGTCTTTGAGCGTCAGATCCTCATGACCTCCGAGCTTCAACGTCTCATGCCCTTCGCCGCCGAACGCCGGATGGAAGTAATTGATCCCGCTGTCGACGATCGCGACGATGACATCATCGCCTCGATATCCGAGCTCCCAGGCCGCCTGCGCGCCGATCAGCGGGGCGCTGAAATACATGTCCGGCGCGTCGGCGGGCATCTTCATCGAGTCCAAAGTTTTCGATACACGGTCCGGGTAAAACACTTGTGCCGGCTGGACATCGATGACGCCGTCGAGCGCTTTGAGCTTCGGAATGTCCTTATAGCGGATATCGGCGCTAAACGCATTGATCAGCGTAACGAATTGATGTCGGAGGCGCATTTCGATGCCGCTGTTTTGAAGTTTTTGCAGCAAAAGGTTTTGCGCCTTCAACAACTGGTCCGTTGCATTCTGCACCGACGGTTGAGTCGCCAAAGGACGGGTCGTCGTCGAAGACGAACGCAGTCGCGACAGAACGTCATCGCCGCGTAGCGTGACGATGACGCGCACCCATTCGTCAGGCGCGTGTTCGTCGCGTAAGCTTTCTGATGCATTTGCTCTTGCCACTGCCGTCCGATTGGCTTGCTCAGCGAGAACCTGCTGACGCTGAGCCTGCAGCAGCGTTTTGGCCGTCTGTCGCAGTTCCGACAGTGCGTCATCTTTGTGAGGAGGATTGTCCGCCCAGACGCCGGCCGGCCACAGGTTCAGGATCAACAAGGCCGTCAAAAGAATGCCTGACCAGCGCTTGAGCCTTCTGGATACCATACACACCTCTCCTTTCTTCGTGACTTGATGTTCACCCGTCCGCCGGTTTCAACGTCTTATCGTTTTACGTTCTACGGAAGACCGGCTAATAAATCCTAATTCGACGTTTTTTGCCAAAATCCTGCTTACGCTTGGTTATTTTTAATGCATATTTAGCGTTAATTTGATTACGTCGATTTGAATAGGCGTTTAGATTTCATTCCTCATACCTTAGACATGCAGATACGCTTTCGGCTGTTCACTAAGCTAGGCGGAACTGTCGGCAATGTTCGGTTGGCGTTACAAAATTTCGGAATGTATCTCGGGAAAGGATGTTGGATCAGTAATTGCGCGGTACATAAAGAATAAAGCCTTCTCCGTTCCTTGGTCCCTTTTTTTCGAATTAGATCCGTATAATTATTGGTGTAAAATGAACCGGTCGGCTGGGTGACATGATACAAAAGTGCCACCCCGCTCCTCTCTGGTAGAATGAGTGTGTCGAGAACAAATCTACGGGGAGGTATGCGAGATGGCACAATACCGATATTACCCTTTTGACGAGGTTCTGAAAGACCTATTTTCTGAGGACAAGGGCATGACCGGACTCTTGAAGCAGGTGCTGAGTCACGTTCTTCAGGCCCAGGCGAGCGAGCCGTTGAAGGCAAAGCCCTATGAGCGGCCTTTCATCGGCAAGGCGATCGAAACGGCACGGGTCCCCGTCCCATCACCACGCGTGTCGGTACCCTCGTGTTGCGCGTGCCGCGGCTTTGCACCGGGAAGTTCTTCACGGTGCCGTTTGCTCGGTATCAGCGAAGTGAGCAGGCTCTCGTTTGGCGATGATGGCGATGGTCATTCAGGGTATGTCGACAAGGAAAATCTCCACCGTCACGGAGAAGCTGTGCGGGGAGGCGTTTACCAAGTCGACTGTGATGGAACTGTGCAAGCGACTGGACCCCGTGGTTCAGGGGTGAAACAAGCGGAGCCTGAAGGATACACGGTACCCTTTTGTTCTGATGGATGCCTTAATACTGAACATTCGTGAAGACGGTTGGGCGCGCTCCGGGGCGGCCTTCTCCATTAAAGAGATCAACGAGGATAGGTATCGTGAGGTGCAGAGGATGCGCATCGGTGACAGCGAGTCTGAAACAAGCTGGGACGTTTTTTCTCATGGCTCAAGAGTCGAGGAAGGAATTGAGTGAATATGACGGTGCAAACACATTTCATGTGCAATTTCCTAGACGCCGTACCCAAGCATTTGCAGGCGGTGCTGTATGGAAAGGTACGAAAGCTTTACAGGAAGTGCCTACGGACGACGAACGGCCAAGAGCGGTTGAACAAGGATATCCGATGAGGGGCGAATTTACACCGCAATATGGACTTGATCTGTCGGGTTTAGGCTAAACTTCTAAGTTGCCGTCGCCGATGAATCGTCATTAGCATAATTTAAGTGTGAACTATATCATGTTATTCATTATTAACGCATAACGTAAAAAACCCCTGAAGGTACTCACCTTCAGGGGTCACTAGCTATTCCATTTTACTTTACTGGGCGAGGTAGTTAAACTCAACGGAACGCTCGGCGTCGTTCCAAGTGTACTCCACATTAAGGGCTTTTGCCACCCAGGCAATCGGGAGCACAGTCCGAGCATCCTTGATAGTCGCTGCGGTGTCCATCTCGATCGCCGCACCGTTTACGAGCAGCGTCTTCGAGCCGATTTTCACCTGAACAACACGGTCGCCTTTGAAGATCGTTACGCTCTTCGCGTACGGATTCCAGATGATGTCGGCGTCCTTCACACCCAGCGCTTCAGCGACATACTTCACCGGGACGAAGGTGCGGTTGTCCTTGATGAACGGCGCTACATCCATCGTCTTTTCCTGGCCGTCCACCGTGTACTTCAAGCTGTCGATCGTGAACTTAGCGGTAGCCGGTCGCGTACGATCCGCAGGCGTCACGATTTTGTATGCCGTAACCGCCTTGTCCCCATAGTCAAACAGTGCTTTTCCGCCAACTGTCGAATCTTCGTCACCCTGAGGCGCGGTACGATCAACCGTGACCTTGATATTCTTAATCACGATTGTGCTTTCTTTCGTGCTCGCTTTCCGAACGGGAATCTCAATGGTCTTGTCATTATTACTAAACGTCAATTTCCCAAGAACGAGATCCCCTTCAACAACTTCAGCTGTCGCCCCATCAAAGCGATTGGTATAGTCTCCAACCGAAATCGTAATCTTTTCACCGCTTCTGATCATTCCGGGGTACAGCTCTTTAATGACGATTTCACCAGCGGCCTGATCACGCGCACCGATGAAAACTTCGGTCTTGTTTTGAGCTGTTACCTCCACAAATTGCTTTACTTTGGCGATTGTCGCTTCACCGCTCGCACCTGCGGGGCCTCCGACGGTCACCTTCAATTCCGCATCCTTAAATCCAGCATTAACAGCCACCTTTTGCACTGGAATTACAGTTTTCCCAGCTCCTGTAGATGCAGTTTTAACCTTAAATACCGCTACGCGATACTTCGATTCGTCAGAGCTGACTTTTTCAAAACGCACAAACTCCAGTACCGCCTTGTTGCCAGGATAGTCAACGATGTAGCCGCCATCGCTATCTGCTTTTAGTTTAAAGTTTCCTGCGTCGTCCTTACCAGTTATGTCTTTATTATCCTTATCTTTGTTCACTAGCCAATACGCACCGCTCGGTAGCGTAATGGTCACCGTCCTACCTTGAACAAGCGAGGCCGGCAGATATTCTTCCAAAACGATCTTGCCTACCCGCTGATAGTCTTCAACCTTCCGACCGGCCCACAACTCCTGCTGATCGTCACCGCTTACCTTAACCTGGTAGTCGCCGTACTTGCCGACAACAACCGTCGAAGGCGACGCACCTATGACGTAGGCAGTAACATCGCCTTTTGCGGCAATGTCCTTGTCCGCTACTTTCACATATGCATTAAAGGTGAAGATATATCTTGTCGAAGCAGACTGCGTGTTAAAGGTAATCGTCAATTCTTTTCCATCAGGTTTAATTTCCACGTTTGTAGCCGATTTCGGATCGGGCCCGGAAATTTGGGTAATGGTATCGACTGTGTTTCCCCAGATAAACCCATCACTAAGCTTAATGACAATCTTGCTGCCTTTTTCGAATGTACCAACTGTCGGCTCAGAAACTTCAATTTTCGCCTTGCCTGTTCCCGCTTCGCCAAAAGCTTCGGTAGAAAGCACACGAATCTTACCTTCAAGGTTATCGAAGTTACCGATTACAACCTTCTCATCGGTGAACTGCCCTGAGATTGCATGCACTACAAGGTATAGCTTACCGCTGCCGAGTTGATCCTTATTGTCAGGGAAACTAATTTTGATCGTATCGTAAACAGTTTTTCCTACGTTCTCAGAGCTACTAGTAAATACATAATTATACGTATCACCTGCAACAGTTGCACCGACGCTAAATTCAAAAGGTTTGCCTGTCTCGTCCTCTACTGTAAGCACAGCACTAGATGCTGTAAGATAAGGCGCGTACTGCACGGAGACTTCCACACTTTGACCCTTTACATTTTTATTCGGGAATACCGGAAGGCTCCCGACCGTATCCCATTTCACTGTGCCCGCCGCAATTGACGTAAACGCCCCGAATGGAAGAAGCGCTAAAACGAGGGCAAGCGTGAGTGCGACTGACAGCATTTTGCTGTTCCGCATGCTTCCTTTGTACCTCCCTTTTCTCCTCATCCCTTACTTCGATACATACCGTCTTCATAGGCCTGCCAACCACGCTTTGGCAGCACATCCCTCCCATAAATGAAACGCATTCGAAATGCGTCCCTTTTTCTTCGCCTGCGTCTCTCCGGCAATTCGCCGAGACTTTCGTCGCCCCTCGATCTCCTGCCTGTCGGCGGAGGTTTTTCACTCACAAGTGTTATACGTCTCGGCGCGCCGTAAGTTGCTCCCCATGAGCAGGCTCCCACGGGCGACTGAAGGCATCAGACATTCAGTAGTAATGATACCGATACTTTCCAGCGGCGTCAAGGGTACTATAGCTGGTCGCCGTTCGGCCGCCGGAGGATTCGGCATCCTTTTTCTTTTCACGTCTTGTTTAACGCGCATAGGGCCAAAATGTTGCGCTCGGCGCTAAGAGATAGCATGTGGAAACTTATGAGATATGGAGGACAATCAGTAACGGGAGTTTGAGCTGTACGAAACTCTGAGACTGCCACAAAAAAAGCTTTATTGACCATGTTGGACAATTTCCGTCCTCAGGGAAAATAATCGACCAGTGTCTTCCATGAGATCGGCTTTGATCATGATATAGACGGCCAAACGGCACTGAAGAGCCTCATTTTTGTGAAGCGCGAAGAAAAGAACGCCACAAGAACGTTGGCATGCGGTGGTCATCAGGCCGCTCTGTCACCATCCCCATCGGGTGATCGCGAGAGATAGCACCCAATCCGGATTTCAGAGGGACAACCCCGGAATCCAGAAGCATTTTCAAATTTTCGATCATCTGAACGCGCGATATTGTTCACGCTGGTCTTCGGCAATGGCTTAATGGTAGCGACGACGGTCCAGCACTTCTAAGAAAGGCAGCACATTTTTCTCGGAAACGGTGATGAGACCGTCTTTCATGCCGATTTCGAATTCGCAATTTAGGAAATAATTATATATATTTTTGAAACCAACTTTGGTTGGCACTGCTTTCAGTACAGCGTCCTTTTGTTTACCGACAAAAGCAAATTGATAGAGTATCAATATGTGAATATCTTGTCTGTCGATCAATAGATCAAAATCATCGTCCAGAATAAATGTTTTTTCTCGTATAAGCTTAAGCGCGTCCGAAGTAAGCGCCAGCAGGCGTTTTTTTAAAACGCCTTTAAAAATTTTGGTCCCACGTACAGCCGTAAGCCTGTTGCCCACGGCGTCTTGGATGCGGGCAAAATAACTAAATGACGGCTCCGGATCGTTTAAGACGCCAGTGCTCATTTCAATATTTTTGCCATACGCAGATGCTTCAGCGTGTTTGACAGATCATCGCTCAAGGGATATAAACGCATTCCTATGAATCATACTTTTCTGACTGTTCGTACCTGCGGTGGCTTTATCTTTTCCAATTTAACCAGTGTATTATTTATCATTTTCTTTAATGCGCTTTTAACCCCATCGTCTAACGCCATCAGATAGAACGATCGATCCGAACGGTCGTCTCGACCAGCCGCAAATTGCACGGCGACTGCTTTATTCGGCGGCAAAGCATTTTTATCAATGTAAATGTCCATTTCAAACAATTTACCTCCGACTACTGCAATCAATTTCCATATATACGGTGTCGATTATGCGATATGCGATCAGCCCTTCTCCTTTTTCGATAATGGCACGCTTGGTAATCAAAATAAAGCTATTCTTGCCCGTAAAGGGATTGCCGTCATCAGGAGGGTAAGCCGTAAAAACGCGATATTCACGTACGGCAAACAAAAGATTCAAATAGTGGAGATTCAAATGCCAGAAAAGAAATGCGACAAAGGTGACGGCGACCATGGTTGCCAGCAGTGCTATCCACGTGTTCAAGTCGACGCTGTAAAACGGGAGCAGTATGGCAAACAGGTAAACCAAAAGATGATCCCGGTGATCTTCAATCCGTCCGATGCGGATGTCTCGTTTTTCGTTTAGCCTGATCGCCGTTCGCAATCGCAACAACAGGAAAAAGTTCGGGAATATGTCCATGAATGCGTAAAAGGGAATGAAGTATCGATTGGGAAAAACGTCATTTCCGCGAAATGCCCAAAGGATGAAGAGCGGCGACATGCTTGCCAGAACCATAAGCAACCTGGCCGTCTTCATTCCTTCGCTCGGGGGATGGCTTTTCATACCACTTCACCCCCGCGATTTTTCCGCTTGATTTTTTCCGCCAGATATTGCCGAGACGCATTAGGGCACGTCCCGCACGCCGCCTGTCCGATCGACGACCACCGCCAACAAGGGATCGCGGACCAAGGACGTCTCCAAGGGGGCTAACGGGCACGGAGCCCTTCCGCCTTACCGCTAAATGACGTAAAAACCGCGAAAGTCCGGCGCACAGCCGGATCGGTGCGCCGGTACTTCCGCCTTACGAACGCACGAGGCAAGGATCCGTTTACTTCGGCAACTTCTTCATCTGGATCATCACTTTCTGCAAGATGACCGCCATCTCCGCTCGGGTAAGCGGCGCCTGAGGGTTGAACGTATAGAGCGTCTTTTTCGCCTTCGGGTCGACCGGCGAGCCTTCCATGAGGCCCGCCTTCGTCACCGCGGCGATTGCCTGGAGAGCGTAGTAGTTCATCTGGTTCGTATCGGCGAACTGCTTGGCGAGCGTCGCCTTCGCCGCCTCCGGCGTCGCCGGAAGCTTCAAGTTGAGCGCCCGGGCGATCATCACCGCCGCTTCTTGCCGCGTCACGCCGTCGTCCGGACGGAAGAAGCCGGGCTGCTTGCCGCTCACGATCCCGGCGCGGGCCGCCGTTTCGATGTAGCGGTAGGCGTAATCCCACGAGTCGTTCGTCGGCCGCACGTCATAGAAAGACGGCTCCAGAGGATAACGCCCCGTGGCATCTTCATACGGTCCGGCGTTGATCGGCAGATCCAGCGCCTTGACCAAGGCCGTGGCCAGCTCGCCGCGGGAGGTGGTCATGTTGGCGCCGAACGTCGCGCCGGAGTAGTTGGCCATGATCCCTTTGGTGTACATCGCCTCCATCGCCGGCTGGGCGAACGGGTGATTCACGACGTCGGGGAACGATTGGTTGAGCTTCATGACCATATAGTAGCCGAAGCGGATGAACGGCACGGTGATGGTATGCTTTTTCGGATCGACGACGCCGCCGATGTTGTGCCACGCGCGACCGTCGTGATAGAAGACCGTGAGCTGATTTGCCGCCTGAACGACGATCGACGGGTCGTAGGACAGGGTGAGCGTCCCGCGCTGCGAGGGAATCAGATTGTCGTAGGTTCGATCCCTGAAAGTGCGGACTTTGGGCGCCGCATCGCCGATTTTGCGTTCGCCTTCGTCGTATCGGGCATACGGATCGCGGCCACCGGGGGCGTCGACGTCGCCGCCGTCGATGAAGTACAGCGGACTGGCGTAGATGAAGTTCGGCGGCAAGTTCAGCGCCAGCTGGAGGCTGGATCCTTGAATCGGTTCTATCACCTGACCGGTAAGACGATCGGCCAGGGCAAAATAGAGAGGCACGTCCGTATAGAGCTTACTGCGCTTGTCGATGTATTCATCGTCGGCCCGGTTCGCCGGCGGTTCGACCAGCACCGTCCCCTTAGGAAATGTGAGCGTAAGCTGCTTGTCAAAAGCGGTAAACTTCACATTTTTGCCCAGGACGTCGATGTATTCCGCTCCGGTGAGCGGCGTGTTGGCGTTATAGACGACGATCTCGTCTTTATACGTCTGCCCGTCGATGACGAGTTGCAACGGGATTTTGTTCAAGCCGGCCTTAAGCGGCGCCGTCGCCGTAAAGACGTAGTACGTCTTGGGCACGAGATCGCCGATCTTTTCGTCGAAGACGTAATCCGGCGTCGTCGTGTTGGCCGTGGTGGCTTCATTTTTTCCGATGAGCACTTTTGTCGCTTTCTCCGCAAAGACCTTGACTTCCACGGCGTTCGAATTCACGATGGGATAGGCATCGGTCGGTTTGGCCTTAAGCGGCGCGAGCACCTTCCAGCCGGCCTGCGTACGCTCGATGTACACCGTCGCCGTGGCCAGCAATGCGCCGTTCCCATCCATCAAGCTGATGGTGTAGATCGTCTGGCCGAAACGGCGCAAGGTGAGCGGCAGTCGGGCCACCGCTTCGTCGCGGTTTTCTTCGGCGATGCGCTGTGCCGCATCGGTAATGAGCCCGTATTGTGAGGCGGTCAGACCCGCTTTAAACGTGTTGGAAGACACCGTTGAGGGAAAGTTGTATTTCCCCGGCTCGGCGTAAGCCCTCAGGTAGGAATTCAGGCTGCTCCGATAAGTATCGAGCACATTATCATCCAAAGTCCATTTGCTACCGTCGTACTTATACTGGGCGATCACGTCGCCGCCCTTCGTAATGGCAAGAATTTGTTGGTCTTTCGGGCTGATCACCTTGAAGCTGAATTCGGCGAGGTACAGCGCCGAAGTGCGATACCGCGTCTCACCGGCCTCCGGACGCAGATCGACGGTTTTACCGTTTTGCTCGACTTTCAGCACAATGTCGCCGATCGTGGAGACGGCCTCGTTATAGAGCCGAATCTCATAAGTGAATTCCGCCCGGGGCTCATCTGCGAGAATCACCTTGAGCGTATTGCTGCCCGGATTAAGCTTGAATTCAGTTGAAGTGACGCTGATCGCAAACGACTCATCATCCGTTTTCGTGACCAGACCGAGACCGGAAATGCTCCGACCGTTCAACTGGACGTCGAGATTGCTCGGCCGTCCGCTTGCACCCTGCGGTTTGAGAATGTAGTTGTAGACTTTGCCGGACAGCCTGGTCAAATCACCTGCGTTTTGCAGCGTGAGCACGCGATCGAACGGCTGCGTTTTCCCGTTTACCGTCGCATGCAGCGTCACATACGGGGCCAACAGGACGTTCAATTGAAACTCGATCTCGACCGTGCCGTTGCTGCCCCCACTATAAGTCAGTTTCAATCGGCCGTTTTTCGCCGGAAGGCGATCGATGTTCAGCGTAAAAGAAGTGAAACCGGTAGTGTTGTTGTATGACCAATCCGGCAGGGAATAATCGCTGTCTTTTGTCAAAGTTTGCCCGTCAAACTGCACGGCAAGGTTTCCTATGTTGGACATGTTCATAGCCTCGATTTTCAACACCAACGGCAGCGCCGGCACATCATGGACGCTGCCGGCGCCCCACCGCTCGGCGGTCTGGGCTTCCGTCACGCGCAAAAAGCGCGGTTCATTTTTATCGAACAGCCGGATCTGGTAGGTATGCACATCGATATCGTACGCGTTATCCGTGTAGTTCCGTGTTTTGTCAGTGGGATCATCGTAAGTGCGGACGATATACTGTGCCTTGATCGTCCACGGACCGCCGCTGATCGACAGACCGGCCAGCGATCCGCTCCAGGAATATGATGTCTTCCCGGCCTGAGCGGGTCCGCTCGCCAGCTCTTGCGTCTCACTTCCCCGCTCCGCGAGGATTTTGAAGCCGACAAGCTCTCGATCGGCGGTATTGGAGTAGTTCAGGATCAAGGTCCCGCTGATCTTGGCAAAACCTCCGTTGGTCGTATCCGAAAGGTCATTTTGCACCTTGCCGGCCCCATCGTCTTGCACCGGCACCTCCGTCACCGCGGCCGGGATGAGATCGATCAGCTGGGAAGCGGGCGATCCGCCGCCGGCAACGACGTCATACAGCAGGTTTCCGCCGGAGGAGGCCAGGGTGACGACAACCTCCCGTTGAATGTAGTACACTTCCTTGTTGCCCTTGTAGGCGCGGAATTCGAGGACGTTTTTGCCCACCTTGGCCGGCAGGAGCGCGCTGAACACGCCGCTCACGACGTCGGCCGACTGCGGCGCGTTTACCTGATCGCTCTTAAT
Source organism: Hydrogenibacillus sp. (assembly GCA_014896255.1). Taxonomy (GTDB): domain Bacteria; phylum Bacillota; class Bacilli; order Thermicanales; family DSM-22653; genus Hydrogenibacillus. The sequence goes on from JADBKT010000033.1 coordinate 30,418, forward strand.
CTCCACGCGATCTACATTTTTCCCTTGACCGCTGATGACGAGCGTCAATCGATCCGGATTGACGATCTGAATGACCGTCTGCCCGCCTCCGAGCGGCGGGAGCGCCTGATCGTTGACCATGAGATTGGTGATGAGCGGTGTGTCGTTGTAGTACACGTAGAAGGTCAGCAACGTCGTTTCGATGCTGCCCGCTTTTTGATAGAAGACGATCGTATTGCGGTCGGGCACAAGAGGGATGTTGCTGAACGTGAAGCGATCGCCGTCCACGGACGGTTTGACCGTCGAGTAGTCTTCCCTCGATTCCAGGATCTTGAAGCGGATATTTTCGGGGTTGATGCCCTGGGCGACCACCTGTCCGCTGATCGTGAGCGTCGGATCGCCGTAGATAAGCGGTTTGTCAGGGCCTTGGCCATAATCGCCAAAACCGATGAGTTCGATCGGCGGCGAAGTCGCCGCATGGGCGACCGAAGATCCGTCGACGCCCCACGCGGCCGGCCAACCGGTGAGGATGACGAGAACGGCCAGAAAGGTGAGTCCGAAGCGTTGAAGCCGCGTTCGCCGCATGTTTCAGATCACTCCCTAAGTGTTCGTGCCTGTTCTTAAACGAGTGTATCGGAACAATGCGGTACCGGATTTAGCCGTAAAACCTCGGAGAAGCCGTCAAACACGCAATGATCTCGCAAAACACGAATGGCGCTCTTGCCTTCGCCGGAGGGAAGGCGGATAGCGCCATTCGTCGTTCGACAGGGTATTCGAGGTTTACCGGCTGCGGCCCCGTTCCGGGAACACGTTACGGTCGAACAGTCGTCTCAGCGGTCGAAAGGACGTGTGCACGAGCCCGAGGAAGTCCGCGACGGCCGTCAAGATCAGAACGCCGAGGAAGAGAATGGCCACCTCGATCCACACCGTCGACCGCGAGAAGACGATCGCGCTCAGGCCGAAAAAGCGCTGAGGCCGTAGATCACGAGCACCGCCTGGCGGTGGGTGAGCCCCGCGGCGATGAGCGCATGGTGCAGGTGCTTCTTATCCGGCGCGGCGATCGACTGGCCGTTCAAAAGCCGGCGGAGGATGGCGAAAAGGGTATCCGAAAGCGGCACGGCGAGCACGAGCAGCGGCACGATAAAGGACGTGAGCGCCACCTGCTTGAAGCCGAGAAGCGCAAGCACGGCCATCATGTAACCCAAAAAGAGCGATCCGGAATCGCCCATGAAGATCTTCGCCGGGTGGAAATTGAAGAACAAAAAGGCAATGAGGCTGCCGACGAGGGCCGCGGCCATGATCGCGACGGGGACGTTCCCCAGCCCCAGGGCGAGGACGAACATCGTCGCCGCCGCGATTGCCGTCACGCCGGCGGCGAGCCCGTCCAGGCCGTCGATCAAGTTCACCGCGTTCGTCACCCCGACGATCCACAAGAAGGTGATCGGAACGGCGAGCAGGCCGAACTCGAACGTCTCTCCGGCAGTCGCAAAGGGGACATGGATGAATTCCATCCGAATGCCGTAGGCGATGACCACGGAAGCGGCGAGGATCTGCCCGGTCAGCTTGGCGATCGGAGAGAGTCCGAAGCGGTCATCCAACACGCCGGTCAAGACGATGATCGCCGCACCGATCAAGACCGCCTCGATCTCCCGGAAACCGGCCGCAAGCCACCCCACCCCGGCCAAAAATCCGAGGAAGATGGCCAGCCCTCCGAGCCGCGGCATGATCCTCCGATGGACTTTACGCCTATCCGGCGCATCGACCGCCCCGACGGCGTACGCCAGGCGGCGGACGAGCGGCGTGGCGATGAAGGTCACGGCAAAGGCGATGAGACCGAACGCAAAATAATAAAGCACCGCTGATTCTCCCCATTTCTTGATGGCCTTGGCTGCTCCTCAGCGCTCATGTTCTTCCGTATCCGTATTTGCCGACGCCACAACCATTCTAGCCCAAGTCGCCGCCGACGTAAAGGGGCCCGGCGGACGGCACCGCCGAAAGAATGCCTCTTCTTCTGCCGTACTTGAGCATCATCAGTGCTTTAATTGACAAAGAGGCTATAAATTATATAGAATAGGTTGCGTACGAACCGGTCAGAATGTGGATGATGATCGGAATAACACAAGAGGAGTGAGACCGATGATTGCGGTAACAGGAGCGACAGGCAAGCTTGGACGTCTGGTCATCGCGTTCCTTTTGCAGCGTATCCCGGCGAACGAGATCGTGGCGGCGGTGCGGAATCCGGACAAGGCGGCGGATCTGGCCGCGCAAGGCGTCGTCGTCCGGGAGGCCGATTACACGCGGCCGGAAACGCTGGAAAGGGCGTTTTCCGGCATCGACAAACTGCTTCTGATCTCTTCAAGCGAGATCGGCCAGCGCGTCCAGCATCACCGGAACGTCATCGACGCGGCCCGACGCGCCGGCGTAAAGCTCCTCGTCTACACCAGCCTGCTCCATGCCGATACGTCGCAGATCAATCTGGCCGAAGAGCATCGCCGGACCGAGGCAGACATTCAGGCGTCCGGCCTGGCGTACGTGCTCTTGCGGAACGGTTGGTATACGGAAAATTATGAAGACACGGTCCGCGCCGCCGTGCAGTACGGCGCGTTGGTCGGAAGCGCGGGAGACGGGCGGATCGCATCAGCCGGCCGGGCCGATTATGCGGAAGCCGCCGCCGTCGTCCTCACGACCGAAGGGCATGACGGGAAGATTTATGAGCTGGCCGGGGATGAAGCCTGGACGATGGATGACCTCGCCCGGGAGATCTCCCGTCAGGTCGGAAAGGAAATCCCCTATCAGAACATGGAAGCCGAGGAATACGCGGCTCTCCTCGCCCGTTCGGGCATCCCGGAAGCGTACGCCAAGATGATCGCCGGCTGGGACGTGGCGATCGCCGCCGGCAGCCTCTTTGACGACGGCCGAAAGCTCAGCGCCCTGATCCGGCGGCCGACCACGCCGATGGCGCGCACGGTGGAAGCGTGGCTGAAGAATTGATTTGGATGAAGCATTGACCCGATCGTCCGAAGTAATCCGCCCGGTATCACGCGGCATAAGCGCATGTTGATACCGGGCGGATTGTTTTTAGTTTCAGGACTCCTCTTCATCTACTTGATTGATGGGTGATCCATAAGTTGTCAGAGAGTGACAAAAGAAAGCCTTCGAAAACGCAAAAATTCTAATATGATTCTCTTGACTTTCGGCCTCCGCCCCACTATGATGTATACAATCCATCAATGATTTCAAAATGCGCGCTTGTTTTGTGCCTTAAACTTGCCGGAATTTGGCGGCGAAAAATAACCTTGTACCCCGCAATTGTATACAAACTTAACAGCCGATTAAGAAGGAGCGGCGGCCATGGCGATCAAGATTCAAGAAGTGGGTCCCCGGGACGGCCTGCAAAACGAACGCACCCTGCTTTCAACCGAACAGAAGCTGGAACTCATCCATCGCCTGGTCGAGGCCGGCCTGCGGTTCATCGAAGCGGCGTCGTTCGTTCGCCCGGAAGCCGTGCCTCAGATGGCCGACGCCGATGCGGTCTTCCGGGGACTCCGCCGGCGGGACGGCATCGTCTACGCCGGATTGGCCCTCAATCGTCGGGGCGTGGAGCGGGCCCTTCAGGCCGATGTCGACGAGATTCACCTGTCGCTGGGCGTGACGGAATCGTTCAACCGCACCAATCAGGGGGCCTCCCCCGAAGACAATTTTCAGGCTTTCCTCGCCGCCCTCGCGGACGTCAGAGGGCGCGGAGATCGACGTCGACCGGTGACGATCACCTTCTCCGTCGCCTTCGGCTGCCCGTTCGAAGGCGCCGTGGACGAAGGGCGGGTCGTCGAATGGGTCCGGCGGGCGGCGGAGGTCGGGTTCGACGAAATCGTCCTCGCGGATACGATCGGGATCGCCGATCCCCGCCAGGTGGGGCGCCTCGTGCGGCGGTCCCGCGAAGCGACGGAGGGGCGCGTGCCGATCGGTGTGCATTTGCATAACACCCGCAACACCGGCCTCGCCAACGCCTACGCCGCTTTGGAAAACGGGGCCACGACGTTCGACGCCTCGGTCGGCGGGCTCGGGGGCTGTCCGTTTGCGCCCAACGCCACGGGCAACATCGCCACGGAAGATCTGGTGTACATGTTCGAACGGATGGGCGTCGCCACCGGCGTCGACCTGGACGCTCTGATCGACGTGGCCCGCTGGGCGGAAAAGATCGTCGGACACCGCCTGGAGGGGATGGTGATGAAGGCCGGTCCCTTCCGGCCCCTGGGTGCCCGGCGATCCTGAGCTTTCTTGAACGATGGAAAGGAGGATACATCATGGAAGACCAAACCGTAAGGCCGACCGCCCATCCCGAACGGATCGACAGGCCCGCCTCGGTCGGCAATCGGGATCAGGCGCCGGCATCCGGGTTGGCCCTCCGTCTGAATGGGGTCACCAAGCGCTTCCGGACGCCGAGCGGCGGCATATACACGGCGGTGGAAGACATCGACCTGGACGTTGCCGCCGGGACGTTCGTCTCCATCGTCGGACCCAGCGGAAGCGGCAAGTCCACGATTTTGAACATGACCGCCGGGCTTACGGAGCCGTCGGCGGGGACCGTCGAAGTTTTCGGCGAACCGCTCCGGGGGCTGAACCGGCGGGCGACGTACATGTTTCAGCAGGACGCCCTTCTGCCATGGAAAACGGTGCTGGAAAACGCCATGCTCGGTCTGATCTTCCGCGGCGTCGATCGCCGGGAAGCCCGGGAACGGGCGCTTTACTGGCTGGAGAAGGTGGGGCTTAAGCCCTTTGCCGACCGGTATCCGTATCAGCTGTCCGGCGGCATGCGCAAGCGGGTGGCGGTGGCCCAGAGCTGGATCGTCGACCCGGACATCCTGCACATGGACGAACCGTTCAGCGCCCTGGACGTCCAGACGCGGCAGATGATGGAAAACGAGCTGCTGGAGCTCTGGGCTTCATCTCGGAAGACGGTCCTGTTCGTCACGCACGACCTGGAAGAGGCGATCGCCCTCTCCGACGAGGTCGTCGTCCTTTCCGCCGGACCGGGAAGCCGCATCGTCGGCCGCTTCAAGGTGGACATCCCCCGGCCGCGAAATCTGATCGACATCCGCGCCGAACCGGCCTTCGGCGAGCTGTACCGCTCGATCTGGGCCATCCTGCGGGAGGAGGTGCTGAAAAGTTATGAGCGCCACAAATCCCTGGCCCGAGCGTGAAGAGCGCCCCGCGTGGGCGGCCGGACGGCGTCGGTCCTGGGCCGCAAGCCTCCTCGGCTTCGTCCGCCTGTGGCAGGTCCTTCTCGGTCTGGCGATCCTCCTCGCGTGGGAGGCGGCGGTCGGCGCCGGCGCCGTGGATCCCTTTTTCTTCAGCCGGCCGTCGGCGATCCTCCTGCGCATCGCCCAATGGTTCGGGAGCGGGTTCATCTGGCCGCACCTGTGGATCACGCTGGAAGAGACGTTTCTGTCCTTCGCCATCGGCGCCCTGCTCGGCATCGTCTTCGGCTTCGCTCTGGCACGCCTGCCGTTCGTCTCCAAAGTCCTGGAACCGTACATCCACATGTTCAACTCCATGCCCCGGGTCGTTCTGGCGCCGATCTTTATGCTCTGGTTCGGCCTCGGCATCTGGTCCAAAGTGGCCCTCGGGGTGACGCTCGTCTTTTTCATCGTCTTTTTCAACGTCTATCAGGGCGTGCGGGAGGTCAGCCGGGTCGTCATCGACAACGCCCGCATGCTCGGCGCCACCGAGCGGCAGCTTCTGTGGCACGTCCTTGTGCCCTCGGCGCTGTCGTGGATTTTTTCCAGCCTGCACACCAGCATCGGCTTCGCCATCGTCGGCGCCGTCGTCGGCGAATATATGGGCGCTTCAAAGGGCGTGGGGTATCTCATCGCCCATGCCGAAGGGGTCTTCGACACGACCGGCGTGTTTGCCGGAATGGTCGTCCTGATGCTCATCGTGCTCGTTGTGGATCAGGCCGTGCATCACGTGGAGCGGTATCTTTTGCGCTGGAAGCCGGAAGAGCGCGCCGCCGAAAGTTGATCGCATCCTTCGGTCGCATTTTTTATAAATTCAAAAAGGGGGAAGTTGAGATGCGTTCCAATCATGCTTCGCTTCATGTGCGGAAAATCCGGATCTGGGTTCTGATTCTCGGTCTCGTCCTTCTTTCTGCCTGCGGTCGACCGGCTTCCGGGCCCCAAGGAGCGTCCGGTACGCCGTCCGCCGCCGATCGGGGAGAACAAAATCAAAGCGCAGCGGACGCCCGGCGCATCCCGGTGACGATCGGCGTCGGCGGACAGGCGACCCTCGTCTACCTGCCGACGACGCTGGCCGAACGGCTCGGTTACTACGCCGAAGAAGGGCTCGATGTGACCATTCAGGACTTTCAGGGCGGCTCCAAAGCGCTGGAGGCGCTCCTCGGCGGCAGCGTCGACGTCGTCTCCGGCTTCTACGACCACACGATCCAGCTGGCGACTCAGGGACAGAAGTTAAAGGCCTTCGTCACCATGCTGCAGTATCCGGGGATGATCCTCGTCGTCTCCCCGAGCACGAAAAAGGACATCAAGACCCTCGCCGATCTGAAAGGGGCCGTGGTCGGCGTCAGCGCCCCCGGATCGTCCACACATCTGTTCATCAATTATCTGTTGAGCAAAGAAGGCATGAATCCGCAGACGGACATCAGCGTCACGGGGATCGGCCTCTCCGCCTCAGCGATCGCGGCGATGGAAAAAGGCCAGGTGGACGCCGCCGTGCTGCTCGATCCGGCGTACACGGTGCTCAAAAAGCGATTCCCCGAGCTTACGATCTTGGCCGATACGAGCACCCCGGAAGGCGTGCAGGAAATCTTCGGCACGGATACCTATCCGGCGTCCGTCCTCTACAGTAAAGCGGAATGGATCGAGGCGAACCCCGAAGCGGCGAAACGCCTGGCCCGCGCCATCCAGAAGACGCTCAGGTGGATGCAGGAACACGACGCGCAGGCGATCGCCGAGCGGATGCCGCCGGAGTTCTACGGCGACGACCGGGAGACGTATATCGAAGCGCTTTCGCATGCGCGTCCGATGTTTTCGCCGGACGGCTTCATGCACCAAAGCGGCGCGGAAGCCGTGAAAAAAGTGCTTTCCATATCGATCGAAGACGTCCGGAAGGCCGACGTGGACGTCCAGCAGACGTATACCAATGATTTGCTTTCACAATGATGAGCACGGTGGCGCGAACGATACGACCGCGTGGATGACGCAACCGATAAGGAAGCGAACAGCTCGAAAGGAGGAGCCGGCTTGACGGAACGCGCATCGACGGCGCATCTGCCTCTCGAAGGCGTGCGGGTGCTGGAGCTGGGGACGCTCATCGCCGGGCCGTTCGCCTCGCGCATCCTGGCCGAATTCGGCGCCGAAGTAATCAAGATCGAAGCGCCGAACGGCGGGGATCCTCTTCGCACCTGGAGACTTTTGCATAACGGCACCTCCTTGTGGTGGTACGTTCAGGCGCGGAACAAAAAATCGGTGACGGTCGATCTGAAATCCGCAAAGGGTCAGGAGATCGTCCGCCGCCTGGTAAAGGATACGGACATCGTCATCGAAAACTTCCGGCCCGGCACGCTGGAGAAGTGGAATCTCGGCTGGGAGACGCTTTCGGCGATCAACCCCGACCTGATCATGGTCCGCGTCTCCGGTTACGGCCAGTCCGGCCCGTACCGGAATCGTCCGGGGTTCGGCTCGATCGGGGAGGCGATGGGCGGTCTCCGGTACATCACCGGCTACCCCGACCGCCCGCCGGTTCGGGTCGGCATCAGCATCGGCGATGCCATCGCCGCCCTCTACGGCGTCATCGGCGCCCTGACGGCCCTCTATCATCTTCGCGTGAACAAAGGAAAGGGCCAGTACGTGGACGTCGCCCTGTATGAAGCGGTGTTCAGTCTAATGGAAAGCATGCTGCCGGAGTATTCCCTCTACGGCCACGTTCGGGAGCGCACGGGAAGCGTTCTGCCCGGGATCACGCCTTCGAATACGTACCGGACCCGGGACGGGCAGTACGTCGTCATCGGCGGGAACGCCGACAGCATCTTCAAGCGCCTCATGCGCGCCATCGGCCGGGACGACCTGGCCGACGACCCGACGCTTTCGACCAACAGCGGCCGTGTGCCGCGAGCCGAAGAGATCGACGCGGCCATCGCCGCCTGGACGGAAGCGCACGATCTGAACGAAGTGCTGAAAATGCTGGAGGAGGCGGAAGTACCGGCGGGAAAAATCTACAGCATCGCCGACATCGCCCGCGATCCCCATTATCAGGCCCGCGGAATGCTGGAAGAAGCGGTGCTGGACGACGGCCGGAAGCTGATGATCCCCGGTATCGTGCCCAAGCTCAGCCTGACCCCCGGAGAGACGAGATGGCTCGGGCCGAAACTGGGCGCCCACACGGCGGAAGTGCTCACCCGTCTCGGGTATTCGCCGGAAGAGCAGCGGCAGTTGAAAGAAGAAGGCGTTATCTAGGACATGTGGAACACGGCAGAGAAAGACGATCATCGGATGTCATGGCGCATGCTGGGGTGGCTCTTGTTGACCCAGATTGCGGTCGCCTTTGCCGGCCGCAGCCTGGCTCCGCTCGGCCCGAGGATCGCCGAAGATCTGCACCTGACCATGGCGCAGGTCGGCACGCTGACGGCAGCGGTTTTCCTGGGGCAGTCGCTGACCAGCCTCCCCAGCGGATACCTTGCCGATCGCCTCGGCTCCCGGCGGGTGCTCGCCGCGCTCACGCTGCTTCTGGGGTCGAGTTTTGCCCTCGCCTCCTTCATGAATCGCTATGCCTGGATCGTCGCCCTGGCGGCGATCGGCGGGCTGGGATACGGCGCCATGCACCCGACGTCCAACCGGGGCATTCTTTACTGGTTCCCTCTTGAGCGGCGGGGAACGGCCATGGGCCTGAAGCAGATGGGCGTCACGGCCGGATCGGCTCTGGCCGTCCTCATCCTTTTTCCGCTGGCGCTCCGTGCCGGCTGGCGGGCGGCGCTTCTGGTCGCGGCCTTATCGGTGCTGGGCACAGGACTGCTCGCCGCATGGCACTATCGGGATCCGGAGGAAAAGCGGGATCCGGAGGAAAAACGTCCCGACGGCCGCAGAAAGCGCGCGGACGAGGCCCCGTTCGCCTGGTCGGCCGTATCCGCGCTTTTCCGCCGTCGTACCCTGTGGGGCATCAGTCTGGCCGCTTTCGCTTTGACGGGCGCGCAGATGAGCCTGACCGCCTACGTGGTCTTTTATGGACAAGAGCGCATGGGGTATCCGTCGTACGCCGCCGGTCTGCTGCTCTTTCTCTCCGAAGTCGGCGGCTCGGTCGGGAGAGTCGCCTGGGGCTTCATCAGCGACCGGGTGTTTCGAGGCGATCGGTGGGGAGTCCTGTTGTTCATCGCCGCCTCGACGTTCGCCTTGAATGCCGTGATGGCCCTGCTCCCCGCCAGCACGCCGTATCTCGTCACTGCGGCTGTCGTCGGCTTGCTCGGGCTGACCGTGGTGGGGTTCAACGGCCTGTGGATGGTGGCGGCGGCGGAAAGCGTGCCGAGGGAGCAGGCGGGGCTGGCCAGCGGCCTCAGCCTGAGCGTCGGTTCACTGGGGGTGGTCTTTGTTCCCCCCGTTTTTGGTTCGATCATCGATCGAACGGGCAGTTATGGGTGGGCCTGGGGATTTCTGGCCGCCGGCGCGCTGGTCGCGGGAGCATGGCTCGTCTATGCCGCGAACGCTCAAGCGCACGAAAAAGAAGAGGATACGGAGGAGGTTCATGAATCAGGAGCAAGCGCATCGCCTCAAATCCGGCGATAAAGCGCAGATGATCTACATGGATCTCCGGCGGAAAATCGTCGAAGGCCGTCTTCTGCCGGGAGAACGACTGATCGAAGAAAAGCTCGCCGCCCGCTACGGCGTCAGCCGGACGCCGATCCGCGAAGTGTTGACGCTTCTGGAGGCGGACGGTCTGGTCATTCTGCAAACGAACCGAGGCGGAACGGTACGCGTATACACACAAAAAGAAATTTATGACATCTACGATCTTCGCCTTCTGATCGAAGGCTATGCCGCCCGCCGGGCAGCGCTGTTCATTTCGGGCGATGCCCTTCTCGAGCTGGACGAACTGATCTCGGAAGCCGAAGAGGTCCTGGAGAAGGCCTGTTCGGATGAAATGTCCTGGGAGGACGGCATCCGCCGCCTGGTGGAGAACAACTTGCAATTCCATCGGTTCATCGCCCGGGCCGGAGCGAACGCTTTTCTGGAAGCGCTGTGGGAACGTTACACATTTTTGCCTTTCGTCTATCGAACGCTTAAAGTCTACGGAGCAGAAGGCCTTCGGACTTCCCTCCGGCAGCACCGCCTTCTGGTCGAAGCCTTCTCCGCCCACGATCCGGAAATGGCGGAATCGCTCATGCGGACGCATATCTTCTACGGCAGACAGGCGATTTTGAAGGCGATGTCCTCCGATTCTCCGTCATACTGAGCCCAAGAAAAAAGCGCCATGAGTATCGGGCGCTTTTTTTGTTTTGTTTGACAGGCGCCGTTACTTTCCCCGCTTCCGGTTAAAAGGAGCGGTGCACGAGAGCCAGGACGTCCGCCTCGATCCATACCGAAGCATGTCTCAGAGGCTCCGCCGCCCGGGCTCCTCCCGCGCCAGGCCGAGGCGCACGGCGACCGCGAGCAACGCAAAGCGCGGCAGGGCCGCCATCCGCCGGGCGCGCCACGGTTCTTCCTTCAGGCGCCACAACCATTCTAGCCCAAGTCGCCGCCAAGGTAATGGAGCGCGGCGAACGGCACCGCCGAGGACGTCGAAGCTGCCGCCGACGCCCATGGCGAGCACCGCCGGAAGATGCGCACGGTGGCGGACGATCCACTGCTCTTGCTTCGGCACGCCGAGCCCGACGAACAGAAGCGCCGGGCGGAAGGCGGCGATCCGCTGCAAGATCGCCGCTTCTTGTTCGGGTCCGAAGTACCCATGATGCCCGTCGATGATGAGCTTTGGGTGTCGCTTTTGGACGCCGGCGATCGCCCGCGGGAGCACCTCCGGCCGGGCGCCGAGGAAAAAGACGCGCCACTCCTCCGCCTCCGCCCGCGCGATGAGCGCCTGCATCAGATCGATTCCGGCGATCCGCTCCGGGATGCGCCGGCCGAGCAGGCGGGCGGCGAGGACGACGCCGATGCCGTCGGGGACGATGACATCCGCTTCATGAAGGATTCGGCGATAGCCGGCATCTCGGCGGGCGCGCATGACGATCTCCGCGTTGGCGGTGACGATGAACAGCGGCTGTTCATCGGACGGCGCCGATTCGACACGGTTCAGCCGTTCAACGCCGTTCAGCCGCTTAGCGACGGCGTGGGACAAGGCGTTGACCAGCTCCTGCTGCGTCAGCGTCACGAAGCGAAGCCCCATCAGCGGTTCGGTGTCCAAAAGCTGCCCCGTGTTCATTCTCGCCTCACGCTCTCAAGCCACGCGCGCCATGTCGCATATCGAGCGTGCAGCTCTGTCTCCGGAAGCCCTCCGCTTTGCGCTTTTTGTTCCGTATACCACTGTTCTGATTCCGCAAGCTTCGCCTCGCGCGCACCGGAATCGCCGAGAAGATCATACATGGCCGCCAAAAGCAGCATGGCGTCCAAACGCACGACGGGGTCGGCGATCCCGCCGACGTTCGGCTCGAGCATCTCTCGCCCTTCCGAGACCTGACCGTCGAGCAGCTTCACGATGCCGGCGTAGGCCTGCATGAGCGGGGTGATCGTAAACTCCGGATAGCGTAAAGCCGGCGGCTCGCTTTCCAAGCGCTTTCGTTCCGCTTGGATCCGCGCTTGCATCGCCAGAAGTGCGGCGTTCGCTTCAGCGATCGTCGATGGCGCCCCGCGCGCGTCACGATCGCCCTGTTCGGCGGCGCGGAGCGCGCGCAAGGCCAACCATTCGAAGCGCGCCTCATAGGCGGGCAAAAACAGCGGCGCGGTCGCGACCGCCTGCGCATACACCTGATCCGCCGCATCGTCGTCGCCGACAGCGGCATAAAACCGCCCGAGCGACAGAAGCACACGCGGGTCATCCGCCGACATCGCCCGAACGGCTTCAGCCTCCCGACGGGCGGTCTCGAGATAATGCCCATCGTGCGTCTGCTCGTAAATCTGTCGATACAGCTCGATCTTCATCAGCCGCGTCTCGCGATGTTGCGCCAGCACCCGCGCCTTGTAATCGATTTTGCGGACGACTTCATCCAGACTTTGACCGGACGGCTGAAGACGGAGCGCATACGCCTCCCGTCCCGCGAACACGACCAGCCACAGGGCGATCAGGCTTAAGAGCACAGGCAAAGCCGCCGCATAGCGCCCCTTCGGGGAACGCCAAACAGCATCAATTCCGGTCGTGCCGGCCGTTCTGCGGCCGACTCGACGTCCGGCGTCAGGCGTCTCAGACTTCTTTTGCGCAGTGAGCCCAGCGGCGGAAAGCAGCGCGAGCCAGGCAAAAAAGACGATGAGCACATACCCGAAGGAAAAGTCGAAATCGATCTGCCCGTGGGCGAACAGATACAAGGCCGGAATTGCCGAAAGCAGGACCACCCGGCGATCATCATCGTCGCCGTAACGGTAGGCGCGCACCCCGAGGATCAGCGCGCAAAGCAAAAGGACGGTAAAGAGCGCCACTCCGATCAGCCCGACCTCCACCGCCAGCTGAAAGATGAAGCTGTGCGTCTGCGTCGAATAATACGGATACGAGATGTAGTGCAAAAAAACATCGCGCCAGGCGTCTCCTCCGGCGCCCCAAAGCCAATGTTCGCGGATGAGCTTAAGACTGTCCCGGTAAAAGCTGAAGCGTTCAGCGGCATTCCGCGTCGTGAGGCTGATGTCCGCGAGTCGACGGGCGATATCGCTCGGCAAGAACGCCTGAACGGCGGAAGTCCGAAGCGCCGCCCCCCCGATGAAAGCGATCAGGAGAACGACGAGCGGAGTGAAGGCACGACCGAGCCGCGATGTTCCGCGCCAAGCGTTCGGCCCTTCCGCAGCGCCGGCGGCGCGCGATGCAGCGCGTCCTCCGCCGCGGACGTCGGCGCGCGCTTGGCGCGACAGCCCGATCCGATCGATGACCGCGACCGCCCCGGCATAGACGATCCCGACCGCCGCCGGACCTAAGAGCGCCCACCACGAATGCGCTGCCTGCCACGCCGGAAAAAACGGCAAGAGCGGCAAGGCGGCGAGCCATAATAAGCCTGTCAGCGCGACCGTCCGGAGCTGGCGAGCGGCGGGCAAAAGCCAAAGGACGAGCCACCAGGCGATCGGCCACAAGATCCACGCGCCCCGGGACGTGCTGAACACGAACCCGACCGCCAGCGGAACGAGGGCCCACGCCGACGGCAAGCGCCACCATCCCGCCCTTCGGTCAAGAGGCGGTTCGCTGAGAGCGGCGAGGGCCATCAGCATGCCGGCGCCGACGAGCGCTCCGTATGTATTCGGATATTGATACACGGATGAAAGCCGCCCGCCGAGCACGGCATCGGGAAAAGCGGTGACGCCGACGACGGCCAGGAACGGAAAAAGCGCCGTCCAGCCGAGCGAAAAACCCATGCCGGCGAGGACGATCGCGCGTCCTCTTTTGCCGGCGACGACCAAAAGCGCGGTGAGGGCGATCGCGCTGATGAGCACCGTCGCCATTCGATACGCCTGATCCCAGGCGTACGAGGCGCGGATGCCGAAACGAGCCATAACGGCATATTGAATGATCAGCATGAGCGCCGCCGTTACGCCGGCGGCCCAGACCGGGTTCTGCCATACGGTCGCCGTCCCCGCGGGCGAGCCCGCAGATCGAAAACGACCGGATCCGAACGCAAAGACCATCCCCGCAAGCCCGACAAACGCCCAAAGGCCGAGGACAACATCGACATGAATCATGTCCTCATAGAAAAAAATTCCGCGAAAATAGGGGATGATGACAAAAATGACCGACCAGATGCCGAGCAACCCGGCGGCAAAAGATGTCTGTCGTTTGCCCATCCGTCTCCTCCTTGATCAGCGCTTTCCATCCCTCGATCATCTTGGCCATAACCCAATCATAACGGAGCATTTCGAGGCTGTCCATGCAGTCCATCCCAATCGCATCGATAGAGTACTTTTTACACCTTGTATTCGATGGCCTTCGCTTCTATAATGTCAATTGATAACGATCTTCAATCTCACTTGGGGGCCTATCGTCGACCTTCGATGATGCCCATCTTCTGTCACGTTAAGGACATGATAACACTAAGGGGGTTTCGAGATGTTCAGAAGGTTGCGGTCTGTCGCCGGACTCCTCGTTCTCGCGCTGATCGTGCTGTCCGCCTGCGGCGGCCAGACGACAAACGGCACCGGAGGCGCGGCATCCGAGGAACCGCCCGTCGTCAATGTCTATACGGCGCGCCACTACGACGCCGACGATGCGCTCTTCGCCGATTTTACCAAAGAGACCGGGATCGAAGTCAAGGTGCTGAAAGGCAAAGCGGAAGAGCTCATCGAGCGCATCGCCCGCGAAGGGCAGGCGACGGAGGCGGACCTCTTCATCACCGTCGACGGCGGCGTGTTGAACCAGGCGAAAGAGCGCGGCATCCTCCAGCCGATCACCGACGAGGCGATCCTCCAAAACGTGCCGGAGGCGCTCCGCGACCGCGAGAACGCCTGGGTCGGCCTGGCGACGCGGGCGCGGGTCATCGTCTACGCCAAAGATCGTATAAAGCCGGAAGACCTTTCGACGTATGAGGCGCTCACCGACCCTAAGTGGCGCGGCAAGGTGCTCGTCCGCTCGTCGACCAGCCTGTACAACCAGTCCCTTCTCGCCTCGTTCATCGCCCTGCACGGCCGCGAGTGGGCGAAAAGCTGGGCGCAAGGCATCGTGAACAACTTCGCCCGCCCGCCGGAAGGGAGCGACCGCGACCAGATGAAGGCCATCGCCGCCGGCGTCGGCGACGTCGCGCTCGTGAACACGTATTACGTCGGGCTGCTCCTCACCTCCGAGGATCCGAAGGAGCGCGAAGTGGGCGAGAAGATGGGCGTCTTCTTCCCCGACCAGGACGGAGACGGCACGCACATCAACGTGAGCGGCGTCGGGCTGGTCAAAGGCGCCAAACATCCGGAGAACGCCAAGAAGCTCATCGCCTACCTCACGAGCGCCGCGGTGCAGGAGAAGCTCTCCAAGGCCAATTTCGAATACCCGGTCAATCCGGACGCCCGCTGGGCGGAAGATTTGGAAGCGTGGGGACGCTTTAAGGCGCAATCGCTCGACTTCGCCGACCTCGGGCGGTATAATCAAGAGGCGGTGAAAATCTTTACGGAAGTCGGCTGGAAGTAACGCATCGATCCAAACGAACATGAACGGATGAATCGGATGAACCGCTGGACCGTGCTCGCCGCCGGGGCGACTTTGCTGTTTGCCGCACCGGCGGTCCATTTGCTTTCGGCGCTTTGGGCTCCGGCCGGTGAACACTGGCCGTTCATCCAGACGCATTGGCTGCCCCAATACGCATTCAACTCGCTCTGGCTTTCGGCGACGTCGGCGCTCGCCGCCGCCGCGCTCGGCACGGTGCTCGCCTGGCTGGAGACGGCGTACGATGTCCCCCTGCGACGCCTGTGGCATGGGGCGCTCGTCTTGCCGCTCGCCGTGCCGCCGTACATCGCCGCCTTCGTCTACAATCACTTTCTCGGATACACCGGCTGGGTGCAGTCGTTTTTGCGCGAGATAATCGGCCTGCCGCCTGAAGCCGCTTACCTTCATATCCCGCCGCCGGCGCTCGCCGTCTTCATCTACGTCCTTTTTTTGTATCCGTATGTCTATTTGATCGTCTTGGGCGACCTCGCCCGCCAGGACGCGGCGGTCATCGAAAGCGCGCGGTTGCTCGGCGCCGGGCCCGTCCGCACATTCTTCCGCGTCGTCGTGCCGATGAGCCGCCGCTCGATCGTCGCCGGGGGACTTTTTGTCGCCTTCGAGGTGCTCGGCGACTATGGGCTGGCCGCCTACTTCGGCATCCCGACGCTGTCGACGGGCATTGTTCAGGCGTGGTTCGGCCTGTACGATCTTCCGGCGGCGGAACGACTGGCGGCCTGCTTTCTCATCGGGCTCATCGGCCTGATCATGCTCGAACGACTCATCACCAGGCGAAAGTTGCCCTACACGCCGCGCCCGCGCCCGCTTTCGCGGCAGGCGCTTCGCGGCGGACGGGCGGCTTTGGCCCTGCTCGTCCACGTCATCCCGCTCGTGTTCGGGGTGTTTATCCCCCTCGCGCAGCTCGTCGCCTTTTTCCGCGCCGCGCTCGCCGCGGGGACGGTTCACGCGCTGTGGACGCCGCTTGGGAACACCGTCGCCCTTTCCGTCCTCGGCGCGGCGGGCATCACCGCCGTCGCCACGCTCGTCACCGCCGTCGCGCGGCATTTCCCGACCCGGGTGACATCCGCGTTTCCGGAAGTCATGCTCGCCGCCTACGCCGTACCCGGGGCGGTGGTGGCCGTCGGCGTGCTCGGCCTTTTGTTGCCGCTGAAAACGCTTTTTTCTTTCGGGTGGATGGTCACCGATACGCCGCTCATGCTGCTCTACGCCTATCTCGCCCGTTATCTTGCCGTGGGCGTGGAGACGATGCGCGCCGCGGGCGAGCGCCTCGGCCGGCGCTATTTTGACGCCGCGCGGCTGGCCGGCGCGCCGCCGTGGCGGGCCTTTTGGCGCGGAGAGGCGCCGCTTCTCCTTCCGGCGTTCATCTCCTCGATGCTCCTCGCCTGGATCGAGCTTGCCAAGGAACTCCCGTTGGCGCTCCTGTTGCGCCCTTTTGACTTTGAGACGCTGGCCACGACGGCGTTCTTGTACGCCGGCGACGAGCGGCTCATCCAGGCCGCGGCGCCGAGCCTCATCATCATCGGCGTCGGCGCCCTCTCCGTGATCTGGATGATGCGCGGGAAGAGGTAAACGGCCGGACGCGGGGGATGTGCGCGCAGAGCGCGAAAGAACGGATGAAGGGGTATACCGGATGCACCGTGTGAAAGTCATGTTCGAGACGAAAGAACGGCCGTCCAAAGGTCAGCCGTCCATGAAGAAGAAAGCCGGCGACGCGGAGGCCGGCGATGGTGAGTCCGTCGACGAAGCGTATGTGTCCGTCCGCGACCTTTCTTTTCGTTATCCGGCGGCCGGGAAGGCGGCGCCGCCCGTCTTCGACGGCTTCAACTTGACCGTCCGGCAGGGGGAGATCGTCGCCGTCACCGGAGCGAGCGGCCGCGGCAAGACGACGCTCCTCCGCCTGATCGCCGGGCTCGAACGGCCTTCCCGCGGGACCATCGAGCTCGACGGCGTGCGCTTGAGCGCCCCGAACGCCGTCGTCCCGCCGGAGCGCCGCGGGGTGGGGATGGTCTTCCAGGACTATGCGCTTTTTCCCCATCTCACCGTCTATGACAACATCGGCTTCGGGCTTTTCCGCTGGTCGAAAGACCGGCGGCACGGGCGGATCCGGGAGATGATCCGACTCGTTAGGCTCGACGGGCTGGAAGGTCGATACCCGCATGAACTGTCCGGCGGGCAACAGCAGCGCGTGGCCCTCGCCCGGACGCTGGCTCCCGCGCCGAAGCTCGTCCTCCTTGACGAGCCGTTTTCGAACCTCGATCCGGACTTGAAGGCCGAACTGATCGCCGATGTCCGGGCGCTCCTTCGGGCCGTTCAGACGACGGCCTTGATCGTCACCCACGACCGGGAGGACGCGCTGACCGTGGCGGACCGTATGGTGGAACTGTAGCGTCCTTTATTCCCGTGCCAGCCGACCGGCGAAAAACAGTCCCACTTCATACAGCGCGATGAGCGGGAGCGCGGCCATGATGTGCGTGAGCACTTCCGGCGGTGTGATCATCGAAGCGAGCACATACAGGAAAAAGTAGACGTACTTTCGAATGCGCTTGAGCTTCTGAAGGGGAACGAGCTTAAAGGCGACCAGCCCGACGATGGCCAAGGGGAGCTCAAAAAAGAGCGCCACCGGCAGCACCAGCCCGACGAGAAAGCTGAAATATTGCACCGCACCGAACAACGGCACGATGTCGAGTTGTCCGGAAAGCTGGGTGATGAAGCGCATTATGAGCGGAAAGAGCACGAACCCCCCGAACGCCAGGCCGAGGGCGAACAGGCCCGCGGCGACTAGCACGATGCGACGCATGACGACGGGGGTCATCGTCCGCTTGATGCGTTCGACCGGATGAACGCCGGCTTCCCTCCCCGGCGCGTGCTCCGCCGACGAGCCGGACGCCGCGGGCGGAAGCGCGTCGCGGATATCGCGCAGAATGAACATCAGCGCCATGACAACGGCCGGAAAGGCGGCCACGGCGGCAAAGAGAAAGGCGACGCGGAGGAGCACGCCAAGGCCGTCGGCATAGTTGAAAATGACGAGATCGATCGACGATGGCAAAAGCAGTCGAAAGATATGCGGCGCAAGGCCGAGTCCGACGACCCAGGCCCCGATAAAAATGAATAAGACGACGCGCAATCGCCGAGCGATCATCTCTCCGTAGCGGTTGTACCCTTCGATGACCGTTCGAACCCATTCTTGAGGCTCAGCCATGAGATCTCTCCGTTCTGTTGACCTCCGCTATCATGATAGCACAAACGACACGCCGCCGACGCTTGGACGATGCTTTACAAAACCTTCATGAGATCTTTACGTATCCTTAACCTTTGTCCTTGTGGGCTCAGGTACAATCGGGCGAGGGGGGATGCGTATTGCTTTCAAGCGAGGCCGTGCGGCCGGAAGCGGGGCGGCCGGAGGCAAAGCGGGACGTCGGGCGGCACCGTTTGCCGATCAGGCGGGGGGAGGCGTGGACGGCGCTGTTGTTTCTGTTGCCGTCGCTGGTCATCTTTACGGTCTTTCTCTTTTACCCGTTCTTTTCTTCGATCTACTTGAGCCTGCACCTCACCGACCCGCGCGGCCGCGTCGTCGAGTATGTCGGGACGGACAATTACATCCGCATCTTGACCGACCCGTATTTTCTGGGCAGCCTGAAGACGACAGGCTTGTTTGCCCTCTACACCGTCCCGACGACGATCGTTTTGGCGCTCATCGCCGCTTTTTTAAGCCGGCAGGTGCGACGGGGACAAGCCGGGATACGGTTCGTCTATGCGCTTCCGATGGCGGTATCCGTCGGCACAGGGGCGGTGATCTGGGGGCTCCTCTTCAATCCGTCGGTGGGCCTTTTGAACGCGGGGCTCCACGCCCTCGGGCTCGGACCGGTCTTTTGGCTCAGCGATCCGAAGTGGGCGCTCTTTTCGGTGAGCCTGATGACCGTCTGGCTGAACTTCGGCTTCGCCTACATCGTGCTCGTCGGCGGGATGGAAGCGATCCCGGAGGAATTGTATGAAAGCGCGCGGCTGGACGGGGCGGGGCTGTGGAGCCTTTTCCGTTTCATCGTGCTCCCGCTCCTCTCGCCGCACCTCTTTTTCCTGCTCGTCGTCTCGGTGATCGGAGCGCTTCAAGCGTTCGGACAGATCCATCTCCTCACGCAAGGCGGGCCGATGAACGCGACGAACGTCTACGTCTACAACTTGTATCTGGAGGCGTTCCGCGACTACCGCTTCGGCACGGGCAGCGCGATGGCCCTCGTGCTCTTCGCCCTCGTGCTGGTGCTCACGCTGGCCCAATTCCGCGTCCTGGAAAAGCGGGTGCATTATCAGTGAGGGCGAACAACTCGCAGGATCGGAATGATCGGGTGGGTTTGATCGTCGCGCTTTCGCTCTTTGTGCTCGCGTTGTTCGTCCTTTTCCCCTTGCTCTACACGGTGGCGACGTCGCTCATGTCGGCGGAGGAGATGCTCTCCGGCCGGCCGCACCTCATCCCCGAGCGGCCGACGCTCGCCAATTACGCCAAGGCCCTTGAAGCCGCGCCGCTCGTCCGCTTCGTCGAAAACAGCGCGATCGTGTCCGTGGCCGTCACCGTCGGACAACTCATCACCGCGAGTCTTGCTGCCTACGCCTTTGCCTTCCTTCGCTTTCCCGGGCGGAACCTTCTCTTCTTCGTTTATTTGTCGACGATGATGATCCCCTGGGAGGTGGCGATCATCCCGAACTACTTGACCGTCGTCCGCCTGGAGTGGCTCGATACGTATCAGGGGCTGATCGTGCCCTTTTTGGCGAACGCGTTCGGCGTATTTCTTTTGCGCCAGGCGTTTTTGCAAATCCCGAAGGACGTGCTCGACGCGGCGAAGATCGACGGTGCTTCGCACTTTTGGACGTACGCGCGGATCGCGCTCCCGACGGCTCGACCGGCCATCGCCACCCTCGGCGTCTACACTTTCCTCGTGACGTGGAACATGTACCTCTGGCCGCTCATCATCACCAGCGATGAGAAAATGCGCACGGTGCAGATCGGCGTGGGGATGCTGCAGTTTCAGGAGTTTTCGGAGTGGAACGTCGTCCTGGCCGGGATCGTGATCGTGCTTCTGCCGAGCCTGGCGGTGCTCATCTTCGGCTTGCGCTCGTTGATCGGCGGGCTCACCGCCGGGGCGCTCAAAGGTTGACGCTTCGAAGCGCGGAACGGCGAACGGAACGGCACGCGTTTGATTTCATTTTTGCAAAGGGAGGAAAGCGTACATGCGCCTGCGCGCACATCGTGTGACCGCGCTTTGGATGGCCGCGACGGCCATCGTTTTTGTCCTATTCCTCTCCGCCTGCGGAAGCAAAGACTCCGGAGCCGGGGACACCGCCAAGAGCAGCGCGCCGACCGACGCTTCGCCGAACGCCAAGGATGCCGGCGGTTCCCGGCCGATCGAGGTCGTCTGGTGGCACGCGATGAGCGGCCCGCTCGGTAAAGCGGTCGACGCCCTCGTCGAAGAGTTCAACAAGACGCACTCGGACATCCAGGTGAAAGCCGTCTATCAGGGGAGTTATGATGAGGAGCTCACGAAGCTCAAATCGGCCCTCGGAACGAAAAACGCCCCGACGCTCGTCCAGGTGTACGAGATCGGGAGCCGCTTCATGATCGACTCCGGCGCCGTTGAACCGATCCAGACGTGGATCGACAAAGACGGATTCGACGCGAGCGATTTTGAAGAGAACATCCTCGGCTATTACACGTTCGACGGGAAGCTTTACTCGATGCCGTTCAACACGTCCAACCCGATTCTCTATTATAACAAGAACATGTTCCGGGAAGCGGGCTTAGATCCGGAGAAGCCGCCGCAGACGTTCGAAGAGCTGCGCGAGGCGGCGAAGAAGCTCACGAAAAACGGCAAGCACGGCGCTTCCTTCGCCATCTACGGGTGGTTCATGGAGCAGTTTTTCGCCAATCAGGGGGCGCTCCTCGTGAATAACGGGAACGGCCGCGACGGCCTGGCCACGGAGTCGCTTCTAAACGGCGAAGCCGGCGTAAAGACGCTCACCTGGTGGAAGGGCATGATCGACGACGGCTCGATGCTCAACCTCGGCCGGAAGACGAGCGATACGCAGCAGGCGTTCGGAAGCGGACAGGTGGCGATGACGCTCGATTCGACGGCCGCGCTCCGGGGGATTGTCAGCGGCGTCGGCGACAAGTTCGAGGTCGGCACCGGTTTTCTGCCGCGGCCGGCGGACGCCAAGGACGGCGGGGTGATCGTCGGCGGGGCCAGCCTCTGGATGCTCAAGGACAAGCCGGAAGAAGAAAAGCGCGCCGCCTGGGAGTTCATCAAGTTCGTCGTCTCGCCGAAGATGCAGGCGCTCTGGCACGTAAACACCGGCTACTTCCCGGTGACGAAGAAGGCGTATGACGAGCCGAACGTGAAGGAGAACATGGAAAAGTTCCCGCAGTTTAAAACCGCGGTCGATCAGCTCCATGCCACGAAGCTGAACCGCGCCACGCAGGGCGCCGTGATGGGCGTCTTCCCCGAAGCGCGGCAGATCACCGAGCGCGCCATGGAAGAGGCGCTCGGCGGGAAGAAATCGATCCAAGAGGCGCTGGATCAGGCGTCCAAGGAGATCACGGAAAAGATCCAGCAGTACAACCGCTCGATCGGGAAGTAAATACCCAACGAGAAGCGCCGGAGACAGGCTCCGGCGCTTTTTTGAACTTCGCGGACGGGGGAGGTGATCCGTTGAGGCGCTGGCGTTAATCCGTCCGCCCGTCCGCATCCTTCTGAGGAAGCGTCTCGCCCGACCCGCTTCGGAGCGCGGCCCTAAGCCGCCGCACCGCCTCGAGCGAAAGTTCCGTCGCCTCGGCGACGAACGCCTCGTCCAGCCCCTTTTCCAGCAGCCTGCACGCGCCCCGGAACCGATTCACTCCTTGAGGGCTCACGTCAGGGTGCGAGCGCGCCTGGCCAGCTCGAACGCCCCGACGATCCCGGCATCGTCCCCGAGCCCCGGCGGCACGATGTACGCCTCGATCCCCTCCACGATCCGCGGATGCGGGAGGTATCCGCCGAGCTTGTCCAAAACGCCCTGACGGAGGCGCGGGAAGAGGTGGCGCTGCTTCATCACCCCGCCGCCCAGGACGACCTTCGCCGGGGCGAGCAGGAGCACCGCCGCCGTCACCGCCTCCGCCAGCGCATCGGCGACCGCCGCCCACGCCGGATCGTCCGGGGAGAGCGCTTCCGCGGAACGACCCGTTCGGGCGCGGATCGCCGGCCCGGAGGAGAGCCCTTCCAGGCAGTCGCCGTGATACGGGCAGATGCCGGGAAAGTCGTCGCCCGGGAAGCGCCGCACGCGCAGGTGCCCGAATTCCGGATGCAGAATGCCGTGCACGAGGCGCCCGCCGCTTAAGACCCCGACGCCGACGCCCGTGCCGACGGTAAAGTAGACGACGTCCCGCTCCCCCGCCGCCGCCCCGTAGGTCGCTTCCGCCAGCGCGGCGCCGGCGACGTCGGTGTCGACGGCCACCGGAACACCGAGGGTCTCTTTTAGCCGCTTTTTCAGCGGAAAGCCGCGCCATGCGAGCTTCGGCGTCGTCGTGATCGCGCCGTAGGTCGGGCTTTTCGGATCGAGGTCGAGCGGCCCGAAGGAGGCGACGCCAGGGCGACAAGCGCTTCCTGCCGCTTTTCGCTCTGCCGGCGGAAAAAATCAAGGACGTCGGCGAGCGTCTCTTCCGGCTCCCGCGTCGGAATGACCGCCCGGTCGATGATCATGGGCGGCTCGTCGGGGCCGTTTATGTGTCCGACGGCGACGACGAATTTGGTGCCGCCGGCTTCGATCGCACCGAACATGGTCCTTCCCCGCTTCCGTTAAGCTTTTAAGACGTCGTCTTCGAGGTCGCGGCAATTCGTATGATTCCCTTCATCACGTGCAGTTCGGGATACTTCCGCATGACTTCCGGAACTTCCCCAAACGGAAGGTGTGGCTGATCAGCGGCTGATCCGGACTTTCCCCTGCTCGATGAGAGAGATGGCCGCGGCATGCGTATGCGGATTGATGAAGGAACCGCGAATCGTGAACTCTTTGGAGAATACTTCATAAGGCGAAATCGCAATGCGCGTATCCGGTGACGACACGCCGAACAACAGGATCTGCCCGCCTTTTCGCGCGGATTGAACGGCCTGTTGCATGGTCTCCGCTTTCCCGACGCACTCCACGACGATGTCCGCGCCGCCGATCCGCTTCAACTCCCGTTCAAGATCGTCGCCTCGAAGCGGATTGACCACGACGTCGGCCCCAAGCCGAAGGGCGAGTTCATGCTTTGCTTCGTCCGGTTCACTGATGATCACCGGAGATGCGCCGTGAAGTTTGACCGCCTGGAGCATCAGCTGGCCGATAAAGCCGCCGCCGATGATCAAAACGGAAGCCCCCGGCCAAACGTTGATTTTCCGGATCCCATGCAGCACACATCCCAGCGGTTCGACCATCGCCCCTTCGATCGAACTCATCGAATCCGGGAGCCGATGACAATTGGCGACCGGAACCCGGCAATATTCCGCCATTCCGCCGTCTCGGGTCACCCCGACCGCCTGCAATGATTCACACAAATGTGGACGCCCGTCCCGACAATACCGACAACGACCGCAATAAATATTGGGATCCACGGAGACCCGATCCCCGATCGACAGTTCGCTTACCCCTTCTCCGATCTCCACCACTTCTCCCGCAAGCTCATGCCCCAGGACCCTCGGCGGAGTGACCGCAGCCGAACCCGGCAACCCATGATAGATATGCTGATCGGTGCCGCAAATCCCGCAAGCCTCGACGCGGATCACGACTTCCCCGTAAGCAGGAGACGGAACCTCCCGCTCCTCCAGTTCGATCCGGCCGATGCCTTTCAATACGGCCGCTTTCATATCCGTCGTCCTCCGTTGATCGCCGACACTTTCAGCTCGGACAACGGAACGGGCTTTCCTTCCAGATGGCCGATGGAAACCGTTTTGGACCGGCCGGGCCAGAGGTCGAAATAATTGTCCGAAAAGATCACCTTCTCCGCCGGAAGCTCCAGTTTCACAAAACGCGCCAGCGTATCGGTCGAAACCGTCACTTCCTGCTTATCCGCATCGACCGTCACGTGCAGCCGGCACTCCGGAAGTTCCAGGTCCTTCTGATCGCGCAAATAATAGACATTCTCACAGTCGCCCCCCTTTAAGGAAAGACGGACGACCACCCGGTTGGCCGGCGTTCCCCTTAAAATCTCTTCTTCCGTAAAACGCGCCACCCGGACCGATCGATTCGCTCCGATCGCGACGGGAATTTCCGCCTGAAATACGCGTTCGCCATCAAAGCGGCAGACGTCCACATGAAGCACATCGTCGATCGCCTTTAAGGTATCATTGACGACCCATACGGTCAAATCCTTCCCTTGTTCGTGATCGACGGACAGCAGCACCGGTTGAAAGAATTTCTTGGCATAATAGTAGGATGCCTTGGGCAGCAGGTCATAATCAATCAGCGACCAGCTCGTCCCCGGCCAGCAGTCGTTGAGCTGCCAGATCAGGGCACCGCTGCACGAAGGCTTTCTTCTGCGGTAATGTTCGACGCCGAATTTCAATCCTTCGGCCTGGGTCAGCATGGAAAAGTTCAGATATTCTTCCACATTCGTCGGAATCCCGGTATACCCCTGCATCAAAAGGAGGCCCTTCTGATGATGAAAATCCTTGTTCCGGTACGCCAGTTCGTCGCTTCCCCAGTAAAATTTCCCCGCCGGAATGCGGCGTTCCAAGGTGTAGCGGTTGGCGGACGCGTGCATGCCGAACTCGCTCACAAAGGTCGAAAGATCCTTCTTGTAGTTCTTGAACGACACGCCTTCCACGCTGTAGTCCTGCTTCAACGGTTCGCCAAAACGGCGCGGCTCGACATTGCCGTGCCAGACCTGCCAATTGTGGCGGTCCCCTTCTTCCGCCGAATTATGGTCGTTGCCGCCGTAAGGAGAACTGGGCCAGTACAGGCGGGTCGGATCCAAGGTCTCCAAAAGTTCCGGGATGAGCTCATGGTAAATTTTTTCCCCGTAAAAGGGCGTATCGATTTCACCTGAAGCCGAAAGGGCTTCCCAAAGCCAGTCGTTTTCGTTGTTGCCGCACCATAGCGCAAGACAGGCATAATTGCGCAGGCGCTTGACCACGGCGGCGATCTCCTGACGGACGTTCTCCATAAAATTCCGGTTAAAATCCGGATACAGGGCACAGGCGAACATAAAGTCCTGCCATACGAGGATTCCCTGCCGGTTGCACTCTTGGTAGAAAATATCCTTCTCATAAATGCCGCCGCCCCAAACCCTGAGCATGTTCATATGGGCCTCCCGGGCGAGGCGGATCAACTGCGCGTAGCGGGAATCCGGCGCCGCTCCGATCATGCTGTCCACAGGAATCCAGTTGGCCCCTTTGGCAAACAGCTTGACGCCGTTCAGCACGAACGTAAAAACCGGCTTTCCTTCATCATCCCGCCTTTGCACTTCCAGGGTGCGGATGCCGAATTCCTCCCGATGAATCTGAAGCGTGCGGCCGCCGCTCCTTAATTGCACTTCCAGCTGATACAGATGGGGCATCCCCACATCGTGCGTCCACCACAGCTTCGGATCGGTCACTTCCAAAACGACGGAAGCCTTATGGCCGCGAACAGGGGCTGTTTGGACAAACGTTTCATGGCCGAAGGAAAGGGAGACTTCGACGTCCAGCTCCACATCCTTGACGAATCGCCGGACCTCAGTCTCCACTTCCACCAACGCTATCCCGTCACGCACTTCCAGCGTTTTCGCAAAGACGCTCTCCAGCTTGGCCAGCGACCGCTTTTCCAGGCGGACTTCTTTCCAGATCCCTACGGTGACCAGCCGGGGGCCCCAATCCCAGCCGAAATTCATTTGCGCCTTGCGGATCCAAACCCGCTCTTTGGCAAAGGGTGCCCATAAGTCCATCTTTTTTCCCTGCACGTGAAGATGGATCGGATCACACTTGACGGCCAGGACATTCCTCCCCGGGCGAATTTCCCGGGTCACATCAAACGTGTGGGCGATGAACATATTTTCCGTGCTGCCCAGTTCAACGCCGTTCAAATACACCGTGGCATAGGTGTCGAGGCCTTCAAAGACGAGCTCCAGACGGTCTTCTTTTGGCAACGGATCGTGGAAATGGAATTCCGTGCGGTACCACCAGACCTTCCGCTCGATCCACCGGCATTTTTGATCGTTGTGCCCGACGTAAGGGTCGTCAATGATCTTTTTCTCAAGCAAAGTGGAATGCACATCCCCCGGGACCTTCGCCGGAATCCAGAAATGGTCGGGGTACTCCGGATCGGCCACGTCGAGGTCGCGCACTTCGCCCGGCTCAAACCACTGAATCTTCCAGTTTTGATCGATCAACATCTTTCATTTCTGCTCCTTTCTCCTTAATTCATTCGCATAAATCAAATTGCGAAAGTCGGTCGGCGTCACGCCGGTGACTTTTTTAAAGACCTGAACAAAATATTTGTACTCCCGGTAGCCCACCTTTTCGGCGATCTCAAACACGCGTAAAGTCGAATCGCGCAATAACCGCTTGGCTTTCTCGATGCGAAATTCGTTGAGGAATTCGTTAAAACCCTTGCCCGTCTCCTGTTTAAAAACGAGGCTGAAATAATTCGGCGTAATCTGCAGGAACTCGGCGAGGTCCCGCACTTTAATCTCCTCATGATAATGCTCGGTCACATACCGCTTGGCTTTTTCAACCAGCCAGCGGCTCCGGCTGACGGAGCGGACAGCATCTGATCCATTTTCGCTGTCCCGAATCCCTTGCGTTCCGCGCTCTTTCACGATCTCTTTCAGCCGTTCAAACAGTTCATCCAGATCGACCGGCTTGGTGAAATAATCCTTGACCCCATAACGAATCGCCTGGCGCGCGTACGCAAATTCCTCATAGCCGCTGATCATGACGACCTGGACGGAGGGCATTTCTTCGTGCAGAATCTTGACCAGCCCCAACCCGTCCAGACGCGGCATGACGATGTCCGTAATCACCAGGTCCACCGGATGATCGCGGATGAAATCCAGCGCTTCCGCGCCGTCGTGCGCTTCCCCGATCACTTCGATATTCAGCTGATCCCAGGGAAACGTATAGCGCAGTCCTTTGCAGATCACCGGCTCATCATCGACGATCAATCCCTTAATCTTCATCATCTTCATCTGGGTTCCCCACCCTGGCCATCATATGGTGAACCTCTTCTTCCGAAAAGAGGACCGGCAGTTTAATCCTGACCCAGGTTCCCTCGTCGGGAACAGGAAGAAATTCCAAACCGTACCCGTGTCCGAAGGCTGCGGCCAGGCGTTCGTGAATGTTGCGCAGCGCAAACCCGGCGCCGTTTTCGTCCCAAAGCGCGCGGTTCATCTTCGCCGCGTCCACGCCCGTCCCGTTGTCGATCACATCGATCCACAGCCGATCGTCGCCGCTTCGATAGATGCGCACTTGAATACGGCAGTTCTCTCTTTTCTCCTTAAAACCGTGAACAATGCAGTTCTCCGCCAAAGGCTGGATGATTTGTTTGAGCACAAACGCCTGTCTGATCTCCTCATCGATGAAGATGGAATACTTCAGCGCATCGCCCAGCCGCTTTTTCTGCAGCTCCAGGTAGGTCTTGACATGCTGAACCTCTTTTTCCAGCGGAATCCACCATTTTCCCTGGCTCAAGCTGAGACGGAAGAAACGCGACAACAGTTCGATCAAATGGCTGGTCTCCATCGCCTGCTCCATGCGTGCCGTCCAGCGAATCATGTCCAGGGTGTTATAGAGAAAATGAGGGTTCATTTGATTTTGGAGGCTTTTGAGTTCCGATTCCCGCTGGTTGATCGCCAGGCGATATTGGGTATCGATCAACCGCTCGATTTCCCCGACCATCCGGTTAAAACGGAGGCCCAATGTCCCGATTTCATCACCGGAACGCACGGGCACACGGGCTTTAAAATCCCCCTTCTCGACCTTCCGGGTCTCCTCCGTCAGCTCCAGGATGGGCCTGATGATCGAGAAGTAAAAACCCACAAACGCCAGGATCCCCAACAGCATCAGAAGGCCCATGGCAATCCCCATGGATATGCGGAGCCCCATTAAATCTCTCAGCACCTGACGTTGATTGACGATCGCCACGAGGATCCAGGGGGTATCCTTCACTTCCCGGGTGACCACCAGATATTCCTCTTGATTCTGGGAATAACGGAAAACGGATGTTGCCGGATCGCCGAGGATGCGCGCCACCAGCCTGGTGTCCGGGTACGGTTTCCCGAGGAGCCCCACGTCCCGGTGGGACACCACGTTGCCGTCCCGGTCCAGGACAAAGGCGGAACCCACTTCCGGCGCGACGCCGACATTGATCAGCCGGTAAAAACTCCGTTCGTTGAGCCGGATCCTGACCATGCCGATGGGGCGATTGATGTCGTTGATGTCGTTGATCACCCGAAACAGGGAAATCACTTGTCGCCGGCCGCCCCAGTCGCTGGTCAAGGCATACCCATTGCTCCAGCGGATGGCCCCGCCGGCCTGGTCGGCCGCTTTTTCCCACCTCGTTTCGTCGCCGCGGACAGGTTCTCCAAACTGCATGGTGATTCCGTTGGTCCCTTCAATCATCACCGAATTGATATATTCCTTCGACAGCAGGTGAAAGAGAACGAACCCCGTGATCCGTTCCGCCGACTGACGAAGCCGCGGCTTGTTGGGTTCGACGTCCGACAGGGTCATCAGGGCGCGAAAGTCGTCGCTGAAAATGACATACGTCGATATGTCTTCAACATCGCGGATCACGGTGTTCACGTTGCGCTCCACCGTGTTCAGGATGCGGTCCGTCGCATCGATCGCCTTCACCGTCAGGATGCGATTCATTTTCCATAAGGCATACGAGCCCAAAACGACCGACGGCAATAAGACAAAACCGATGAAGAGGACCAATGTTTTATGGCTGAGCTTCCAGTCTTTGAAACGGGTCCGGACCATCCTCGATCGAATCCCTTCACCGCACCCTTATCCCTTCACCGCGCCCGCCGTCATCCCTTTCACGAGGTATTTCTCCAAAAACAGGTAAATGATGACCACGGGAAGAAGCGCCATCGTCAGCCCGGCCATCTGCACGACGTAGTTGGTGCTGTATTCTCCGGCAAAATTCGCCAGGCCGAGCGGTACGGTCTTCAGCTCGGACCGATTGATCAAAACGAGGGCGAACGCAAACTCATTCCAGTGATTGATGAAATTCAAGATGGTTACCGTGGCCAAAGCCGGCCTGGACATCGGCAGAATGATCGACCAGAAGATGCGCAACACGCCGCAACCATCCATCACCGCCGATTCTTCAATGTCCCTTGGAAATGCCTCCATGAAACTGCTGAGGATAAAGATGGTAATGGGCAAATTAAAGGCAATGTACGGAAAGAGCAAGGCCCACAGCGTATTCAGGATTCCTAATTTTTGCATGAGAATGAACATCGGCACCAACATGGCGTGCACCGGAATCAGCATCCCGAAAAGAAATAATGCAGAAACCCATTTTTTCCCTCTGAATTCGAAACGGGAAAGGAAGTAAGAAGCCAATGCGCCCAACAATACGGTCAGCACCGTCGCCAAAACCGAAACGCGAATGCTGTTGGAAAAATAGAGGCCCAGCTTGGCGACGCGCCAGGCCTCTTTATAGTTTTCCCAGTGCCATACGGTTGGAAGAGAAAACGGATTGAGCGAAAATTCTTTCGCTGTCTTGAACGAATTCAACACCATCCAAAACAGGGGATACGTGTTGATAAGGCTGTAAAGAATCAAGACCATGTAAATGAATCCTCTTCGGAAAATCGCCGTGCTCAAACCGCTCCCCTTTCCCCTTTCTCCTGGATGGTCTTGGTTTCAAACACCTTGGATGCAACGTAAATCAACATCAGACTAAACGCGAGAATCAGGACGGACACTGCACTTCCGTACCCGTATCGGGTCGAGGAGAAGGTTTCATTGAACATATAAATCGCCATCACTTCGGTGGCACGGGCCGGTCCGCCATTCGTCATGACGTAGATGAGATCAAACGTGCGAAGGCTCCCGCTGATACAGAGGATGACGGAGACGAGGAGGGTTTCTTTGATCATGGGTATGGTGATCTTCCACGTCTTGACCCATTCCGAAGCGCCGTCCAGCTCGGCCGCCTCATAAAGTTCCTGGGGAACATTCTGCAAAGCCGCCAGGAAAATGATGAAATATAGGCCGATAAACTGCCAAATAATCGTGATACAGACCGAAAGCATCGCCCACTTCGGATCCCCCAGCCAGTTTTGGGCCAGGGAACCCAAACCGACGGCTTTGAGAAAGCGATTGAGCAACCCATATTCGGTATTATAGACCATGCTCCAAGTTAAAGAAACGATCACCGTGGAGATGACCACCGGCAAAAAGCCGGCAGTCCGGAAAAACTTGGCTCCCTTGATCCGGCGGTTCAAGAGGAGCGCCAAAGCCAACGCGATCGGCACCTGCCCGAAGACGGAGGCCGCAACAACGTATAGGTTGTTTTTAAAGGAGTTCCAAAAAGTGGGGTTCTGGAGTGCTTCGATATAGTTGCCGAGCCCAATGAAGCGCATCGCTGTCAACCCATCCCAATCCATAAAGGAAAGATACACGGATTGGAGAATGGGGAAGACGGCAAACAGGAGGTAGACGAGCAGCGCCGGGGCCAAGCCCAGAACAATCCATCGACGTCTGTGGAGCAAATGCAACAATTCTCGCCCCCATCATTTGTTCAGCTTGCCCAGGGCATTTTGCATCTCTTCCGCCAGCCCTTGCGGCGTAGTTCCTCCGACCGTAATCGCCTGCAAGCCATTGTTGATGATGTCCGTCAGCTGTGCGGGAAGCACGGCGTCATACACCGGGGAAATTTTGCTGTTCGAGACAAGGGGCATCAATTCATTCTTGAACAAATCCGCGGCATCCTCCGGCGGATTCACTTGGGCCGGCACCAGCACACCACCGGCCAACAGCTCTTTATACAAGTCTTCATGGTAGAAGTATTTCAAAAATGTATACGCGGCCTCTTTCTTTTCCGGTGTCAGGTTGCTGTTGATCGCTATCCCGTCCCCGGTGACGCCGGGAATGCTCCGCGGGTCCCCTTTTCCTCCCTCGATCGTCGGGAACACGGCCAGCCCGATCTTTCGGTCTCCTGCCTTTTCCATCACGTCGCCGAACACCCAAGTCCCTTCGATGAACATCGCCGCTTTGCCTTGGTAAAAATAGTCCCTCTGCTGGATGTTGTCAATGCTGTTCATGTCTTCATTAAACGCCTTCAGATCGGTTAATTCTTTTATGATTTCCAGAGAGCGGATGAAGTCGGGATCCGTAAACGTCTTTTCACCCGACAGGACCTTCGGGAGAAAATCGCTACCGGTCATCCGGTCACCGATCATCGAGGCGTAACAAGATTGAAGCACCCACTTGGCTTTATTGCCCAGAGCAATCGGCGTGATGCCGCGCTCCCGAAGCTTCCTGATCAGATCTTTCAATTCCTCATATGTCTTGGGAAACTCTTCATATCCTACGCTGGAGAGAATATCTTTATCGTAATAAATTAAATGCGTATACACGACGACTCCGGGAATGGCGTATTGTTTGCCGTCGATGGCATAATCCGCCAGTTGGTCCGCCGGGATGAGCTGATCTTTCCATTCGTTCACGAGATCGTCGATCGGTGCAACCACACCGCCTTTCACGAGCGGCTCCAATTCCGCCCCAGGCCATACTTGAAACATATCCGGCAATTGTTTCCCGGCGGCCTGCGTTTTTATTTTGATCTTATACTGATCGTGAGGGATGGTATCCATTTTAATCTTGATGTCCGGATATTCGTTTTGAAACGACTCTACGCGCTTGAGCAAGATCTGGTGCTCAGGAATGGGTTGCGTCCAATTGTTCCAAAACGTCAATTCGACTTGCTTGGATTGAGTTTGTGCAGATTCCGACGGCGATGTTTGCTTTCCTCCGCCGCAACCCGCCAGGGCAAGAAGAAAAACACCCAGAAGGAAAAAAGATAGGCTCGTCAGCGATTTCCTCCATGATCGGTTCATCTTCGTCCCTCCTTTGTGTAATCGCCTTCATTCGTGTCTTCATTTTACTTTTCGCGGCCAAAGAGAAAAATACCGAAAAACTAAAATTACATCCAAAAATCTATAGCCACTTAGGTCGCCAACGCCGCCTTCCTGATCGGCCTGATCTTCCTGTCGTTCACCGCGGCCTCCGCCACAGGCGCCCCGCAAGATGCGCGGCGAGCCCAACACCGCGCGCGCCACTTGCTCGTCCCGTTTTTGCTGGCCGTATACCGTTGCGACAAAAAAGCCGTGGGTCACGCAGACCGACCCACGGCTTATCACATGCATCGGTTCCCTCACGACGAAAGCCCCGTTCCTTCGAACGGCGCGCCCGACGCGGTCGATGCGTCGGGCGACTCATCCAGGCTTTCATGCCGAAAGCGCAGCGCCTCAAGACGCGCCCTGGCCGCCCGAACGTCGTTCCAGTGATCAAAGGCGGGAACGAGTGAGCCGACGAACGCCGCCGCGAACGGAAGGAGAACGAGGCGCGCGCCGGTCGGCACGGCGACGACGGCAAGCGCCGCGAAAAAAAGCACAAGGCCAAACGCCCCGACGACCGGCGGGCGCCAGCCGAGCCGCGAAGCAAGCAGGAGCAAAGCGACGGCGACGATCCCGGAGGCCAGCGCCGCCACGGCCACTCCCCACATTGTTTCTCCTCCTTTCGATCGGAATCCTTCCGCCCGACCGATCAAGGCGCATACGAAAAGCTGATGATGTCGACGTTCGCGCCGACCTTCCGCCCGGCGCCGTCAAAAGCGAAGTCCCTTCGCCCATCATCTCCAGCCGGCTCACCACAAGCAACCGGTCCTGGGCCTCGACCGCCTTCAAGAAGGATTCCACGGCGGCCGCTGCCGGACAGCGCGAGCGTCCAGCGCATCGCCCGGACGCGATTGCTTTGCAAAGCTTCGGCGACCGCCGGAATCGTCCCGGAAAGGTCGTCCACCGCCGCGCGATCGACGGACTCGACGGTGGCGCCGGTTTGGGCGGCCAGCGCATGCCAGAGCCTAAGCAGATCCGTATCCTTCGGCGCATCCGGCAGGGCCAACGCGGCGCGGGCCGGATCGACCCGTTCTACCGACTGGGAGAGCTTTCGGAGCGCCTGCCCTACGGCGACGACCTCCTGCTCCAGGCGGCGCCGCTCCTGTTTCGCGGCCTCGAGCGCCTGCTCCGCTTTCCACCCGACGAGCGCCCAAACCGCCCCCAGCGCGACCCAGAGAAGAAGAAGCACGTACGGGGCAAGCCGGCGAGCGGTCTCGGCGCGATGATCCGCACCCGGTGAAAAGATCATGGCGCTCCACCCGTTTCGTTCATCATTTGAGACTCTTCACGGTTCCCGTCGCCGGCCTCTTGCGCCTTTGCATCTTCCATCCCGGCCGCCCACTGCAGTTCAAAACGATACATGCCGTCCACCTGCCGAGAGATCAGGTGAAACGCCGGTTCCGCCGCGTAAGGCGGAAGATCGCGCAACCGGTCGATGGCTTCGGCCGCCGTCAACAAATCCCGCACCTCCAGCGTAATGATGAGCCCGTCCGCCGTAGCGTACTGAAGACGGTCGATGCCGCTTTCTTGCACCATGCGCGCCCGGATGTCGTCGAACAATTGGACGACGCTGGTCCGCGACGACCGGATGGCCTCGACCGCCCGGCTGCGATCGGCGGCACGCGCCAGATCGGTTTGAGCGCTTTGCAGTTCGGTTTCGAGCGCCTGGCGCTTGGCAGACAGCGCGTCGGCAAGGGTTTGCGCTTCCCGGACGGCGTGCATGCGCATTTCCCATACGGTCCACAGGAAAACGGCGGCAAAGGCCCAGGCGACGAGCGCCCACACGGCGGCGTATTTCGCCCACGGCGAGGGGCGCACGCCGCCGAGAAAGTCGAGCCCTCTCACGGCACCCACCCCCTCACGCGGTCACCGATGTTC
Source organism: Hydrogenibacillus sp. (assembly GCA_014896255.1). Taxonomy (GTDB): domain Bacteria; phylum Bacillota; class Bacilli; order Thermicanales; family DSM-22653; genus Hydrogenibacillus. Next base: position 64,718 of record JADBKT010000033.1, read on the forward strand.
TCGGCGACCGGCCCCCCGCCGCCCCGGAAAAACCGGCGCGCCCGGCAGACAGCGCGCCGAAGGCCAGCCAGTCGCCAAGCGGTGCTTCCTTCAGGCGGTCCGGCCACCGCTCGATCGCTTGTTCGGGAAAATTTGCTCTGAGTTCCGCCAAGAAAGCCTCCGCCGTCCCGGTTTCATCGCAGACCCAGATGCGCTCGATGGCCCGTCCGTCTTCGTGCAGCGTCGTGCGAGTGAAACGCTCGAGGCGCTCGACGAACGGCACATCGATCGCCCCCCCGGCCGCATCATCGGGCTCCCGGGAGAGCGTCCGGATGAACTCCGGCTTCCCGCGATCGTACAGGATGGCCTCCTCCCCGGATCGGGACCGCACGATGAGCAGCGTCACGTCGGAAAGCGGCGCTCCGGCAACTTGCAGCGCACGGAGGTACCCGTACGCCGGATGGCGCACGCCGGCGACGCGGTACCCGAGCGCGGTGAAGACATCGACATACGCGGCGACGGTTTTCCGCTCGACCGCCGTCACCGCCGCGCGGACGTGATCCGGCGCCTCATCCAAGAGGTCGTAGGCCAGCACCGCGTCGGCGAGCGGCACGAGGTTGCCCAGCCGCTGTTCCGTCGCGATCAAGGTTCCAAGTTCTCGCCTGCGGACCTTGGGCAGCGTCACCGCGCGAAGGATGTAGTGCCCGAGCGGCATCTGGAGGAAGACGCGCCCGCGACGTGGGCCGCCCTGCGTTTGCCATGCTTTGAGGGCGTCAAACAGTTGCAGCGGATCACCGAGGCGATCGGCGACAACGACGCCGTCGGGCAAAGGAATATGATCTTTGGCGCAAAGCGCCGGTGATCCCGTCCGGCCGCCGCGCCTTTGGCGTTTGATGATATAGACCGCGTTCGGCATGATCTGCACACCGAGCGTCGGATAGACCCCCCATGAAGGCATCAGCAGCCCCCTTTCTCTCTCGTCCGTCGTGACCGCGGTGTCGACGTCGCCGCATCCTGATCACGGTCGCCAGATAGAAAAGTACCAGGCATAAAGGTCCGGACCGTAGAGCGACAGCACCCAGGCGGCCAGACTGAGGTAAGGCCCGAAAGGGATAGCGTCCTTCCGCGTCTTACGACCGGCGGCCATGAGGACGACGGCGACGATGAGCCCGGATAGGGAAGCGATGAGGATGAGCGGCAGGAGCGCTTCCGCAGCCACGCGCCAGTTATCGCGCCAACGCATAGATCGTCCAAAAACGCCGCCAGTGAGTCACGAAGGAGGATGCGGCCGATCCCCGATCTATCTGAAAGCCGCCCACTTAGCAGTAAGAAACGGCGCAAACAGCAGACCGACTGGATGTGCGTTTTAGATCGGCGAGTGACGATGATAAAGCAGAAATCGCTCAAAAGCGTTTCCTCCCAGGCGGAAAGTCGCCCCTGTGGTCGTCAGAGAAGGGAACAGCCAGAGCAAGGGCGGCCTCCCAGTGGAAAGACAGGCGCGGCACCCCCTCTTCCGGACGCAGCTGACGCATGACCGGGACCGAGCCTTTCGGCGAAAGGCGCGCGCCGCAGAACAGACGATCAGGTTCCTCAAGCGTCCGCAGGGCGGATGACGCCGTAGTGGAAGGGAACCGTGTATTTCGGATGATCGCCGTGCGCGACTTGTAAATTTGCAGTAATCGTGTTCGATTATGAGCTCCATGGATTGGTCTGTGTTGTTCCCGTGAAAAATATGCATCCTGTAATGAGTAAATTCCATCTTCATCTTGCCCGGCGGACAACTTGCCTGACTTCCATTTTGAATCACGCTGTACCGGTTTCCCATACCGTCCCTTGTTGGTTTGCATGCACTTCCTCAATTCACTGGCGTAAAGCAATATCCCTGCGTTTTTTTTGGAACGCTTTTCGCCTCAATGACCGTGTCAATACTTCACATCGAGGTCACGCTCGGTCAGATCTTTCAAAAGCTTGTCGATGAATCCCCCGGACGATGATCGCGGCGATGATGCCGAGGATCACCACGACGGCAAGGAGTTCGACGAGCGTAAACCCCGCCTGGCGTAAGCGGCGGGCATCCGCCTTCCGGCGATCGCCGACCAAAACTTCACCTTGCTTCATGATTTCGACGAACATCTTCATTTCTCCTCCCCCTGATCATCTGAGATTTTGATACAGCGTGAGCATCGGCAGCAGGATCGAAAGCATGATCACGCCGACGACGGCGGCAAGACCGGCGATCAGAAGCGGCTCGATGAGCGACTTCAGCCGCGCCACCGTGTGACGCACCTCCATCTCGTAGAAGTCGGAGATCTTTCCGAGCACGTCGTCCAGCGAACCGGTCTCCTCGCCGACGGCGACCATCTGCACGACGATCGGCGGGACGGTCTTTCGCCCCCCAAGCGCGCGGGAAAACGACTGCCCGTCGCGAAGCGCCGCCTTCGCCTGTTCGAGGTCATGCGCCACCGCACGATTTTGCGCCACCTCCCCGGCGATCGTCAGCGCCTCCATCATCGGCACGGCCGAGGCATAGAACGTGGCCATCGTCCGGGCGAAGAGCGCCATCGCCCCTTTTTGCGCGAGCGGGCCAAAGATCGGCAAGCGGAGGCGCAGGGCATCGAAAAACCTTTTGCCCTCTTCCGTCCGGATCCATGCCGCCGCGCCGGCGAGCACGAAAAGCCCAACCCCCAGCCAGGCATACCAGAAGCGCATGAGCGCCTCGCTTACCGTAAGCGTCCAGACGGTGATCGCCGGAAGCGGCACAGATCCGCGTACAGGGCGGTAAAGCGCGGGATGACAAACGTCAACATGAAGAGGACGGCGGGACGGCGACGACGCGACGATGACGGGATAGGTGAGCGCGGACTTGATCTCCTCGCGCGTCGAAAGCTGGCGCTCATAAAAATCCGCGGCGGCGAGAAGCGTCTCATCGAGTTGGCCGGAGACTTCCCCGGCGCGCACCATGGCGACGAAAAAGCGCGGGAAAAAGGCCGGATGCTCGCCGAGCGCCGTGGCAAACGTCTGCCCGCTTCCCAGCGCCTCCGCGACCGCGGCAAGGACGCGGCGAAAACGGCGGTTCGCCGTCTGCTCATACAGCAGGGTGAGCGCGCGTATGATCGGTACGCCGGCGCGGATGAGCGTCGCGAGCTGCCGGGTGAAAAAGACGAATTCCTTCCCCTGCACCGGCGGTGCAAGGTAAATCTCCCGGTCCAGCGCGCTCACCCGCTGTTCGCGCACGTCGAGCACGATGAGGCGCTGATCGCGCAGCTTTCCCGCCGCCTCGCGAAGCGTCGGCGCCTCGATCTTGCCCCGCATGCGCCGCCCGCGCGGATCGCGGGCTACATAGACGAACGCCGGCATCGCTAGACCCCCTCGTCAAAGCCGATCTCGGAAAGCACTTCTTCCAACGTCGTCTCGCCCGCCTTCACCTTTTCCAAGGCATCTTCGATCAGCCGGCGCATGCCGCGGGAGCGCGCATACTGAAGGACGTCCGGCGCCTCGGCCCCCTCGGCGACCATCCGCTTGGCCCGCGCATCAAGCGCGAACACTTCGTGGACGGCGAGGCGACCGTAGTAGCCGGTAAAACCGCACGTCGGACAGCCGCTCCCGCGGTGGAGCATATCCACGTCGCCGTACCCGAAACGGGCCAGCACAAGCGCTTCATCTTCCGTCGGCCCCCGACGCACCCGACATTCGGGACAAACCCGCCGCAAGAGCCGCTGGGCCACGACGCCGTTCAGTGCGGCGGCGATCAAATACGACGGGATGCCCATATCCCGCAGCCGGTCGACCGCCCCGACAGCGTCGTTCGTATGCAGCGTCGACAGGACGAGGTGTCCGGTGAGCGCCGCGCGCACGGCGATCTCCGCCGTCTCAGGTCGCGGATTTCCCGACCATGATGATGTTCAGATCTTGGCGCAGGATCGCCCGAAGCCCGCTGGCGAAGGTGGGCCCGCCTGCGGATTGGCGTTGACGGTTGATACCCTCGATCTCGTACTCCACCGGATCTTCGATGGTGATGATGTTCCGCGCTTCCTGATTGAGCCGGTCGAGCAGGGCGTAGAGCGTCGTCGATTTGCCGCTGCCCGTCGGGCCGGTGATGAGCACCATGCCGTTCGGTCGCTCCGCCACGGCGATGAGCCGTCGGCGGTTGTCTTCCGCAAGATCGAGATCGTCCACGCTGCGGATCCCCCGCGTCTGGTCGAGTAGACGCAACACGATTTTTTCCCCGTGCAAGGTGGGCAGAACAGACACACGTATATCGATGTCTCTTCCATCGACGACAAGGCGGAAACGCCCGTCCTGCGGCCGGCGGCGCTCGGCGATGTTCAGATTGGAGACGATCTTGATGCGCGCCGTCACCATTTGCATCACGCGACGGGAGATCGTCTGTTCGCGCCGCAGCTTGCCGTCGATACGCAACCGGATGGCGGCCCCTTCGGCATTCGGGTCGAGGTGAATGTCGCTCGCCCGAAGGCGGACGGCACGCTCGATCGTCTGGGTGACGAAGCGGACAATCGGTGACGATTCATCGTAAATTTCTTCCTCGCGAAGCGCTTCGTCTCCCGAGGACTCCTCCTCGATCGCTTCATTCTCCACCCCATAGAGGCGGGCGAGGGCCGTGGCAAACTCATCCGCGCTGATGAGCGCCGGGCGGACGGACAGTCCGGTAATGAGTTCGATGTCGTCGATCGCGTAATAGTCTAGCGGATCGACCATCGCCAGCTTGAGCACATTTCCTTCCCGCTCGTACGGGATAACGCGATATTTGCGGGCCAGAGCCACCGGAATGAGACTCGACAGCGTCGGCGCGAGCACCCGCCGGGACAGCTTAACATGCGGGATGCCGAGCTGTTCCTCCAAAACGGCATAGAGCGCCTCAGGCGTGATCATCCCTTTCCGCATCAGAATGTCGCCCAGCCGCTCCTTCGTCCGTGTTTGTTCGGCCAGTGCTTCGGCGAGCGCCGCTTCGGTAATCGCGCCGCTTTCAAGAAGCAGATCGCCCAAACGAAGGCGTGCCCTCGGGATGACCACAGCATTCCCCCCTTTTCAAACCGAATCCAAACCGACGGCGGTCGTAACTTACTCGCTCGGAACGAGATCTTGACGAGACATCAGTCGATCCGTGAATATGATTATATAGGAAAAACATCCTACTTGTCACTACGCAAGTTCGCTGACTTCTGGTATAATTTTTGTGACATTGAATGGCGATAGCCCGTTTGGCCCAGATCTTTTGGAGGGGGAGCAAGCGTGAGACGTTTGATAGTGCGACGGATGGCCGAGACTACGGCGATGACGCTCGTAGAAGTGCTGGCGGCACTGCTGCTCATCGCCGTCATCGGCCTGATCGTCCTCAGTCTCACCATCGGATCGATCCAGGTTAAGGCGGTCAGCGAACAAAAATCCGAAGCCCTCCAAGTGGCCGCGGCAATCACAGACGCTTATCGTAAAGCATCGAACACGGATTTACAAGAAGAATTTGACCGCGCGTCGACGGCAGATTGTTCCGACCGTCTGCCCGATATCCCGAATTCCGGACCTTGGCACCTTCCGACCAGGGGAACCGATACCCTCCCTGAAGACATCCTCAACCGCTACAAAGTGTGTGTCAAACTCCAAAAAGACGATTCGCTCTCCCTCTTCCGCCTTTGGATCTACGTCCAAGCACCCCAAGCCTCGATGACCTACGATGCCCTTGTCGGCGGAGGTCAATAGCCGATGAACACGCGTGCGAATCGCGCTTCTGCATCGTCTTTTTCCATGGCCCCATATCGGGTCGATGCAGGGTTGACGTTAATCGAGCTGCTCGCCGTCCTGGTGCTCAGCGCCCTTTTGATTTTGTTTTCGACCTTCGTGATCATGGCCGTCAGCAGGACACATACTCAGCTCACCACGGACATGCGAATGTCCCGAGAAGTCGATGCCATGTCCCATTTGATCGAACGTTACGTCAAAGACGCCACTTCTTTGAAGGCCCTCAACGATTCAAGCTCATTTGAAGCCATCAAGGAAGAAGAAACAAATCAAGGACGCATTGTGATTGCCCGGACGGTCACCATAAGGGATGAAAACGGGAATAAGGTATTGCATATCGAAGAGACAAAACGAAAGGCGTCCGATCAGCAAGTTGTTGAGCGAAATTCCACGAACCTGCCTCTACGGTTTTGTGGCGATGAAGGAACTTCAATGGATGTCTCCGGCAACTCGGTTAAATTGAACATCATTTGTCAAACGCCGGATCGTCAAGCCAAACATTTTTTCCGTCTCATCTCCATCATGCCGTAACGCGCCGTAAACCGCAATGAAAGGCGAGGTGCCCGCAATGATTCGTCACAAACCTTTGAAAGCCTATTCAAAGGATGCTTATGCGCTTCCCCTGGCGCTGATCTTGTTGGCCTTTGTAAGCGTCACGGGGGTGGCGCTGATCGGTTGGACCGTCTCTTCGGCCACCACCGGCGCCGCCAGCGACCAATTGTTACGCGCCCAATCCAGAGCCGAAGACGGACTGCTGTGGTGGGAGACGCAATTTGAAAAAAAGCTGAACGACGCGGGAACCATCGACCCTGGACAGGCGGAAAGTAAACTTACGGCCATCGTGGGCGCCATCCAACCGCCGCCCAATGCCGGTTTCACGCTCGATCCGCCCCCTCAAATCCGGACGATTGAAATCCAAGAAGAGAACGCCAGCCAGAACACTTATTCCGCCTATGTGACCGTCAGCATCAAAGGCACCGCCGGGTCTCACGAACGAACCGTCAGACGCACATATCTCGTCTCGACCGCGGCCCAACAGTTCCTCTTCGGACTCGTGACGGAAGGAAAATTGACGTTGAACGGCGCAGCTTACATCAAGGGCGACGGTCTGATCGGTGGAGCGCTTTCGGTGTCACCAAATGCACAGTACGTTTGGAAAGGTGCTTCGAGAAGAGAATATGCAGGCTATGCCGCATGGGAAGGAAGCCTTTCATCCGGCGTCAATTACATGAACCTATACATCAACAATCAGGAAATGCGTGTCGCGCTCAACGATGAAAATCTCAAACAAGGATTTGTGGTGCCCCCCAAATTGTCTCGTTCGAGCGCCGCTTCAAATCCGATACAAGTTGCTGACATCGTGCGACAACACAATCAAAGGCCCAGTCTGCCTGAAAGCGCGCAGGAGAAAGAATGTTTCAAGTTTCTGGGATTTGAGTATTGTCATGGACCGGTGGATAAATCGTTAAAATCTAGAGAGCAACGCTCAGGCGGCTACTGGGTCAACAACTTGACTTTAAACCCCGGCGCGAAACTCACTGTCGTCGGTGATGTGCTGGTCGAAGGCAACCTCACGATTGGCGCAGGCGCTGAACTCCGCATCGAGCAAGGCAATCTTTACGTAGCCGGCCAGCTAACGTTACAAGGCCAAAACAACCAAACGCAGTCTGCGACGCTGCTGCTCGATCCGGACCGGAAAACATACGTCAAGCAAAGTTCGACTTTAAGCAACGCCACGCTGCGCGGCACGCTCTATTCAAACGGAACTGTGACCGTCCAGAACAGCCTTTGGAATCGGAGCACCATTTACACGGCCGGTAATGCAGAGATCTCGGAATTCAAGATGCAAGACCAGAACTTCACCATCGTGCTGGCTGAAGGCAATATATTGGTCAAAAACAACAACCTGTTCAACAGCACGCCACTGATCATGAACGCTTATTTTTACTCGAATCAAGACATCACGCTCTATGGAGTCGGGTCGAATATCGAAGTTCACGGCGGCATCAGCGGAAAAAACGTGACATTCAATGCCGTCAAGGGGAACAGCCGTGACTGCGGATCTACCATCTGTTTTGAACCGGGGCACCCTTCTCTTCCAGTTGATCGCTCACGACTTAAAATCTATTACAACGCGGATATGATTCTTAATCCGCCGTCGGGCATCTATCAACCCGGGCCGTTTACGTATAAGATTTATTCAACATCATTAGACACGGAAAACTAACGAACGACCCGCAGCCACTATCCTGAGACAGATGACAAGAGATGAAGCCCAAAATCAATGCTTGTCGAAATAAACAATTTCCCGTAGACTAGCGATTGAAACAGGAATCCGCACAGGGCAAACGGTGCGAAAGTGCCGGACGCAAAGCTAGAGGGGCTAAAGTCTCGTCGGCGCGACCGATGGCGCGTGAAACGGAACGCGGCGTCGCCGACGGGGCCATGCCAGCCAGCTGCCGGATTCCACACGCGTGTCTGAGGAACTCAAACCATGCGCGCGAGTTCACGGCAGCTCGCGCGTTTTCGTTTTCCGGCAGCGCTCCATGTCGCGGGTCAAATCTTATTCACAAACGCTTAAAGAAAGGAGAAAGGGTATGCGGACGGCTTACCGCCTGCTGGCCATCGCGCTGACGTTCATTTTGGCCCTCGCCTATCCGAGCGCCGCTCTGCGATCGGTGCACGCTGCTTCTTCGACGGACGGGACTGCTGCCACGTCGCCCAATTCTTCATCCCCCTCCCTCCCATCGTCCGGTGAGGACGGCCAAGTCTCCCCCTCCAAGCAGGAGGACGACGGGGACGACGAGGACGACGAGGACGAGAAAGAGAAAAAAGACGAAAAAGATCATCAGAAACGACAAAAGAAGGAAAGCGAGCATGAAAAAGAACATAAAAATCAAGAGAAACTTCAAAAGGCATCGGAAAAAGCCTTGGAAAAATACCGTAACGGCCTAGCCAAGGCGTTGGAAAAAGTCAAGGGCACGCCGGCGGAAGAGACGATCCAACGCCTGCACGACATGACGATCGAAGAGGTTCAGGCTTTGCTTGAACGCTTCTCGAACAAGGATGCGGAAGAGCGCAAAGACGTCGAAGATACGCTGAAGTCTCTGGACGATGAAACCCTCGATGATCTTCTGACGCAATCGGTGATCCTCAAACTGGCCGAACGCTCCGTTCAAGAACAGGCCCAAGTGCTGAAAGAGCTCGTCAAAGTTTATGAGAAACTGGGCAAGAAGATGGCGGCATTATCCGCTCAGGAACAACTGCTCCAGAGCGCTCCCAAAGACCGCGAAGCGTATCGGAAGCTCGGCCGCTTGCTCAAAGAGACCGGAGCGGCAGACGGCATCCGCGTCTATGTCAACGGACAACCGCTCACTTTTGAAGTCGCCCCGAAAATTGAAAACGGGCGTACGCTGGCGCCCATTCGCGCCATCGCCGAGGCACTCGGCTTGACCGTCGACTGGAATGAAAAAACGCGTGAAGTGACGCTTTCGAACGGCGATAAGACGGTAACTTTACAAATCGGCGAGCCGAAGGCCAATGTGGACGGGCAAACCGTAACCCTCGACGTGCCGCCGACAGTCGAACAGGGACGCACCCTCGTTCCCCTGCGCTTTATCTCTGAAGCGCTCGGTGCCGATGTCGAATGGGTTCCGGAAGGACAAGTCGTCGCGGTCACGACGCCGTAAGCCTTTTATGACGTTCACAAATGATGTCGTTGCGCAAAGGCGCCCCTGCCGGTTTGGGCAGGGGCGCTTTGAGTCGCTTATCGTCTTCAAACCAAACGAAGGCCGAAGGGTTAAGCCGTTCCGTCCTTCGCTTCGCTTGCGACCGAGAGCGCCGTCCCTTCGCGGCTTCCCTTTTGAGCGGCGTCGTCCCGATGGCGGCCGTCGTCGGCCCCCTCCTCCCGGGCCACCACCCGACGCAGATAGGCGAGCACATCGGCGCGCAGATCGTCCCGCATGAGGGCGAACTCGATCGTCGTCTCGATGAAGCCGAGTTTTTCCCCGACGTCGTAGCGCGTCCCCTCGAATTCGTAGGCGTAGATCGCCTCAAATTCGTTCAGCTTGGCCAAGGCGTCGGTGAGCTGGATCTCCCCGCCGGCGCCGGGGGGAAGATCGTCCAAGATTTCAAAAATGCGCGGCGTGAGGATGTACCGTCCCATGATCGCCAGATTCGACGGCGCCCTTTCCACCTCCGGCTTTTCCACCAGGCCGGTGACGGCGTACAAGCGCGGAGCGAGTTCCTTCCCCTCGACGATGCCGTAACGCGACACCTCCCGCTTCGGCACGGGCTTGACGCCGATGATGGATGCGCGGTAACGCTCATACTGCTCGATCATCTGCTTTAAGGCCGGCTTTTCCGCGACGACGATGTCGTCGCCGAGCAGGACGGCAAACGGTTCGTCGCCGACGAATTTGCGCGCCGACCAGATGGCGTGTCCCAAACCTTTCGGTTCTTTTTGCCGGATGTAGTGGATGTCCGCGAGGTTCGTCGGGCGCATCACCTCTTCGAGCAGCTCCCATTTGCCTTGGGCGCGGAGATTCTGCTCCAGCTCCGGCGAGTAGTCGAAGTGGTCTTCGATCGCCCGCTTGCCCTTGCCGGTGACGATGATGATGTCCTCGATGCCCGAAGCCACCGCCTCTTCGATGATGTATTGGATCGTCGGCTTGTCGACGATCGGCAGCATCTCTTTCGGCATCGCCTTGGTCGCGGGTAAAAAACGCGTGCCCAGACCTGCCGCCGGGATGATCGCCTTCCTCACCTGCACGAACAACACCTGCGCTTCCATTATTCATTCTTTCGCGTTACTTCACCGCGAACGACAAAAGCCCCTCCGCGACCGCCTCACCGTCGACCGTGGCCACGCCGCGCCCTCGCCCGAGCGGACCTTTCATCCGTTCGATCTCGACGGCAAGGTGCAGCACGTCGCCCGGGCGCACCTGACGGCGAAAGCGGACGCCGTCGATGCCGGCAAAAAAGGCCAGCTTCCCGCGATATTCGTCCTTGCTGAGCAAAGCGAAGGCGCCCACCTGGGCCAACGCCTCGACGATGATCACGCCGGGCATGACGGCGTACTGCGGGAAATGACCGACGAAATAAGGCTCATTCATCGATACGTTTTTGATCCCTTCCGCGCGCACGCCCGGCTCGACGGCGAGGATGCGGTCGACGAACAGAAACGGCGGCCGGTGGGGGATCACCGCCTGAATGTCTTCAATCGTGTACATCGCTTCCACTCCATCCATATCGCTTGTAAGACACGAACGGACGTCGACACCCATCGGATGGATGTTCAGCCGAAGACGATGGCCAGCACGTGCCACCACGTCTTCGGCGAAAATACTTCGCCGATCGGCTGATTGCCCAGCACGGCGTAGCCGGCCGCCGCGCCGACGAAGAACGTCACGGCGGCGACGACGACAAGCACCGCCAGATACGTCTTCCACGTGAAGCGCGGAAGGTTCCGCGTGCGTGAATCGGAACGTTTCCGTCCGCCGTTCGATCGACCGTCCGTCATCCGTCATCCGCTCCCTCGATGTCCTTCGCCGATGCCCATCATCAACGGGCGCGCGCGCCGACCTCATCGGCGAGTCCGCTCATCTGATCGACTTGGCCGACCAACCGCGAAAGCAGGGCGGTGTGACGCAGAGCGAGCATCGCGCCGGTCATCTCCTGCACCAGATCGACGCCGGAGCGTTCCAAGGCGCCTTGGACGACGCGCGCGCGGGGCGTGCCGAGCATGCCGGCTTCCACGGGTACCGCCGCCGGAACGGCTCCGCCGCCCGCCGCCGGGGCCCCCTGAGCGGCTCCGCCGCCCGCCGGCAGCGCGTACGCGTTGTCGCCGATCGACCTGAGCGCGTCCGGTCGGACGACACGGTAAAGCGCGAGGCGCTGGCCGGTCGCTTCGATCGTTCCCGTCATCGTCCGATAGAAGACGCTGCCGTCCGATCGGACGACAATGCCTGCCGCATCGGCCGGAACGGCGATCGGTCGGTCGCCTTCATCGAGCACATAGGCGCCGTGCGCATCGACCAGGCGCAGCTCCCCGCCTTCCGGCGAAAGATGGAAGCTTCCGGCCCGGGTCAGGACGATCAACGGGCCGGTGTTCGGCGTGGCCGGAAGACGCAGGCGAAAATAGCCTTCCCCTTCCACCGCGAGGTCCGTCGGGATGTTCGTCACGGTGAGGCTTCCCTGTACATCGGTGCGGAGCGGTGTGCCAAAGATGCGGCTGCCGAGACCGAGGCGCACGTATTCCGGCGTGAGGCGGCCGTTCCCGCCGGCCGTCTCGCCCCCCGGCTGGTTCTTAAGTTCGTCGTACAGCACGGTGCTGAAGGCGGCGTCCCGCGATTTGTAGCCCACGGTGTCGGCGTTCGCCACATTGTGCGCGACGACGTTGAGGCGCGTCGTGGCCGCGCCGATGCCGTGCATGAGCTGAATGAGACTCCGTTCCAAGCTCGATCCCCGCTTTCGATCTATGCTGGACACCCGTCAAAACACGTGAAACGGCAACCGATCACACTTTCCCGACATCGTTCACCAATCGGGCGAGCGTCTGATCGATCGTAAGAAGCGCCCGCTGGTTCGCTTCGTAATATCGATATGCGGCGAGCGCCTGGGTCATCGCTTCGGCCGTATCGACGTTGGACGCCTCGTAAGCGCCCGGCATCAGCCGGAGCGCCGCCGACGGGAAACGGCCGTCGACGCCGATCCACACCGGCTGTGCGCCGCCGCGGAAAGCCAATCGGTTCCCCTCATCCTTCACCAGATCGTAGGCGTTCGGCACGTTCGCCGTCGGATCCCCGGCCGGCGCCGGGTATGGGCGGTTCATGAAGACGGCCGTCGCCAAGCGATAGGTGAGCGCATATTCCGGCGCACCAGGGTCGGTGAGCCGCACGCGGCCGTCCGTGTCGATCGTAAGCGCGTAATACGCGCCGCCGAAATCCACCGACAGCGGATGCGGGGCCCCGGTCGGCCGACCGAAGGCGTCTTCGTCGAAGACGAGCACGCGGTCACCCTGCATCGTCGCGAGATACCCGTCCGGATCGAGCGTAAACCGCCCGTCGCGGGTAAAGGCGATATTCCCGCCCCCGCCGGCCGGCTGAACGGCGAAGAACGGAACGGCGGAGGCGGACGGCGCGCCCAGCGTCGCCCGCAGCACCTCCGGATCGAGGTGGTCCAAGATGGCCACATCGAGCGGTCGGCCCGTCTGGACGACGGCACCCGGCGTAAAGCGCGGGACGGTCTCATGTATGTATACGCCGTTGTACGTCGATCCCAACGGTACCGGAGCGCCGTCGTCCCGCAGGCGGGCGATGAGCATCTCCGGAAAGGCGCGGCTTACGGCCTCGTCGGCCTTGTACCCGGGGGTCTCCAGATTGGACAGATTTTCGGCCAGCACTTCCTGGCGTCGCCATCCGGCGATCATGCCGGAAGCGGCAGCATTTAAACCGCGGAGCATGCGACGAATCACCCTCCTCTATCTCAAACGCCGACCGCGCCCTGTACGGATCCCCGCGACGCGATCGAGATGTTCGAGCATCTTTCCCGTCCCGAGCGCCACGGCGCGCATCGGATCTTCGGCGATGACGACGGGCACTTTGAGCTCTTCCGTAAAGCGGCGATCGATGCCGTGAAGGAGCGCGCCGCCTCCGGTTAAGATGATCCCCTTGTCCATGATGTCCGCCGACAGCTCCGGCGGGGTGCGCTCCAGAACGCTCCGAACGGCGGCGATCATCTCCCGAATCGATTCGTCGAGCGCCTCATAGACTTCCGCCGAACGGATCTCCAACGTTTGCGGCAGCCCGGTCATCATATTCCGGCCGCGCACTTCCATGCCGACATCGCGAGCGCCCGGAAACACCGTCCCCACCTGAATTTTCAGTTCCTCGGACGTCCGCTCCCCGACGAGCAGCCGATACTTGCGCTTGATGTAGTTCACCAGCGCCATGTCGAGCTTGTCCCCGGCGACTTTAATCGAAGCGGCGGTGACGATGTCGCCCAAGGACAGGACGGCCACATCCGTCGTCCCGCCGCCGATGTCGATGATCATATTGCCGCTCGGCTGGAAGATGTCCAGACCCGCGCCGATGGCCGCCGCCTTCGGTTCCTGCTCGATGTACACGTCGCGGGCGCCGGAGCGCTCGGCCGCTTCGCGGATCGCCTTCTGCTCCACGGTCGTGATGTTCGACGGCACGCAGATGAGGACCCGCGGCTTGGCCCAAAAACTGCGGACGCCGATCTTGTCGAGGAAGTACTTGAGCATCTTTTCCGTCACGTCAAAATCGGCGATGACGCCGTCTCGGAGCGGACGGATGGCGACGATGTTGCCCGGCGTTCGCCCCACCATGCGACGCGCTTCTTCGCCGACGGCGAGCACCTCCCCGCTGTTCTGCTCGATCGCCACGACCGACGGTTCGTCGAGGACGACGCCTTTGCCCCGTTCGAAGACGAGCACATTGGCCGTCCCCAGGTCGATGCCGATGTCTTTTCCGAACATCCCGCGCGTGATCCTCCCCAGGGATTCCCATGCTCCGAACGCATATGCTTATAGTATACCGTATGCAGGGTGCGTCTGGCCAGCGGGGATAGAGATAATGCGTCAGGCGTCGTTCGTCCCTTCGCGGCGATATTTGTTGCGCGTCGCCTCACCGCCGCGCAAGTGTCGAATGGCTTTGTGGTATTCTAAAATTTCCTTCACCTGTTTGGCCAATGTCACGTCGATTTCGGGGAGCCGTTCCGTAAGGTCTTTGTGTACCGTGCTTTTGGAGACGCCGAAGGCTTTGGCGATGGCGCGGACGGTCTCGCGTTTTTCGACGAGATATTGCCCGATCTGGACGGCCCGCTCCTTAATGTAATCATGCAAACTGCCTCGCCCCCCTGCTTTGACATCCGATGATTGGTACATTATATGGATGGGCGGGAGGGGTTATTCACCAGGGTACATCCCTGACAAGCTCGAATATGAACCTGTAAAATATGCAAAAAGCCGTGCGCGTATTGCGCACGACTTTGCGCTGACCTCTTCCGCCCTCGATGCCGTTTGCGCCGTGTCAGTTCATGCTGGGCAGGACGGCCGTCGGGTTGACCGGTTCACCGTCTTTGTGTACTTCAAAGTGCAGATGCACGCCGAGATCCTTGCCGACCGGGCTCGTGCCCGCCGCGCCGAGAGACGTGCCTTGCTTCACCGCGTCGCCTTCATGGACGCTGATCGACCCGAGCGATTCGTACATCGTCACCATGCCGTCGCCGTGATCGACCCACACGACGCCGCCGGCGACCGGATCGACTTCCGCCCGGGTGACCGTCCCGTCAAGGGCGGCGACGACGTCGAACGGCGTCTTGCCGTCGATCGAAAGGTCGACGCCGGTATTCGGATAGTAGCTCGAGGCGAACTCGACGAGCGAGCGGGCCTTTTCCTCGGCGCTCGCCGCGTCATCGTAGAACGGGCGGACGATGCGCGCCCCCGCCGCTTCGGCGACCGGCCAGATGAGCGTCTTTTCCTTGGACGTCGTGACGCTCTCGTCTTCTGGTACCACAAGGGTTGTCCCCGGTTCCCGCGTCTCGACGGTCGGCAGCCCTTGCTCCTTGTCGTACGAATACTGCTTCGTCCCTTGGTACCAGAAGATGAAGCTTAAGATGAGTGCTGCCGCGCCGAGATAGATCGCCGGGAAAAACCACTTCTGCGCGATCAGCCCCTTCATCTTCGCGTTCAGCGTCCGGAGCACGCCGCCGTTTGACCCGCTGTCCGATGCATCGTCCGAAGTCTGCGTCGGCGCTTCGGTTTTCGGCGTTTCGCCGGTGGTCAGGCGTTCCTTGTCCATGATCCATCACCTCAAGTCTCATCATGGACAAATTCCTCCTGACTTATACCTTTTTCTCCCACGCCGAACAAAAGGCGTGTGCCCGGATAATAATGGGCCAAAATCTCGGCCGCGCCGTACCCGGCTTCCGCCATCGCCTTGGCCCCCCACTGGCTCATGCCGACGCCGTGGCCGTGGCCGTACGTAATAAAGGTGATCGTCCGACCGTCGTCCTCAACGTCGAAGCTCGCCGAGCGCAACCCCAACCGCTCGCGGACGAAGCGCCCGGTAAAGGTCGACGGCCCGAACGCCACTTTGGCCACATAACCCGCCCGGGTGCGCTCGACGATCTTGGGCAAAGCGGCGCCGCTGGCCGCGGCGTCCGCAGGGCCATATCCGGGATCCTTCATGCCGAGCCGCGCGAGGACCTCGCTCCGAGAGAAGACGGCCGTCGCCCGAAAATCGGGCGCCGCTTCGTCCCACGCCGAGGGGACGGAGACGAGATAGTCCACCGGCTTCGACCAATACGCCGCCGCGTCTTCCGTCCGTCCGTTGCTCAAGGCGAAAAAGGTGGAGAGAATCGGCGCCCCGTCGTATACGAGGATCATCCCCGCCGTCTCGTCCACGGCCCGGGCGATTCGGGCGTAGCGCTCATCGAACGCCGCTTTCCAGCGCGCCCTAAGCGCCGCTTCATCCACGTACACTTGATCGCCTTCGCCGTCTTCGACCCACGCCCCCTCCGGGAGCGCCCGAACCGAATGATCACGCGCCCAAAGCACGTACGTCCGCGCCGCGATGGCCTGGGCTTTGAGCGCCTCCAGCGGATAATCGGCCGGCATCTCCCCGGCGACGACGCCGATCAGATACGACCGAAGGTCCGGCGTCTCCACCGTCCGCGTCGAGGTCCGAAAGACGGGAATCGACGTCGTCCGCTCATCGCGGCCGAGGAAATTCAAAGCGCCGCCCGGCGGATGAATCGCCGGATCCCCGGGGATCGGCGGCCCGTCGGACGCCGGCTGTACGGCCCCCGCATCGGCAACCGGCGCTTTTTCCGGCCGTCCGTGTATCTGATGGCCGAAGACGAACGCGGCCGTCGCCCACATGACGGCGACCCAAATCATGACCCGCTTGCGAACACCCATCGCCGTGTGCCCTGCCCCCTTCATCCCACTTGTATGGGCGAAGGCGGGCAAATAGAACCCGGCGCACCTATCGGCGCGCCGGGTCTTCGACGTCGGAAGCGACGGTCTCGCCGTCGATCCGCTCAAGATGGCTCGCGTTTCCCGTCGGCTTATCCGGAATCACGCGCTCTGAGCGCTCCGGTGCGCTGTAGCGCGCCAGATACAGGCCGCGCGTGAGGGCCACCTCCGCTTCTTCGCCCTCTTCTACCCGCCTGACGCGCGCTCCGAGCGCCGTGAGCTTCTTTTCCAAATTTGCATAACCGCGGTCCAGATGGTAGACGTCGTCGACGATCGTCGTCCCTTCGGCGGCGAGGCCCGCGATGACGAGCGCCGCCCCGGCGCGCAGATCGGTCGCCCGCACGCGCGCGCCCGTGAGCGCGCCGCCTTCGATGACGGCGCTCCGCCCTTCGATGCGGATGTTCGCGCCCATGCGGCGCAGTTCTTCGACGTGCCGGAAACGGTTTTCAAAAATCGTTTCCGTCACGAGCGAGGCCCCCGGAACACGGGAAAGAAGGGCCATGAACTGCGGCTGCATATCCGTCGGAAAACCCGGATACGGAAGCGTCTTGACGTCGACCGGCCTGAGAAGGCGGCTCCCGACGACGTGCAGCCCGTCGCCTTCTTCGGCGATGTATACGCCCATCTCCCGCAGTTTGGCGATCACCGGGACGAGGTGCTCGGTGATCACCCCTTCGATCCATCCTTCACCGCCGGTGGCGGCGATGGCCACCATGTACGTGCCCGCTTCGATGCGGTCCGGGATGACGGCATGGCGCGTGCCGCCGAGTTCCCGCACGCCTTCGATGCGGATCGTGCCCGTCCCCGCGCCGCGCACCTTGGCCCCCATGGAATTGAGGAAGTTGGCCAAATCGACGATCTCCGGTTCTTCGGCGGCGTTTTCAATGATCGTTTCGCCATGGGCCAAAACGGCCGCCATCATGATGTTCTCCGTCGCGCCGACGCTCGGCAGGTCGAGGTAGATCGTCGTCCCGACGAGTCGTTTGGCGTGCGCTTCAATGTACCCGTGTTCGCTTTTGATCGTCGCGCCGAGCGCTTCAAATCCTTTGAGATGCTGATCGATCGGACGGCTGCCGATGGCGCATCCGCCGGGAAGCGTAATACGCACATGCCCCATGCGCGACAGAAGCGGCCCCATGACGAGCACCGAAGCCCGCATCCGGCCGATGAGGTCGAACGGCGTCTCGGTGAACAGCGGCCCGCGCGCATCGATCCGGTAGGCGTCACCCGACTGTTCGACGCGCGCTCCGAGCGAGCGGAGCACGTCGACCATCGTCTGGACGTCTTGGAGATCCGGTACGTCTTCGATGATGTTGTCGGCTTCGGACAAGAGTGCAGCGGCTAAGATCGGTAGTACAGCATTTTTGGCTCCGGAAACGCGCACCGTACCGCTGAGCGGCACGCCTCCGTCGATGATGAGCGACGCCATCGACCGCCCTCCTGTGCTGCGCTGTCGGGTATGTTTCATATAGTGTTGACCGACGGGGCCGTTCGAATGCCCGCATGCCCCTCATTCGATGCCCCGTCAAGAATCGAACAACAAAGTCAGGCCGAGCGCCCAGCGCACGTAATAAATCAAAAAGACGGCCACACCGCCGCCGAGCGCGATGCTCACAAGCAGACGGAGCCATACCGCCTGCGCGGCCTTCGGTTGAAGACGCAAGATTTTTTCCCAATGGATGGCATCCAACGCCCAGTAACTCAAAGTGATGGCGATCAGCGCCAGCCCGATGCCGAGCGCGCTTTCCACGCCGATCGGAAGCATCACGGCCCCCCTGTCGTGCGATACCTCTCCGCCGCTCGCCTTCCATTATAGCGGAAAAAAAGGACGACCGAAAGTTACAGTCGTCCTTGGTAGATGCCGAACATCTGCACCGCGTCGAATGCCTGTTGCATCGTTCGCATCACTTCGCCCGGAAAGAGGCTTCCGAGGAGCGTGCCGAGGACCGCCAACGCGATGACCGTCGCCGTCCCGAAGGAAAAGGCCAGCGGCCTTTCCGTCGTGCCGGGGCGCATGAACACTTGCTTGAGCACGGCAAAATAGTACACGTATGAAATGACCGAGGTCACGACAAGGAGCCCGGCCAACACGAAATGTCCGCCCCAGACGGCGCCGAGCAGGATGTTCAGTTTGCCGAAAAAGCCCATCGTGAGCGGGATGCCGGCCAGAGACAGAAAAAAGAGCAAAAGCGCCCAGGCGACGAGCGGCGCGCGGTGATACAGCCCGGAGAACGCGGAAAGGTCGTAGCTGCCGCGGTCGCGGCCGACCTGGTCGATGACGGCGAAGATGCCGACGTTGGCCAAAAGATACGCGAGCAGATAAAAGACGATCTGGTCGATCATCATCGGGTTCACGGCGGCCAGCGGAATGATCAGGTACCCGGCATGGGCCACGCTGGAATAGGCGAACATCCGCTTGACGTCCCTGGCTTTGAGCGCGAGCACGTTGCCGACGATCATGGACAGGGCGCTCAAGGCGGCGATGTACGGCGTGCTCTCGGACCAAAAGTTTTTGATCACGTTCGGCTGCGCCTCCCAGGCCACCCAGGCGAACGAACCGAGAAAAAGGCGGACGACGAGAGCCATACCCGACGCTTTGGAGACGGTGGCCAAAAACGCGGTCACCGCCGTCGGCGCGCCTTGATAGACGTCCGGCGCCCACATGTAGAACGGTACCGAAGCGAGTTTGTAAAAAGCGCCGACGATGAGGAAGAAGAAGGCGACAAACAAAAGCCGCCCGTAGCGCGCCATGAAGCCGGCGTCGGCCATCGTCTGGCCGATCTGGTACACGTCCGTCGTCCCGGTGAGCCCGATGGCGTAGCTCATGCCGAAGGCGAACACCGCTGTCGCCGTCGCCCCGGTGAGGACGTATTTCATCGCCGCCTCTGTCGAGCCGAGATGCGTCTTTTTGAGCCCGACGAGCACGTAACTGGAAATCGAAAGAAGCTCCAACCCGAGGAAGAGGAGGAGAAGATCGGCGGCGGCGGCGATGAGCATCCCGCCCAGAGCGGCGAACAGGAGGAGGGCGGCGTACTCCGCCAGGTACTGCGGCGGAACGCCGTCGCTTCGGCCGTCGCGCGCGATGAGCAGGACAAGCCCCGTCCCGATCAAGATGAGCAGATGAAATGCGAGCGTAAGGCCGTCTATGCGAAACGCGCCGGCGAACCCTTCCTCGACCGTGCCGATGAGGCCGACGGTGGGAAGCAGCGCGACGACGACGGTGATGAGGGCCAGCGTCATGGCCAGGTCGGACATCGCCTTCGAGCGTCGGGCAGCGAGGCCAAAGGCGAGCGTGCCGATGGCGCCGGCAAGGACGATCACTTCCGGGAGCCAAATCGCATTCATCGTCTTACCCTCCAATCCGCCCGAGGACATCGTAGAGCGTCGCCTGAAGCGGCACGGCCAAGACGTTGGGATAGACGCCGATGAGGATGATGGCCGCCGCCAGGACGAACATCGGCACGACTTCCAGCGGACGTGCGTCCGAGACCTCGGCGTGTTCCGCGCCGAGCGGCC
Source organism: Hydrogenibacillus sp. (assembly GCA_014896255.1). Classification (GTDB taxonomy): domain Bacteria; phylum Bacillota; class Bacilli; order Thermicanales; family DSM-22653; genus Hydrogenibacillus. Next base: position 84,969 of record JADBKT010000033.1, read on the forward strand.
CGAACGTCGTCCGAAGCACCGCGCGCAGCATATACGCGGCGCTGATGCCCAGGCCGACCAGGCCGCAAGCGGCGATGGGCCATGACGGGCTCAAAAAGAGGCCGAGGAAAGCCTGAAATTCGGCGATAAAGCCGGAGAGCGCCGGCAGGCCGAGGTTGGCCAGCGCGGCAAAGAGCAGCATGCCGGCGATCGTCGGCATGACGCGGGCGAGGCCGCCGAGCTCGTCGATGCGGCTCGTCCCCGTACGCCTCTCGATCATCCCGAGCAAAAGGAAGAGCAGCGCGGAGATGAGCCCGTGGGAGACCATCTGGAAGACCGCGCCCATCAGCCCGTACGTATTCAACGCGGCAACCCCGAAGAGGACGATGCCCATGTGGCTTAAGCTGGCGTAGGCAAACACGCGTCTAAGATCCGGCTGAACGAAGGCCGCAAAGCCCCCGTAGAGGAGATTGACGAGGCCGAGGAGCGCCAAGGCCGGCGCATACTGCGGCATGAGATCGGGGAAAAAGCCGAGCACGAAGCGGATCAGCCCGTAAGCGCCGATCTTCAGCAGTACGCCGCTGTGCAGCATGACGACCGCCGGCGGGGCCTCCCGGTGTACCTTCAACATCCACGTGTGCAGCGGGAAGATCGGGAGTTTCACGCCGAGGGCGATGACGAGCAGCCAGAACAACGTTCGTTTAAGCGTCGGGTCGATCGCGGCCAACGGCAACTTTTCGGCGATCCCGCGCATCTCCCACGTCCCCGTGAGCTGGAACAAAACGACGAAGACGAAGAGCATGACCAAAGACCCGAGTCCGTTCATCACCAAAAAGGCCGTCGCCGCTTTCTCCCGGCCGAATCCGCCGAAGATCGCGGTGAGAAAGTACAGGGCGACCAGCGTCAGTTCAAAAAACACGAAGAAGACGATCAGGTTTTGGGCCAGAAAGACGCCGTTCATTCCGACGGAGAGGAGGAACAAGAAGAGGAAAAAGGCTTTCAGACGCCGCGTCTCGCTCTGCACCGCCAGCGCCGACATGAACGTCACCAGAGCGGTCATCAGGACGAGCGGAAGTGAAAGTCCGTCGACGGCCAAGGCGACAGGCACCGATACGTCCGTAAAGGTGAACGCGTTGATCGACGGGTCGTAAAGCGGGAAGGTGAACGAGAAGAGCGGCCAAGACGCCTTCATCTGCGGTTCGGCGCTCTGAATGTTGAAATGGGCATAGGCATACGCGGCAAACACGAAGGCGACCGCCGGAATCACCCAGCCGATCGTCTTCAATAAGCCCCCTTCCCGGGAAGGCACGAAAGCGACGACGAGCATGCCGATGACCGGCGTGAGCACGAAAGCGGCGAGCAGCGGAAACACTTCCGGCATCTTAAGCCCTACACCCCCTTCATCGACAGGGCAAAGACGACGAGCATGACGACCAACGCAAAGAGCGCCACGGCGTTGTACCGTTGAATCTGTCCGCCCCCGGCGGCGTCCGCGCGCTCGCCGGAGACGATGAGCGCATCGGCGATCCCGCGCCAAAGACCGTCGATCACGAGGCGGTCGACGGCCTCGGCAAACCGGCCGAAGAGCGCCGCGGCGCCGCCGACGGCGCGTTCATAGAACCAATCGATGTAATAGCGCTCCTCGAGCAGGCGATATGCGGCCCGCGTCGGATCGCCGAGCGGGCAGGGGATCGCCCCGCGAACGCAAAGGAAGCTGAAACCGAGGCCCAAAAGCCCGAGCGCGGTCGTCAATCCGGCCATCCACAGGGGCGCATGGGCGACTTCGCCGAGCGCGCCGAACACGCGGCCGATCGGTCCCGTCCACGGCGCGGTAAACGCCCCGGCGACGAGCACCAAGACGCCGAGAACGTGCATCGGCGCGCGCATGACGAGCGGGGCTTCGTGCGCCGCCGCATGCCGCCCGGCATCGCGGGCCTCGCCGAAGAAGACCAGCCAGAGCACGCGGCCCATATACGCCGCGGTCAACAACACCGTGAGCACGGCCGCCGTGAAATGCGCCGGATAGCCCGGCACGGTCGAGGCGAGGACGGCGTCTTTGGAGAAAAACCCGGCAAGCGGCGGCAATCCGACGAGCGCCGCGGCGGCGATGACGAACCACGCGGCCGTCACCGGCATCTTTTTCGCCAGCCCGCCCATGACGGTGATGTCGTTCGTCCCCACCGCATGGATCACCGCGCCGGCGGCGAGAAAGAGGAGCGCTTTGAAAAAGGCGTGCGTCGTCAGGTGGAATATCGCCGCGCCGACGCTTCCGGCGCCGAGGGCGAGCATCATGTAGCCGAGCTGGCTCACCGTCGAATAGGCCAACACCCGCTTGATGTCGGTCTGTACGAGGGCCATCGTCGCGGCGAAGATCGCCGTGAACGCCCCGATCGTCGCGACGACGAATTGCGCCGACGGGCTTTGGGCGAAGATCGGATACGTGAACGCGACGAGGTAGACGCCGGCGGCGACCATCGTCGCGGCGTGGATCAGAGCGGAGACGGGCGTCGGGCCTTCCATCGCGTCCGGCAACCAGACGTGGAGCGGGAACTGGCCGGATTTGCCGACGGCGGCGAGAAAGATGAGGAGCGCCAGGCCGGTCACGACGTTCGGCGCGAGCGCGCCGCTTTGCACCGCCTGGAAGGTGTCGGCGATGGCCAGGCTTTTCGTCTGCGCAAAGGCCAGGATCATCGCCGCGAACAGGCCGATGTCGCCGATGCGGGTCACGATGAAGGCCTTGAAGGCCGCCGCCCGGGCCGCCGGGCGCATGTAATCAAAGCCGATGAGCAGGAACGATGCCGCGCCGACGAGCTCCCAGAACACGTACAGCTCGACCCAGTTGGTGGAGACGACGAGGCCCAGCATCGCGAGCGTAAACAGGCTCAAGTACTGGAAATAGACCGCGATGCGCGGATCTTTCGCCATGTAGCCGATCGAATAAACGTGGACAAGAAAGCTCACCCCGGCGACGACGACGAGCATGATGGCCGAAAGCGGCGAGACGTCGGCACCGAAGGCGACCTCCACATCGCCGTAGGAAAGGAGCAAAAGCGGGTCGGCGACGAGCGTCGCGCCGCCGGAGACGGCCGTAAGCGCCCGGAAGGCGAAGATCAGGCTGATCAGCGTGGCCAGCGAGCCGATCCACCCGGCCGCCTTTCGGATTTTCGAACCGAGCGCGGTAAGCAGGAGGAAAGAGACGAGCGGCGGCAAGACGACGGCCCAAGGGAGCCACGAAGCGATGGCGTTCGTCAAAAGATGCGCACCTCCTTCTATCGCTTCAGCGAGTCCATCTCATCGACGTTCGGCGACGCCTTCAAGCGATAAAAGGCGATCAGCGCGGCGAGTCCGACGGCGACCTCGGCCGCGGCGACGGCGATGGTAAAGAGCGCCACCGTCTGGCCGAGCGTCGCGCTGAAGTCGCCGGCCAGCGACGGATGCGGCAGGCGGGCATTCTCGGCACCGCCCGGTAAAAAGCGGCTCAAAGCGACGAGATTGATGTTCGCCGCGTTGAGCATAAGCTCGATCGACAAGAGGACGATCACCGTATTGCGCCGGGTGAGGGCGCCGAACAGGCCGAGGACGAAGAGCATGGCCGAAAAGAGCAGGTATTGCATAAGCTCGCTCGGCGTCATTCCCGATTCGCCTCCCTGACGGCGCCGACCAACTGCGCTTCTTTTTCGACATGCTGCCCGGATTCGCCGGTATCCCGTGCGGAAGCCGCCGTTCGATCGGCGCGATGCGCCTCCGCGTTGTCCGCCCGCACCGTCGGCGGCTCCGCCGGCGAGGTTCCGGCGTGTTCCTCCGCTTGCACGCTTCCCGCCGTGTCCGACGCATCGTCTTTCGCCAGCACGATGGCGCCGATCAAGGCGACGAGCAGCACCACGGAGATCACTTCAAAAGGCAGGAGATAGCGGCTGGAGAGGAGCAGTCCGCCGATCGCCGCCGCGTCGACCGGTTCGTCGGAGGCAAACGGCGAACGCGCAAAGCGCGTTCCCGCAACGGCCCAGAAGAGCACGGCGAACAATCCGGCGGCGAGGAGAAAAGCGACGAGCGGCATCCGACGTCCTTGGCGAGGTGCGCTCTTCGGCTCGGTCTCCAGCCCGCCGTGCGGCGTGAGCATGATGCCGAACACGGCCAGGATGGTGATCGCCCCGGTGTAGACGATGATCTGCACCACGCCGAGGAAATCGGCGCCGAGGAGGACGTACAGCCCGGCGATGGCCAAGAACGAGAGCGACAACGCGAGCACCATATGGATGACGCGCCGCGCGGTGAGCATCGTCGTCACCCCGCCCAGTCCGAACGCGGCGAGGATGAAAAAGGCGAGCGTGCCGCCGCTCATGGATGGTTCACCTCCCGCACGTTCGTGTCGTTCTCGTCGAGCCACTGCATGTCTTTGTACAGCTCGTCGCGGCTGTAGGCGGCCAGTTCGACGTTGGAGGTCATGACGATCGCTTCCGTCGGACACACTTCCGTGCAAAGATCACACAAAATGCAGATTTCAAAGTTGATCTCGAACGACTCCAGGACCTTTCTGCCCTTTTTTTCCGGATCCGGGTGCGGTTTTCCCTTGAGCGTGATGCACTGCGTCGGGCAGATGTTCACGCACTGGTTACAGACGATGCACTTGTCCACGTACAGCTTTTGGATGCCCCGCAGGCGATTCGGAAACGGATACGGTTCGTCCGGGTACTTGGTCGTCACCTTCGGCTTCAGCATCTCCTTGAAGGTCACGCCGAGCCCTTTCAGGAGTCCGGTGGCCATTCGGCTTCCACCTCCTTATTGTGCTCTGCTGTACACTCTGAGCGTCTTTGTGCTTTTTTGCACAAAGCGGTTCGAAAAATTCATATCCACGCCTTGGCCATCGCGGTCAGGACGAGGTTCACCATCGCCAGGGGGATGAGCCATTTCCAGGCGAACGTCATGAGCTGATCCACCCGGGCGCGGGGAAACGTCGCCTGCAGCCAAAACGGCAGGAAGGCGAAAATCAGCGCCTTCAGCAGGAACCAGACGATACCCGGGATGAAGGCGAGCGCCGGGTGCGGCGGCAGCCAGCCGCCGAAGTAGAGCGTGGCGATCAACCCGCCCATGGCCAAAAGGTAGACGTATTCGGCCAGCATGAAGAACGCAAAACGGACGCCGCTGTATTCCGTCTGATAGCCGGCGACGAGTTCCGATTCCGCTTCCGTGAGGTCGAACGGTGTGCGGTTGAGCTCGGCGATGGCGGCGATGAGAAAAATGACGAAGCCGAGGATCTGCGGGATGACGAACCACACGGAACGCGACTGCGCTTCGACGATCGTGTTCAAGTTGAGACTGCCGGCGAGGAGCACGACCCCGAGGGCGGCCAAGACGAGCGGGATTTCATAGCTGATCATCTGCGCCGCGGCGCGCATCGCGCCGATGAGCGACCACTTGTTGTTCGAAGCGTAGCCCCCGGCGATGACGCCGATGGTGGAGATCGAAGCGACGGCCACGTAAAAGAGGAGCCCGACGCCGAGATCGGCAAAGGTCAAAGACGGCGCAAACGGGATCACGGCGAAGACGATGAACGCCGGAGCAAACGCGATGATCGGCGCGATGCGGAAGAGCGCCGTATCGGCATTCGCCGGAATGATTTCCTCTTTTTGCAGGACTTTGAGCGTATCGGCGATCGTCTGGAGGAGGCCGTAAGGACCGGCGCGGTTCGGGCCGACGCGACCCTGCATCCACCCGAGCAGCTTGCGATGGACGTAGATGGCGAAGGGCGCATAGCCGAGGACGAGAATTGTGAAAATGATCACCTCGAGGATGACTTTCATCAGGCGTCCACCTCCCCCAGGACGATGTCGATCGAGCCCAAGATGGCCACCATGTTGGCGATGTTTTCCCCGACGAGGAGCTTGGGCAGGATCTGCAGGTTGATGAACGACGCCCGGCGGAAGTGCAGCCGATACGGGTGGGGCTTGCCCTCGCTGTAGACATAGACGCCTTGCTCGCCTCGGGGCATCTCCACCGACACGTAGACTTCCCCGGCCGGCGGGCGGATGAGCTTCGGAAGCCGGGCCATGATCTCGCCGCCGGAGGGGAACTGCTTGACGGCTTGCTTGACGATGCGTCGCGACTGTTCCATTTCCTCCATCCGGAGCAGATACCGCGCCCAGAGATCGCCTTCCGTGCGCACCGGCACTTCGAAGTCGAAGCGGTCGTAGATCGAGTACGGCTTGGCCTTGCGCACATCGTACGGGACGCCGGTCGAACGCAAGTTCACGCCGGTCAGCCCGTAGGCCACGGCCGTTTCCCGGTCGTATCGGCCGACGCCTTTGAGGCGCGCCTGCACGATTTCATTGCCCGTGACGAATGTGTGAAATTCCTCCAGCGCCCGCTGAAATTCGTCGACAAAGCGCTCGACGCGTCCGATCCAGCCGTCGTCGGGGACATCCCACTTGACGCCGCCGACGCGCATGTAGCTGTAGGTGAGCCGCGCGCCGGAGATCTCGGCGAACAGCTGCAGGATCTTCTCTCGTTCGCGGAAGGCGTACAAAAACGGCGTCAGTGCTCCGAGGTCCAATAGATACGTGCCGAACCAGACGAGATGAGAAGCGATGCGGTTCAGCTCCATGACGATGACCCGGAGGTATTCCGCGCGCTCCGGAATTTCGAGGCCCATCAGCGTTTCCACGGCATGGACGAGGGAATAATTGCCGATCATCGCCGAGAGATAATCCATCCGATCGGTGTAGGGGATGATCTGCGTATAGGTCAGGTCTTCGGCCAGCTTTTCCGTGCCGCGGTGCAGGTAACCGATGATCGGCGTCGCTTCGACGATCGTTTCGCCGTCGATCTTGACCAAGAGGCGAAAGACGCCGTGCGTGCTCGGATGCTGCGGCCCGACGTTTAAGACGAGTTCTTCGGTGCGGATCATCGTCACACCCCCTCATCGTGCGGAACATAATCTTTGCGCAGGGGATGTCCGACCCAGTCGTCGGGAAGGAGGATGCGCCTCAAGTTCGGATGGCCGTCGAAGATGATGCCGAAGTGGTCGTACGTTTCTCGCTCCTGCCAGTCTGCCGCCGGATAGATGCCGGTGATCGTCGGCACGTGCGGATTTTCCCGATCGACGCGCACTTTGAGCGCGACGAAGTGCCCGTGTTGATGGGATTGCAGGAAGTAAAACACTTCCATGCGGTCCGGAAAGTCGATGCCGTGCAGGTCGTTCAGAAAATCCAGGCGCAGTGACGGTTCGTCCCGCAAGTAGCGGGCGACGTCGGCGATCCGTTCCGTCTGTACATAAAGAAGCGGTGCGCCGTACATGGATGGATTCACCTGCGCCTCCAGCACGACCGTCTCCCCGAAAGCCTGCCGAAGTGCGGCGACCAAACGGGTCATGAACTGTTCATCCGCCATGGGCCATCACCCGCTTCCGCGCCCGCGCCTCGTAGCGGATCTTCGCTCTGAGCTTTTGAAACCCGTAGATCAAGGCCACCGGACTTGGCGGACAACCGGGGATGTAGACGTCGACGGGAACGATCTGGTCGACGCCCTTGACCACGCTGTACGAGCGGACGTACGGTCCGCCGGCCGTGGCGCAGCTGCCCATGGCGATCACCCAGCGCGGCTCGGCCATCTGGTCGTACAACCGCCGAAGAAGCGGCGCCATTTTTTTGGTCACCGTCCCGGAGACGATCATCACGTCCGCCTGCCGCGGGGAGTTGCGAAAGAAAATGCCGAAACGGTCGGCGTCAAAATGCGAACCGCTGGTGGCCATCATCTCGATGGCGCAGCAGGCGAGGCCGAAGGTGAGCGGCCAGGTGGAGTTGGACCGGGCCCACGCCAGAACGTCCTCCAAGGTGGTGAACAGGACGTTCTTTTTCAGCTGTTCTTCGGTGATGCGATCGACCGCTTCCAAGCCGAGATCGAGGTTCATTTCCATTCCAGCACGTCCTTTCGCCAGGCGTAAAACAGGCCAAAGGCCAAGATGGCGAGAAAGATGACCATTTCCAGGAGGGCGAACGTCCCGACGCGGTCGAAAGCGACCGCCCACGGGTACAGAAAGAGCGTCTCGACATCGAAGACGAGGAACAACAGGGCGTACAAATAATATTTGACTTTAAACCGCACCCAGCTCGTGCCGATCGGTTCGGCCCCGCTTTCATACGTGGTCGTCTTTTCGGCGTAGGCGTGCTTTGGCCGCAGCAGGCGGCTGAGAGCGAACGCGACGATCGGCAGGCCGATGCCGAGGGCGATGAACAGGACGACGACGAGGTAATTGTACCAATAAAGTGACGGCATTCACAATCTACCTCCTTTCAACGCGCTTTTGTCAAAACGATGTCAGCCAGAGGCATTATATCATAGCCGTTTGGCGGTGTCGAATATGCAAAAAGCCGCCTGGCGGCGGCGGAGGGTATACGTTTGTCTTGACGGCAAGCGGCCTTCATGACGAACGGCGGTCTTCGCCGACGTCCAGGCGGACGAGCGCCCGGCGCAAGGCGAGCTCAGCTTTCTTGAACTCCAGGTCCCGGGCTTTCTCCAGATCCCGTTCGGCGCGCTCCTTGGCCCGAAGCGCCCGGTCGAGATCGATCTCTTCCGGCAGTTCGGCGGCGTCGGCGAGGATGGTCACCCCGTCTCCGCGTACTTCGAGAAAACCGCCGCTCACCGCGACGCGCTTGACTCGCCCGTCGGGGAAGGTGATCCTCGCCGGAGCGATGTCCAGCCGGGTGACGAACGGCACGTGGTGGGCGGCGATGCCGAGATCGCCCTCGACGCCGCGCACGGCCAAAAAGACGACGTCGTCGGCAAACACTTTGCGATCCGGGGTGACGATTTCGAGGCGAAAGGCGTCCATGGTTTCCCCCTTTCTCCCCGCCTACCGCGTCTCCACGCTTTCGACGAGCGTCTTCGCTTTTTCGACCGCTTCGTCGATCGTGCCGACCATGTAGAAGGCCTGCTCGGGGAGGTCGTCGTATTTGCCTTCGAGGATTTCTTTGAAGCTCCGGACCGTCTCTTTGACCGGCACGTACTTTCCTTTGAGGCCGGTGAACTGCTCGGCGACGAACATCGGTTGGGAGAGGAAGCGCTCGATGCGCCGGGCGCGGTGAACGATGAGCTTGTCTTCGTCGGAAAGTTCATCCATGCCGAGGATGGCGATGATGTCCTGAAGCTCCTTATACCGCTGCAAAATCCTTTGCACGCCGCGGGCGACCTGGTAGTGCTCCTCGCCGACGATGTTCGGGTCGAGCAGGCGCGATGTCGAGGCGAGCGGGTCGACGGCGGGGAAAATGCCTTTTTCGGCGATGCGCCGCTCGAGGTTGGTGGTCGCATCGAGGTGGGCGAAGGTCGTCGCCGGCGCCGGATCGGTGTAGTCGTCGGCCGGGACGTAGATCGCCTGGATGGAGGTGATGGACCCCTTCTTCGTGGAGACGATGCGCTCCTGGAGCTGTCCCATCTCCGTGGCCAAGGTGGGCTGGTAACCGACGGCGGAAGGCATGCGCCCGAGGAGCGCGCTCACTTCCGAACCGGCCTGGGTGAAGCGGAAGATGTTGTCGATGAAAAGGAGCACGTCGCGCCCTTCGTCGTCGCGGAAGTATTCGGCCATGGTGAGCGCCGTGAGCGCCACGCGGAGGCGCGCGCCGGGCGGTTCGTTCATCTGGCCGAAGACCATCGCCGTCTTGTCCATGACCCCGGCTTCGATCATCTCGTGGTACAGGTCGTTGCCTTCGCGAGTGCGCTCGCCGACGCCGGCGAACATGGAGTACCCGCCGTGCTGAAGGGCGATGTTGTTGATGAGTTCCTGGATGAGCACCGTTTTGCCGACGCCGGCGCCGCCGAACAGGCCGATCTTGCCGCCCTTGGCGTACGGCGTGAGGAGATCGATGACCTTGATGCCCGTCTCCAGGATTTCGTCTGCCGTCGACAGTTCTTCGAATTTCGGCGCCGGACGGTGAATCGGGCGATATTCGAGGGGCTTGACCGGCTCTTTTTCGTCGATCTCTTTGCCGAGGACGTTGAACAGCCGGCCGAGCACCTGCGGCCCGACGGGGGCGACGATCGGCCTCCCGGTGTCGACGGCCGGCATGCCCCGGACGACGCCGTCGGTGGAGCTCATGGCGATGCAGCGCACGACGTTGTCGCCGAGGTGCGAGGCGACTTCCAGCGTCAGGTTGACGTCTACGCCGCCGGCATCGCCGGCTTTGTGTTCGATGACGAGGGCGTTTAAGATGTCCGGCAGCTTCCCGTCGTCGAAGGCGACGTCGACGACGGGGCCCATGACTGCGACCACACGTCCCGTGTTCATCCTTTCCTCCTCCTGCGCGCTTTGCGCGTGCTTTAGGCGTTTAACGCATTGGCGCCGGCCACGATTTCGGAGATCTCCTGCGTGATCGCCGCCTGCCGAGCGCGGTTGAGTTCCAGCGTATATTGTTCGATCATCTCGCCGGCCGCGTCCGTCGCCGCCCCCATCGCCGCCATGCGCGAGGCATGTTCTCCGGCCTTCGCTTCCAAAAGGGCGCTGTAGATGAGCGTCTCCGCGTAGCGCGGAAGGAGCGTGGAGAGCACGCCTTCCGGAGACGGCTCGTATTCGTAGAGGGATCCCGCCGGCCGGCGCGCATCCGCCGCCCCGGCCGGTCCGCCCTCGGCTTCGTCGGAGACGAGCGGAAGCAGGCGGGCGATTTTCGGCCGCTGCACGAGGGGGCTTTTGAATTCGTTGTAGACGAGGACCAAGGCGTCGACGACGCCGTCGGTGAAGAGCGCCACGGTCTGTTCGGCGATCGCCTGGATGTCCGTATACTGCGGGAAGTCGCTGAGCCCCGTGATCTCCGCCTGCACCGGATACCCGCGCTTGATCAGGTAATCGCGCCCTTTACGGCCGATGGCGACAATGGTCATCGCCTCCCGCGGCACGTCTTTGACCGTCTGGGCGAAGGCCCTCAGCAGGTTGGCGTTGTAACCGCCGGCAAGGCCCCGATCGGAAGTGATGACGATGTAGCCGGTCTTTTGAATCGGCCGCTCCTCGAGCATCGGGTGCTGAACATCGGTCGTGCCGCGGGCGATGTTCGTGATCATCTCGCGCATTTTCTCCGCATACGGCTTCGCCGACTCGGCGCGCTCCTGCGCGCGGCGCAGTTTGGAGGCGGAGACGAGCTCCATCGCCTTGGTGATCTGCTGCGTGTTTTTGATGCTGCGGATGCGGGCGCGAAGCTCCCGAAGTCCTTTGGCCACCTTGACCCCCCTTTCGCGAAACGCGTGGTTGTTCCGCTACCGGCGGCGCTTCAGCCGCGCGACGGCTGGAATCCTTTTTTGAACGTTTCGATGGCCGCTTTCAGTTTGTCTTCGTCAGGCAGTTTTTTCGTCTCGCGGATCTCATCGAGCAGCGCTTTGTGCTCCGATTCGAAATAGACGATGAGCTCGCGCTCGAAGCGGCGGACGTCGGCGACGGGGAGATCGTCGAGGAAGCCGCGCGTGCCGGCGAAGAGGGAGATGACCTGGTGTTCGACGGGCATCGGCTGGAATTGGTCTTGTTTTAAGAGCTCGACGAGCCGCTCGCCGCGGGTGAGCTGCGCTTGGGTCGCCTTGTCGAGGTCGGAGCCGAACTGGGCGAACGCCTGCAGTTCGCGGTACTGGGCAAGGTCGAGGCGGAGCGTCCCGGCCACCTTGCGCATCGCCGGGATTTGCGCCGAACCGCCGACGCGGGAGACGGAGCGGCCGACGTCGATCGCCGGGCGGATGCCGGCGTGGAACAGGTCGGATTCGAGGAAGATCTGCCCGTCGGTGATGGAGATGACGTTCGTCGGGATGTAAGCCGAGATGTCGCCGGCCTGCGTTTCGATGAACGGCAGCGCGGTGATCGATCCGCCGCCTTTCTCGTCTGAGAGCTTGGCGGCGCGCTCGAGGAGGCGGGAGTGAAGATAGAAGACATCGCCGGGGTACGCTTCGCGGCCCGGGGGACGGCGGAGCAAAAGCGACAGCTCGCGGTAGGCCGCGGCCTGCTTGGAGAGGTCGTCGTAGACGATGAGCACGTGCTGGCCCTGGTGCATGAAGTACTCGGCCATGGCGACGCCGGCGTACGGGGCGAGGTACAAAAGCGGCGCCGGTTCGGAAGCGCTCGCCGTGACGACGATGGTATAGTCCATCGCGCCGTACTTGCGGAACGTCTCGACGACTTTGGCCACCGTCGATTCTTTCTGTCCGATGGCGACGTAGATGCAGATCATGTTTTGGCCTTTTTGGTTGATGATCGCGTCCACGGCGATGGCCGTCTTCCCCGTCTTGCGATCGCCGATGATGAGCTCGCGCTGGCCGCGGCCGATGGGGATCATCGCATCGATGGCCTTGATACCGGTGAGCATCGGCTCTTTGACGGACTGCCGGTCGATGACGCCGGGTGCCGGCGATTCGACCGGCCGGTAGCCGGCCGGCTGGATGGGCCCTCCGCCGTCGACGGGCTGGCCCAAGGGGTTGACCACGCGACCGATGAGCGCCTCGCCGACGGGCACTTCCATGATCCGTTTCGTCCGCTTGACGACGTCGCCTTCGCGGATCTCCCGGTACGGGCCCATGATCACCGCGCCGACGCTGTCTTCGTTTAGGTTGAGCACCATGCCCATGACGCCGCCGGGAAACTCCAACAGTTCGCCGGCCATGGCCTTCTCCAGGCCGTGGATGAGGGCGATGCCGTCGCCGACTTGGATGATCGTGCCGACTTCGGCCACGTCGAGTTCGGTCTGGTATTTTTCGATCTGCTGCTTGAGCAGCGTGCTGATCTCTTCCGGCTTGATCGCGCTCATGCCGTTTTAAGCACCACCCTCCGAGCGTGATTCGACGCCTGCGGCGAGCTTCTCCCGCAGGCGGTGCAAGGCGTTTCTCATGCTGCTGTCGATCCACAGGTCGCCCGCTTTGAGCACAAAACCGCCGATGAGCGACGGATCGACCGTCTCGGTGAGTTCGACCGTCTTGTAGCCGCGGGCCAGAAATGCCCGGCGGATTCGGTCGCGCAGGCGATCATCGAGCGGCCGCGCGGCGCGCACGTCGATGTGCACCACGCCTTCGCCCTTTAGGACTTCATCGGAAAACGCTTGATACACCTCGGGCAACGCTTCCACTCTTCCGCGGTCGACCAACAGCTCGACGAAGGCGACGAGGCGCGGATCGGCGTCACCCAGGGCCGTTTTGAGGAGCGCCAATTTGTCTTCGGCTTTGACGAGCGGATGTCTGAGGAGCGCCTCCGCTTCCTTCGTCTTGGCGATCCACTCGACGAGCGCCGAAAGCCGCTCCCGGGCCGCGCGGCGAGAGGCACCGTCGGAAAGCGCCCGGAACAAGGCGCGGGCGTAGCGCCGAGATAAGCGCAAGTTCCGGCGACTCATCTGAGGCCCCCCACTTCCTCCAGCACGCGCTCGGCATACGAGCGTTCGGTCTGTTCATCGAGCGATTTTTCGAGGATGCGCTCGGCGATTTTGACCGACAAGTGGGCGACTTCGCGGCGCAGGGCGGCCACGGCCCGGTGGCGTTCCTCTTCGATCGTCCGGCGCGCTTCATCGCGCAACCGCTCGCTCTCGTGGCGCGCCGCCTGGATGATCGCCTCGGCTTCTTTTTCCGCCATGTTCCGGGCGCGAACGAGGATCGCCTCCGCTTCTTCGCGCGCCGCCTGAAGGCGCGCCTCGGCGTCTTTGAGCGCTTCTTCGGCCGCTTTGCGGTCGCGCTCGGCGCCGGTGATCAGCTCTTCTATGCGTTTTTCCCGCTTTTCCATGACGGAAAGCAGGGGTTTTAAGGCATAGCGGCTTAAGAGATACAGCAAAAGCAGAAAGGTCGCCAACGTAAAGAGCATCGTCCCCAGCTCGATGCTCAAACCCGCCTGTGTCTGACCGTCTACCTGGGCCAAAAGCACGCGCTTTCCTCCCTTCATCAAACATGGCGCGCCGCCGCACACTTACGGGCGTCGAACATCCGGGATAAAAGGAGCGACCGCCCGAGGCGGTCGACTCGTTCAGCGGAACAGCGCAATGAAAGCGATGACGACGGCCATGATCGGAATCGCTTCGATCAAGCCGACGCCGATGAACATCGTCGTCTGAAGCACCCCGCGATACTCGGGCTGTCTGGCCATTCCTTCGATGGTCCGGCTGATGACCATCCCGTTGCCCACGCTGGCGCCAAGAGCAGCCAATCCGACGGCAATCGCTGCGGCAAGAACTCCCATGCTCATATTCGGTGATCCTCCTTAAAGACATGATTTTAAAGGGTGAACCCGCCCGGCGAGACGCCTTCAGGCGTGGGTTTCCGCCTTATGGGCGATGTAGACCATCGCCAGCATGACGAACACGAACGACTGGATGGTCCCGACGAAGATGCTGAAGCCCTGCCAGACCATGAGCGGCGCGGCGGCCAAAAACATCGCCCACAAGCCGACCTTGGCCGCTTGGGCCAACAGCCCCAAGAGCACTTCTCCGGCATAGATGTTGCCGTATAGACGCATGCCGTGCGTCAGCGTATTGGAGAACTGCTCGACGATGTTGATCGGGAGAAAGAGGAAATGCGGCCTGGTATACGACCGGAGGTACCCTCCGAGACCGTTTTCCCTGAGGCCGGAATAGTGCGCGACGAGGAGCACGGCGATGGCCAGCGTGAGCGTCACGTGCGGATCGGCCGTCGGGGATTTCCACCACAGTTCGTCGCTCACGATGACGGCAAACGGCAAGCCGAGCATGTTGGCGACGAAGATGAACAAGAGCAAGGTCGTCGCCAAAAAAAGATACCGCTCCCCGAGGCGCGGATTCATCGCGCTGCCGATGATGCCGCGAACGAATTCGATGACCCATTCCAGAACGTTTTGCATGCCGCGCGGCACGCCGCTGGTGAGCGACCGCGTGCCCGACCAGGCGATGATGAACACGATCGTCGCGGCGACGACGTCCATGAGCATGGTCGACAGATTGAAGCGGAGACCCATCCAGACGACGACCGGAGCCCCATGTCCCATGCTTTTCACCTCCTTTGACCGCCGAGGGCCACGCCGCCGAAGATCAGAAGTGAAACGCCGAACAGGCCGGCGGCGTAAGCGCGGACGTCGAGCGCGCCGCCGCTGTTCGCCGCGATTGCGGCGCCGAGCGCCGCGGTGGCCAGGCGAAAGCCCAGCCCCAGGCCGAATCGGACGCCGCCGCCGGATTCGAACGCATCGCCCAGGCGCAAGACGCGCGCGGCGAGATGCCGCGCGTTCAATACGCCGACCGAGGCGCCGAGGGCCAGTCCAAGCATCACCTGCGGTAAGACGCCGAGCGTCCCCAACGCGAGCCAAAACCCGATGAGCGCGGCGGAGACGGCGGTCAAACGCCGGAGCCGCCCGCTTGAAAGCGCCATCGCTACCGATCACCCGAACGGTTCATGAGCGTGCGCATGAGCAGGATGATGCCGGCGGCCATGCCGAGAAGGAGAAAGACGATTAAAAAAAGCGGAGCGGCTTGGAACCGCCGGTCCAATGCATGGCCGAGCCAAAGACCGATGAGCGTCGGGCCGACGAGCTTGGCGCTCGTCTCGCCGGCCAACGCCATCGTCCGCCATCCGCTCGATGGACCGTCGGGTTTGTCCAAAGCCGCTCCACCCTCCTCGCGAATTTCACCCGGATCCGCACGACCGCAAAATCCTCGATATGTTCCGTACATCCTTAGACATAGTACCGTACGGGACGTTTTTTGTCAACGCAACCGGGCGGGTCCAAAGGCGTCAACCGTCGGGCGAACTGTGAACGTTTTGTGTCCTTTGCGGTCGATAGGGCTCCGGCGGTCGATCGGCCTCCCCGAACGCGTACCTGAGCGCCTCGACGATACGCGCGGAGGCTTGTCCGTCGCCGTAGGGGTTCGTCGCCCCGCTCATCCGGGCGTACGCTTCGGGATCGCCGAGGAGAACCGACGCTTCGCGGGCGATGGCTTCGGGGTCGGTTCCGACGAGTTTCAGCGTGCCGAAGGCCACCCCTTCCGGCCGCTCGGTCACCTCGCGCAGGACGAGCACCGGCTTGCCGAGCGCCGGTGCCTCTTCCTGGATGCCGCCGGAGTCGGTGAGGATGAAAAACGCCCGGGCCATCAGGTTGTGAAAAGCGACGACATCGAGCGGCGGAATGAGGTGTACGCGCGGATGGTCGCCGAGCGCCGCGTCCGCCGCCTCGCGCACCGCCGGATTCAAGTGCACGGGATAGACGACGGCGACATCCGGATGCGCATCGACGATCCGCCGCACGGCGGTGAATATGCGCCAAAGCGGCGCGCCCCAGTTTTCCCGGCGATGGGCGGTGAGGAGGATCATCCGCCGCCCTCGTACGGCGTCGAGCACCGGGTGACGGAAATCGTCCCGCACCGTCGTCGACAGGGCGTCGATCACCGTGTTGCCGGTGATGAACACGCGCGCCTCCGGCTTGCCTTCGCGAATCAGCGCCTGAGCGGCGGCCTCCGTCGGCGCAAAGTGATAGTCGGCGAGGACGCCGGTGAGCTGCCGGTTCATTTCTTCCGGATAGGGGGCGTATTTGTCGTACGTCCGGAGGCCCGCTTCGACGTGGCCGACGGGAATCCGGCGGTAAAAAGCGCTTAGGGCGGCGGCAAAGGTCGTCGTCGTATCGCCGTGGACGAGGACGATGTCCGGCTCGGCTTCGGCGATGACCGCTTCAAGCCCCGTAAGAGCCCGGGTGGTGATGTCGGCGAGCGTCTGGCCCGGGCGCATGATGTCCAGGTCGAACGCCGGGCGGATGCCGAAGACGTCGAGCACCTGATCGAGCATTTCCCGGTGCTGGGCGGTGACGGCGACCAGCGTCGACCAATGCGGGACGCGCTTTAAGGCAAGGACGAGCGGCGCCATCTTGATCGCCTCCGGGCGCGTGCCGAAGACGACGAGCACTCGCCGCGGGCGGTGTTCAGACATCGACTTCGCTCCTTTTTCGTGCACGGTGCGTCCCGTTTTACTTCGTCCCGAACAACCGATCGCCGGCGTCGCCGAGGCCGGGGACGATGTAGCCGTGCTCGTTCAGCCGCTCGTCGACGGCGGCGACGTAGATGTCGACGTCCGGGTGGTCGCGCTCAAGGCGCGCGATCCCTTCCGGCGCGGCGATGAGGCACATCAGCTTGATGGACCGGGCGCCGCGTTTTTTGAGCACGTTGATGGAATGGGAGGCCGAGCCGCCGGTGGCGAGCATCGGGTCGATGACGATAAGATCCCGTTCGTCGATGTCGGTCGGCAGCTTCACGTAATACTCGACCGGCTGGAGCGTCTCCGGATCGCGGTAGACGCCGATGTGTCCGACTTTGGCCGTGGGGATGAGCCGAAGCATCCCGTCGACCATGCCCAGTCCCGCGCGGAGGATGGGGATGAGACCGAGTTTGCGCCCGCTTAAGACGCGCGTCTTGCACGGCGCCACGGGCGTCTCCACTTCGATCTCGTCGAGCGTCAGATCGCGGGTGATCTCGTAAGCCATGAGCATGGCCACTTCATTGACCAGTTCCCGGAACTCCTTCGTCCCCGTCCGCTTGTCGCGAATATAGCTCAATTTATGCTGGATGAGCGGATGGTCAAAACGGTGCACTTTTGCCATCGAACAGGCCCCCATTCGCCTGAGATCTTGACCATTATAGCAGATCTCCCGCACAATGAAAAAAGCATAGAGAGAAAAGCACCCGCATGAAATCGCAGCAGACGGAGAGGAGACGTCGACATGGAAAAAACCGCAACAAAAGCGCCGGTGATTGAACTTTCCGGCGTGACCGTCATCCGTGACGGGAGACCGATTTTAGAAGACGTGTCCTGGACGGTGCAGAGCGGAGAACGCTGGGCCGTTCTCGGGCTCAACGGCGCCGGCAAGTCGACGCTTCTCCGGCTGGTCGCCGGGCGCCTCTTCCCGACCGCCGGAAGCGTTCGCGTATTCGGCCAGCGCTTCGGAAAAACACCGCTTTGGACCCTCTACCCGCGCATCGGCTGGGTGAGCGGCGCGCTTAAAGACGCGTTCGACGCGGAGACGCCACGGGAGATCGTGGCCATGGGCGAAGGAGGCGACATCCGCCCGCCGGGACGCTTAAGCCCGGAGGTTCTGGCGCGCGCCGGGGAAGTCCTTCGCGCGCTCGGCCTGGGATCGGTGATGGACCGGCCGTTCGCCCAGCTCTCCAGCGGCGAACGGCAGCGCACGCTCATCGCCCGGGCCTTTTTCATGCGGCCGGAGCTCGTCGTCTTCGATGAGCCGACGAGCAGCCTGGATCTGTTTGCCCGGGAAGCGCTCCTTCAGGCGCTCGACGAACAAGCGCGCGCATCGCGCGGCGCGATCGTCTACGTCACCCATCACCTGGACGAAGTGCTGCCGCTGTTCCATCGTGTGCTGCTCATCCGCCGCGGGCGGGTGTTCTTTGCCGGGCCGCGCGACGAAGCGCTGACCGAGACGCGACTTCGCGCGTTCTACGAGCGCGCGGTGCGCTTCGTGCGCGACGACGAACGCCTGTACGTCTATCCCCGCTGATGCGCCCGCAAAAAACCGCCTGCACCGGGTTGTGCAGGCGGTTCGTTCGAGATGCAGAACGTTAGACACGGTAGGCCGGTGCCAGCGCGTCGTACAGCGGGAAGCGCCGGACGAGCGCTTCCACGCGGCGGCGGGCTTCGTCCAGGGCGGCGGCGGTCGGTTCGGAGACGAGCACGAGGTCGAACAACTCGGCGATTTCTTCCATCGCCGATTCGTCCATGCCGCGCGTTGTCACCGCCGGCGTGCCGACGCGCAGGCCGCTGGTGACGTTCGGCTTTTCCGGATCGAAGGGAATGGCGTTCTTGTTCGTCGTGATGCCGACTTGATCAAGCCGCGCTTCGGCCGCTTTGCCGGTAAGACCCCGGTTTCGCAAGTCGATCAGGATGAGGTGGTTGTCCGTCCCGCCGGAGACGAGGGTAAAACCGCGGGCGACGAGCGCCGCGGCGAGCCGCTTGGCGTTCCGCACGACCTGTTCGCTGTAGGCGCGAAACGCCGGCGTGAGCGCCTCGCCGAGGGCCACGGCCTTGGCGGCGATGACGTGCATCAGCGGACCGCCTTGGACGCCCGGGAAGACGGCCTTGTCGAGGGCCTTGGCGTACGCTTCGCGGGCCAGGATCATCCCCCCGCGCGGACCGCGGAGCGTTTTGTGCGTCGTCGTGGTGACGACATCGGCGTACGGGACGGGGCTCGGGTGCACGCCGGCGGCGACGAGCCCGGCGATGTGCGCCATGTCGACCATGAGATAGGCCCCGACGGCGTCGGCGATCTCCCGAAAGCGGGCAAAGTCGATCACCCGCGGGTAGGCGCTGGCGCCGACGACGATCAGCTTCGGCCGATGTTCCTCCGCCAGCCGCGCCACCTCGTCATAGTCGATGCGGTGCGTCTTCGGATCGACGCCGTAGGCGACGAAGCGGTACAGCTGACCGGAGAAATTGACCGGGCTGCCGTGGGTGAGGTGACCGCCGTGGGCGAGGTTCATGCCGAGAACGGTGTCCCCCGGCTGGAGGAGCGCGTGATAGACGGCCATGTTCGCCTGAGCCCCGGAGTGCGGCTGAACGTTGACGTACTCCGCCTGAAAGAGCGTCTTCGCCCGCTCCCGGGCGATTTCTTCGACGACGTCGACGTACGCGCAGCCGCCGTAATAGCGCCGGCCGGGATAGCCTTCGGCGTATTTGTTGGTGAGCACCGTCCCCAGCGCTTCCAGCACGGCCGGGGAGACGAAATTTTCAGAAGCGATCAGCTCGATGTGCGACCGCTGCCGCCCGAATTCCCCTTCGATGGCGCGGGCGACTTCCGGGTCTTGGGTTTTGAGTACGTCCAATGGCCTTCTCTCCTATCGCCCGAAACGGGCCGTGTTCGTTGCCTTTGCCGCGTTCTGCGGCCGTCCCTTTCAAGGATATTGCGCGCGGGGGCCGCCGATCAGCTTCGGCCGGCTGTAGGCCATGTTCACGCGCGCCGCGCCGACGGTCCGCTCCGGCGGACGGAACGGGACGACGACCGGCTTTAAGTGCATGCCGATGAGCGTCTCCCCGATGTCCAACCCGGCATCGGCGCGGACCGCTTCGACCAAGACAGGCGCTTCGAACGCATCGTAGGCAGCGGCGGCCAACGCGCCGCCCGCTTCCGGAACCGGGCGGGCGGTGACTTCCTCCAGATGAAACCGTTCCATCGTCCGCCGCTCGACGACCAAGGCCCGGTTCAAATGCTCACAACATTGAAAGGCGACGTGAAAACCGACTTCCGCCTGCACGCGGAGCACGGCCTGAACGATGGCCTCTCCGAAGGCGAGATTCGACGCTTTGCCGATCGATCCGCCGCCGATCTCGCTCGTGCTCGCCCCGACGACAAAGAGGTGTCGTTCGTCGAGCGGTTTTTTGGCGAGCAGCGCGCGGATGGCGGCGGTCACCACGCGGTCGAGGTCGGAGAGGATCGCCGCCGCATCCGCGTGGGATTCGTCGCCGCGGACGGCACGGTGTACGCCGCTTGCGTCGTTCATCGGGCTCACCGCGCCTCCTTCTCGGCCCCGCATCCCTCGGGCACCGCCGGTTCCGCCGCTTCGACCGGTTGTTTTCGGGCTTCGCGGGCGGCGATCTTGTCGATGCGCCGCGCGTGCCGTCCGCCGTCAAACGGTGTCTCGAGCCAAACGCGGACGATCTCTTTGGCCACGTCCGGACCGATGACCCGCCCGCCCATGGTAAGCACGTTGCTGTCGTTGTGCGCCCGCGTGGCCTTGGCCGAGAACAGATCGTGGACGAGGGCCGCCCGCACGCCGCTCACTTTGTTCGCGGCGATGGCCATGCCGATGCCCGTGCCGCAGATGAGCACGCCGCGGTCGGCTTCTCCCCGGGCGACCATCTCCGCGACGGGAAAGGCATAGTCGGGATAATCGACCGATGCCTCCGAATGCGTGCCGACGTCGATCACCTCATGGCCGAGCGTTTCGGTCAAAAACGCCTTGATCGTCTCTTTGAGCGCGTAACCGCCGTGATCGGCGCCGATGGCGACGCGCATCTTGCTCCCCCTTTGCGGCGCATCTGCTTGTGCCTGGCCTTTCAGTCCGTCGGATTCAGGCTCATTCTCGGATTCAGGCTCATTATACCACATCGCCTTCCACGCGCTAAGGAGAGCGTCGAGGACTTCCGCCGTCCGTTCGTACGCTTCGCGTCCGAGGCCGAACGGATCGGGAATGTCGAGTGCGCCGGGATCCCCCCACGCGGAAGAAAGGGCGCCCCCGGGAGGCGTCGCGCCGCCGGCCGCCTCGGCCAGATGCCGCACCCACGCGCCGAGCGTCCATACCTTGCCGGCCGCATCGGGGAACAGGCTAAGAACGCTCTCCCGATGCGCTTCGGTCATGGTCAGGATGAGGTCCGCCCAGGCTACCGCCTGATCGTCCAGTCGCCGCGCCCGATGGGCGCCGAGAGAGGCGCCGTAGGCCGCCACAGCCGCCTCGGCATGCGCGGAAGCCGGTTCACCGGGGACGGCAGCAAGTCCCGCCGAACCGAACGCCAGCGCTTCGCCGACAAAGTGTCGTCGGGCAAGCGCCTCGGCCATCGGCGAGCGGCACGTGTTGCCCGTGCAGACGAACAGAATGCGCTCTGGTCTTGATGCGCCCAACCGTTACACCTCCTGACCGATTTCGATGCGCCGGGTCCCAGCGCCGGTTTACTCCGATTCGGCCGCCTTCCTCAAGCGATTCATCACCGCCTGAAACAGGCCTTCTTCCGGCAAAGCGACGGCAAATGCCCGCGTCGTATGCTCCGGACTCAGGCGGCGGAGCGCCGCGTACAACGATCGGGCGACCGTCTCCGGTTCGCCGAGGTGACCGAGGGAGATCCACTCGATCCCTGCGCGCAAATCCGCCGCGCCGTAGGACGCAAGCATCGCCGAAAGCCGCGCCTGATCTTCGACGGCCGCAAGAACGGCCACCCGCTTGCCCGCCGCGTGCGCCTCCCGGGCCGCCTCGAAGAGTGCCCGAAGGGCAAGGTCGACTTCCGGTCGTTCCGTCGGTGACGCCCAGGCCGACGGGCGGTCCGCGATCCGTCCGGCTGTCGACGCGAGCAGGGCGGAACGCGCGAGCACGGTGAGCGGGACGTCCGGCGCATAATGCCGGTATTTCATGCCGGGCGCGCGCGGCGCCGCATTCGGCCGGTCGCCGGCGACCGTAGCCGCCCCGCCGCCCGGCGCATCATCCGCCGCGCCCTCCCTTGCGGATTCGGCGATCGCGCCGGGTCCGAGGACCGCCGAAAGCGCCTCCCGCGTCACCGAACCGGGGCGCAGGACGACGTACGGCCGGCGCGTCAGGTCAAGTACCGTCGACTCGATGCCGACCTCGGCCGCGCCGCCGTCCAAAAGGCCGTAGATGATGCCTTCGAGGTCGGCGAGGACGTGCTCGGCGCGCGTCGGGCTCGGTCGCCCGGAACGGTTGGCGCTCGGCGCGGCGACGGGCAGAGCGACGCGGCGGATGAGCGCCCGGGCCACCGGATGGGCCGGAATGCGCACGGCGACGGTCGGAAGCCCGGCGGTCACGCGCCGGGAGACGACGCCGCGATCAAACAGGATGAGCGTAAGCGGCCCGGGGCTGAAACGGCTAAACAGGCGCATTGCGTCTTCCGGGATGTCCCGCGCCACAAGCGGGAGCGCGTCGACATCCGCAAGATGCACGATGAGCGGGTTGTCCGACGGCCGCCCTTTGGCCGTAAAAATGCGCGCCACCGCCGCATCGTCGGTCGCGATGGCGCCGAGTCCGTAGACCGTCTCTGTCGGAAAGGCGACGACCTCCCCGCGCCGGAGCGCTTCCGCCGCCTCGATGACGGCCGGATGCCGAAGCAATGCGTCGATGTCGCTCGTAGGGTTGACCTGCCAGACTCGAGTCACCGGAGGCCTCACCTGCGGCGCCGCGTTACCGCCGCGTACGACCGGCAAACGCGCACGATCGACGGAACGAAACGCCGCCGGACGCGGCCTTCACCTCCTCCGAAGTGCGGATTTACATGGCGAGCACGCGCAAGACGGTGTGGATCCGCCGGAGCGCCGGCATACGGCGAATGCGCCCGAGCGCCTCGTCCAGCTGGGCCAGCGAGGTGGTGTGGGTGATGATGAGGATGTCCGCCTCGCCGCTCTCTTGATTCGGATACTGCACGATGCGTTCGATGCTCACGCCGCTTTGCGACAGATCTTGGGTGATGTGCGCGAGCACGCCCGGCGAATCTTGGACGGTCAGTCGGAAGTAAAAACGGTTTTTGATCTCGGAGGGTTCCTTGAGCTTTTTTTCCCGATACGGGCGGCTCAAGCGTTTGCCGGAAACGCCGAGAAGCATGTTTTTCACGGCGGCCACGACATCGCTGACGACCGCCGTCGCCGTCGGAAGCGAGCCGGCGCCGCGGCCGTAAAACATCGTCTCGCCGACCGCCTCGCCGTAGACGAAGACGGCGTTGAACACGTCGTGCACGTTGGCCAGCGGATGGTCCTTCGGCACGAGGGTCGGAAAGACGCCGATCTCCACATGGCCGTTTTCGCGGAGCGCGGTGCCGAGCAACTTGACGGCGTAGCCGAATTCCTCGGCGAAGGCGATGTCCCGCGCCTCGAGGCCGCGGATGCCCTGCGTCGTGACGTCCTCCAGGCCGATGGGCATGTGAAAGCCGAGCGTGGCCAAGATGACCATCTTCCGCGCCGCGTCGAGGCCGTCGACGTCGCTCGACGGATCGGCTTCGGCGTACCCGAGCGCCTGCGCTTCGCGGAGCGCTTCCTCAAACGACCGGCCGCGGCGGCTCATCTGCGTCAAAATGTAGTTCGTCGTCCCGTTGATGATGCCGTAAATTTTCGTAATGCGGTCTGAGGCAAAACCGTCGATGAGCGTGCGGATGATCGGGATGCCGCCGCCGACGCTCGCCTCGTAAAACAGATCGCAGCCGTGCGCGCGCGCGACGTCGATGAGTTCCGCGCCGTGCAGGGCCATCAAATCTTTGTTCGCCGTCACCACGTGCTTGCCGCGTTTTAAGGCCTCCAAGATGTACGTCCGCGCCGGTTCGATGCCGCCGATCACTTCGATCACGACGCGGATTTCGGGGTCGTCTAAAATCGCTTCCGCCTCCGTCGAAAGCAGCGCCGGATCGACGGACACGGCCCGTTCTTTTGCGATGTTTTGCACGACCGCCTTGCGGATCACGAGCGGGTGGCCGATCTCCTCCGCGAGCTCTTCCCGATGTTCTTCCAACAACCGAACGACGCCGGAGCCGACGGTCCCCAGACCGAAGAGGCCGACGCCGATGGCTTCAGGTTTCTCTCCCAAATCCGTACCTCCTTGGTGTACACTTGTTTATATTTTGCGGACATTATAACGAAAAAAACGCCGCGGCGCAAGGCGACTCATGGCCATAGGCGGCCCAGCCGGTCGCGGATGACATCGAGGAAGAAAAAACGAATTTCGACGTGCCGAGCGTCGCCCGGCGGCGGCACATCTTCCCGCGCCGGATCGGACGGGGCGCCGTTCTGAAGCGCCGCCTTACGCGGGACGGCGTCATGGACATGCGCTTCGTTGTCGGCGAGCGCCCGCTTCGGACGGATGCTTTCTTTGGTCATGCACAGCGAAGGAAAAAAGACGCACCACATGTTGTGGCCGCGCCCTTCGCCCAGCGTGATGACGAGCGCCTCTCGGGGCGCCTCCGGATAAAACCGGTCGCCGTACACCTTGGCCGGAAACATCAGGCGCCCGAATTCCAGACGCGCGCCGTACGGCGCCCCGTCTTCCCGAAGCGTCGCCCAAACCGCCGCGGCGATCGCGGCGAGGTGTCCGCGCACCGCGGCTTTCACGGCCTCGCCGTCGTCCGGCGCACCTTCGACGATGGGCACAAGCGTTTGGACGACGGACCGGCGGACGTCCTCTTTGATCGCCTGATCAAGCGGATGATCGCTGTGGGCGACGATGCGCAGACGCAAAGCCCCGTTCGGGATGGGCGGCGAAAGCGTGGCGGCGACGAAGCTCGCGATCCCGAGTACCATCCAAAAGATCGATAAAGCCCACTTCAGGCGGCAAGCGGACTCACGTCGGCGTGTATCCAACATCGCGGTTCCCTCCCGGCCACCAGTCTGGCCAAAAAGAGAGAGCGCGTATACGCCGACGAAACGCTCTACACGCGCGAGAGGACGTAGCGCTCGATGCCGTGAAAGTCGATGTCGACCTCGATGTCGAAAAGTCCCGCGGCGGCAAACAGACGGCGCACGGCATCCGCTTGCCCGGCGCCGACTTCCACCGCGACGAAACCTCCGGGGCGCACGAGGCGGGCGGCGCGGGCGGCGATGAGACGATAAAAGTCGAGCCCGTCGACGCCGCCGATGAGGGCCAAGCGCGGTTCACGGCGTACCGGGCGCGGCAACTTTGGCCACGCGCCGGCGGCGATGTACGGCGGATTGGAGACGAGCGCGTCGAACGCCGCCGGCGGTTCCCATCCGGCCATGTCGGCACGGACGACGCGGACCCGCCCGGCGACGCCGAGGCGGCGGGCGTTCGTTCGAGCGTACAGCACGGCGACGGGGCTTACGTCCACGCCGACGACGCGGAGGGCCGGGTGCGACTTCGCCAGCGCGACGGCGATGGCCCCGGATCCGGTGCCGAGATCGACGACCGTCGGCGCCGCCGGACCGTCGCGCTCAAGCCGGCTGATCACGCGTTCGACCAGGCCGTACGTCTCCGGGCGCGGAACGAGCACGCCCGGCCCGACGGCGAGCGCATACGGCCCGAACGGCGCTTCGCCCAAGACGTAGTCCAAAGGTTCCCCGGCTTTAAGGCGCTTTAAGATCGCCGAAAGCCCTTCCCGCGGCACGACCGCCCGCCGCTCGGCGATGAGCCGCAAAAGCGCTGCGCCGTCCGCCCCGAGCAGGTGTCGTACGATCCATGCCGCCGCGACTTTGGGATCGAGGTCATCGCGATCGCGAAGGTGCCGCCGCGCTTCGGCATAGGCTTCCGAGACGCGGATGTTCACGGTTTTCCGCCCGTCCGCCCGGCGTTCATTTCGATGGCGGCAAGCCTTTGGGCGCGGTCGTGAATGATCAGCGGTTCGATGATCACATCGAGCGCCCCATCCAGGACGGCGTCGAGCTGGTGCACCGTGAGGTTGATGCGGTGGTCGGTGACACGGTTTTGCGGAAAGTTATACGTCCGAATGCGCTCGCTCCGCTCCCCGCTGCCGACCGCCGACTTGCGCGTGACGGCGTAGGCCGCCTCCGCTTCCTGGCGGTATTTTTCGAGCAGCCGGGCGCGGAGCACCTTCATCGCCTTCTCTTTATTCCGATGTTGGGAACGCTCGTCTTGGCTGGTGACGACGATGCCCGTCGGAAGATGCGTGATGCGCACCGCGGACATCGTCGTGTTCACCGATTGGCCTCCGGGTCCGCTGGAGGCGAACGTATCGATGCGCAAGTCTTTCTCCAGGATTTCGACTTCCACGTCTTCGGCTTCCGGCAACACCGCCACGGTCGCCGTCGAAGTGTGAATGCGCCCCCCCGATTCCGTCGTCGGTACGCGCTGTACGCGATGCGCGCCGCTTTCGTATTTGAGGCGGCTGTAGGCGCCGCGGCCGTTCACCAGGCAGACGAGCTCCTTGATCCCGCCGAGGTCGGTGTAGTGGGCGTCGAGCACTTCCACCCTCCAGCCTTTGTCTTCCGCATAACGGCTGTACATGCGGAACAAATCGGCGGCAAACAGCGCCGCTTCTTCCCCGCCGGCGGCGCCGCGGATTTCCAGGACGACGTTTTTCTCGTCGTTGGGATCCTTGGGGATGAGGAGCGCCTTGAGCTTTTCTTCGACCGCCAGAAGATCCCGCTCAAGCACTTCCAGCTCCGCCCTGACCAGGGCCTGCCACTCGGCGTCCAAGGCCTCTCCGAGCAGCGCGCGCGTCTCGTCCCGCCGCCGGATGAGCTCCTGATACTGTCGGTACATCGAAACGGTCGATTCCAGATCGGCCTGTTCCTTGGCCAGCACGCGATACCGCTCAGGGTCGGCGAGCACCGCGGGATCGGCGAGTTGTTCGGTCAACGCGTCGTAACGCGCGGCGATGGCCGCCAAGCGATCAAACACGGGCGTCACCTCAAACGAACTTCATAACCATAATATCGTATAAAAAGACGTGCACGAGGTCAATGCCCGTGCACGTCTTCAAGCGAGAACGCGTTGGGGAGGTGGTTATCGGCCGGCCGGCGCCATATGGCGGTTCAAGTCGTCGACGTCGGTCCGGTAACGGTCGACGTCGTACGGCGTGCCGCGCAACCGGTCGCCGAGCGTCGCGATACGCTGCATGAGGCCCTTGTCCGAGGTGACGCGGATGTTGTATTCCGGGAACGCGCGGCCGATGCGGTCGGCGACCTGTTGCTCGACCGAAAGCGACGACGTCTGGCGCACGCCGCCGCCCAGATCCAAACCGACATAGGCGGTGTTGCCGATGATGACCGCCGTGGCGTTGTTCACGCCGGGCACCCGGGCGGCCGTATTGGCCATGCGCGTGGCGACGGCGTTCAAATCCGGCATGGCGTTGCGGAGGACGTTCCGATCGACGACCGTGCGCGTGTTGGGCGCACCGTACATCCCGCCGGTGTAACCGGGACCGGTGTACCCCGGCGCCGTCCGGCCGAGATAGCCGTCGTAGGTGCCGCGCATCCCCGTATAGCCGGTGTAACCGCGCAACGCGCCGTCCGGCGTGGCGCTCGATGGCGGCGCCGTACGGTCATGGGCGTACGGCGGCGTTCCCCGATACGTCACGTTGGCCGGGGTGCGCTCATGCGGCGTACGCTCGCCCATCCCGACGTTTTGAGATTGCGGCGTACACGCCGACAGGGCGAGGGCCAAACCGAGGGCAGCGACGGGAAGGAGCGGTGCTTTCATCACGCTTGCCCACCTCCTCGCCCATAGGATGCCCGCTTCGAGGGGACGTTTGCGGCGTTCTTATTTCCATAACAGGCAACAAAAAAGCCGCCTGACGCGGCTCATGATTGGAGATTGTACTTCTTGCGGAAACGATCGATCCGCCCGCCCGTGTCGACCAGCTTTTGCTTGCCGGTAAAGAACGGATGGCACACCGAACAAATTTCAACGCGCAAAACCGGTTTGACCGAACCCGTTTCAAAGGTGTTGCCGCACGCGCAGGTCACGACGGCGCGCTGGTACGGCGGATGGATGCCTTGCTTCATCTGCGTTCACCTCCGCTTGCTCCGGCCGCTTGACGCCCCACAGTTCCCTCCCGACCAAACGAACGTAATTATATCATACGATCCCGACGACTGACAAGCATTATGGCGCCGGAACATACCCGTCCGACAAAATCGAAAGCGGATTCAGCGGCTGCTGGTCGCGCCGGATTTCAAAGTGCAGATGGATGCCCGTCGCCTCTCCGACGTCGCCCATGATGCCGATCGGCGTCCCGGCGCGGACGAACTCGCCTTCGGCCACGAGCCGTCGGGCCAGGTGCGCATAGTACGTCTTCAGGCCGTCATCGTGGTCGATGATGATCAAATTCCCGTAACCGCCGCTCACGCGAGCGCTCAGGCGGACGATTCCGGAACGCGCGGCGACGATGGTCCGCTCGCCGCTTCGGCTGATGATGTCCAAACCGTAGTGAAACCGACCCCAGCGCATTCCGAACCCGCTCGTCACCTCCGGTGATTCGACCGGCCAGACGAAGACGACGGGACCGGCGACGCGCGCAGGCGCCTCCGCTTCCGCTTCGGCATCGGGGAACGCCGCATCCGTCGCTCGGCGCGCCGCTCCGGGCCTTCCGGACAGTGCCTGCGGGCGGCGGGCCGAAGGCGACGCCGTCGCCCGCACCGTCCCGCCGTATGGCCCGCCGAGCGCACGGGAGAAAGTCGCCGAAGCGGAAGCGGCGGACGACGCTTCCAAGAGCCGCGGCTCGGGAGGGCGCGCCGTCGGCACGGGAAAACGCGGAGCCAAGTGCCGATAACGCGTCCGAACCGCCGCCGCCTCGCCTCCGCCGGCCGGTCCGCTTTCCCTGAAGTCCACATCGGGCCGCGCAGGCGACGGATGATTCGCCGGGACGGCCACAGCCGGGCCCCCAAAAACGTCGAACTTGGATACAGCGGCGGACGTCGAAGCGGCGCTCGGAACGAAATACCGCGGCGTCAACCGTAGGGTCCAGACGACCGGACCGACCCCGTCGAGGGGCGGAACGTCGTTCGAAAAAAGCGGCACCGTCGGAACCATCTGCTCGCCTCCTTCGACCGGCAATCCTTACGTTCGACCGTGGCCGTCCGACGACGGGTGCCCCCTTTACCGTATGCGGTCTTGGCGCGTCCGAATGCGTGCGGCGCTAGCGGACGACGTAGTTCGGCTTGCGCTCCAGGCGATGTTCGGCGTCGATGAAGCGCACCGTTCCCGACTTATAGCGCATGACGACGGAATGCGTACGGGCTGAGGCTCCCGTAAAACGCACGCCGCGCAAAAGCTCTCCGTCGGTGACGCCGGTGGCGGCGAAGATGGCGTCCTCGCCCTGCACGAGGTCGTCGAGCACCAGCACCCGGTTTGGGTCGGAGATGCCCATCGCTTTCAGTCGCGCCCGTTCCGCGTCGTTTTGGGGCTTCAGGCGCCCCATGAAATCTCCGCCGAGGCATTTTAAGGCGACGGCGGCGATGACGCCTTCCGGTGCTCCGCCGATGCCGAACAAAATGTCGATGCCGGATTGCGGAAAAGCGGTGTGGATCGCCGCCGACACGTCGCCGTCGGGGATGAGTTTGATGCGCGCTCCGGCGCGGCGGATGTCTTCGATCAGCGCGGCATGGCGCGGACGGTCGAGGACGACGGCGACGACGTCTTCCACGTCCTTGTCGAGGGCATCGGCCACCGCCCGGATGTTCTCCTCGACGGTCGCATCGATGTGCACCCGCCCGCGGGCCTTCGGGCCGACGGCGATTTTCTCCATGTACATGTCCGGCGCATGCAAAAGGTTTCCGCGATCGGCGACGGCGATGACGGAGAGCGCGTTCCATGTGCCGTTCGCGACGATGTTCGTCCCTTCCAGCGGGTCGACGGCGACGTCGACTTCCGGCGCCCCGGGCCCGCCCATTCCCAGCCTTTCGCCGATGTAGAGCATCGGCGCTTCGTCCATCTCGCCTTCCCCGATGACCACCACGCCGTTCATCGGCACCGTATCGAACACCGCCCGCATCGCCTTGGTCGCCGCATCGTCGGCTTCATGCTTCTTGCCCCGGCCGAGCCAGCGCGCCGAGGAGATGGCCGCCGCTTCCGTCACGCGCACAAGCTCCAGCGTCAGGCTCCGTTCCACGTCGCTCGCTCCCCTTTCGCGCTTCGCGCGCTCCCGTGTGGTGACGCTTATCCGCTCGCTCGATGTTTGCGTTTCGCGCTTGCGCCTCCGGCCGGTGCGTTCGCCCGCGGCTCGGCCGACGCGCCGCGCATGATGCGTCCGCCTAGGCCGCCTGCGTTCCGGATTCGTCGGATGTCTTGCGCGTCGAACTCAGGCGCAAAATGCCGACGTAGTACAGGACGATGCCGATGAACTCCGTAAGCGGCAGCATTTCCGGAAGACGGACGTACTTGGCAAGCACGCCGCCGCTGCTTAAGACGAGGGCGGCGAAGAAAATGTACCCGAAACCGTCCTTTCTCGTCCGCCACCACGACAGCGCGGCGCCGGCGATGAGCAGCACCCCTCCGACGGCGGACAATAAAGGGCTGAAGGCGCGCACGATGCTCGGCATCATCTCGCCGCCCACCGGGCCCACGGCATACCAGATCGCCGGATCGACCGCGGCCGGCACGAGGACGAAGAGAAAAGCGAAGGTGACGAGGACGACCGCCGCCAAGTACAGATGCGTCGCCCAGTTCACCCACCGCGCGTAGAGCGTGCCGGCGGCCATGTAGGCGACAAGGGCGATCGCCGGAAAATAGTAGATCTTATACATCACCGGATTCCAGCCGAACGCGGCGCCGTAAAATTCGCCGAACGCGGCGACGGCGAACATGTACAGCGAAAGCGCAAACAAGACGTCCGACAACCGGCGCGTCTTTTGCGCTTTTCGCGTCACGTCGAAGGCGAAAAAAAGACTCACCGCCATCGCCAGCAGCGGAAACACCCAAAGCAGCATGCCCATCACCTCCCGAATCGGCGGCCGAGCTTCCCTGAAGGCCGCGCCCCCTCAGACGGACTGCACCCGGGCCTTCGCCCAATCGTCCAAAAAGCGTCTTAATCCTTGTTCCGTCAGCGGGTGGTCGATCATCTGCATCAGCACGCGGTACGGCACCGTCGCGATGTGCGCTCCGACGCGCGCGGCCCGGCTGACGTGCTCCGGATGGCGGATGCTGGCGGCGATGACCTCGGTGTCGAGGTGGTGGCGTTCGAAGACGCTCACGATGTCCGCCACCAAGGCGATGCCGTCGTGCCCGACGTCGTCCAACCGCCCGACGAACGGCGAGACGTACGTCGCGCCGGCACGCGCCGCGGCCAGCGCCTGGTTGAGGGAAAAGACCAGCGTCACGTTGGTCGGGATGCCGAGTTTCGCCAGGCGGTCGGTGGCCTTGAGCCCTTCCGCCGTGAGCGGCACCTTGATGACGATGTTCGGTCCGAGCTCAAACAACCGCTTGCCTTCTTCCACCATGCCGTCGGCATCGGTGGAGATGACCTCGGCGCTGACGGGACCGCTCACGATGCTGATGATCTCTTTCAACACGTTCAGGAAATCGCGGCCCTCCTTGGCCACGAGCGAAGGGTTCGTCGTCACCCCGCTCAAGATGCCCAGCGCGTGAACCGCGCGAATCTCTTCGACGTTCGCCGAATCGATGAACAGCTTCAACTGGTCGCCCGACCGCGGGCGGTCGGGCATTCACCTCCTTGACGTCGACATCTCTTGTCCTTAAGCCGTGATCGGGTTTCCTTGAGCGACCGCTCCCCGCTTAAGCTTTCCCGCTCGAACCGAACAACCGCATCTTCCCGCGCACCACGTCGCGCATCGCGTCCTTGGCCGGGCCCAAGTACTTCCGCGGGTCGTAGACGTCCGGCTTTCCCTCGAACACGCGCTTGATCGTCTGCGTCATGGCCACCTGATTCTCCGTATTGACGTTGATCTTTCCGACGCCGAGCGCGATCGCGCGGCGGATGTCCTCATCCGGCACGCCCGAGCCGCCGTGCAGAACGATCGGAACGGGGATGGCCCGCGCCACTTCGTCGATGATTTCAAAGCGGATATGCGGGCGCCCTTTGTACATGCCGTGCGCCGTACCGACGGCGATGGCCAGCGCGTCGACGCCCGTCTCTTCGTAAAAGCGGATCGCCTCTTCCGGTTTGGCGATGTGCGCGTCCTCCTCTTCGACGGAGAGGTCGTCCTCCACGCCGCCGATCGTGCCGAGCTCGCCTTCCACGGAGACGCCCATGGCGTGCGCCACACGGACGATCTCTCGCGTGATGCGGACGTTTTCCGCAAACGGCAGGTGCGAACCGTCGAACATGACCGACGTAAAGCCGGCGCGGATGGCCCGCATGACGCTCTCGAAGCTCGACCCGTGATCGAGGTGCAGCACGACGGGGATAGGACTCTCTTCCGCCGCGGCGCGCGCCAGGGCGACGACGTACCGTTCGCCCATGTACTTCATCGCCCCCTCGCTCACGCCAAAAATAAACGGCGCGCGCTCCATCTCCGCCGCCTCCATGATGGCCTTGGTGAATTCCAGATTGTTCATGTTGAACTGCCCGACGGCAAACCGTTCCCGCTTCGCCCGCTGCAAAAGTTCGAACATGGAAACGAGCGGCATGGTCATCCCCCCATCATGAGGATCTGGTTTCCAACTGGATCTGCGTTTATTATAACATAAAGACCAAAAAAAACGGTCGCCGGATGCGACCGTTCCTGGACGCGCGTTGACGTGTGCGTCAGCCTGCCGAGTTGAGCCGCTTGGCGACCTCCGCCGTGAGTTCGGAGACGTCGAAAGGTTTCGATAAGTAGGTATCGACGCCGAGGCGGCGCGCCTCGTAGATCTGATCGATTTCACCGTAAGCGGTCATGATCAACACCGGCGTCTTGAACCCTTCCGCCCGGAGGGTCCTAAGAACGTCCAAACCGCTCATCCTCGGCAGTTTCATGTCCAGCAAAATGAGTCCGACTTCATCCGGATGATCGCGCACCACGTTGAGCGCCTCTCGGCCGTCGGCCGCCAAGATGACGGGTATCCCTTGGCGTTCGAAAATCTCTTTCAACAGAAGGCGAATGCCCGCTTGATCGTCAACCACCAAGATGCTCGCCATCGCCTTCCCCCTCTCCGCTGTAATGGCCGAACGCAGGCGTCCTGGGTTTCATTATACACCAAGTTTGCATATTCGGCCATTCGTCCGCTTTGCGCCTTTCGCCGTTCATGCGCGCGTTCGGCGCGCCCCATCGGCGCTTTACGATCCGTGGGCCGCGCTTTTAAGCGCGGCATCCGCGGGCGTCCAACGCGGCGGCGACAAAAGAGCGGATGAGCGGATTGGGGCGGTTCGGGCGGGAAGTGAATTCCGGATGAAAGAGCGTGGCCACGAACCACGGGTGCCCATCCAGCTCGATCGCCTGTACGCGGCCCGCGCCGTACGCGCTCGGGCTGAGCGCCCCGGAAAACAATTGTTCGGTCAAATCCGGGTTCAGAGCGAAACGATGCCGCACGCGCTCTACGGCGGAGCGGGCCCCGTAGGCGACGGCCAAGCGACTTTTAGGCTCAAATTCCAGCGTCACATTGCCGAGGCAGAACGCGCTGCGCGGGTCTTCCCCGTCGCCTGCCGGCCGGACGGCGATGACCACCGGCGGTTCGGCCGTCGGATCGATTTCCGTGCTCCCGGCCGTCTTCCAACCGAGGACGTCCCGGGCATAATCGACCGCCGCCAGCTGCATCCCGAGCCCGATGCCTAAAAACGGCACGCCGTGCACCCTGGCATAGCGGATGGCGGCGATCTTTCCTTCCGCCCCGCGATCGCCGGACCCGCCGGGAACGAGAATGCCCGACACGCCGTCGAGCGCTTGTTCAACCGACTGTGCTTCCAACCCCTCCGCCGCCACCCAGCGGACGGCCACCTCCGCGTCGAGATCGATGCCGGCGTGTTTCAGCGCTTCGACGAGGCTTAAATACGCATCGTGCAGTTCGACATACTTGCCGACAAGCGCGATCTCCACTCGAGCGCTCGGGCGCTTGAGGCGCTCCACGAGCCGCGCCCACGAAGCGAGGTCGGCCGGCGGGGCGGAGAGCCCGAAATATTCCACGATGTACTCGTCGAGCCCTTCTTTTTGGAACAAAAGCGGCACTTCATACGGCGTCTCGGCGTCGACCGCCTCGATCACCGCCCGCGCCTCGATGTCGGCGAACAAGGCGATTTTTTCTTTGACGTCCGGCGGCAGCGAACGCTCCGCCCGGCAGACGACGACCGTCGGCTGGATGCCGATGCTCCGAAGCTCCTTGACGCTGTGCTGCGTCGGCTTGGTCTTCAGTTCCCCGGCGGCCTGGATGAACGGCACGAGCGTCACGTGGACGACCATCGTCCGTTCCCGGCCGACCTCATGGCGCACTTGGCGGATCGCTTCGAGGAAGGGCAGCGATTCGATATCGCCGACCGTTCCGCCGATCTCCACGATGACGACTTCCGCTCCGCTCTCTTCGGCAAGGGCATACAGGCGGGATTTGATCTCGTTCGTGACGTGCGGGATGACCTGGACCGTCGCGCCGCGGTAGTCGCCGCGCCGTTCCTTGGTGATCACGCTGGAGTAGATCTTTCCGGCGGTGACGCTGGAGAGGCGGGTCAACTCGATGTCGATGAAGCGCTCGTAGTGACCGAGATCGAGGTCCGTTTCCGCGCCGTCTTTGGTGACGAACACTTCGCCGTGTTGATACGGGTTCATCGTTCCCGGATCGACATTGATGTACGGATCGAATTTCATGATCGCCACGTGAAGGCCCCGGCTTTTTAAGAGTCGCCCGATGGAGGCGGCGGTAATGCCTTTGCCGAGAGACGACACGACGCCGCCGGTCACGAAGATGAACTTGGCCTGCCTGGCGTTCGCTTGGCTCATGATGCTCGGTCCTTTCTGCCGAAAATAAGAAAAGCAAAAGCACCCCGCGGGGGGCTTTTGCCGTAGACGGACGTCGTTCCTTAAAAAAGCCCTTCGCCTATTTTAGTCGTTTTCCTCATCCTCCGCAAGCGCTTCATCATCCAGCGGTTCTTCCACCGACGATTCATCCAGCGCGGTATATTCGTCCAACGTCCCGTCGGGTTCCAGGTCTTCGTCGATCAACGCCTCATCCAGCGCTTCGTCGAACGAAAGCGGGTCGTCTTCCCCCGTTTCGTCCAAGAGCGCGTCCTCATCCCCTTCGTCGACGTCAAAGGCGTCGATGTCCTCCTCCAATTCGTCGCCGACGAGAGCGAGATACGCCGCTCCGTCTTCATACTGCTCCGTCGGATACCACGGCTTTAAACCCCATTCGCCGTCGCTCAAGCTCACAAAGCGGCCGTCGGTGTTCAGATCGGTATAAAACTGAACGAGCCACCGGTCGTGCGCCTCGGGCGAAAGCCCTTTCAGCTCCGCGATCCGCGCAAACAGATCGCGAAACGACATCGCCGTCCCCTGCGCCTCCAAGATCCGGTGCGCCAGTTCGATCATCGACCACTCCTGTGCGTCGCGCATCGCTTCCGATTCGACTTCCGACACGGCGCCTCACTCCTTCCACCTTCGCGCATCGCACGGCTCCGCTACCTGTCCATTTTATCCTGCGGGGGGCCGTTGTCAACCGTCCGGAGCGCGCCGTTCGCCGGATGCTGACGCTGCCTGATCGCTCGGCCCCGCCCCTGGCTCCAACGGCCCTTCCGTCGTGCGCACGCCGAGTTCGCCGAGCAGAAGGCGCGTCTGCCGGTCGATGAACTGCTCGATCGTATATTTCTTGCGCAACGCCCAGCGCCGAAACGCCCACATCTCGGCCAGGACGACGATGTTTTCCGCCATCAGGTCGATGTCTTCCTCGGCGATACGAAAGAACCCCCGCGCACGGCCGTCTTCGAGCAGCCGGGCAAAATAGGCGACGATTTCCTCTTCCTTGGCCAAAACGTCGCGCATCGCCTCGGGCAGGAGCGATTTCGTCTCCTGGTAGATGAGCAAGACCTCGTCGTCCAAGGCGTCGACGACGCGGATGAGCCGATCGATGGCCGCCTTGAGCACGACATCCGGATCTCTGGCGGTCCCCTCCAAGGCTTTAAGCCCTTCGCGGATGCGGGCGTTGATGTCGTAGCAGACGAGATAGAGGATGTCTTCCTTGGACGAGACATACTCATACAGCGTGCCGATGCTGAATTTGGACGCTTGGGCGATCTCCCGCGTCGTCGTCTTGTGGAACCCCTTGTGGATGAACAAATCGACGGCGGCGCGGACGATCTGCGCCCGGCGCATCTCGACGAGCCGCTCGTCCTTGACGTACGTCGGGATGTCTTTCGGTCCGCTCATGTCGTCCCCCTTTCACCGCGCCGGTTCGCGCCCACAGGCGGCGCTCGGGTGCGCCGCCTGTGGGCGGAAGATCGGCGTAGCGTCTGTGGAAATGCGGTGCCGCCCCCAGCGCTTAAGCGTCGACGCGGATGAGAACGGCATCCCCCTGCGCCGAACCGCTGCAAATGGCGGCAATACCGAGCCCCCCGCCGCGCCGGCGCAGTTCATAGGCGAGCGTGAGGAGAATGCGGGCGCCGCTCGCGCCGATCGGGTGTCCGAGGGCGACGGCGCCGCCGTTCGGGTTGAGCCGCTCGGCAAAATCCTTGTCGCCGAGACCCAACAGGCGCCCGGAGATGAGGGGCACGGCGGCAAACGCCTCGTTGATCTCGATCACGGCGATATCGTCCAAGCGGTAACCGGTCCTCTCCAGCAAGCGCAAAACGGCCCGCGCCGGGGCAGTGGCGATGTACGGCGCCTCCTCCGCCGCCTGCGCGTAGCCGAGAATGCGCGCCAGCGGTCGGATGCCCCGCTCGGCGGCCGCCTCGGCGCTCATCAAGACGAGGGCGGCGGCGCCGTCGTTGACGCCCGGGGCGTTGCCCGCGGTGATCGTGCCGTCTTCGTCGAAAATCGGCGGCAGGGCGGAGAGCTTTTCCAGGTTCGTCTCCGGCCGCGGCGCTTCGTCGACGTCGACGCGGCGCGCTTCGCCTTTTTGTCCAGGTACTTCCACCGGGACGATTTCCTCGGCAAAACGCCCCGTCTGCGTCGCGCGCACCGCCCGGCGGTGGCTCTCCAGGGCAAAGGCGTCTTGCTCCGCGCGCGTGAGCCGGTACTCCCGGGCCACGCGGTTCGTGTGCTGGGCCATGTGCACGCCGTGAAAAGCACAGGTGAGCCCGTCGTAGACCATGAGGTCCACGAGTACCCCGTTGCCCATTCGAAGGCCCTCCCGGGCGCGCGGGACGGCGTAGGGAACGTTGGACATGGACTCCATCCCGCCGGCGACGACGACGTCCGCATCGCCGGCCTTGATGATTTGCGCCCCGAGCGTCACGGCGCGCATGCCGGAGGCGCACACCTTGTTCACCGTCACCGACGGCGTCTCCCACGGCAGGCCGGCGAGCCGCGCCGCCTGTCGGGACGGAATTTGCCCGGCGCCGGCGGTGAGCACCATGCCCATGAGCACCTCGTCGACGTCGGCGCCTTCCACGCCGGCGTCGGAAAGCGCCGCCCGGATCGCCTGGGCACCAAGCTGGACGGCGGAAAGGGGTTTCAGCGCCCCTTGAAAGCGGCCGAACGGCGTGCGCCGGGCAGAAGCGATGACCACATCAGGCATCGGAACATCCTCCTTCCTCCTTCTTCGGTTCACGAAGCGCTTTCCGCGCGGGCGGGCGCCGGTTCCTCGTCGATCAGGCCGAGGGAGCGGGCCAGGAGTTCGACGACGTCGTACGCTTCGGCCAAAGCTTCTTTCATCTTGATCCCGTCTTCCATCATCGTCAAGCAGTACGGGCAGGCGCTGGCGATGACCCCGGCGCCGGTCTTAAGCGCCTGTTCGGTGCGCACGAGGTTGACGCGCACCCCTACGCGTTCCTCCATCCACATCAGGCCGCCGCCGGCACCGCAGCACATGGCGTTTTCCCGGTTGCGCCCCATCTCCACGAGCGTCACGCCGGGAATGGCGCGGAGGATCTCCCGCGGCGCGTCGAAGACGCCGTTGTACCGACCGAGGTAACACGAATCGTGATACGTGACCACGCGTTCGACCGGCCGCGACGGCCGGAGGACGCCCTCGTCGAGCAGACGCTTCAAAAGTTCGGTGTGGTGGATGACTTCGCCCTGCCAGCCGAAATCGGGATACTCGTTCTTAAACACATTATAAGCGTGCGGATCGATGGTGACGATCTTTTTCACGCCGTAGCGGTCGAACAGCGCGATGTTCTCTTCCGCAAGCTGCTGGAACAAAAATTCGTTTCCCAACCGCCGAGCGGTGTCGCCGGAGTTTTTCTCTTCCGCGCCGAGGACGGCGAACGACAACCCGGCGTGGTTCAAGATTTTCACCAGAGCGCGGGTGATCTTCGTGCTGCGGGCGTCGTACGAGCCCATCGAACCGACCCACAGCAAATATTCGAAGTCCGGATTTTCGTTGACCGTCGGCGCGGTGCCCTCCGCCGCCTGTTCTCGCCACTTCAGGCGCTCGGTCTTGCTGATGCCCCACGGGTTGTACTGCCGTTCGATGTTTTGAAACGTGCGCGCCACCTCCGGCGGCATCGATCCTTCGGTCATCACCAGATAGCGCCGAAGGTCAATGATCTTGTCCACATGTTCGTTCATCACCGGACA
Organism: Hydrogenibacillus sp.; assembly: GCA_014896255.1. Lineage (GTDB taxonomy): Bacteria > Bacillota > Bacilli > Thermicanales > DSM-22653 > Hydrogenibacillus. The sequence goes on from JADBKT010000033.1 coordinate 123,676, forward strand.
CTGGTCTTCGCAGTTGCGGCACGTCGTGCAGGCCCAAATTTCCGCTTCGCCGACGACGTCTCCGGCGAGGCGCAAGTTGTCCACTTCTTCCCGCAGCTGAGCGTCGCCTTGCGCGAGCCGCACGCCGCGCGTCCCGGCGAAGGCGAACGCCGGCATCCACGGCGAACGGGACGTCACCGCGGCGCCTTTTTCCGTCAAATGATCGCGCAGCTTGGTGATGAGATGCATCGGCGAAAGCGCCTTGCCCGTCATCGCCGCCGGGCAGACGCTCGTGCACCGGCCGCACTCCACGCAGGCGTACAAGTCGAGCAGCTGTTTCTGTGTGAAATCCTCGATCTTCGCCGCCCCGAACGATTCCGCGTTTTCATCGCTGAAATCCACCGGACGCGGCTTCGACGGCGGTCCTTGCCTCCGGAGCAATGTGTTGACCGGCGCGGCGACGAGATGCATGTGCTTCGACTGCGGAATGTAGACGAGAAAAGCGAGCAGATCGATGAGATGCAGCCACCATGCGGCGTAGAAGAAGACGGTCGCCGTCTCGGGCGTCATCCCCGAAAACAGCAGGGCGACGACGCTCGAGACCGGCCGGTAGACGCTCGTCGTCTCGCCGGCCATGCGCAGCTCGAAGGCGCCGGAGAGCATGATGGAAAAAAGCAGCACGCCCAAAAAAACGTACACCAAACCCGCTTTCAGCGACCGCTCCAGACGCTTCAGCTTTTCGACGTAGCGCCGGTAGACGGCAAACAGCAGGGCGACGAGGACGAAAAAGACGGTCAGCTCCTGAACCCAGACGAAACCGTCGTAAAACGGGACGGGAAGATGCCGACCGGGCACGAGCCCCTTGATGAACAAGTCGATCGCGCCGAATTGAATGATGATGAAACCGTAAAAAAAGACGACGTGCATGATGCCGCTCTTTTTGTCTTTGAGGAGCTTCTTCTGCCCGAAGACGTAGCGGACGAAATCTTTAAGCCGCTCGCCCCAATTGGCCTCGAACGGCTCCGTTCGCCCGAGGCGGATGTAAGCGATTCGGCTTTGGACGAGCTTCACAAAAAGGTAGACGGCGTAACCGGTCACCAGAATGAACAACAGCGCGTTGATGACGTTCCACATCGCCGCTGAACCCGCCTTTCCCTGAGGATCATCGCCATAAGGACCGCGTATCCGGCAAAATGAATGAGCATTCGCTCGGAGTTGTGGATCTATTATAGCATATTCGCGGCCGGCGCCCAAGCGCAAAACAGGCGCCCGAAGGCGCCTGGGATGTCCTGTCTGGGGCGGTGGAGCCCTCCGCATGGCGGTTCAGCGGGCCGCTCGAGGCGCCGCAAAAAAACCGATCAACAGTTCGCGCACCAACTTCGCCGCGACGACCGCCGTTCTTCCGCTCGGGTCATACGCCGGGGCGACCTCGACGACGTCCGCGCCGACGAGGGTGACGCCGGAAGCGGCGAGGCGCCGCACGGCGGAGAACAGTTCCTGAGGCGAAAGCCCTTCCGGCTCCGGTGTGCCGGTGCCCGGGGCAAAGGCGGGATCCAAGACGTCGATGTCGATCGACACGTATACCGGCCGCCCGCGGAGCGCGTCGGCGACCTCCTTAAGCGGCGCCTCCAGGGCGAACGGGAAGAAATTGAGCGCTTTACGGGCGTAGCGGAACTCTTCGGCCGTTCCGGAGCGGATCGCAAAGCTGTAGACGTTCCGCGGGCCGATGTGCTCGGCGATCAGGCGAAACGGCGTGGCGTGGGACAACACCTCGCCTTCGTAGTCCGTCCGGAGATCGGCATGCGCATCGATGTGGATGACGGCGAGGTCCGGAAACCGGCGATGGGCGGCGCGGACGAGCGGCAAGCTGATCAAATGTTCGCCGCCCAAAGCGAAGGGGATGCGCCCGGCGCGGTGCACGCCGTCGGCGTACGATTCGATCGCCTGAACCGCCTGCGGGACGTTGCCGAACGGGAGGGCAAGGTCGCCGGCGTCGCAAAAAGTGACGTCCATAAGGTCGCCGTCCAAGGCCGGGCTGTATGTCTCCAGCACGACCGACGCCTGGCGGATCGCTTGCGGACCGAAGCGGGACCCCGGCCGAAAGCTGGCCGTAAAATCCATCGGCACGCCGAAGAGGACGACGCGCGCCGCGTCGCACGGCCCGGCCGCCAAAAAGCGGGACCCGGCATAGGCGTCGGGCGTGATCATCGCCCGTTCTCCTCCGATGCCGCCGTCATCGGCTGAACCGCCTCACGTTCGGTCCCGCCGCCGAGCAGCGCTTCGATGAACCGCGGCAGGACGAACGCCGAGCGGTGCAAGCGCGGCGTATAGTAGCGGGTGTCGAGGTCCGGCACGCACTCCGGCGTCACGTCGAGCGGATCATGGCGTTTCGACCCGAGGGTGAACGTCCACAGCCCGCTCGGATAGGTGGGGATGTTCGCCGTATACAGCCGGGCGATGGGGAAGGTTTCGGCGATCGCTCGATACGTTTTTTGCACAAGTTCGGCTTTAAACCACGGGTTGTCCGTCTGCGCCACGAACAGGCCGTCATCTTTGAGCGCTCGGGCGATCCCTTCGTAAAAACTGCGCTCGAAGAGGCGCTCCGCCGGACCGACGGGTTCCGTGGAATCGACGATGATCACGTCGTACGCCGCCCGGGCGCGGGCAATGTGTTCAAAGCCGTCGGCGATCAACACGTGAACGCGCGGATCGTCGAGTTTCTCGGCGATCTTCGGCAAGTACCGCTTGGCCGCGTCGACGACCGCGCCGTCGATCTCGACCAGCACCACGTCGCGCACGGCGGCGTGTTTGAGCGCTTCACGCACGGCCCCGCCGTCGCCGCCGCCGACGATGAGCACCCGTTCCGGGCGGGGGTGGGTGACGATGGCCGGATGGGTGATCATTTCATGATAGACGAATTCGTCCCGGTCCGTCGTCATCACCATGCCGTCCAAGACGAGCATCGTCCCGAACGCCTCCGTCTCAAGGACGTCCAGCGCCTGATACGGCGTCTTTTCCGAATGCAACGTACGCTTGATGCGCGCCGTGATGCCGAAGTGTTCGGTCTGTTTTTCGGTAAACCACAATTCCACGGGACCTCCGCCCCCTCGATCAAAATGCGCCGACCGCCGGACGGCCGGGCGATGGGCATGGCCGTGATGCGCATGGCCGCATCGATGTGATTATAAACCAAAAAAAGCGGGCTGCAAATGGTCGGCGTATGGCGCGTACGCGCCTCTTCCATACTGGAAAAAAGGAGAAGCGTATGGGGGTGTTGCGCCGTGCGCCTTTGGCGAAGCCTTGCAGGCACCGTGCTGGCGGCGATGGCCGCGCTGTTTTTGGCCCTTTGCGCATTGTTCATCTTCGTCTATGTCAATCTCGGACCTCTGACCGGCCTGGAGTCGGCGGGAATCGACTGGCGCTTCCGCGACGGAACGCCGGTGACCGGCCCGAACGAAGGGCGGCCGTATGTCCGCCTGTCGGAAATCAGCCCCGCCCTCATCGACGCCACGCTGGCCGTCGAAGACCGGCGTTTTTACGATCATATCGGTCTCGATCCGAAGCGCATCGTCGGCGCTTTCATCAAAAACGTCTCCGCCGGACGCATTCTCGAAGGGGCGAGTACCATCACCCAGCAGCTCGCCCGCAACTTGTACCTGTCCCACGAGCGGACGTTGTGGCGCAAATTCCAAGAAGCGGTCCTGGCCGTCAAATTGGAGCGCGAGCTCTCGAAAGAGGAGATCCTCGAACGGTATTTGAACACGATCTATTACGGCAACGGCGCCTACGGCGTGGAGGCTGCCGCCCGGGCCTATTTCGGCAAAGCGGCCAAGGATCTCACCTTGGCCGAAGCGGCGCTTCTGGCCGGCATTCCGAAAGGCCCGTCCCTGTACGAGCCGCGGGGACATCCGAACGCGGCCAAAGCGCGCCGGCGCGTCGTTCTCCAGGCCATGGTCGACGACGGTCGGATCCGCGCCGAAGACGCCCGGCGCGCGGCGGAAGAACCGATCGTTCTCGCCGAACCGCACGAGCGACCCGATCTGTTCGGCTATGCGCGGGACGAGGCGGCGCGCTGGATCGAAGCGACGCTCGGCATCTCGCGCAGCGCACAGCCGTATGCCCGACTGAAGGTGACGCTCACGCTCGATCCAGAGGCGACGGCCGCCGCGGAAAAAGCCCTCCGACGACGGTTGCCGCCCGATGATCCGAAACTTGGGCCACTCAGCGTGAGCATCGTCGTCCTCGATCCGAACGACGGCGGCATTCGCGCCCTCGTCGGCGGACGCGACTACGCCCGCGAGCCGTACAACCGCGCCATGGCCCGGCGTCCGCCCGGATCGACGTTCAAGCCGATCGTCTACCTCACCGCCTTGGAAGCGGGGATGACGCCGCTGACCGTCGTCGATTCCAAACCGACCGCCTTCGTCTATGACGACGGCCGAAGGACGTATACGCCGCACAACTACGGCGATCATTACTATGGCCCGATCACGATGATCGAAGCCGTGCGAAAGTCGGACAACATTTACGCCGTCTCCGCCCTCATGGCCGTCGGCGCGGAAGCCGTCGTCAAACGGGCGCACGAGCTCGGCGTCGAGGCGCCGCTTCCTGCCGTGCCGGCCGTCTCCCTCGGCGCGGTAGCCGTCACGCCCCTCGAACTGGCCACCGTCTACGCCGCTTTGTCCTCCGGAGGCCTCCGGCCGACGCCGCACCTCGTCGAGCGGGTCGAAACGATCGACGGGCGAGTGCTCTACGCTGCCCATCCCGAGCGCGTGCGGGTGGCCGACGAAGCGCACGCCTTCGTGCTGACGCGCCTGTTGGAAGAGGTGTTTGAACCCGGCGGCACGGCCGCCGGCGTCGCCGCGGATATCCACCGGCCGGTGGCCGGAAAATCCGGAACGACGCCGACGGACGCATGGATGGCGGGCTATACGCCGGACTTGGTCACCGTCGTTTGGGTCGGCCGGGATGACATGCAACCGATCGATGACCGCATCGCCAGCCCCATCGCCAAGCATCTGTTCGCCGAGGTCCTGGAGGAGGCGCACGCCGGAAGTCCGCCGCGCCTCTTTTCGATTCCCGACGGCGTCGCGGCGGCGTATGTCGATCTGGCGCGAGGCGAAGCGGCATGCGGCAAAGGCGAGCTATACTATTTCATCCGCGGCACCGAACCTAAAAACCCGTGCACCGTGGCGGGCGGGTCGGCAAACGGCGAGGCGAACGCCGCCGCAAGACCGAACGGCGCGCCGCCCACGGCGCCGGAGACGCGCCGCGAAACGCCCGGATCCCTCAACCTTCCTTCGTTATGGTCCGAGCTGATGGATCGCTTACGAAGCGACCGAGGCGGCTGAAAACGGCGTACGCGGCGCCGACGACGCCGGCGTCGTTCCCGAGCGCCGCCCGTTCGACGCGCACCGACGCCAGGTTCTCAGGCATGGCGTGCGCCCGCAGCGCCTCCCAAAGGGCGGAGCGGAACAGCTCCCAGGACGCCGAAAGGCCGCCGCCGATCAAAATGCGCTCGGGATTGAAGACGTTCACCAGCCCGCCGAGCGCCACGCCGAGGTAATGCCCGACGCGCCGAAAGGCCGCCAGCGCGACTTCATCTCCCGCTTCCGCCGCCCGGACGATGTCCAGCGGCGTCGGCCGCGCCTTTCCGTCGACCGTTGGACGGAGCAGCGATTTTGTACCGCGCGCCAGCATTTCCTCGACATGCCGGACGAGGGCCGTCGCGGACGACTCCGTCTCCAGGCAGCCGATGTTGCCGCACCCGCAGCGCACACCGTCCAAATGGACCGGCATATGTCCGATTTCGCCGGCCATTCCCGCGGTGCCGCGGAGGATCCGGCCACCGCTTAAGACGGCACCGCCGACGCCGGTCCCGAGGGTCACCATGATCGCATCCTGGACGCCGATCGCCGCGCCGCGCCAGCGCTCCCCGAGGAGGGCGGCGTTGGCGTCGTTTTCGAGGGCAAACGGCAGATCGAGCGCTTCTTCAAGCAGCGCCCCAAAAGACACGTCGCGCCAACCCAAATTGGGCGCCAGATGGACGATGCCTCGCGCGACGTCGACGAGGCCGGGAACGCCGACGCCGACGCCGACGACGGCGCGATCGTGCGCCGGGTCACGTTCTCCCTGCGGCGTCCCTGTCTGCAGCGGCGCACGGCGTGCCTCCCCGAGGCCTTCCCGAAGCACGGCGAGGCCTTCGACGATGCGCCGGACGACGGCGGCCGGACCGCCGTCCTTCGGCGTCTTCAACTGATGACGTTCGACGATGTGTCCGGTATCGCTCACCAGGCCGAATTTGATCGACGTGCCGCCGAGGTCGACGGCCAGCACATACCCCATGTTCGTCCCTTCCTCCGTTACATCAGTGCAAAACGACGGCCAAGCGCGTCGACGACCGCCGCGCCGACTTCCGCCGCCGGCTGCGCGGCGTCGACGACGATGAACCGCTCCGGCGCCTCTTGGGCCAGCCGGAGATAGCCTTCCCGTACGGCCTGATGAAACTCGAGCGAGCGCCGGTCGAAGCGGCTTAGGGTTCGCTTGCGGTCGGCGGCCATTCGGCGGAGCGCCATATCCGGCGAAAGATCGAGCAACACCGTAACATCCGGTCTACAGTCGCCGACGGCCAGGTCGTTGATCGCCCGTACGGCCGAAAGTCCTGCTCCGCCGACCAGGCCCTGATAGACGAGCGAGGAATCGACATAGCGGTCGACGAGCACCCAGTTTCCGGCGGCCAGCGTCGGGGCGATCTTCTCCGCCACGTGTTGGCGGCGCGCGGCGGCGAAGAGGAGCGCCTCCGTAAGCGGATCGAGCCCCTCTCCGCGGTGATCGAGGAGCAACCGGCGCAGCGCTTCGCCCAGCGAAACGCCACCCGGTTCGCGGGTCAGCACGACCTCGATCCCCCGCGCCCGAAGCCACGCCGCCGTCGTCTGCGCGGCGGTCGACTTCCCCGCTCCCTCAATGCCCTCAAAAGCGATCAGGCGGCCCTTGTGCGCAATATGCAATCCCCCCAAAATCCCTTGCATTGATCATTCGTCTATCGTTATGATGGCATGAGAATTTCGATCTGGTTCAACCAGCCTAGGACGACAGGAGCATCAGCGCGATGACCATCGATGATTGTCGAAAGCCGGCATCGGACGTCCAAAAACCCGGCGCGACACCGGCCTTGGAGGCTTGGCGCGCATTTTTTGAAAACAGCGAACGCAGTCCGTCCGTACGGCGCGCGGTGCTCGACGTGTGGCGGCGCTCGAGCGGGCTCGACCTTTACGGTGAACCGAAACGCCGCTACTTTATAAGCAGCGCCTTCGACCGCGCCGCCGCCCTCGCCGAACGTCGCCTGATCGACGGCATCAGGCGCGCCCAGCAGGTCTTAGGGAAGAACGCATGGACCCGCCTGACCGCTTGGCAGCCGCTATGGATGCTCATCGATCCCACCGGGCGCCTGCTCGCCGTCTATCCCCGTCTCCATCCCTTGGCCGAACGGCCCTACGGCCTCCGCGCCGGCCTCCATCTCGCCGACGAAGCGTATCCGCCGACGGCGCTCACGCTGGTGCTTAAGACCGGCCGCGAAGCTTGGCTCGTCGGCGCCGAACACCCGCATGTCCTCTTTCACCCGCTGACGACGGCGGCGCTCCGGCTATCCGGAGACCCGACAGGACCGTGCGTCGACGGAAGCCGTGCTTTGATGGTCGTCTGTCGCGGTTACCCGCCGCTTTCGCCGCTCTTCGACGCTTTGGAGACGGTCTCCCGGGCGGTGTGCGCGCCGTGTTCGCCGGACCCCTCCGAACCATGGAAGTCGCCGGCGAAGGCCGACGACGCGGAACGGATCCGGGATGCCGAGCGGCCGAGCGGGAGGTGCGTCGAGGGCGCCATCCCGGACGCGCCCGCACCGGAGGCCGAATGGGCGGCAGCTTCCGCCCTGGTGGCGGAAGTCGCCCATGAGCTGCGCAATCCGCTGACGACCGTCTACGGCTATATCGCCCACCTCGACGACGCGCTTCCCGCGGCGTGGCGGAAGACGCTCATCGGCGAACTGGAGCAGATGATCGGCTACCTCGAACGATTGACGCGCCTCTATCGCAATGAGGCGCCGTACCGGGCGTCGATCGCGCTGTTCCCGCTGCTCGATGCGTGGATCGGTGCCCATCAAGAAGCGCACGGCCCGCTGCAGTGGACCGCGCACCCGGACAGCCGCGCGGCGCGCATCGTGCTCGACGCCCGGCAGCTCACCTTCGGCCTCGAGGCACTCCTCAATGCACTTAGACGCCAAAACCACGCCCCGGTGCGCTTCGCGCTCGACCTCTTCGGCGATGAGCTCGTGCTTTCGATCCGCCTTCCGGAGAGCGCCAAAATCCGGGATGACGCCGCGCTTCGCCTCGCCGTCTCCGCCGTTCGGGCGATCGCCCGCTTAAACGGCGCGGTCTTCGCCGTCGAATGCGGAGAAAGCGGGCAGGGAGCGGCGTTGCGCCTCGGGTGGCGGATGGGCGGGGATGTACCGGACCGCGCCGCCGATGATCCGGAAAGCACGGGTTGACCCAACGTCCGTCTCTCGCCTTCAGTCTTCGGTCACGCGGGTTTGCGCCTGGAACAAGCCGGCGGAGGCGCGCAGCCGCTCGCTGCCGCCGAGGACGGCGATGCGCCCGTGCTTGAGGACGTCCTCGACGAGCGGCGCCAAGGCGCGGATGTCCTCGGGGGTAACGCCGAGAATCTCCGCGCGCTCGGCGTTGACGATCGCCTCGGTAAGGCCGGAGAGGGCATAACGGTCCCCCCGCTCGCCTTTCATCGACGGCGAAAGCGGCCGATCCAACCGGCTGATCGTCCCCAGAACATACTTCGTCATCTCCCGCTCATCGGCGGAAAAACGGGCGATATACTTCGGCACCTCGTCGAACACGGCGAGCGTCTCTTCGAGGTGCGGGTCACGGTAGGAAACAAAATAGACGTTCCCGCCGCGTTCAAAACCGACCATGCTGCCGTACGCGCCGCCTTGGACGCGGACGCGGTTCCAGAGGTAGTCATAGCTCAAAATCGTCTTCAGCACTTCAAGCGCGCCGGTGTAATCATAACCGAGCGCCTTAAAGTTGTACCCCTTGGCCACGTACTGCACCTTCGCCGCAGCGAGCAGCGCTTCGCTTTTGACCCCGGCGTCGAACCGCCACGCCGCCGCCTTCGGGCGGTCGCCCGCCCGAAGCGCGCGGACCCACGGACCGTAGGCCGCGGTAAAGGCGTCAAGCTCCTCTTCCTCGCCGGTGAGCGAGGCGACGAGACCGTCGCGGCGGACGACGTCCGTATAGACCCGCCGGAGATTCGCCAGGACCTCTTCGAAAGCCGACGCGTCGGCCTTCAGCCAGTTTTTGAGCGTCCGGTAGTATTCGATCCCGCCGGTGAGGTCGCGCACCTTGGCCGCCGGCGAGAACAAGGCGAGCATGCGCTCGGCGGCGACGATATGGCCGCGGTCGTAGAGCATCATCTCGATGCGCGATCTTTGCTCGGCGAACAGTTGCCGCAGCCGTTTCGCGTCGTCCAGGCGGCTTTTTTGCATGATCTCGCCGACAAGGGCGAGGGCCGAGGCGATCTTCGGCGTGAGCGCCTTGACGCGCACGACCAAATACGGCGTAAACGCTTCGCCGTCCGCCCCCTCCACTTCGCCGGTCGCGGCACCCCTCGGCGCGTCATAGCGCTCGATCGTCTCGATCGAAAAGCGGATGCCGCCCGTCTCGCGGTCGACGGCCGTCGTCACGTCGGCATAGCCGCGTTCGGTCGTGTCCACTTTGCCGAGCACATAGGCGATCGCCGCTGCGTAGGGCAAATCGTCCGCCGCAAGGCCGCCGAGCGGAAAATAAAAGCTCATATAACCGATGCCGTTCGTGGCGATCGGATGGACGAAAAGACGCGTTCCTTCCACCGTTTGCGTTTCCGTCGGCACCCATTCCGCCGTCTTCGGCACGTCGTCCCGCGTAAGCTGCGGCAACAGCGCCAGCGTCTCCGGATCGTCCGGCTTTTTTTGGCGATCGAGGAGCGCTTTCGTCTCGGCGATCAGGCGTTCGATTTCCGCCTCCGAGAGCGCCTTTTTCTTCGCCTCCAGCGCCTGCCGGAGTTCGGATTCTTTTTGTTCCGTCAGGCCCGGCACCGCTTCCAGCGCGAGGTGTACGCGGTGTCTGTTGTTCAAAAGGCGTTCTTCGATCAGTCGTTCGAAGTAGCCGTTCGGCGCTTCCGACTTGATCTTCTCCAGCGCCGATCGCCAGCGCAACCCTTGAAAAGGATCGCCGTCGTAGAGCCACGTGCCGAGGGCGCGAAAATTGTACACGAGCCCTTTCGGATAGCCCCGCGTGTCCGCTTCCCGAAGAGCGAACTCCGTTCGGGCGATGGCCCCTTCGACGAGCTTCGGCGGCAAGCCCTCCGCCGCGAACCGCCGGAGGGCGGAATCGACGGCCGCGGCAAAGCGCCCGAGATCCGCGCGGTTCGCCCCTTTGGCGACGACGGCGAACAGCGGCTGCCGGAGCTCGGCTTCGTACATGCCGAACACATCCTGCCCGAACCCGGCGCGAAGGAGCGCTTCTTTCAGCGGCGCAGCCGGGCTGTCGAGAAGGATGTACTTTAAGATGTCGAAGGCGAGGCTTTGTTCCGTATCCAGCGCGTCGTGCACGACGAAGCCGACGCTTAAGTAATCTTTCCCCTCCGGCCGCTCGTCCGGCGCCACGGCGTACGGCACATGCACTTCCTTCGGCGCGGCGAACGGCGTCGTAAGCGGCAGGGCGGAATCGACGGCGCGCCGCTCGAACTGCGCCAAGTAGGCATCGTTTAAGTATTTCAGCGTCTCTTCGAGATCGACGTCGCCGTAGAGGAACAGGTAGCTGTTCGACGGGTGGTAGTACGTTTCGTGAAAGCGGACGAATTCCGCCTGCGTCAACGTCGGAATGACGTCCGGGTCGCCGCCGCTGTCGAAGCGATACGGCGTATCCGGATAAAGAGCCGCCACGAGCGCTTGATACAAGACGCTCTCCGGCGTCGAATATGCGCCTTTCATTTCGTTGTAGACGACGCCGCGGATGACCAGCGGATCATCTTTTTGATTCAGTTCATAATGCCAACCTTCTTGCGCCAAGATATGCGGATCGTGTTTCAGATTGGGATAAAAAACAGCATCCAGATAAACGTCCATCAGATTGCGCAGATCCCGAGGGTTTCGGCTGGCGACGGGATAGACCGTCTTATCCGGAAAAGTCATCGCGTTCAGAAACGTGTTGAGCGACCCTTTGGCCAGTTCGACGAACGGCTCTTTCAACGGGTATTTGCGCGAGCCGTTCAACACCGCGTGTTCGAGAATGTGCGGAAGGCCGTTGCTCGACGCCGGCGGCGTGCGGAAAGCGATGGAAAACACTTTGTTGTCGTCGTCCGCAAGCAGCGCCAAAAGCCGCGCCCCGCTCGGTTCATGGCGGAACACATAAGCATCGGCGCGGATTTCGTCGATCGTCTGTTTCGCTTCCAGATGAAAACCGTAACGGTCGAATGATCCGTCGATCATGTGATGCCTCCTTCGATCGTCTTGCGCACGGTATAGTGTACCGCCCCGGGGCGACATTCTATGCCTCGCTATACCTCGGTGTGGGACCCTGACGCCTCGGCAGGCGCAGGCGCCGAGACGTCGGGGTCTTTCCCCGGCCGGATACGGGATTGAAACTTTCCGCGGCGCCCGCCGTCGCCGTGAGCGGAAGCGGCATCTTCCGGCGCCTTTTTGCGGAGCGTCCCCTCCAGCGCGGCGCCCATCTCCACCGAAAGCGCGCGGTATTCAATCGTCCCCTGGATGTCGGCGCTCTCGGCGACGGAAAGCGCCCCGTCGACGAACAGGTCGCCGCGCACTTTGCCGGCGATGTACGCTTCCTTGGCCTTGATCGTCCCGGTGATCTGCCCTTCGGAGCCGACGGTGAGTTCCGCTTCGACGTATACGTCGCCGTCGACGACGCCGTCGATGCGCACCGGCGCCGATGCGAACAGGTTGCCCTGCAGGCGCGTCGTGCGCTCGATGACGGTCAGGCCGTCCGGCGTCTCGCTAGTCTTGGGCGAGGACTTCTTCCACATGCACATCGCCTCCTAAAAACGGCGCCGGATCGATGGGCCGCCCGCCTCGGCGCACTTCAAAATGCAGATGCGGACCCGTGCTGCGGCCGGTCGACCCCATGCGGCCGATCGTCTGTCCTTTTTCCACGACGTCGCCCGGACGGACGAGCATCTTCGACAAGTGGGCGTAGACCGTCGACAGCCCGTTGCCGTGGTCGATCTCGATCATCTGCCCGTAGTCGCCGCTTCGACCGGCGAAGACGATTTTCCCCTTGGCCGCCGCCCGGATCGGCGTGCCGACGGCGTTCGCAAAATCGATGCCTTCATGGAAGCGCCGCGTCTTGGTGAACGGATCGGCGCGCAGGCCGAAGACGCTCGTCACCCGACCGACCGCCGGGCGGATCGTCGGCAGGCGCGAGAGCTTCTCGCGATATTCGGCGACCGCCTGCGCCGTCTCCTCGACCGAGCGCGCCTGCTCGTCCGCCGCCGCTTCCAAGGCCTGAAGACTGTTTTCGATCGTGTCGATGAGCGTCTCGGCGTCGACGCCGTCCTCCGGCCGATCGGAAAGCGTCGCAATGCGGACGGTCCCCGGATTGGCGGCCAGGAAAACGGCCTCGGTCGGAGCAGATTCCGGTCTTTTCGATGTCGGCGGGGCGAGCGATTTCAATCGTTCTTCGTTCGATTCCAACGTCCGTTCGAGATCTTGGATCTTTTTCAGCAGGTCGTCGTAGCGCGCCTTGAGCGCCCGGTTTTCATCGTTCAGCCGGGCGCGGTCCTGTTTCAACCGAGTTTCCTGCATTTCCTGCATTGACTTTTCGACGGCCATCCGTTCGTCCAACGCATGCATGCGGGCACGGCTCAACCAGGCATATGTAGCGAAAGAGAACAACAGGGCGATCGTCAAGGTCAACGAGGCGGCAAGCCCGACGAGCGTCCAGCCGCGGATCCGCCACGTACGCACTCGTCCGGATTCGCCGGGAACGAGCTGAACGTGCCAACGTTTGCCGAGGTGTGCTCGAAGCGCCTGCCCAAAACGCATAACCGTCCTCCTCCCCAGAGGGAAGGAATTCGACAAAAAAAGAGCGACTCCTTCCGACGGAAAGAGTCGATTTTGCAATTCATTCAAGCGTCATTCGCTTGGCGGCGCACGAGCGCTTCCAAGGCGATCTCGATCATCTCCCGAAACGTCTTCTCCCGCTCCTCGGCGCTCGTCACCTCCCGCGTGACGAGATGGTCGCTCACGGTGAGCACGGACAGCGCCTGCGCGCGGAATTTATGGGCGATCGTGTACAGCGCCGCCGTCTCCATTTCCACGGCCAGCGTGCCGTAGGCCCGAAGCGCCGCCACCGGCCGCTCGTCGTCGGCATAGAAACTGTCCGTGGTGAAGACGTTGCCGACGTGTACCCGTATGCCGACGGCTTCGGCCGCGGCGTGGGCCGCCTGAAGCAGGGCGAAATCGGCTGTCGGCGCGTAATCGAGGCCGAAGAAGCGCAACCGATTCACGTTGGAGTCGGTCGCGGCGCCGATGGCCAAAATGACGTCGCGCAGGCGAATCTCCGGCTGCATCGCGCCGCACGTGCCGACGCGGATCATCCGGCGGACGCCGTAAGACTCCAGCAGTTCGTGTACGTAAATGGAGATCGACGGCACGCCCATCCCCGTGCCCTGGACGGACACCGGCACGCCTTTGTACGTCCCGGTAAAGCCGAGCATGTTGCGCACGCGGTTGTATTCCCGAACGTCTTCCAAGAACGTCTCGGCGATCATCTTCGCCCTCAGCGGGTCGCCGGGAAGCAAGATGTTCGGCGCGATCTCCCCCGGTTTGGCGCCGATGTGAATACTCAACGTCTGTCCCCCTTTACGCTCTCCATATACCGCTGTACCGCTTCAGCCGCCCGACGTCCGCTCTCGGCGACGTCCGGCAGCCCGACGCCGTCGTACGCGCTCCCGGCCACAAAAACGCCGGGAAGCGTCTCAGCCAGCGCCTTTCTCAGCGCTTTTAAGCGATCCAAGTGGCCAACGGCGTATTGCGGCATGGCCCCAAGCCAGCGCGTCGGAAGCGCCCCCACGGGCGCTTCCGCGATACCGAGCGTCGCCTGAAGCTCGGCACGGGCCAGGGCGATAAGACTTTCGTCGTCCAAGCGTTCCGCCGTATCGTCGCCGGCCCCGCCGATGTAGAGGCGAAAGAGCGCCTGGCCCGGAGGCGTCGTATGCGGCCATTTGCGCGTCGTCCACGTGCAGGCCGCGATGCGGCGCCCTTCTCCTCTGGCCACGACGAAACCCGAACCGGGCGGGAGGCGGTGCATCACGCGTTCGTCGAACCAGAGGGCGACATTGGCCACCGAAGCGTATGCGGTCGAAGCGGCGAGCGCGTCAAACGGTGCACCGCCCGCACCGAACAGCCGCCGCGCTTCGGTCGGCGGAACGGCCAGGATCAGCGCGTCGGCGTCGATGGTCGCGCCGTCGTCCAAGATCAGGCGATAAACCTCGCCGTCGCGACGCACCGACTGCACGCCGACGCCGCGTACAAGCTGCGTTCCGCCTTCTTCCAGGGCTTTCTCGAGCGCTTCGACGAGGTCGGCGAGACCGCCTTTAAGGCTGAGAAACGTCGAACCGCGGACCGCCTCCGGCCATGGCGGAAGCGCTTCCGCCCCGCCGGCGAACGGAAGATGCGTCTTCGGGTCGGGCGCAGATGCGCCGTACCGTGGCGACGTCGAAGCGGCAGGATGCGCGCGCCGGGCGCGGAACATGGCCAAAAGCAGGCTGCGGTGCGCGCGTTCCAAGTTTTTGAACTGGGGAAAGGTGGCCATCAGGCTCAAGCGGTCGACGTCGCCGGCGTAAATGCCGGCGAGGAGCGGCTCGGCGATGCGCCGGCGGACCTCATGCCCGAAGCGCCGTTCGAGAAAGGCGCCGAGCGATTCGTCGCCTTCCGGTCCGCGGGAGATGACCAAATCCAACGCGGCTCTGAGCTTGCCGCGCGGCGTGAGGAGCGACGTGGCGAAAAGCGGCCGAAGGCGCGTCGGAATGCCGGCGGACAGGCCTTCGGGGATGGCGTGCAACCGTCCGGCGTGCCAGATGTACGATCCCCGCCCCTCCGGACCGACGGCCGCCAGCATGTCCGTCAGGCCGAGAGCGTGAATCAGGGCGCGGATGGCCGGTTTGCGGGCCAAGAACGAATCCGGGCCGCGCTCGATGATCAACCCGTCCCGCCGCGCCGTATGGATCTTCCCGCCGAAGCGCGCGGCGCGCTCGATGAGCACGACGTCCGGCGCCGCACCGCTGGCGCGCCACGGCTCGGCGGCGCGTCGGGAAAGGGCGTACGCCGCGGCGAGGCCGGAGAGTCCGCCGCCGACGATCGCCACCCGGCTCACGCGTTCGTCGCCTCCGCAGCGCGTTCGACGCGTTCCCGGAGCAGGTCGATGAAGCGGGGGTCGGTATCCAACATGCGGATGCGCCGCACATCGAGGCCAAAAGCTGCCCCGGCGCGTTTCGCTTCGATGTCCAAGTCGTACAAGATCTCCAGGTGTTCGCTCACAAAGCCGATCGGCGCCACGAGGACCGCGGTGTAGCCTTGCGCGCGCAGTGTCGGGAGCACTTCCAAAATGTCCGGGCCGAGCCACGGCTCCCGCGTGCCGCCGGCGCTTTGCCAGACGAAGCGCCAATCGACCGTCCCCACCGCTTGGGCGACGCGCTCGCTCGTGACCATGAGCTGCGCTTCATACGGATCGCCCATCTCGCGGATGCGCGCCGGCAGGCTGTGGGCCGAAAACAGCACCTTCACCCTCTCCTCGTGCGGAAAACCGCGGAGCCCTTCCTGGACGCGTTCGGCGAACGCCGCGATGAGCCGCGGATCGTCGTAATAATGTTCGATGAAACGGCTCTCCAGACCGCGTTTTTGGCTCATCTCCCGCGCCCGGGCGATGTACTCCCCGACGGACAAGGCGGAATAATGCGGCGCCAGCACGAGGCCGACGAAGCGGCGGATGCCGTCTTGGGCGAAACCGTCTACGGCCTCTTCGATGAACGGTTCGGCGTGCTTGAGCCCTTGCCGCACGATGTAGCGGCCGGGGGTGCGGGCGTCAAGCGCCCGCGTGAGCTGTGCGACCTGCCGCGCGGTATTTTCCCGCAGCGGAAAGGTCCCGCCGATCGCCGCATAGCGGGCCCGCAAATCGTCGAGTTCCGCGTCGCTCGGCCGCCGGCCGCGGCGGATGTGCGTATAGTACCGTTCGATGTCGTCCATGTCTTTCGGCGTCCCGTAGGACATGACCAGGACGCCGATCCGTTCTCCGTCCATCTGCGTCGCTCCTTTGCATGGGGCGCGTGCGATCCGCGCGTCGGTTTGAGGCGGACCTCCATGCGCCGGGCGGTCGATCGCGCGGCCCTGTTCAGCGGACGCCTTCGGCCGCTCGGGCCTTCAGCGCCGCCTCCGAGTAGGCGTGAACCTCATCGACGAGGTGGCGCACCGCTTCCGGATCGGCTTCCGGATACAAGCCGTGACCGAGATTGAAGATAAATCCGGGCGCCTGAAGGCCTTGGTCGACGATCCGCCGGGCGTACGCGGCGCGCTCCGCCGGCGGCGCCTCCAGCCACAGCGGATCAAAGTTTCCCTGCAGCGCGAAACGCCCGCCGAGCCGCCGATCGGCCTCGGCGAGTTCCACCCGCCAGTCCACGCCGACGACGTCGACGGAAAGCGCGGTGAGCAGGGGCAACAGCTCGCCGGACGCGATTCCCGGAAAGTAGATCTTCACCGCCTGGAGGTCGGCCAACGCATCGAAAATCCGCGCCACATACGGCAGTACAAAGTGCGCGTAGTCGACCGGCGCAAGCGCCCCGACCCAGCTGTCGAACAACTGCACGGCGTCGGCGCCGGCGCCGATCTGCGCCCGCAGATATTGCGCCACCATGTCGGAAAGCCGCTCCATGAGCGCCGCCCAGACGTCCGGCGCGCGAACCATGAGCCGCTTCGTCTCGCGATATGTCCGCGACGGCCGACCCTCGATCAGATAACTCGCCAGCGTGAACGGCGCCCCGGCAAAGCCGATGAGCGGTACCGTCAAATCCTTTTTCAAGAGGCGGATCGTTTCGTAGACGTAGCCCATCGCTTCCGGCTCGAACGGGGTGAGCGCGCGAACGTCTTCCGCCGTGCGGATCGGCCGCTCGACGACAGGGCCGATCCCAGAGACGATGTCGAAGCGAAGCCCGAGCGCCTCTACCGGGTTCATGATGTCGGAATATAAAATGGCCGCATCGACGCCGAGCTTTCGCACCGGCATCATCGTCACTTCCGCCGCCAACTCCGGTCGTCGCGTGATCTCGAGCAGCGTATGGCGCTCTTTGATTTTGCGGTAATCCGGATCGTACCGCCCCGCCTGGCGCATGAACCAAACCGGCGTCCGGTCGACCGGAAGGCGCCTGGCGGCGCGCAGAAAACGGTCGTTCAGCAGAGGGGCCGTCGACATGGCGCTCATCCTTTCGCCCCTAATCATATCACGCTCGGACTTTAAATACGAATTCGGCGGCATCACCCGCGCCGCCGCATCGCATCGATTTCAACACTTTGTCGGAATCGGACCGCGCATCCGAATGGGATCATTCGTCCGGTCGGCCGCCGTAATGCGCCTTGAGCGCGCGGGCGAGGCGGGCCATCTCGATCGCCGTCACGGCCGCCTGAAATCCGGCGTTTCCGGCCTTCGTCCCCGCCCGTTCGATCGCCTGCTCGATCGTCTCCGTGGTGAGCACGCCGAAGGCGACCGGCACGCCCATCCGGCGGGCGACGTCGGCGACGCCGCTCGCCGCCTCACCGGCGACATAGTCAAAATGCGCCGTCGCCCCGCGGATGACGACGCCGAGCGCGATGAGCGCATCGTAGCGGCCGCTTTCGGCCATCCGCGCAAGCGCCCACGGCAGTTCAAAGGCGCCGGGCACCCAGACGACGTCGAGGGCCGAAAGGTCGGCGCCGTGGCGGCCAAGCCCGTCGACGGCGCCGGCAAGGAGCGATTCGGTCAAAAACCCGTTAAAGCGGCTCACGGCGATGCCGAAGCGGAGCCCCTCGGCATCGAGCGTTCCTTCGATCGTCCGCACCGTTTCCGCCTCCTCGATTTGTTTATTTTCCGTTTTCACGGATCGCCTTCGACGAGGGGGCCTTCGTCCGCCCCGCACCCGCCCGGGACGCTCGGGCCCGGCACTCGCCCGCGGAAGGCGCCGCGCCGGCGTCCGGGGGAGCGTCCAACAGGTGCCCGAGGCGCGTTCGTTTCGTCTCGAGATACCGCCGGTTGTGCTCGTTTTCGGGGACGAGGAGCGGTTCGCGGCCGGCAACGTCGATGCCGTGGTGTTTTAAGCGCGCGACTTTATCCGGGTTGTTCGTGAGGAGGACGATCTTTCGAAGCCCCAAGTCGCGGAGCATCTCCGCCGCGACCGCGTAATCGCGCGCATCGGCGGGGAAGCCGAGCTGGTGATTCGCTTCGACGGTGTCAAGCCCCGCATCCTGCAGGGCGTAGGCGCGGATTTTGTTCGCCAGGCCGATGCCCCGCCCTTCCTGCCGCAAATAGAGAACCGCCCCGCGCCCGGCGGCGGCGATGCGCCGGATGGCCTGATCGAGCTGCTCGCCGCAGTCGCAGCGCCGCGACTGAAAGACGTCGCCGGTCAAGCATTCGGAGTGCAGGCGCACGAAAGGCGGAGCGCCGCCTACGTCTCCCGTCACGAGCGCGGCGTGCTCGGATCCGTCGAGCCGGTCCCGGTAGACGATCATTCGGAACGGGCCGTAGGCCGTCGGCAGCGCCGCCTCGCCCGCGCGCTCGACGAGCGGGAAACGCCGGCGCATGCAGTCGGCGAGATCGGCGATGCTGATGATCGGAAGACCGTGCCGCGCCGCGAAGCGGAAAAGCTCCGCCCGGCGGGCGGGCGCGCCGTCGTCGTTTAAAATCTCGCAGATGACGCCGACCGGCCGGGCGCCGGCGAGGCGCGCCAGATCGATCGCCGCCTCGGTATGCCCGCGGCGCACGAGCACGCCGCCGCGCCGGGCGAGGAGCGGAAAGACGTGCCCCGGGCGGAGAAAATCGTCCGGCCGCGCCCCCTCCCGCGCCAGCGCTTGGACCGTCGCCGCCCGTTCGTGGGCCGAGATGCCGGTCGTCACGCCCTTTAAGTCGACCGAGACGGTAAACGCCGTGCCGTACGGGTCGACCCCGCTTGGGTCCGGCGGTGCGCCGCGCCGCTCGATCATCGGCGAAAGGTCCAACCGCTCGGCCACCTCCGGCGCGAGCGGCGCGCAGACGAGGCCGCGGCCGTAGGTGATCATGAAGTTGATCATCTCCGGCGTCGCCCGCTCGGCGAGCCCGACGAGGTCGCCTTCGTTTTCCCGCGTCTCGTCGTCGACGACGACGACCAGGCGCCCGTCCTTGAGCGCCTCGACCGCTCGCTCGACAGAATCGAAGCCGAACGCCTCACTAGAGACCACATCCGGCGGTTTCATTCGTTCGCTCCTTCCTCCTTTCCGCTGACCTCCGGCCCTTCGGGGGCCCGCCATCCATGCCCGGCGCCGGAGGCGCCGACGAGCGCCGAGAATGGCCTCCGGATGGACTGCACGACGATCTTCGCCAGGACGTCCGCTTCCAAATTGACTGCCGAACCCGCCGTTTTGTCCGATAACGCCGTATGCCGCCAAGTGTACGGGATGATGGCGACGCGAAAACCGTCCGCGAAAACTTCGGCGACGGTGAGCGAGATGCCGTCGACGGCGATCGACCCTTGCGGGACGACGTACGCCATCACCTCCGGCGGCGCCTCGATCCGGACATCGTAGCCCGCCTCCGCCCGCGCCGCGCGCGCCACCTCCCGGAGGCGCCCGACGCCGTCGACATGGCCGGTCACGAAATGCCCGCCGAGCCTGGACGCCGGCGTGAGCGCCCGCTCAAGGTTGACGCGCGCCCCGGGCGCGAGGCGCCCGAGCGTCGTCTTCGCCAGCGTCTCGCGGACGGCGTCAAAGCGCGCCACCCCCGCCCCGACGCTTACGGCGGTGAGGCAGACGCCGTCTACGGCGAGCGAATCGCCGGGTCGGATGTCCCCAAGTTCGCCCGCCAGGCGGACGGCAAGCGCCCGCCCGCCATCCGGCAAGTCTTCCACGGCATCCACGATGCCGACCGCTTCGATCAGTCCGGTAAACATCGGCGTCCTCCTTCGTTCTTCATCATCCTTCGGCGCGCGGACCGCCGGGAAACCGGTCGGCGCCAAAGGCCGGCATGCGCCGATGATCCGTTCGCCACGCGTCCGCTACGGAGCTCGCCGTTCGCCGTTCGTCGCCCAGTCCGGGCGGCCGGTGACGGCGAGGTCCCCGTCGAACCGTTCGACCGCCACATCGACGAGCGACACCGCCTCCGCCATCTTCAGGACACCCGTCCCGTCCAGCGGCGAAAGGCCGCCGCCGGCGATCTTCGGGGCGATGAACACCGTCACGCGGTCGATGAGCTCAGCCGACCAGAACGCCCCGGCCACCTTCGCGCCCCCTTCGACGAGGAGCAGGCGGATGTCTCGGCGGAACAGATGCTCGAGCACGGCCCGGACGCTCAGGCGGGCCTCCGTTTTTGCTTGCGCTTCGAGGGGCACTTCGATCACCTCGGCGCCGCGGGAGATCAGGCGCGCTTTGTGCGCCTCGTCCGCCCCGGGGGCGGTGAAGATGAGCACCGGCGCCGCGCCGTCGAACAGGCGCGCCGACGCCGGCGTCCGAAGCCGGCCGTCTAAGATCACCTTGATCGGCTGGCGGGCGCCGGGAAGACGTGCCGTAAGCTTCGGGTCGTCCGCGAGCACCGTGCCGCTTCCGACGAGCACCGCATCGGACAGATCGCGCAGTTCATGGACGCGGCGGCGCGATGCTTCGTTCGTCACCCAGCGGCCGTCGCCGGAGCGTGTGGCGATGCGGCCGTCGAGCGTCATCGCCAGCTTCAGCCAGACGAACGGCCGGCGCGCGGCGACGGCGGTGAGATACGGCGCGTTCAACCGTTCCGCCTCCGCGCGCAACAGGCCGACATCGACCGAAAGTCCGGCCTCGCGCAGGCGCTCGATTCCCCCGCCTTCGACGTCGGGATTCGGATCTTCCATGGCCACGACGACCCGCCGGATGCCGCTTCGGATGATCGCTTCCGTGCAGGGCGGCGTGCGGCCGTGATGGTTGCACGGCTCCAGCGTCACATACATCGTCGCCCCGCGCGCCGCCTCTCCGGCCATGTGGAGCGCGTGCGCTTCGGCGTGCGCCTCCCCCGGCGCAAGATGCGCGCCCAGGCCGACGACGCGCCCGTCTTTGACGATCACCGCGCCGACGCGCGGGTTCGGATGCGTCTTGGCGCGCGTCGACTCGGCAAGCGTGAGCGCAAGCCGCATCCACGCTTCATCGTCCACGTCCGGTCCCTCCCTTGCCTCCGGCCGTACGCACGACAAAACCCCGAAGCGTTCGCTTCGGGGTCGGGGATCATCCGGGCGGATGACCATCTTGCGGAAGCAGGCGCGCGGCCCATGCCGGTCCGGCCCGTCTATCGCGGGCCGGACGGCGACATCAGGCATGCGGAGCCCTCCCCGCCTGCCGGAACGCATGACTTCAGCGCCGGCGCGGCAAGGCCCCGCTGCGCGGCCGTTTCCTTCTCCCATC
Organism: Hydrogenibacillus sp.; assembly: GCA_014896255.1. Lineage (GTDB taxonomy): Bacteria > Bacillota > Bacilli > Thermicanales > DSM-22653 > Hydrogenibacillus. The sequence goes on from JADBKT010000033.1 coordinate 145,352, forward strand.
CGGACTGTACCGTCGGTGTTGGATTCGCACCAAACTCCTGCTTCCCTTCAGCTGCACCCGATGGGCGTCCGATCGGCGCCCCGTCAGCCGAAGATCCGCTCGTGGACTCGTCCGCGGGCGCATGGACGCCCGCGGCATCACCACCGGTCGGGAATTGACCGTCCGGCGCATCGCCGAACGATCTCACCCTGCCCCGAAGGAAATCGACATCAGATTGATGCGGTTTTCGATTGTCCCCATTCTACTGCTTGTCACCCGCTCTGTCAACGTCACTCTGGCTTCAAGTCAAGAAGTGTGGGGAGGCAATCAGCCATGCCGGATGTTCAAAGCAAACTCCGGCAGATCTCGGAGAATCGCCTCGACCGCCTTCCCGTGCTTCGGAAGCTACGGCTCCGGCGTCACGACGCTTCCACTCTAAGCGCGCTGTCGAGCTGTGTCCGGTAGGTGAGAAGCGCCGTCATGACGGCGACGACGAGCCCCCCGATCAGTAAGAGCGCGAGTTTCCACGCGGCGCCGGCATCGAAAAAGAACGGCATGGCAATCGACAATCTTTCCCCGATTCCGTAAGCCAAGAATGCGTAGACAACGTAGGACAGTGCCCAGCCGAAAAGCTCTCCGAGGAAAAACAGCCATACGGCTTCCAAGGCGACGACGAAAAACACGTGAAGGCGCGATGCCCCGATGGCGCGCATCAAATAAAAGTCTTTCCTTTTTACTTCGATCGATTGATAGAGCGTCAGACAGACGGTAATCGCGGCGAGCGCCAGGACAAGCCAGGCGATCGCGCCGAGCACTTCGGCGCCGAAACCGATCTGCTCGAAGATTTTTCCGAGGACTTGTCCCGGGAGGACGGCCTGGGCATGCGGAGAAGCATTGATTTCTTGATAGAGTTGCATCAGTTCTACGTAGCCCTTGGGATGGACGAGAAAAGCTGTGATCCCGTGCGAAAGATCGCCGGAGTCGCTGCCGGAAAGCATGTGGGAGGTGTCCGCTGCTTGATCGCTCGTCGCCGCTCGGGTCGCGTCGTGTTCGACTGCGCTCTCGTGTTCGTGCAAGCGCCAGTAGCTTTCGTAATGGACGAAAATGCCGCGATCGGCAGGCGTATGCGTCGGCCGCATGATGCCGACGACCGTGTAAGGCATCTCGCGATGTTCATCGATTTCGAGCCCTTCATGATGATCCGTCCCGTGGCTGGAGACGAAGGTGTCGCCGATCCGAAGGCCGGTGTCCTGAGCGGCTTTGGCACCCAAGACGGCTTCAAACGGGTGCGCAAATCGCTGTCCTTGAGAGATAACGAAAGCCGGTGGAGCGCCTGGATAGGCGCGCATTGCAAAAAAGCGTTCATCCGTGCCGACGATCCGATACCCTCGGTAATTGTCGCCCAAAGCAAACGGCACGACTGCTTGAACCCGGGGATCCGCTTTGACGGCTTCATAAAAATCCAACGGGACATTGCCGAGGGGCCGATCGAGCAGGAAGATCGTGTTGAAGATGAGTTGCGTTTCGCTTCCTTTGCTGCCGACGACCATGCCGTAGGGTGCAGAAGATTCGCTGATGCCGCGCTTGATTCCTTCGCTCGCCATCGAAATGCTGAGCATCAGAGCGACGCTTACGGCGATGATCATGATCGTTGTGCCCGTGACGACGGGACGACTCCGGATTTGGCGCCAGGCCATCACCCAAAGAGACAACGCCATCACCCCACCGGCACGGGCGATCGATCCGAAACCACGCCGCCCGGTCCCAACGTCAGCACGCGCGTGAAAGCCGAAAGCAACGTCGTATCGTGCGTCACGAAGACGAGAGTGGCGCCCTTCTCACGGACGAGCGCAAGCAGTTCGTCGAGCACCACCGTTTTGTTCACCGGGTCCAAACTCGCCGTCGGCTCATCGGCGAGCACAATGGATGGTTGATGGACGAGTGCCCGGGCGATGGCGACGCGCTGTTTTTCGCCATGGCTTAAACGGCGCACATCGACATGCATCCGATCATTTAGACCGACGCGGTGGAGAAGCGCCGTCGCGGCCTGGAGGCGTTCGGATTTGTTTTTGATTCCGCTCCACATGGCGGCCATCAAGACGTTCTCCAACGCCGTAAATCCGCCGAGCAAGTTGAAGGCCTGGAAAATGAGCCCCATCCGCCGCGCCCGAAACCGATCACGCTGCGATTCTCCGAGCACACCGATGTCCACCCCATCGATGACGACGCGCCCGGTCGTCGGCAGCGTGAGCCCGGCGATGATCTGAATCAGCGTACTCTTGCCGGACCCGCTGGGCCCGACGACGGCCACTCGCTCGCCGGGCCCGACGACGAGCGACGGAATTTCGAGGACGCGGATCGTCTCTTTTCCGATACGGTACGTATGGGTGACTTCGACGATTTCAATCATGCCGCTCTCTCCTATATTTCGCTCTCATCGTTCAATTTATGACCTCGACCCGTTCGGCGTAGATCCGGATCAAGCTGACGAAACCCGTCTTGTCATCGGTGTCGGTTCCTTTTGTGCCGAAGGAGAACGGCTTTCGCCGCTTTGGGCCGAGGCAGGAGCCGTGGCGCGTTCAGCGTTCGATTCTGGACTTTTGACTTCTTGACCGATGACCGGAACTTCTTGGCCCGAGGGCTCGGGCGGCGGATCGTTCGAAGAGGCGTCTTTGCGCTGCGGAGCGCCCTTCGAGGACGTCGGTTCCGCGGGTGACAATGAGGACGCCTGACAAGCGACGACAAACCACACGAGCGTTATCCATACGGGGATGATGACGAATCGACTTGCGCGTGACATGACCTCCCCCTCCTTAAGAAACGCCGACGACCCATAGCCGCCTTAGCTGTGGGTCGTCGAACGCCGCTTGAACGCCTTAAGCTTTTCGTTCAGTCGTCACCGTGCGCCGCCGACGCTCGGCGTCTTAGGCGAACCCGCTCGACCAAGAAGGTCGAAACCGCCAGCGCGCGCCATGGCGATGAAGACGTCGGTGTTGTTCATTGTCCCTTTGAAGTACTGCGCGCCTGGTCCATAAGCCATGAGCGTCACGTCATCCGCTGTATGCACACCCAAATCGCTGGCGATCGTCCCCGGGTTGAAGAAGCGGCTTTTGTTCGGATCGTCCGGGTTTTTTAAGCGATTCGGGTTGGCGACGGTTTTGCCGTCGCTCGTCCGGATCGTGGGGGATGTCGGCTCTTCAGGGAAATGATAGTCGTTATAAAAGTCGGGGTGGTTGCCGAAATGGACCGCGAGCTTGCGCTCGACGTCCGGCGTATCCGGGAATTCGATCGGAAAGCGGCCGCTCTGTGACGATCGAATCCATGCCGTGCGTGATGACGGTCGCCCGCTGTTCGAACGTATCCATGGTCAGAAGACCGTTGGGCTTGCCTTCCGTGATTCCGCGGGACATGATGCGCGCCGTGGTGATGGACGGTTGCCCCATGCCGTCGCCGAGGAAAAAGATGATGTTTTTCGCTTTGGTCCCACCGTCATCCGGCCGGATGACGTCGTAGTGAATCGTCCGCGTGCGGTCGTCCGCCTGAACGGACACCGTGTACGTCCCCGGTTCACGGAAATAGACATTCTCGATGGTGAGTTCCAGGCTGTCCGGGTACGTGTTCGTCCGGGCGAACGATCGGCCGAAAAAGGTTTCCGCCGGGATGCCGTTGACGGTCACCGAGACATTTTTGGGCATGGCTTTCAATTCATGAAGTTCGACGCGAAAATCAAACAACGCCCCGACGATGAACGTGGCCCGATCGATCGGCGCGATGTAAATCGGATGCGCATAAATCGACGGCTCTTTCGTCGCGTCCACTTTTTCGTCCGCCGCATCGACCCCGCCGTACGACATCGTCAGCATGACGAATGCGAGGAAAATGAATGACGCGCGTTTGACCGCAAGCTTCATTTGAGGCTCCCTCCGCTTCTTACGCTCGGATTGTTCTTGTCCAAACCTTACTCTATCACTCGATTTTTGATTAAAAAACAAAACGGCAAATGCCTCGTGCGATAAAGGGCATTTGCCGATGAAAGGCGTGGTTCGATTGTCCTGAGACTTTCTAGACCGTTTCCAACCGCTCGACGACCGCCGCGACCAAGGCGTCGGCCTTGCCCTCCGCCTCCGCTTTCGTCTCGGCGACGGCGCCGGCGTAAATCTTGATCTTCGGCTCCGTGCCGCTCGGGCGCACGGCGACCCACGAGCCGTCGTCGAGCACGTATTTCAGCACGTCCGATGCCGGGAGCGTCAAGCGGCGCTCGGTCCACTTTCCGTCGGATTCCCGCCGTACGGCCAGACCGGCGAGATAATCCTGTCTTTCGACGACGGGACGCGCGCCGACGGTTTCCGGCGGCCGATCGCGCAGATCGGCCATCATGCGCCCGATGCGCGCTGCCCCTTCCGGCCCTTTTAACGTCATAGCGACGAGCCGCTCGACATGCGCCCCGTATTCGGCGAACAGCCGGTCCACCGCCTCGAGCAAGGTCCGCCCGTGGGCCTTGTGATATGCGGCGACCTCGGCGAGCAGGACGACCGCCTGGACGGCGTCTTTGTCGCGGACGAAATCGCCCGCCAGGTAGCCGTAGCTCTCTTCGTAGCCGAAGACGAACGTATGCGCGCCCGTACGCTCGAATTCGCCGATTTTCTCTCCGATGAACTTAAAGCCCGTGAGCACGTCGATCACCGTCAGTCCGTGCCGCTCGGCGATCTTCCGCCCGAGTTCGGCGGTGACGATCGTCTTCACCACGGCGCCGTTTTCGGGGAGCGTCCCCAGCGCCGCCCGCTGGGTCACGAGGTAATCGAGCATGAGCGCCCCCAGCGTATTGCCGTTCAGCAACACATAATCGCCGGAAGGGGTGCGCACCGCCGCACCGACGCGATCGACGTCGGGATCGGTGGCCAGGGCGATGTCCGCGTTGAGCCGCTTCGCGGTCTCGATGGCCAGCGCGAAGGCGTCCGGTTCTTCCGGATTCGGCACGCGCACCGTCGGAAATGCGCCGTCCGGGGCGGCCTGTCCATCGACGAGGTGAACGTTCGTAAAGCCGGCCGCCCGAAGCGCCGCCATGACCGGCCGCGCGCCCGTGCCGTGCAGCGGGGTGTAGACGATCACGAGCCGGTTCCCGATATCGCGCACGATGTCCGGACGCACGACGAGGCCGGCAATGCGTTCGATATAGGCGCTTTCCACCGCCGGGTCAATGTCGCGGATCAGGCCCTTCTGGCGACCTTCGGCGACGGGCATCGCCGGAACGCTGAAGACGTCTTCGATTTCCGCGATCTCCGCCATCAGGCGGTCGGCGAACGCCGGCGTGATCTGGCCGCCGTCCGCGCCGTACACTTTGTAGCCGTTGTACTCCGGCGGGTTGTGGCTGGCGGTGATGACGATTCCCGCGTCGGCGCCGAGATGCCGGACGGCGAACGAAAGCTCCGGCGTCGGCGTGACGTCCGGGAAGAGCCGGGCGATGACGCCGTGAGCGGCGAGCACTTCCGCCGCGGCCTCGGCAAAGGCCCGAGACATCCGCCGCGAGTCGTAGGCGATGACGACGCTGGGCGTTTTGTTTCGCGCCTCGACCGTCGCCTTAAGATACCGGGCCAAGCCCGCCGTTGCCCGGCGGACGACGTAGACGTTCATGCGGTTGGTGCCGGCGCCGAGTTCGCCGCGCATGCCGCCGGTCCCAAAAGCGAGATGGCGGTAAAAGCGGTCGACGATCTCCGCGTCCTGGAGTTGCTGAAGCTCGGCGCGCATCTCCGCAGAAAGCGGTGCTTGAAGCCACTCCCGGTAGCGTCTTCGGCTCACCGTCCGAATGGTTTCGGCGGCGGTCGCGTCGTGCGGACGAGACATTGCCTCCATCGACTTCCCTCCCCATGACCGTATGGAGATACGCCGATGCTATCCAGATTATACCGTTTCTCTTTGGCCGACGGAAGTTCACGTCCGATCATGGATTTATCCTGCACAGCACGACCGCGGCGCCGGCGCCGCGTCAGCGTTCAGCGCGGCCAGGCGAAGCCCCTCGCCCATCGTCAAATACGCCGCCAACGTCTCCCGGAAGGCCTCCAGCGCAAGCCCGTGATCGATCGCCAGTTGCACCGGCAAGATCAGCTCTTCGGCGTGTAAAGCGGCGATCTCCGCGCCGATGAGCCTTCCACCCGCCCGCTCGGCGACAAGGCGGATGAACCCGTCGGTCACGCCTTCAACGGCCGTCCGGACGACGTCCGACGCCGCCACCGTGCCGACGACGACGTCCAGACCGCGCGCACGGGCCTCGTATTCGTCAAGCCCCACACGCGCAAGCGGCGGGTCAAGAAACAACACTTCCGGCACCGCGCCGGAAAGCGTCTTCGACGAACCGGTCAACGCATTTTCCGCGGCGAGCGCCCCGCTGCGCGCCGCCACGTAGACGAATTGCGGCATCCCGGCCACGTCTCCGGCGGCATAGACCGCCGGATGGGTGGTGCGAAAAGACGCATCCACGCGCACCGCGCCCGATGGGTCGACGGCGATGCCCGCCGCCTCGAGATTGAGCGCGGCGGTGTTGGGCTCGCGCCCGACGGCGACCAGCAACCGTTCGGCGTGGAGCGAAAGCGCCTTCGCCTCCGATCCGCCCACCTGCACCACCAACGTGGCCCCTTCCGCCGTGCGCTTCATGCCAAGCGGCGTAGCCTCGAAGATAAAGTCGACGCCGCGCGCCGTCAAGCGGTTGTGCACGAGCGCGGCCGCTTCCGCCGACCATTTCGGCAAAAGCCGCTGTCGACGCGTCACCACCGTGACCCGGCTGCCGAGGGCCGAGAAGGCCCCGGCGAGTTCCAAGCCGACCGCACCGGCGCCGAGGATGATGAGCGATGTCGGCACGCGTGCGGTGCGCACGGCGTCGTCGCTCGTCCACAGATCGACCGCGTCCGCACCGGGAAGATCCGGGATGCGCGGTCTCGACCCGGTGGCGATCAGCGCCCGACGAAACGTCCGGCGCTCCACGCGTCCGTCCGCCCGCTCGATGCGCACCGCGTCGGGCGTCTCAAAGGCCGCCCGTCCGAAGACGACGTCGATGCCGTAGTAGGCGGCGACGTCAGCGTATTTTTCCTGCCGAAGCCGATCGATGAGGACGTCCCGCCAGGCGAACATGCCGCTTGCGTCGATCGGCGCCCCCGCCACGTTCGTCTGCGACCCGTCTTGCTCGACGCCGGCGGCATGCGTCGAGGATGACGCCAGCCAAGGAAAGCGCCGCTTTCGCGCGGCCGTATCGGCGGCAAAGACGAGCACCTTGGACGGCACACAGCCGACGTTCAGGCACGTTCCGCCGATGGGCCCCGCTTCCACGATGAGCGCTGTTCGGCCAAGTTCTCGGGCTTTGATCGCCGCGGCGAAGGCAGCGCTGCCGCCGCCGATGATGAGGAGATCAGTCACGGCGTTCGCCTTCTTCGGCGTCCGCCATCCAGCGCTCGTCCGCCAAGCGGTCGATGATCGGACAGGCAAACAGCGCCTCGACGTGCGGACAGCGGGCCTCCAGGTCCAACAGCAGTTCCTTAAGCCGCGTGAGGCGCTCGATCTGCCGCTCCACCGCGGCGCGCTTATCGCGGATAAAATCGCCGATATCCGCGCACCGGCCGGCGTCACGATCGACGATGCCGAGCAGGCGGTCGATCTCGTTCAATGTAAAGCCGAGCTCGCGCAACGTGCGGATAAACCGCAGCCGATCGACGGCCCCCGGCGCATACAGGCGATAGCCCCCTTCCGAGCGCGCCGACGGCCGGATGAGCCCGACGCGTTCGTAGTAGCGGATCGTCTCCCGGGAAAGCCTGCTTTGCGCCGCCAGCGCGCCGATCGTCAAGCGATCCGGCGTTTCGTTCATCGCACATCCCACCTTTCCCCCAGTATAAACCTTGGAGCATGCTCCAAAGTCAAGGGGGGCGGGACAGGTCCGCGCGTTACTTGTGATACGTTTCGCCGCGAATGATCTTCATCGCCCGATACAGCTGTTCAAACACGATGAGCCGCGCCAATTGATGGGGGAACGTCAGCGGAGAAAGCGACCAGACGAAATCGGCGCGACGTACCATTTCCCGGGAAAACCCGGCGCTTCCGCCGATGAGCCAGGCCGTATGCGCGCGGCCGCGCGTCGCCCAGGCGTCGATCTGTTCGGCCAAATCCTCGGACGACAGCATCCGCCCGCGCGCATCGAGGACGACGGTGAACGCGCCTTTGGGCACCGCGGCCCAGACGGCTTCGCTTTCCTGGGCGATGCGCGCCGCCCGTTCGGCTTCGGAGAGCGACTCCGGAACGGGCAAATCTTTGACTTCGATCTCCTCGACCGTCGCAAAGCGGCGGAGGCGCTTCTGATATTCATCGACGGCGGCCCGAAGCGGCGGCCGCACTTTGCCCACGGCGACGACGCTCATGCGCATCCGGCATGCATCCCTTTCGGTCGGCGAGCGCCCACGCCGAGGCGATCGCCACTTTACGGCATCCGGCCGAGCGTCGCCGTCGCCTCCCGGCGCTCCCCGTCGCGGTAATAGACGATGCGGATCGTGTCGCCGACCTGTTTTTGCGTGTATAAGTATTTGCGCAGCGCGACGCTGGCACCGATCGGGACGCCGTCTAAGCCGACGATGACGTCCATCTCCCGAAGCCCTGCCCGGTCCGCCGGGCCGAGCGGCGTCACGTCGACGAGCACGACGCCTTGACGGACATCCGCCGGCAGGTGGAGCGTGCCGCGCCAATCGTCGGCCTCAAATTCCTGCAAGTCCTTCGGTCCGATGCCGAGATACGGCCGCTCCACGCGGCCGACGGCGGAGAGCGCCTGCAGGATCGGACGGGCAGAATTGGACGGGATGGCAAAGCCGATGCCCTCCACCCCGACTTCGCTGATCTTGGCGCTGGCGATGCCGATCACCTGGCCGGCGATGTTGAGCAGGGCGCCGCCGCTGTTGCCCGGATTGATCGCCGCGTCCGTCTGGATGACGTCCAATTCCCAATCGACGTGGCCGTCCCCGTTCAAATCCAGCGGGATGGTGCGGTTGGTGGCACTCACCACGCCGACCGTGACCGTACGCGAATAGTCCAGCCCCAGCGGATTGCCGATGGCGATCGCCGGTTCGCCGACCCGGACGCGGTCGGAATCGCCGAAAGTCAGCACCGCGTACGCGCTCGTAGGGCGCGGGATGGCCAGCACGGCGAGATCGCTTAAGCGGTCGGCGCCGAGGATGTCGGCGCCGAGGCGGCGACCGTCCGGGAGCACGACCTCCACTCCGCCGGCTTCCTCGATGACGTGGTGGTTGGTGGCAATCCATAGGCGGCTCCCGTCGTCGTGAAAAATGATGCCCGATCCGGTGCCCTGCATCACCACGCCGCTTTTGCGCGACCAAAAATCGCTCTGCCTGGCGAGATTGACGACGCCGACGATGCCGTCTTCCACCCGTGAGACGACGTCGCTCACGGCGCTCGTGACCTCCACCGCCACCGGCGTCGGCGCCGGGCCTTGCCGCGCCGGCGTTTCCGACTCCGAAAGCGCCGCCGGCGGAGGCGCGCGCCTTACCCCGCGGTCGGCGATGACGTCTCCCCATCCGGCGGAGGCCAAAAAGACGATCAGGCCGCCGATCACGCCGCCGAACAGCGCCGGCCAAAAGCCGCTTCGCGGACGGCGCCGCTTACCGAACGACCGGAAAGGATCCATCGCATCTCCCCACTTTCCCGGACGCGCCGGAAACCCGACCGGCGCATCCGGCTCTTGTGCTTTCCAGTCTGTCCCTTGTTCGGCACGGATAATCGGCGCCGCGGTCCGATCCGCCGTTTACGCCCTCCTTCGGCTGCCGACGTCAGAGCGAAAGAAGCGGCGAAGGCGCGTCCGGGCGGGCGACGTCGACGCGCGCATCGGCATCCGAGAGCACCGATTCGCGGACGAGAATGTCGACGACGGACAGGCGGGCGATCTCCGGCACGTTGTTCTCCTGGCTCAAATGCGCGAGGTGAATGCGGCGCGTCGTCTTGTGCACGACGTCCGCCAGAGCGTATGCCGCGTCGTCGTTCGACAGGTGACCGACGTCGCTCAAGATGCGCCGTTTGAGCGGCCACGGGTAGCGGCCCACCCGGAGCATGGCGACGTCGTGGTTCGCCTCAAAGACATAGGCCTCGGCCCCTTCGATCGCCGCTTTGACCCGTTCCGAGACGAAGCCCAGGTCGGTGAGATAAACGAGCGATGGTCCGCCGACTTCGGTGAAGCGGAACATCATCGGATCGACGGCGTCGTGCGATACGGCGAACGTCGACACTTCGAGGTCGTAAAACCGGTGGCGGGTGCCGGTGGGAAAAATATGTACGGGAACGTCCACGGGCGGGAGCTTCGGCTTTAAGGCGGCATACGTCGCGGCGTTCATGTACAGCGGCAGCGGCGCCTTCTTCAGCAGGGCGTAAAGCCCCCGCACATGATCGTCGTGTTCGTGGCTGATCCAGATCCCGGACAGCGCCTCCAGCGAGATGCCGAAGGCTTCGAGTGCCGATTCGACGCGCCGGGCGCTGATCCCGACGTCGATGAGGAAACGCGTCTTTTTCGCCTCGATCAAAAACGCGTTGCCCGTCGAGCCGCTGGCCAAAATGCTGTAGCGCACGGTATCCCCTTCTCCCGTTCTCTTTCTTCGTCACGTTCATCGAACCGTCGAGCTGTTTTGGGGCGTCACCGGTATGGGCGTCCCCAAAAATCCGTTGGCGTCGATCGCCCGATCGCCGACGACGATGCGCCAGACGGGCACAAGAAACGGCGCGCTGTCTTTCGGCGTCACGCGTCGATAGCCCGGGATGAACCGCTCGATGGCGCTCCCCGGGGGAATGAGCCCGCGGTCGGCGAGGGCGTATACGGCGACGTACGGAGAGATGAGCGAACGCGCCTCGCCGCCCTCGCCGACGGCGAACCGGTGGCCTTCGAGGCCGAGCGCGAATTCGCCGTCCAAGCGGGCACGGACGGTCGCATCGAAGATCGGAAATCCGTCCAGCGTCTGCCGCCACACCCCCCGGCCGCCGGCAAGCCACTCTCCCTCGGCTGAGAGCAGATGCTTCAGCGCTTCCCCGTCTTCCAGCGTCTTGAGCGGAACGCGTTCGCTGAACTCGATGTCGAACGCGCCGCTTGCCGGATCGTCGCGGATCACCCGCACCTTTTGGACGATGCGGTCGATTTCGGGCGTGCGGTCTTCGAGCGACCAATAGCGCATTTTCGGCGGCGTGCCCTTCCAGTCCGGGACGGTGAGCGAAAACTGAGTGAATTTGTTCTTCAAAAGTTCCGCCTCGCCCGACAAGCCGCCGCCGATGTACGCCGCTTCGCGGTTCGATTCGCTCCACAGCCAAAACAAAAACAGATCCAACAACAGGAAGGCGACGATGAGCACTGTCTTGGCGCGTTCCCAATTCACCGCTGTCCGCCTCCTTCCCCGGTGCGCGTTTTCGGCGCGCCCGCGGCGTCCTCCCCGCCCGCCGGCGTAAGCTCGTCCGCGACGGTCAAAAAACGCGCCGCACCATCGCCCAGGGCGACATACAGGCCGGGGACGAGGCGAAACACCCCCGCCGTGCGCGTCGGCTGGGCCGCATAAGCGACTTGTATGCGCGCGACGTCGGACGCCGGTCGACCCATCGCCTGAAGCGCCCGGGCGACGTCCCGGGCATCGGGAAGGAGGCGCGCGCCGTCTTCGTCCATCCCGAGCGGTCGATACAACCCGCGCTCATAGGATACGACCGAGCGCCCTTGCACGCCGACCGAAAGCAGGTACACCGAGGGCGCGCCATCCAGCACCGGCCAGCCGTCGACCGCCAAGTGAAACGCAAACTGGACTTCCGCGGCGCTTTCTCTGGCCGCGGCGAGGCGAAATTCGCCCGTCCAGCCCGCATGTCGGTTGACAAATTGAACGGCCGTCTCATAGGCATTCTCCGGCATCGGGCGCACCGGGCCGGTCACCGGCGCGAAATACTCAAGCATCCCGGCGCGCTCATCGATCCTAAGGCTCCGCGCGCCGTCGGTGAACAGGCGCGAACCGTCCCGCTCCCGGGCCTGCCGCATGGCGGTCACATCGGTGATCAGCGCCTCGGCGGCCGACTCGGCGTCGATCGGCTGGAGACGAAGGACATACGTCGGAAGCGCCGAACCCGCCTCCGGCAGCGGCCGCCAAAACGCCTCCAATGCCGGCTCCCGGACCGATGCCTCGGCTTCCGGAGCGGGCGTGACCGTCTCGGGCGCGTCCTTGCCGGTCGCGACCGGTATCCGGTGCGGGGGCACGCTCGGTGCACCGTCGGCGGTCGGCGTCGCCACGTCGATGACGTCCCGCCACGCGTCGATCGCCCCGTCCTGCGGCGCAAGCAGGTCTATCGCCTGTTTCCGGCCTTCGGACACGGCATACACGACGGCGCGAAGCGCCGATCCCTCCCGCTCGACCCACAGCGCGTCGACGGCGGAGAGAGACGGCTTCGGCCACGTCGGAAAAAGCGCCTGCCAGACGTTCGCCGGAAGACCCGACGGCCAGGACAGCCACAGCGCCGTTTTTGCCGACGGTCCGTTTTGCCCCGGATCGGCCGGTTCTTCCGACCCGCGCCCTCCGGCGGCATCCGTTTTGCGTGCGTCGCCCTCCGCAATCGCCTCCGGCGATTGCATGCGATCGACCTCCAGCCCGCGTACCCAAGCCCAAACCGCCGTGGCCTCCGAAGCTTCCGGCGCGATGAGCCAACGCCGATCGCCGTCGGCCACGCCGATCGCCGTCGGCTGTGCGAGCACGAGCGGGTCGCGCTCGCGGTCAAAACGGATCGGCGCGGCATACGGCGTATCGTTGACGACGAGGCCGGGCGTCCCGACGAGCCACAGTTCGGCGCTCAACAACAGGCTCACACCGACCAGCGCACTGAGGACGATGCTTTTCAGCCGGGCCATCAACCTCTCCCCTTCGCCTGCGGGTGCGGCAGGCGGATGGCGATCGTCGTTCCGCCGTCGGCGTTCCCCTGCGCTTCGATCGCACCGCCGTGGCGGACGACGATCTCCCGCGCGATGGACAGCCCCAGCCCGCTGCCGCCGAGCGAGCGCGAGCGCCCTTTGTCCACCCGGTAAAAACGTTCAAAGACGCGCGTCCGCTCGCTCTCCGGGATGCCGATGCCGGTATCGCATACCGCGATCTCCACCGTTTCCCCGTCGTCTGCCGCCCGGATCGTAAGCGCCGTCCGCCCACCTTCCGGCGTAAACTTGAGGGCGTTGGACAAGACGTTGTCCAGGACGCGGTCGATCTTGTCCCGGTCGATGTCCGCGAAAAAATGATCTTCCGGCGCGTCGACCGCAAGAGACACGCCCTTTTGGGCAAACGGGCGGGCAAAGCGCTCCGCGGCGGAGCGAACGACGCCGCCCAAGTCGTGACGCTCCAAACGGAGCGGCATGGCCTCGGCGTCCAGGCGCGTCAAAAACAACAAATCGCCGACGAGACGGATCATCCGTTCCGTCTCCTGGGCCACGGTGGAGAGAAAACGCCGCGCCACCGGCGTCTCGGGCGATTCTTCCAGAAGCGCCTCGAGATAACTTTTCATCGTCGAAAGCGGCGTCTTGAGTTCGTGGGAGACGTTGGCGACGAACGCCTTTTGGTTCATTTCCACGCGCTTCTCCTCGGTCACGTCGCTTAAGACGGCGATCACCCCGAGGTTTTTTTCCCCGTGGGCGACGGGCGACGTCGTCACGCGCAGCGTTCGCCCCGGGGGCACTTCGATGAAAAACGAGCCGGTACGGGACAAAAAATCGGTAAACTCCTCTTCTTCCGGCAGCCCGAAGGCACCGACCGCCGGTCGATCGATCCACGCCGCCTCATCGCCGGGAAGGCCGAGCAGGGTGAGCGCCTTCGGATTGATGGCGACGATGCGCCCCGTCTCGTCGGTCGCCAGGACGCCTTCGCTCATGTGCGTCAAAATGGAGCGGAGTTTTTCCTGTTCCGCTTCGTAGGAGGCCATCGCCTGGCGCAGCCGGCCGGCCAACGTATTGAACGCCCGCCCCAGATGTCCGATCTCGTCGTCGTCGAAAACCGTCACGCGCACGGTAAAATCCCCGCCCATCATCGCTTCGGCTTGTTTCGTCAAATCCTTCAGCGGACGCACAATGGCCCGGGTGACGAGCACCGTGACGGCGACGGTGAGCAAGAGGGCGATCAGCGCACCCGTCACGTAGATGCGCATGATGCCCGCGATCGTCGCATACATTGCTTCCATCGAGGCGATCAGGTACACGGCCCCGACCGTCTCGCGGTCGTGCTCGATCGGCACGGCCAACACTTCGACCCGACCGCTGTCCGCTCGGACGCCCCGCTTCGAGGCCGGAATGCCGGATAAGGCGCTTTGCGCCTCCGGTTCCGTGTTGCGTAAGCCCACGGCGGCGGGATCCGGCGGCGAGGCGGCCAACACCACGCCGTCGGAAGAGAGCACCTGAACGCGGATGCCGGAGAGCGACGTCATGTTCCGGAGCACGTTGTCGATGTCGGCGAGGACGATGTCTTCCCGTTCGGTTTCCGCCTTCGCCACGTACGGTGCGAGGTAAAAGGCGAGCAACTCGCCCTGGGCGGCGAGGGCCCGGGAAAAATGGTCGACGTAATGGTTTTTGACGTTTTGCAGAACGTAGGCGCCGGTGGCCTGAAACGCGAACAGCAAGATCAGTCCCATCGCCAGGGCCAGTTTGGTCGACAGCCGCATCGTTCAACCGTCCGTACCGTCGCGGGAGATGTAATAACCGGCGCCGCGGCGGGTTAAAATGATCTTGGGCGCGCTCGGGTCGTCTTCAATCTTTTCGCGCAGCCTGCGGACCGTGACATCGACCGTCCGCACGTCGCCGAGAAACGCATACCCCCAGACGCGGTTCAACAACTGTTCGCGGGTGACGACCTGTCCGCGGTGTTGGATCAACATCAAAAGCACGTCGTACTCTCGCTGGGTGAGCGGCACCGGTCGGCCGCGCTTATACACCTCCAGCAGGCTCAAGTCGATGGTGAGCGGCCCGACGGCGATCGTCTCCGCCCGCACGCCCGACGATTTCGCCCGGCGCAGATGCGCCCGAACGCGGGCGATCAATTCCCGGGACGAAAACGGCTTGGTCACGTAATCGTCGGCGCCGAGCTCGAGCCCGACGACTTTGTCCACCTCGGCGTCCTTGGCCGTGAGCACGATGACCGGGACGTCGTTGATCTGCCGAAGACGGCGGAGCAGTTCCAGCCCGTCGAGTTCCGGAAGCATCAAATCGAGAATGACGAGATCGACGTCGGATGCGGCCGCCCGCTCAAAGCCCGTTCGGCCGTCGGCGACGGTTTCCACCGCGTATCCGGCCTTTTCCAACTGGTAGGCGATGATTTCGGCGATCGGCGCCTCATCCTCGATGATCAAAATGCGCTCGAGCTTTGCCTCCATGGCTTCATCTCACCCGAACTCCGATCTACCCCTCATTATAGACGAACGGCGGTTTGCCTTGAAGACAAACCGCCGTCGGCCCCAAGATGCGCGGCGTTCGGTCGATGGGCCGTTCAACCCGCGCGGTTCAGCGATCGAAAATCTGCGCCGGGTTCACCGCTTGGCCGTTCTTCCGAATTTCGAAGTGGAGATGGACGCCGGTCGCGTCTCCGGTCGCCCCCATGACGCCGATTTTCTGCCCTTTGGCCACCTTTTGCCCGTCCGACACGGTGATCTGCGCCAGATGTCCGTACCGCGTCGAATAGCCGTTGCCGTGGTCGATGATCACCAGATTGCCGTATCCGCCGTCCCAGCCGGCAAACGATACGGTGCCGTTGTCCGCCGCCATGATCGACCGGTCCGCGACGCCGGAGATGTCGATTCCGGAATGGAATCCGCCCCGGCGCGAACCGAAGCCGCTCGTGATATACCCGCCTTTCGTCGGCCACAGAAAACGCCCCGTCGGAACCGTCGGCGGCGCCTTCGTACCGACGACGATGATCGCTTCCACAGGCGGATCGATGATTTGCTCATCGACGACTTCCTGTTCGACGACGGTGCCGTTTTCCCGCTTCAAGCGGTACGTGACCTCTTTCGTCCCGTCTCTGCCCGCTTGGCGTACCTTGCGTTCGCCTTTATACATCGACGCGTCTTCGATCGTCCGCGTCGTGTACGGAACGGTGAGGCGCACCGTCTTCGTCGTTTCCGTCTCCACGACGAGTTCCGGCTTCGTCGGCGAGACGACCAGCTGTTGGCCGATCATCAGAATCGTCTCCGGCGTGAGCCCGGGGTTTAATGCCAACAGATCGGCGATCTTCATGTTGAACCGGGCGGCGATGCCGCTTAACGTGTCGCCTTCCTGAATGACGTAGATCTGCGGTTCTTTTTCGCCGGTCAAAAGCTGGTTCTCGAGCGCTTGTTCATCGTCGATCGCCGACGGATCGATCAGCTCCGGTTCAAAGCGGACGTCGCTTTTGAGCCGCGCCTGGATGAGCGACTCATCGCCCGTGCGGCCGGACGCCGCCACCGGTTGGTCCGCGTCGTCCGCTCGCGGGGCCGAAAGCCGGGCGATTTTCACCGTCCGCGCTCTCGCGTCGTAGACGAGCGGTTGCCGGCTCACCCGCGCCGCGATTCGGCTCACGAGCGCTTCTCCGGCGGCGACGTTTTTGACGTAGCCGATCGTTTTGCCGTTGACGATCATTTTTGCCGCTTCCACCTTGAAGTCCAATCGCGCGCCCAACGCGCCGAGGACGTCCGCATCGTCGGACGTACCGCGAAATAGGCGCTTCTGTTCAAAATCGATGGTGTTCGTCACGACGGTCTTAAGCCCGCCGAGCGCATGGCTTTCACGCGCCAGACGGCTCTCCAGCCAATCCTTGACGACGTCCGGCGAAGACACCGTCCCCAGCACCTCGCCGTCGACGACCACGTCGTACAGCGTTACGGTCTCCGCTTGTACGTAGCGATCGACGCCCCACCCGGCGATGACCAAGACCGTCGTGACACCAAGGGCGGCCAACGCTTCTGCCTTTCGGGCGCGCGCATACGCGGCAAATTCGCGGACGATCGCCGACCAACGCCTTCGGAACACGCCGCGCTCCGGCGCGATACGTGCCCCCGTCGCGCGCATCGCACGCAAAGCGGCGTCTCGCGCGCGGCGCACGACGCCGAACGCGCGCCCGGCGCTCAGGATCGTCCGGGAAGACGCCCTCTCCCCTTGCGGTTTTTCTTCCATCCGGTCCTCCTCGCTCTGGCGGCTTTAGGCGAGACGGACAGACGGCAATCGCTCGTTGTTACGATATCATGGATCGGCGTTCGGTACAATCGGATATTCGTGCAAATTAGACTCCCAAGCAAGATTTTGCATGCTACTGTTCGATTTCTCTGTATTCCGGGGCAATGCTGACGAACTTGTTCAGTTCCTTTAAAAAGGCCAATTTCACCTTGCCGGTCGGTCCGTTGCGGTGTTTGGCGACGATCACTTCGACGACGTTCGG
This sequence comes from Hydrogenibacillus sp., assembly GCA_014896255.1. Lineage (GTDB taxonomy): Bacteria > Bacillota > Bacilli > Thermicanales > DSM-22653 > Hydrogenibacillus. The sequence goes on from JADBKT010000033.1 coordinate 162,760, forward strand.
TTCCGCGCTGTCGGGATGATAGTAATCGTCGCGGTACAAAAAGGCGACGATGTCCGCGTCTTGTTCGATGCTGCCGCTTTCGCGGATGTCGGACAGCATCGGCCGTTTGTCCTGACGTTGCTCGACGGCGCGCGAGAGCTGCGACAGCGCCAAGAGGGGAACGTCGAATTCCCTGGCCAGCCCTTTCAACTGCCGTGAGATCTCCGAAATTTCTTGTTGTCGATTGTCGCTCGGCCGCCCGCGCCCGGCGATCAGCTGCAGATAATCGACGACGACGAGGCCGAGCGTCCCCGTCTCGCGCAATAAGTGGCGCAGCCGGGTACGCATCTCGAAGACGGTCACGCCCGGCGTGTCGTCGATGTAGATCGGCGAGCGCGACAACAGGTCGATCGCCGCGATGAGCTTTTCCCAGTCGGGATCGTCAGGCGCAAAGCTCCCCGTCCTCAGCTTGTGGCCGTCGATCATCGCTTCTGCGGCAAGTATCCGTTGCGCCAGTTGCTCTTTGGACATCTCCAGACTGAAGATGGCCACCGGGCGTTCTCCGCGAACGGCGATGTTCTGGGCGATGTTCAGGGCAAAAGCCGTCTTTCCGACCGACGGACGGGCGGCGACGACGATGAAGTCGCTCTTTTGAAAGCCGGAGGTCAGCCGATCGAGATCGGCATACCCGCTGGCGAGCCCGGTGAGTTGGCTTTCCCGCTTGGCCAGCCGATCCAGGCGCAAATACGTTTCGGCCAGCACGTCCCGCAGGGGAGTAAAGCCTTTCGGACGCCGACGTTCCCTCAGCGCCGCGAGTTGGGCCTCGGCCTCGGAGAGGATGAGATCGACGTCGTCCGCTTCTTCGTAGGCCCGTTCGACGATGCGCGTCGCCGTCCGGATGAGGCGCCTGAGCAAAGACTTTTCGGCGACGATGCCGGCGTAGTAGACGGCGTGGGCGGCCGTCGGCACGCTCTCTTGAAGTTCGGCCAGGTAGCGCGCGCCGCCGATCTCCTCCAGCCACCCCTTTTGATGCAGCTCGGCGGCGACGGTGACGGCGTCGATCGGTTCACCGCTTTCCGCGACGGCGATCATCGCGCTGAAGATCTTGCCGTGTGCCGGACGGTAAAAATCATCGCTGCCTACGATGTCCGAAACGGCGATGATCACCTCGCCGTCGAGCAAGATCGATCCCAGGAGCGCCTGTTCCGCCTCCAGGTGATGCGGCGGCGTGCGGACAAAGGCGAAGGCGTCGGTCAACGACCATCCACCCCTTTACGCCTTACGCTTCGACGAGCTCGACGACGAGGCGCGCCGTGACGTCCGCGTGCAGTTTGACGTCGACCGTATGACGGCCGAGCGTCCTGAGCGGCTCTTTGACCACGATCTTGCGCCGATCGACCGGATGGCCTTTCCGGGCCAAAGCTTCGGCGATCTTCTCCGCGGTGACGGCACCGAACAACTTCCCTCCGCCGCCGGTTTTGACGGCGATGGTCACCGCCTCCGCTTCCAAGGCCGCTTTCAGGGCGCGTGCCGCTTCATACGCCTGTTGAGCGGCTTGTGCTTGTTTTGTCCGCTCGGCATCGAGCCGGCGCAAGTTGCCCTCGGTCGCCGGCACGGCGAGTTTCCGCGGGATGAGATAATTGCGGGCGTATCCGTCCGATACTTCTTTCACTTCGCCCTTTCGGCCTTGACCCGGGACGTCTTGTTGAAAAATGACCTTCATCGCGCTTCCCCCTTCCTCGCCCGGCCGCCGGGCGACCGAGCGACACGCTCAAGCGGTGATGAAGCCGGAAGATGAAAAAAAAAGGGAGATCCATCTCCCTTTCCGTCGCTTTGCGCTCAATCGATCGTGTACGGCAGGAGCGCGACCTGTCGCGCGCGCTTGATCGCCGTCGTGAGCATGCGCTGGTATCTCGCCTTGGTGCCGGTGACGCGGCGGGGCAGGATCTTGCCCCGCTCGTTGATGAAGCGCTTCAGGAGATCGACGTCTTTGTAGTCGATATAGGTGATCTTGTTGGCCGTAAAATAGCACGTCTTACGGCGTTTTTTGCTTCCGCGGCGGGCCATTCGATTTCCTCCTTCCTTCCAATGGGCTGGATGACGGCGTTCGGGATCCCCACGTCGAAGGTCGGCTCGACGTGCCCGACGCCGTCAAAACGGCAGATCGTCGTCGCTCAAATCGATCGGTTCGGCCTCTCCGGCAAACGGGTCGACCGCCGCCGGGCGGCCGGCGCCGGGGACGGGGCCGGCGGCATCGCGCGTGCTGTCGAGAAATTGGACGTTTTCGGCGACGATCTCCGTGACGTAGACGCGGCGCCCTTCGTTGTTCTCATACGAGCGTGTCTGAATTCGCCCTTCGACGGCCACCAACCGGCCTTTTTTGAGATAGTTGGCGCACGTCTCGGCGAGCTTTTGCCACGTCACGATCGGAATAAAATCCGCTTCCCGTTCCCCTTGCGGGTTTTGAAATCGGCGGTTTACGGCGATCGTGAACGTCGCCACCGCCGTGCCGTTGGCCGTGTACCTCAGTTCCGGGTCGCGCGTCAGGCGCCCGATCAGCACCGCGCGGTTGAGCATCCGCCTCTCCCCTTTGCCGCCGGCCGCCTGCGGCCGGGCGATGGTCCGTCGTTTGCCTTACGCCGTTTGCCTTACGCCGTTTACGCCACGTCGTGCTTGACGACCAAGTGGCGGATGATCGGCTCGGTGATGCCGACGACGCGCTCGAGTTCCTTGACCGCCGCCGGCGTACCGCGAAAGTAGATGACGGTGTAGATGCCTTCGCGGAATTTTTGAATCTCGTACGCCAGCCGGCGCTTGCCCATGTCTTCGACCTTTTCGATTTCGCCGCCGTGCTGCTCGATGACGGCTTTCAGCCGCTCGCGGTGTTCGGCCACCGCTTCGTCGCTCAGATCGGGGCGCAAGATGAACAAAATCTCATAGCGCCGCAACCTGTTCACCTCCTTGTGGACGTTTGGCTCCGCAGGCGGAGCAAGGAGGCGCGCCCGTGGGCACGCAAATTTACATTGATTGATTATATCAATTCTGCCGGCAGAATGCAAGGAAACGTCACACGTTGAAGCGGAAGGTGATCACGTCGCCGTCTTGAACGACGTAATCCTTGCCTTCCAGCCGCACGAGGCCGAGTTCGCGGGCTTGAGCCGGTCCGCCGGCGCGCATCAGGTCGTCGAAAGCCACCACCTCAGCGCGGATGAAGCCGCGCTCAAAGTCGCTATGGATGACGCCGCCCGCTTCCGGCGCCTTGGCCCCCGCCCGGATCGTCCACGCGCGCACCTCTTTCTCTCCGGCGGTGAAAAACGTCCGCCAGCCCAGCAACCGATACGCCGAGCGGACAACGCGGTGAAGCGCCGGTTCGTCCATTCCGTACTCGGCCAAAAAGAGCGCCCGCTCCTCGCCGTCCAGGCGCGCGATCTCCGCCTCCAGGGCGGCGGAAAGGACGACGACGTCCGCCCCGTCCCGCGCGGCTTTTTCGCGCACGCGCGCGACGTTAGGACCGATTGTCCCGGCGGCAAAGTGCGTTTCGTCGACGTTGGCCACGTACAGCACAGGCTTGGCACTGAGCAAAAACAGCCCTTTCAGCATAGCCCGCTCGTCGTCGTCCATGGGTAACGCCCGGGCGCTCCGCCCGGCGTCGAGATGGGCCTTTAAGCGCTCGAGAAAGGCCAGCTCTTTTTTCGCCTTGGCCTCGCCGCTTTTGGCCTGCCGCGCGATCCGCTCCAGGCGCCGTTCGACGACCGCAAGATCGGCAAGGATAAGCTCCGTCTCGATGACCTCGATGTCCCTAAGCGGGTCGACGCGGCCGAAAACGTGCGCGATGTTCGGATCGTCAAAACAGCGCACGACGTGCAAGACGGCATCGACCTCGCGGATGTGGCTCAAAAACTGGTTGCCGAGGCCCTCGCCGCGGCTCGCCCCTTCGACCAGGCCGGCGATGTCGACGAATTGAAAAACGGCCGGCGTCGTCTTCGCCGGCCGAAACATCGCGCTTAAACGCTCCAAGCGCGGGTCCGGCACTTCGGCGACACCGACGTTCGGATCGATCGTGCAAAACGGATAGTTTGCGGCTTCGGCGCCGGCATTCGTCAGCGCGTTGAACAGCGTCGATTTGCCGACGTTCGGCAGGCCGACAATGCCGCAGGAACGGCTCATCGTTTCGACTCCTTTCGCGCGCAATCCGCCATCGGGCGGTCATCATTCCCGCTGACCGAACGCGCGCCCCGGGCCGCCTCGATGGTCACCCGGCAGTCGTACTGCGTGCTGCCTTGGCCGAGATCGGCGAGCGCGCCGGGTACGAGGACGTTTACCGTCTGCGAACTCGTGCCCTCTTCCATGACCAGCGCTTCCGCCACGAGGCCCGGGAGCGCCCGGAGACGCGAGAGCAGTCGCCCTTGGGCGTTGTTGAGCCACACCAACGCGCCGTCCGCCAATCCTTCCCGTTCGAGGACCTCCGGCGCGGCGTAGACGGTCGGCTCGGACGCGCTTAAGACGCGGTGTTGGCCGTGCAATGAGCGGCGCGGATGAACGGTGAGCAGGCGGTACGCCGTCTTTCGGCCCTCACCGAAGGAAGCCGTCGACTCCGCCTCCGCTTCCAGCCATCGCTCGATCGGCGGCGGCGCGAACTGAAAGCGCCCGTTCGGCGTGGCGAACTTCCGCTCCGCCCAGGCGACGCGCTCCGGCGTGAGGCGCACGAATCCCCGCCGGAAGAGCTCCCGCCATCCGGCGTCGTCGAGCCTTCGGCCGAGCGCCAGCCGCCAGACGTCTTCGTCGCTGAGGTTGAAGGCGTCGCCCGCGCCGAGGCGTCGGGCGAGCTCACGGACGATCCACCGCTCGGGACGGGCCTCGCCGCGCGGCGGGACGAGCGCTTCCGCATATTGGAGATACCCGTGCCACATCGAGCTGTAATAAATGTCGGCCTGCTCAAAGACGTCCGCCGCCGGCAGCACGTAATCGGCGATCTTGGCCGTTTCCGTCATGAACAACTCCACGACGATCTTCGTCGGGATCGCTTCGTACACTTCCTGGAGTTTGGCGGCGTTCGGCGCCTGCGCCAGGGGATTGGCCCGCGTCACGTACAACACCTTGGGCGGCGGATCGAGAAGCGGAAGCTCTTCGGCCTGATTGGCCCGCGTCACCGTACGATAGGCGCGCCGCCAGTCGGGGCGGGTGACCGCCTCCTGATCGATCATCTTGCCCAGCACCGTGTGCGCATAGTCGACGCCGCCGCCCGCGCGTCCGATGCTCCCGGTCAAGGCCACCAAAGCGTCGATGGCGCGGATCGTCGCCCCGCCGCTTTGGTAGCGCTGCAGCCCGTATCCCAGGATGACGCGGATGGGCGGCGCGGCAAACAGCCGGACGAGGGCGTCAAAGTGCGCCTCATCGACGCCGGCCGCCGCCAAGAGCTCCTGCCGATCGGCCTCCTCGACCCGCGTGCGATACGCTTCGAAACCGTCGGCATGCCGCTCGACAAACGTTCGATCGACGGCGCCTGTTTGGAGCAGCGCCTGCGCCAAGGCGACGGCAAGCGCGCCGTCTTTCCCCGGCCGCACGCGGACGACGAGATCGGCTTGCCGGGCGAGGGCCTGCGGATACGGGTCGATGACGACGAGCTTGGCGCCGTGCCGCTTTGCCTCGCGGATGAACGGCACGAGATGCATGTTGGTCACGGCCACGTTCCGCCCCCAGACGACGATCGCCCGCGCTTCCTTCAAAAGCTCCGGGTCGCTCGTCCGCGACTCGCCGAAATCCAGCGACTGCGCGGCGATCCCGGCGGACCAGCAGAGCGTTCCGACGACTTTCGTCATCCCGCCCAGCCGGTTGAACAGTCTTTCTTCCAAGAGCGTCATCAGGCCGCTGTTTGCATAGTCATAGCTGTAGAACACGCTCGTCGGGCCGAAGCGGCTTAGGGCCGCCTGAATGCGCTCGGCGATTTCATCGAGCGCCTGCGACCAGTCGATCGGCACGAAGCGCCCGTCGACTTTTTTCAGGGGCTTAAGCAGCCGTTCGGGGTGCTCGTGCCGTCCGAGGAGGGCCCGCCCTTTGCCGCAAATGATCCCCCGGGTGATCGGATGCTCGGGATTGCCGGAAAGCGAGACGATACGCCCCCCGACGACGACGGCGCGCATGCTGCAGCCGTCGAAGCAGTTCAGCGGACAGGCCGACCGTTTTTCGATCATCCGCTCACCCTCTTTCCTTTGCCGTCTCCGCGCCGCCGGCATCGGCCGCCTTTTTCAACACGCGGCGCAGTCTACGTTCAAAATCCGACCGCGGCATGAGCACGCTCGACCCACATCCCGTGCATTTGATGCGGATGTCCATCCCCATGCGGATGATCCGCCAGGCGTTCGTTCCGCACGGATGCGGTTTCTTGAGTTCCACGAGATCGCCGAAGTCATATTCTTTCAACGTCGCGCGCCCTCCTTCCGCCTGCCGCTCCCTGGTCCGCGGGATCCTCCGGATAACTCTTCCAGCCGCGCGCGGTGCCGTCATCGAGGAGCGTCTTGAGGGCCGCTTTGATCCGTTCGGCGAACGCCTCCGGCGTATCTCCCTCTTCGGGCATGAGGGGCGGACCGTAGGCGATGCGCACCTTGGCCGGCAAGATCATTCGGCGCCCTTTGGGCATCGCCTGCGCCGTGCCGAAAATGACCACCGGAAGCACCGGCACGCCGCTTTTGATGGAAAAATACGCCGCCCCCTCTTTGAACGCCCGCTCGGCAAAGGACCGGGTGCGCGTCCCTTCCGGAAACAGGCCGATGGACCGACCGTCCTGAAGCAGCCGAAGCGCGGCGCGGACGGCGGATAAATCCCGTCCGGCGCGATCGACGGGAAAAGCGCCGAGGCTCCGGAGCAGACGGCGCAGGATAGGGTATTGAAACAGCTCGCGTTTGGCCATGAAATGCAGCTTTCGGGGATAAAACGCGGCGATGTAGATCGGATCGAGATTGCTGACGTGGTTCCCGACGACGATGTGGTGCGTCCGCCGATCGACGTGCTCACGGCCGAACACTTCCAGGCGGTGATACAGTTTGATCAACGCGACGGCGATCGGCTTGAGGAGGGCATAGAGCACGGCGCGCTCCCCGCTTTCTCGTTCGGTTTGTGCGTATAGCCGTCCCCTCGGGCCGGTATACTGTATCATACTGTCTCGATCATATCATGTCGCGTTCGACGTGAAAAGGAGGTCCCGCCGTGCCGCTCGTCCATCACGACGCGCCCGGCGCACGTCGCGCCCTCACCGAGGCGGCGTACGCCGCGCTTTTACCCCCCGGCGCACCGTGGGTTTTTCTCTGCATCGGCAGCGACCGGTCGACCGGCGACAGCTTCGGGCCGCTCGTCGGCCGGGCCCTGCGCGCGCGGGGATTGGAGGCGCCGCTGTTCGGCACCCTGGAAGAGACCGTGCACGCCGTCAATCTGGAGGCGACGCTCGACGAAATCCGCCGGCGCCATCCCGGCGCGCGCCTGTTCGCCGTCGACGCTTCGCTCGGCGAAGCGCGGGACGTCGGCGCCCTCAAAATCGCGCACGGGCCGATCCACCCCGGACGCGGCGTCAACAAAGCGCTCACGCCGGTCGGCGACGCGCATCTCGTGGGCATCGTCGGCGTCGCCGGATGGATGCCCTTTTGGGTCCTTCAAAACACGCGCCTTTCCCTCGTCTGGCGCATGGCCGAAATCGCCGCCCAGGCCCTCTACGCCGGTTGGCTTAAAGCCTCCCTCCCGAGGCCGCACGACGTACGCCGTCCCGTCCGCGACGCCGCCCTCGGCTGAGCGCCCGGTCAGGCGAACGAAAGGCGCAACAGCGTCCAGAGGACGGCGATGACGAGGGCCGGGAGGTAGTCGCCGACGCGAAAACGCCCGATCGCGCTTAAGTTGAGGCCGATGGCGACGATGAGCATCCCGCCGACGCCGTTTAAAGCCTGGACCACCGTCGCGAGCGCCTCCTGAGGAAGCCGTTCCACGATCATTCGGGCGGCGAGGGCGATCGATCCTTGATAGAGGAACACCGGCACGGCGCTCAAGGCGACCCCGAGGCCGAGCGTCCCGGCGAACAGGATCGCCGTAAAACCGTCCAAAAAGGCTTTCATATAGAGCAGATGATGATCGTTCTCGAGGCCGCTTTCCAATGCCCCGAGGATGCTCATCGAGCCGGTGATGTAGATGAGCGTCGTCGTCAAAAACGCTTCGCCGAGGCGTGATCCGCCCGTTTGCGAAAATCGCGCGCCGAGGCGGTCGGCGAAGCGCGCCATGCGGCGCTCGATGCCCATAGCCGCGCCGATCGCGCCGCCGATGGCGAGACTTGCCGCCAGGCCCAAGACATCCTCCGTCTCCAGGGCCATCTTCAGGCCGATGGCGATGACGGCGAGGCCGAGCCCGCGCATGATCGTCTCCTCAAGCGGAGCCAAAAGCCGCCCGAGGACGAGGCCGAGGGCAGCGCCGACGAGGATCGCCGCGCTGTTGATGATCGTTCCGAGTAGCGCCATGAGGCCCCCTATCGCTCGACGCCGGATGTGCTGAGCAGCAAATCTCCGATGCGTCTCAGATCGTCTTCATCGACGTAGGTGATTTCGATCTTGCCCCGCGTGCCGCGAGACTGGATGACGACGTGCGTGCCCAACCGTTCCCGAAGCCGCGCTTCTAAGGCGCGGAGGTGGATACGAGAGGCGCGGTCGCTTTGGGAGGCCGTTTTTGCCTGCGCGGTGCGGCGCTTCGGCCGCTCGCCCTGCAGAAACGCTTCCAGCCGCCGTACGCTCCAGCCTTCCTCCGCCGCCCGCCGGGCGACGTACCGGAGCCGTTCGGCGTCGGTGAGACCGGCCAAGATTTTGGCGTGTCCCATGGACAATGTTCCACGTGAAACATATTCCCGCACGTCGCCGGGAAGCGCAAGCAGCCGCAAATAATTGGCCACGTGCGGCCGGCTCTGGCCCATGCGCCTGGCGAGCTCCTCCTGCGTGAGTCCAAAGCGTTCCATCACCTTGCGGAACGCTTCGGCGATCTCCAGCGGGTTCAAATCTTCGCGTTGGATGTTTTCGATGAGTGCCACTTCCATCATCTGTTCGTCGCTCATCTCCCGCTCGACGGCCGGAATCGTCTCCCGTCCGGCCAACTCCGAAGCGCGGACGCGCCGTTCGCCGGCGATGATCTCATAGCCGTGCACCGTCCGGCGAACGAGGATCGGCGTCAAGACGCCGTGCTGGCGGATCGACGCGGCGAGCTCTTCCAAACCCGCGGGATCAAACGTCTTTCGCGGCTGGTAGGGGTTCGGGCGCAACGCGGCGATGGGCAGTTCCTGAACGCGCTCCTCGTCGCCGACCTGCAGGGCCGGAATGAGCGCTTCCAATCCGCGCCCCAAACCGCTCCGTTTGACCATCTTTACACCTCCTTGGCGCACGGGCGGACTATGAAGAGGCGGCCTGCGCCGTGCTCAGCACTTCGCGCGCCAGTTCCATATACAAGTCGGCGCCGCGCGAGCGGGGATCATAGGTGATGACCGATTGGCCGTGGCTCGGCGCTTCGCTCAGGCGCACGTTGCGCGGAATGATCGACCGATACACCTTGTCTTTAAAGTACTTTTTCACTTCCTCTGCGACCTGCAGGCTCAAATTCGTCCGTGCGTCGTACATCGTGAGGAGCACGCCCTCGATGGCCAACTGCGCGTTCAAATGTTTTTGTACGAGCCGAATGGTGTTCAACAGCTGGCTCAAACCTTCCAGCGCATAATACTCGGCTTGGATGGGGATGAGCACCGAATCGGCGGCCGAAAGCGCGTTGATCGTGAGCAGTCCGAGCGACGGCGGACAATCGATGAGGATATAATCGTATGCGCCTCGAATCGGCTGCAGCGCCTTTTTCAAGCGCACTTCACGGCTGATCGTCGGCACCAGTTCGATTTCCGCGCCAGCGAGCTGAATGGTCGAAGGCAAGATGAACAATTGCTCGACGTTCGTCGGCTTGACGACGTTTTGCGCCGGCACGTCGTTGATCAGAACGTCGTACACGTCGTAGACGACATCCGCCTTGCTCACCCCGATACCGCTCGTCGTATTGCCCTGCGGATCCATGTCCACGAGCAGGACGCGTTGGCCGAGCGCAGCCAACGACGCGCCGAGGTTGACCGCCGTCGTCGTCTTGCCGACGCCGCCTTTCTGGTTGGCGATGGCGATGATCTTCCCCACATTGTTCACCCTTCCTCATCGGCGAAAAAAAAACGCATCACGTCCGACGCTTCGGAATGCGAATGGTCACCCGATACTGCTCGTCCTCGTCGGCCTCCTCGACCTCGAGCGGAAGCCCGACCGATTTCACCATGTCGATCGACCGACGGATGGTGTTGATCGCCAGACGCACGTCACGCGATACCGCCTTCCGGAGCGGGGTTCGCCGCTTGCGCGAGGTGCCCTCCGGCGTCGCTTCCGCCAGCGCTTTCGCCACGCGCGCCTCGGTCTCCTGAACCGTCCACCCTTCATCCACGAGTTGTCGGAATAACGCTTCGATGCGCGCAGCATCTTTCAGCGGCAAAAGCGCCCGGGCGTGCCGCTCGCTGATCCGGCGCCGGATGAGACCTTCTTTGACCTCGTCCGGCAACGAGAGCAGGCGAATTTTGTTGGCGATCGTCGATTGCCCTTTGCCGAGCCGCTGAGCCAGCGCCTCCTGCGTCAACGCATGCAGTTCCATCAGACGGACATACGCCTCCGCCTCTTCGATGGGCGACAAGTTTTCCCGTTGCAAGTTTTCGATCAAAGCCAATGAAGCCGCCTGAACATCGTCAAGCGCGCGCACGACGGCCGGAACGTCGACATGTCCGAGCAACTTCGCGGCGCGCCATCGCCGTTCCCCGGCGATGAGCTCGTATCGCCCGTCTTCCAGCGGGCGCACGACGATCGGTTGAATCATGCCGTGGAGGGAAATCGTCCGCGCCAGTTCCTCGATCGCCTGAGGATCGAAATGTTGGCGCGGCTGGTGTCGGTTGGGAACGATGCGCACGACGGGAATGCGCACGATCTCTTCGTGCTTCGGCGCTTCGTCGTCGAACCCCAACCATTTGGAGACGTAGCTCTTCACCTTCGCCCCTCCGTTCCTCTCGACCGCGCATGGGGCCTATCGTTTTCGATGTTGTCTTCGACTCGGTATTCGACACAGACGGTTCAAATTCCTTCCGCCGGCGATGTTTCACGTGAAACATCACGCGAGCGGACGTCGCGCGGGTTCTCCCGGGCGGCGCGGATAACGTTTGGGCGTCGATTGGACCTTGTCCAACCAGATGATCGTCCGCGCGCCGTAGCCGCCCGGCAAGGAGAGGGACTCCACCGCGGAAGGACGAGCGCCGAGCCGCTCGATGGCCGCTTCCGCGGCGGCGAGCTCCGAGCGGCCTTTATCTCCTTTCAGCGCCGCCACGCGACCGCCCAAGCGGCAAAACGGCACGGTGAGTTCCACCAAGACCGGCAGCGCCGCCACCGCCCGAGCGACGACGAGCGGGTAGCGCTCCCGGTGCAGGGCGGCGTGTCCGAGCATCTCGGCCCGCGCATGGACGAGCGTCACACCGGTGAGACCCAGCGCCTCGACGACGGCCTGAAGAAACCGCAGGCGCTTCTTTAGGGCGTCCACGAGCACCACTTCGATTTCCGGGTAGACGATCTTTATCGGCAGGGAAGGAAAACCGGCGCCGGAACCGATGTCGATCATCCGCTCGGGCGGCGTGAAATGAGGAGACAAGGCCACCGTCAGCGAATCATAAAAGTGCTTGATGGCGATCTCCCGGGGATCGGTGATCGCCGTCAAATTCATTTTCGCGTTCCATTCCAGAAGGAGGGACCGATAGCGGCGAAACCGCGCCGCCGCCCGATCGTCCATGCGGAGCCCGCGCCGGGCGAGCGCCTCCACGAGCTCATCCATGGCGTCCGACCTCGATCGTCCGGCGCCCTTCGAGATGCACGATCAGCGCGGCGATGTCCGCCGGGGTCACGCCGGGAATGCGCGCCGCCTGGCCGATGGTAAGCGGGCGAACCTTCATCAGTTTTTCCCGCCCTTCCGTCGACAGGCCGTACACCGCGCCGTAGTCGAGCGACGGCGAAAGCCGCTTGTGCTCCAGCTTATGCTGTTTTTCGACGTCTTTGAGCAGCTTGGCGATATACCCCTCGTACTTGATTTGGATCTCGACCTGTTCGCGGACGGCTTTAGGAAGCGGTTCGGGCGGCGGAAAAAGCCGCGCCAAAGCATCATAGGTCACGTCCGGACGGCGAAGCAGATCCGAGAGCGTAAGCGCGTTCTCCAGCGGCGGAAGACCCGCTTCCGCCAGGCGGGCGTTGGTCTCCGCGTCCGGACGGAGGCGCACGGTAAGAAGCCGCTCCCGCTCCGCTTCGATTTGCCGCACTTTATCCAAAAAACGCCGGTAGCGCGCTTCGCTGATGAGCCCGATCTCGTATCCCAGCGGCGTGAGCCGGAGATCGGCATTGTCGTGCCGAAGCAAGAGCCGGTATTCGGCCCGGGAGGTCAGCAGGCGATACGGCTCGTCAACGCCCTTGGTCACCAGATCGTCGATCATCACCCCGATGTACGCTTGATCGCGCCCGAGGACGACCGGCGGCTTGCCTTCGACGTAGCGGGCGGCGTTGATCCCGGCCAGGAGCCCTTGCCCGGCGGCTTCCTCGTACCCGGACGTACCGTTGAGTTGCCCCGCCGTAAACAACCCTTCAATGCGCTTGGTCATGAGCGATGGCCACAGCTCCGTCGGATCCAGCGCATCGTATTCGATCGCATATCCCGGACGCATCATTTCCGCCCGTTCCAGACCGGGCATCGACCGCAGCACCTGAATCTGGACGTCTTCCGGAAGACTGGTGGACATCCCCTGCACGTACACTTCCCGCGTGCCGCGGCCTTCCGGCTCGAGGAAAATCTGGTGCCGCGGCTTGTCGTGAAACCGGACGATTTTGTCCTCGATCGACGGGCAATAACGCGGCCCGACGCTCTGTATCGCCCCGGAGGCAAGCGGTGAGCGGACCAAGTTGGCCGCGATCACCGCGTGCGTCTCCGGTCGCGTATACGTCAGCCAGCAGGAGAGCTGCGGTTCGGGGCGCGGGGCCGTCGTCTCGTAGGAGAAAAATTCCGGTTCCGGATCGCCCGGCTGCTCCTCCAACCGGTCGTAATCGATCGTCTCGCCGTCGATTCGCGGCGGCGTGCTCGTCTGAAAACGCATCATCCGAAAACCCAGCGCCCGTAGCCGCTCGGCGAGCTCGGTCGCCGGCTGGGTATGATTCGGACCGGAGTCATAGGCAAGTTCGCCGATGAGGATCCGCCCGCCGAGATACGTCCCCGTCGTGAGCACGACCGCCTTGGCCCGATACACCGCCCCCGTGCGCGTCACGACACCCGATACGCGGCCGTCTTCCACGAGCAAGTCGGTCACCATCGCCTGGCGCAGCGTGAGGTTCGGCGCCGCCTCCAGCTTGGCCTTCATGCGCAGACTGTAAAGGTGTTTGTCCGCCTGCGCGCGCAGCGCCCGCACCGCCGGTCCCTTACCGGTGTTCAACATGCGCATCTGGACGTACGTCTCGTCGATGTGCCGACCCATTTCCCCGCCAAGAGCGTCGATTTCCCGGACGACGTGCCCCTTGGCCGGACCGCCGATGGACGGGTTGCAAAACATGAAGGCGACCAGATCAAGGCTGATGGCGAGCACGAGCGTCCGCTGTCCGAGCCGCGCCGACGCCAGCGCCGCCTCGCTTCCCGCGTGACCGGCGCCGACGACGATCACGTCGTACCGACCGCCTTCATACGTCTGCACGTTCCTCCTCCTCTCGACCCTCGGCCGAACGTCGTACCCTTCGTGCCCGGCTTATTTCCCGAGACAAAAATTGGCGAAAATTTCCTTGATCACGTCATCGCGCACATCTTCGCCCAGGATCTCGCCGAGGGCCCCGAGCGCCCGGCGGAGATCGATCAAGATCACGTCGTACGGCAACGCCTCCCGAGCGGCGGCGAGCGCCTCGTCGAGGGCCGCGTGAGCGCGCCTGATCAGCTCCAGATGGCGGGCGTTGGCCGTGACCAAGGTCTCCGGCCGCGCCGCGGCATCGAAGCCGAGCACCGAGAGCACCGCCGCCTCCAGCGCCTCGAAACCGGAGCGCGTTTTCGCCGAAACAAAAACGATCGGCAGCGACGGCGCCAAAGATCGCACATCGTCCTCCCGCACCGTCACTTCCAGGTCCGCCTTGTTCACCACGACCACCGCCGTCCGCCCCCGGACCGCGTGGAGCAGAGACGCATCCTCCGCCGTGAGCGGCCGCGAGCCGTCCAGGACGACGAGCACAAGCGCAGCGCGTTCGAGGATCTCGCGCGTCCGCTGAACGCCGATCGCTTCGACGACGTCCGCCGTTTCGCGGATACCGGCCGTATCGACCAAAAGGAGCGGGATCCCGCCCAAGACGAACGGCGCCTCGATGAGATCGCGCGTCGTTCCCGGCACGTCGGTGACGATCGCCCGCTCCGACCGTAACATTGCGTTCAACAGCGATGATTTGCCCGCGTTCGGCAGGCCGACGATGGCCGTCTCCACCCCGTCGCGAAGCACGCTGCCCTGCGCCGCGGCGCGCATGAGGGACTCCAGGGAAGCGCGCGCATCCGTCAACCCCTCGACGATGCGCACGTACGTCGCCTCCGGCGCATCGTGTTCCGGATAATCGATGTGCACCTCGATTTCTGCCGTAAGGCGCAACAATCCCGCTTTCAGAGCGCGCACCTGCGCGCCGAACGCGCCCTGAAGCGCCCGGGCGCCGGCTTTGAGGGCCGCCTCGCTCTTCGCCCGGATGACGTCGATCGTCGCCTCCGCCTGAGCGAGGTCGATGCGCCCGTTTAAAAACGCCCGCAGCGTAAACTCCCCGGGCTCGGCGAGTCGCGCCCCCTGCCGGAGGACAAGAGACAAGACCGTCTTGGCCACAAGCACCCCGCCGTGCACGTGGATCTCCACCACGTCCTCCCGCGTAAAACTCCGCGGCGCGCGCATCACCGCCACGAGCGCCTCATCGATGACGGCGCCGCTTTCCGGGTCGACGACGTGCCCGTAGGCCAGCGTATGCGACTTGAGGCCGGACAACGGACGACGTCCGCGAAAGAGCGGCTCCGCGACGCGGATCGCCTCCGAACCGCTCACGCGGATGATCGCCACCCCACCTTCGCCGAGCGGCGTGACCACCGCCGCGATCGTCTCCTCGATGAACATGACGCCCTCCTTAAGCGACGGCCGACACTTGCGCTTCAACGCTTCACGGTGTCTTCCTCCTTCGGCGCCGGGCGCATGGCGCGGACGAGATCCTTAAGCAACCACGTCTGCACGACGGTGAACGCGCTGGAGTAAATCCAGTACAACTGCAGCGCCGACGGGAAAGAAAGCGTGACGAACAACGTGACAAGCGGCATGATGATGAGCATCAGCGTCATTTGCGCATTGTTTTGCACCATCGGGTTCAGGCGCTGGGAAACCCACATCGACAAAAACGTCACGATCGCCGCCAACACCGGCAACACATAATACGGATCGCGCACGCCGAGCTCCAACCACAAAAAACTCGCCGTCTTAATGTGCGGGCTGCGGCGCACCGCGCTGAACAAAGCAAAGAACACCGGAGCCTGGGCAAGCAACGGGAAATACGAACCCATCGGATTGACATCGTACTCCTGGAAAAGACGCATCATTTCTTTTTGCATCTTCTCCGGATCCTTTTTATATTTTTCCCGGATTTTCAGCATCTCCGGTTGGATCTTTTGCATCTTGGCCATGTTTTTGTACTGGTTGACGGTGAGCGGCAAGATGAGGAGCCGAACGAGGATCGTGACCGCCAATATGGCGAGACCATACGAACCCCACAGGACCGATTGAAGCCAATCGATCAACAGCGAGATCGGATAAACAAAAAAAGCGTCGAAAAAACCGTTGCGCGGATCCGGCGGCACGTCCAACGGCGCACAGCCGGTCGTGACCGAAACCAACGCGACCAAGACGAGCGCGACCCGCAAGGTCGAGGTCAACGCAACTCCTCCTTCTGCTTGTGCAGGCGTGAACGGCGCAGAAGCCCGAGAAACGACGACTCGATGTCGCTGAACGTACTTTCGCGAATGCCGGACCGAGCGATGACGACCAGGTCAAACCCGGGGCGGACGCCAGGCGCCAGCGCGCGGGCGATCTCCCGCAAGACACGCTTATAATAATTGCGTCGTACGGCTTTGCCGATCTTCTTGCTCACGGAAAAACCGATGCGCACCGCCCCGTCGTCTTCTCGCTTTAAATAATATAAAACGAGCCGCCCGTCCGCAACCGATCTTCCGGAGGCGATCACCCGCGCGAAATCTTCGTTTTTGCGCAGCCGCTCGAACGTCATGCCTCTCCTCGCCCGTCGCCGAAGGCGTCGTCCATTGCTCAGAAAAAAAAGGCCACACGGCGATGGCCCGTTTTCTCAGGCAGAAAGCACCTTGCGGCCTTTTTTGCGTCGCGCCTTGATGATCTTTTGGCCGCTCTTCGTCTTCATCCGCTTGCGGAAACCGTGCACTTTCTTTCGATAGCGTTTATTCGGACGATACGTCGGTTTGGCCATGTCCTTCCCTCCTGTCGATTCACGCCCATCTTTCGAGGATTACACTTTTGATGATTATAAAGAGGCGTGCGCCGCTTGTCAAACGCGGCTCGAAGCGGCGGCCGTCCACAAGCGCTGTGGACGACGCGGCCGAAAGCGCGCATCACCCCGCCTCATCCAAAAGGTTATCCCCAAATCCCAAGGCCGCGGATCCATCCACAACGGGTTTTGGGATATTGTGGATGAATGCGGCGGATCGTTGCGACTGACGCCGAAATTTGCTATGATGGTCTCATCCGCTCTGGGGAAAACCGGAGTTTATCCACAAGCTTATTCACAGCTGTGGATAACCGTTTTCCCGTCCTTCGCCACTTGTGGACGACGACGATGTGCATCCAGCGTGCGATGTGGATTTTTTTTTGTCCCACGAGGTGACCGACATGACCCCGATGACCGCCGAGGCCGCGCAACACATTTGGCAACAGGTGCTGGAGATCCTAAAGGCCCGCA
Source organism: Hydrogenibacillus sp. (assembly GCA_014896255.1). GTDB lineage: Bacteria > Bacillota > Bacilli > Thermicanales > DSM-22653 > Hydrogenibacillus. The sequence continues at coordinate 179,820 of JADBKT010000033.1, forward strand.
TCAGCAAACCGAGCTTCGATACATGGTTCGGCGAAACGACGGCTGCGGCGAAAGATGATCAACAATTCATAATCATAACGCCAAATACATTCATCAAAGGCTGGCTGTCCGACAACTACACCGAATACCTGTCCGACCTGATCGAAAGTATCGCCGGTCGACCGTTCCGCGTCGGCTTCATCACCCGCGAAGAGTGGGAATCCGCGCCGCCCGACGCGCGCACCGCTCCAGACCTTCCGCCGACAAACCCGACGGCGGACGCCAAATCGTCCGATCCGCTCAACCCGAAGTACGTGTTCGAAACGTTTGTCGTCGGCAACGGGAACCGCTTCGCCCACGCCGCGGCCTACGCCGTCGCCGAACGCCCGGCGCAATCGTACAACCCCCTGTTCATCTACGGCGGCGTCGGGCTCGGCAAAACCCATCTCATGCACGCCATCGGGCACTACGTCCGCAAACACCACCCGGGACTGAAAGTCGTCTATCTGTCCGCCGAAAAATTCACCAACGAATTCATCCACGCCATCCGCGACAACGCTCCGGAATCGTTCCGCAACAAATATCGGAACGTCGATCTGCTCCTCATCGACGACATCCAGTTTTTGGCCAACAAAGAGCAGACGCAGGAAGAATTTTTCCATACCTTCAACACGCTGCACGAAGCAAACAAGCAGATCGTCATCTCCAGCGACCGCCCGCCGAAGAGCATCCCCACGCTGGAAGACCGGCTGCGCTCGCGTTTTGAATGGGGCCTGATCACCGACATCCAGCCGCCCGATCTGGAAACGCGCGTGGCGATCTTATACAAGAAGGCCAAAGGGGAAGGCATCAACATTCCGCACGACGCCCTCTTGTACATCGCCAGCCAGGTGAGCACCAACATCCGCGAACTGGAAGGAGCGCTCATCCGCGTCATCGCCTACGCCTCCCTCGTCCGCCGCGACATCGACGTGCCCCTGGCGGAAGAAGCGCTCAAGGACCTCATCGCCCAAAAAAATCACAAAAAGCTCACTGTCTTCGACATTCAAAAGACGGTCGCCGACTACTACGGCGTAAAGATCGAAGACCTCAAAGGCAAAAAGCGTTCCAAGGAGATCGTCCTGCCGCGTCAGGTGGCCATGTACTTGACGCGGGAGATGACCGAGCTGTCGCTGCCGAAGATCGGCCAGGAATTCGGCGGGCGCGACCACACGACGGTGTTGCACGCCCACGAAAAGATCACCGAGCAGGCAAGAAGCGACGCCGCCCTTCAAAAAGCGCTCAAAGAAATCCGCGAACGGCTCAGCGTATTCACAGGCGGATAAATGCCGCCCCCATCCTCATCCACAACGATGACGGCGTCAGGCGGTTATCCACGGAAGTTTTCCACAAATCCACAGGCGCTAAGACGATGAAGACGATCTGTGAACATAAAAGCCATATCGAGCAAAAGAAGAAAGCGAGGTCCAAACAATCCGTGCGCATCACCGTCCAACAAACGACGCTCATCACCGCCCTCAGCCACGCCGCCCGAGGGGTCGAGGCACGAACGACGATGCCCATCTTAAGCGGTCTCCTGTGGGAAGTCGAAACCCACGCCATGCGGTTTACGGCGACGAATGACGATTACACGATCGTCCACCGCCTGCCGATCGACGGGGAAACCATACGGGTGACGGCGAGCGGACGCGTCGTTTTGCCGGCCAAGCTGACGACCGATCTCGTACGCCGTCTGCCGCAGGTCCCGCTTGAGGTGACCGTCGACGCCCAAAACGTCGTCCATTTTTCCGCCGGTGCGCTCGAATATACCGTCCACGGTATGGAAGCAGAGGACTTTCCGCGGCTGCCGACGCTTCCTCTGACCACGATGTGGCACGTCTCCGGTCGGAGGCTCGCGGCCCTTTTCCGCCACGTGCTGTTCGCCGTGGCGGTGGACCAGACGCGTCCGATCTTAAAGGGGGTCGAACTCGTCGCCGAAGAACGGCGCCTCGTCGCCACGGCCACCGACAGCCACCGCCTGGCGCAGAGCGAATTGGAACTCGTCGGCGAGGCGACGGACGGCAAGCTGGTCGTCCCGGGCAAGAGCGTGCAGGAGGTCATCGGTCTGTTTGAAGCGAGGGAGGAGCCGGTCGAGCTCGCCCTCGGCGATAAGGTGCTGGTCATGCAGGATGATCGCTTCACCGTCTATTTCCGGCTGCTTTCCGGCGCCTATCCGGACACGCGCATGCTCATTCCTCGGGAGGCGAAGACGTCCGTCACGTTCGAGCGCCTCCGGCTCATCGACGCGCTGGAGCGGGCGTTCGTCATCGCCCAGCACAACCGCAACCAGACCGTCCGGCTGACCGTCGGGGAAACGGTGGAGCTTTTCACCGTCCATCCGGAACTCGGCAAATACAACGAGACGATCGCCGTCCGCGCGCGGCAGGGCGACGATCTGGTCATCTGGTTCAACGCCCGCTATCTTCTCGACGCGCTGAAATACATCGACGCGGAGGCGGTCGCAATCGGCGCCAATGGCGCCCTTTCGCCGTTCGTCGTACGACCCGAAGGCGCAACGGTGCCGACGCACCTCATCGTTCCCGTGAAAACCGGATGACGACCGGGAGGATCGTTTGTGTACGTCCTGCATCTTGAGCTCGTGCACTTTCGCAATTATCGCGCCCTATCCCTGGACCTCCACCCGGGAACGACGGTGTTCGTCGGCGACAACGGGCAGGGGAAGACGAACCTGCTCGAGGCCGTGGCCGTCCTCGCGCTCGGCAAGTCGTTTCGTACGCCGCGCGACGACGAGTGGCGGATGTGGGGCGAGGACCGAAGTCTCATCCGCGCCGAAGTGGTCACCGCGCGCGGGTCGACCGAGTTGGAACTCTCCTACGACGGCCGAACGAAGACGGCCAAAGCCGGAGGCGTGACCCTCGAGCGCCTGCAGGCGTTCGTCGGCCGGCTCGGCGTCGTCCTGTTCGTCCCGGAAGATCTCGCGCTCATCGGCGGCGCGCCGAAACTGCGCCGCCGTTTTTTCGATTTGGAACTCGCTCAGCGAAAACCCCGTTATTTGTATCACTTATCGCGTTATAATAAAATATTGTTGCAGCGCAACCGCTTGCTGAAGGACGAGACGGACGCCGCGACAAAAGCATCGCTCCTCGAGGCGTACGATCCGCTGCTCGCCGAAAGCGGTGCCTACGTCATGCACGAGCGCGCCCGCTTCGTCGAACGCATCGCGCCGCATGCGGAGGCGATCTACGGTGCGCTCTCCGGCGGACGCGAACGGCTCGGTCTCCGCTACGTGACGGCAGTGGAACCGGAGGCGTTCGCGGGAGGCGTCGAAGACGTAGAGGCCGTTTTTCGACGAAAACTCGCCGAAAGTCGGGAACGGGACATCATCCGTCGACAAAGCCTCATCGGCGTCCATCGCGATGATCTCCTGATCACGATCGACGGCCGTCCGGCGGAGACGCACGCCTCTCAAGGGCAGCGGCGGAGCGCGGCTTTGGCCTTGAAACTCGCCGAGGCGGCGGTGGCCAGAGAGGACCTCGGCGAGCCGCCGGTCGTGCTGCTCGACGATGTGCTCTCGGAGCTGGACCCGCGCAGGCAGGCGGCGCTTCTCGAACACCTGGATCCTCGTGCGCAGACGCTCATCACCACGGCGGCGTTGGAGACATTTTCGTCCATCCGCCGCCGTTTGGCGGTTTACGCCATCAAAGGCGGCGCCGTCGTGCCCCCGTCGGCCGACTTTCGGCGAACGTCCGCCGACGGCCGACGACCGAAAACCCATGATGAAGAAAACAGGTGACACGGATGACGACGCGAAACGTGTACAGCGAAGCGGAAATTCAAGTACTGGAAGGGCTCGATGCCGTTCGCCGGCGGCCGGGGATGTACATCGGTTCGACAAACGCCCGCGGGTTGCACCATCTCGTCTGGGAGATCGTCGACAACTCCGTCGATGAGGCGATGAACGGCTTTGCCGACCGCATCGAAGTGATCGTGCACCGTGACGGGCGGCTCACCGTGGCCGACAACGGCCGCGGCATTCCGGTCGGCATCCACCCGCAGACGGGCAAGTCGACGGTCGAGACCGTCTTCACCGTGCTCCACGCCGGCGGCAAGTTCGGTACCGGCGGGTATAAAGTCTCCGGAGGGCTGCACGGCGTCGGCATTTCCGTCGTCAACGCCCTCTCCAGCGAACTCGAGGTGGAAGTGAAAAAAGACGGCGGTCGCTACGTCCAGCGTTTCCGCCGGGGCGTCCCGGAGGCGCCGCTCCAGCGCGTCGGCGACGTCGCGCCGGGGGACACCGGGGTGACGGTGACCATTCGCCCCGATGCCGAGGTCTTCAAAGAGACCGTCGATTTCGACTACCCGACGCTCGCCGAACGGCTGGAGGAGCTCGCCTATTTGAACCGCGGAGTACATTTTTTGCTGAGCGACGAGCGCAGCGGGCGCCGGGAGGAATTTCATTACGAGGGCGGCCTCCGTTCGTTCGTCGAGCGGCTGGCCGAAGAGTCCGAGGCGATCACCCCGCCGATCCACTTTTTCGGTGCCCGAGAGGGGATGGAGATCGACGTCGCGCTGCTTTATACGACGGCGTACCAGACGACCATCCGCTCGTACGTGAACAATATTCCGACACATGAAGGCGGAACGCACGAGAGCGGGTTCAAGGCGGCGCTGACGCGGGTGATCAACGACTACGCGCGGCGTTCGAACCTGCTTAAAGACAGCGAAGCCAATCTGACCGGCGACGATGTGCGGGAAGGGCTGATCGCCGTTCTTTCCCTGCGCCTCGTCGAGCCGCAGTTCGAGGGGCAGACGAAGACGCGGCTCGGCAACAGCGAAGCGAAGACGGCGGTGGAGGCCTTCGTCGCCGAACAGCTCGCCACCTACCTCGAAGAGACGCCGTCCGTCGCCCGGCGCATCGTGGATAAGGCCATCCTCGCCGCCCGGGCGCGGGAAGCGGCCAGACGGGCCCGGGAACTCACCCGGCGTAAGAATGCCCTGGAGATCACCAACCTCCCCGGGAAGCTCGCCGATTGTGCGAGCCGCGACCCGGAGGAGAGCGAATTGTTCATCGTCGAGGGCGATTCCGCCGGCGGTTCGGCCAAGCTCGGACGCGACCGGCGCATCCAGGCCATCCTGCCGCTCCGCGGCAAGATCATCAATGTGGAGAAGGCCCGCACCGACAAGGTGTTCGCCAACGAAGAGATCCGCGCGCTCATCACCGCCATCGGCAGCGGCATCGGGGACAAACTCGAGCTCGGCCGGCTCCGCTATCACAAAATCATCATCATGACCGACGCCGACGTCGACGGCAGCCATATCCGCACGCTTCTGCTCACGTTCTTTTATCGCCACATGCGGCCGCTCATCGAACACGGGCACGTCTACATCGCTCAACCGCCGCTGTATCGCATCCAGCAAGGAAAAACCGTGCGTTACGTGTACGATGAAGCCGAACTTGAACGCGCAAGAGGCGAGATGAAAGGGCGCGGAGAGATCGTCGTCCAGCGGTACAAGGGGCTCGGCGAGATGAACCCCGAACAGCTGTGGGAGACGACGATGAATCCGGAAACGCGCCTGTTGCTCAAAGTCGAGTTGACCGACGCCAAAGAGGCTGAGCGCATTTTCGACATTTTGATGGGCGAGCGCGTCGAACCGCGCCGCGCCTTCATCCAGGAGAACGCCGCCTACGTGCGCAACCTGGACGTCTAGAGAAGACATGGGTGCCGACGCTTCCATCGCCTGCCAAACGCCGGAATGAGGGGGTTCGAGATGCTGCCGGAGCGCATCCGCGAAGTGAACATCAGCCAAGAAATGAAAAGCGCCTTCATCGATTACGCGATGAGCGTCATCGTCAGCCGGGCGTTGCCCGACGTGCGCGACGGGCTCAAACCCGTCCATCGGCGCATCCTCTACGCCATGCTCCAAGGCGGCATGACGCCCGACAAACCGTGGCGCAAATCGGCGGTCATCGTCGGCGACGTGCTCGGGAAATTCCACCCGCATGGCGACGCCGCGGTGTACGAGACGATGGTGCGCATGGCGCAAGATTTTTCGTACCGTTACCCGCTGATCGACGGGCAGGGCAACTTCGGTTCGATCGACGGGGACGGCGCGGCGGCGATGCGTTACACCGAAGCGCGCCTTTCGCCGATCGCCATGGAGCTGCTCAGGGACATCAAGAAGGACACCGTCGATTTTCAGCCGAACTACGACGGCCGTGAGGAAGAACCGGTCGTCCTCCCGGCCCGCTTTCCGCATCTGTTGGCCAACGGCGCCGGAGGCATCGCCGTCGGCATGGCCACGAACATCCCGCCGCATAATTTGCGCGAGTTGATCGACGCGGCGGTCTACCTCCTCGATCATCCGGAGGCCGACGTCCACGCCTTGATGCGCTTCGTGCAAGGCCCCGATTTTCCGACGGGGGGGATCATCCTCGGCCGCGAGGGGATCGAGAAAGCGTACACGACCGGCCGCGGTTCGGTCATCATCCGCGCCAAAGCGGTGATCGAGACGAGCGGCGGAAGGCCGCGGATCATCGTGCAGGAAGTGCCGTATCAGGTGAACAAGGCCCGGCTGATCGAGAAAATCGCCGAGCTCGTGCGCGAAAAGCGGCTCGACGGGATCGCCGACCTGCGCGACGAATCCGACCGCGAAGGCGTGCGCATCGTCATCGAACTCCGCCGCGACGCGAGCCCGCACGTCGTCTTGAACAATCTGTACAAGCATACGGCGATGCAGACGTCGTTCGGCATCCTGCTTCTCGCTCTGGTCGACGGCCGTCCGGAAGTGCTGACGCTCAAGGAGGCGCTTTTCCATTACCTGGCGCATCAGCAAGAGGTCGTCCGTCGACGGACGGAGCATGACCTGAACAAGGCGGAGGCGCGGCTCAACATCGTCGAAGGGCTGATGCACGCCATCGACATCGTCGACGATCTCGTCGACCGCCGCGGTCCGATCCGCGCTGCGCACACGCGGGAGGAAGCCCTGCGGAACCTCACGGCGCCCGCGTTTGTGATCGACGGCCGTTCGGTACCGATGGGCTTCAATGAAGCGCAGGCGAAAGCCATCTTGGACATGCGCCTGGAACAGCTGACCGGCTTGTCCATCGAGCGGCTGAGCGAAGAAGAAGAGGCGCTCAAGGCGGAAGTGCGCCGCCTCAGGCATATTCTCGCCGATCCGGCGGCGAAAAACGCCGTCATCCGCGCGGAGCTCATCGAGATCCGCGACCGCTTCGGCGACGGGCGGCGGACGAAGATCGTCCAGGAAGACGGTTCGATCTCCGAAGAAGAACTGATCGAGGACGAACCGGTGGTTCTGTCTCTGACGTTGAGCGGCTACATCAAGCGCGTGCCGGCGGCCACGTACAAAAGCCAACGCCGCGGCGGGCGCGGCGTCGTCGGGATGGGCATGAAGGACGACGATTTCGTCCGCCATCTCATCTACGCCAAAGCGCACGATACGGTCCTCTTTTTCACCAACCGCGGCCGGGTGTATCGCCTCAGGGCGTACGAGGTGCCGGAAGCGGGACGGACGGCGAAAGGCACGGCGGTCGTCAATCTGCTCGCCCTCGCGCCGAACGAGCAGATCGCGGCGATGGTCGGTCTCGAAGCGGAAGCGCCGAGAGCGGAGCGTTTCGTCTTCTTCGTCACCCGGCGCGGGCTCGTCAAGCGCACCCCGCTTCGGGAATTTGAACACATCCGCAAGGCGGGTCTAAACGCCGTCGCCCTGCGGGACGACGATGAACTCGTCGCCGTGCGCTTCACCGACGGCCGCGGCGAGGTGCTGTTGGCCACGAAAAAAGGCATGAGCATCCGTTTTCGGGAGGACGAAGTGCGCCCGATGATGCGCGCGGCGGCCGGCGTCAAGGGCATCGAGCTGGATGCGGGCGACGAGGTCATCGGCGCCGACGTCATCGACGATCCCGGACGGACGGACGACGCCGCGCTTCTCGTCGTCACCGAAAACGGCTTCGGCAAGCGCACGCCGCTTTCCGAGTACCGCCTGCAAGGGCGCGGCGGCCGCGGCATCAAGACCGTCCGGCGCAGCGAAAAGACCGGCGACGTCGTAGGTCTTTCGCTCGTTCGGGACGATGAGGACGTGCTCGTCGTCACCGACGGCGGCGTCGTCATCCGCATTCCGGCGGCCGAGATCTCCGTCATGGGTCGCGACGCCCAAGGCGTGCGCCTCATGCGCTTAGACGACGGGGCGCGCGTCGCGGCTTTTGCCCGGGTGATCGATGAGGAAGCGGGCGATGCGTCGTAAGGCAGGGAGGAGGGATGGCGTTGCGAATGGCGGTCGACAACGCCCTCGTCGGCCGCGTGCTCAGCGCGCCGGTCGTGCTTCAGGACGGCGGGCGGCTGTATGACGCCGGTACACGGCTCCACGAACGCGACATCGAATTTTTGCGCGCCTTCGGCATCACGGCGGTCGACGTCACCGACGAACCCGGCGGTCCCAAGCGCAACGACCGGTCGACCGTGCCGCGGCCGAAAGACGGTCACCCGTCGGGAGGCGCGGCGGATCGGCCGCGAGAGCGACCGAAGGCCGCCGCGTCGGAAAAGGCGGCCTACTCGGCGCTCATGGAAAGCGGCTTGCGCCGCATCGCGCTCGGCGCCTCCCCGCCGCTCGGCGAATGGCGGGCGATGATCAAGGCTTGGTTGGCCGAGGACGCCGATCCGCTCTTCTGGGTGGGTCTCATCCGCCATGAACCGCGACCGGAGATCCATCCGCACCGTTACCTGGCGGATCACGCCGTCCGCGTCGGCCGCCTGTCGCTTCATATCGCCCGGCTTTTGGGCATGAGCGAGGCGGAACAGACGCAGGCGGCGCTCGCCGGTCTCCTCGCCGATGCCGGTATGTGGCGGCTGGAAGGCCGCCTGCTCCATCACCCGGGCCTGTATTCGGCCGAAGAACGACGCGCCATGCAGCGCCATGCGGAACTCGGTTACGAGCGATTGAAGGGACGCATGGGCATCAGCGCCGAGGCGGCGTTCAGCGCCCTTTTGCATCATGAGCGGATGGACGGGAGCGGATATCCGTTGGCGTTGCACGGCGAGCGCATTCCGCGCCTCGTGCGCATCGTCTCCGTCGCCGACGCGCTGACGGCCGGCGCGTGCGCCCGGCCGCACCGGCCGGCGAAATCGTGGTGGGCGATCGTCTCCGAAGTGCTCGGGAGCCAGGCCTTTGCCGCTGAGGTGCGAGAAGCGCTCCTCGCCACGCTCCGTCGCCTGCCCGCGGGCGCCCGTGTCCGCCTTGTCGATGGGCGCGTGGCGACGATTCAAGAAAGCTCAGCGGAGCAACCGCTCCTTTGGACGCTCGTCGTCGGTGAAAAGACGCTGCCGATGAGCGCGCTAAAGGACGTCGTCGCCGTCGAAGTGTGATCGCCGCATGCCGTCGTCGCCGGGAACGAGTTCATGAAGCGAGGGGAAGAGCGGTGTCTTGCCGTTACAAAGCGTTTCCTCGTCCCTTTCCGCGAGCGGGGTTCATCACGGTGTTGCTCGCCGTCTTTTTGCTTACGATCTCTGTCCTCTTCTCCGGTTTCGGCGCCCCGCGCGTTTCGGCGGAAGGCGGCGCGGGGCAGGGGGCGACGGCATCGCGCTCGCCGTCTGACGATACGCCGGATGCGGTCTACGGCGAGAACTTCGAGACCATCCGGCGGATGAAAATCCCCTACGACGTCCGCGGCGTCTACGTGACCGGATGGACGGCCGGCAGTTCGCGCATGAACGACATCTTCGCCTTGATCGACAGCGGGGCGATCAATGCCGTCGTCATCGACGTCAAAGAAGACCGCGGCTGGATCACTTACCGCACGGACAACGACGTGGCGCAGGCGGTCGGCGCCGACCAACGGCGCTTGATCCCCGACCTCGACGGACTTCTCGATCGGCTGCACGAACAAAACGTCTACACCATCGCCCGTCTCGTCTCGTTCAAGGATCCGCAGTTGGCCGAGCACAAAACGGAGTGGGCCTTGGAACGCAAAGACGGCGGCATCTATCGGGACGCCAAAGGCGTGTCTTGGATCGACGCGTACAAACAGCCGGTCTGGGCGTACAATGCGGACATCGCCGAGGAAGTGGCGCAAAAAGGATTTCGGGAGATTCAACTGGATTACGTGCGCTTCCCGGAAAACGGGGCCAAGGTCGACCAGCTGGTGCGCTACGCCGAAGCCGACGGTCGGCCGAAGGCCGCCGTGATCGCCGACTATATCGACGCCGTTCGGGAGCGACTCAAGCCGTATCCGGTCTTTCTCTCGGCGGACGTCTTCGGCCTCGTCACTTCGGTACAGGACGACATGGGCATCGGCCAGGAATGGGGCCTCATCTCCCCGCGCGTGGACATCATCTCGCCGATGATGTATCCGTCGCACTATGCGCCGTATACGTACGGCGTCGACAAGCCCGATCTGCACCCGGCGGCGATCATCGCCGGCGGTCTCAAAGACGCCCGGGCCAAGGACGAGGCGCTCGTCGCCCGCGGCCAGCGTCCGGCAGTCATCCGCCCGTGGTATCAAGCGTTTTCGGCGCCGTGGTTGGGGCGCGGCAACTGGATGCCGTACGGCCCTGAAGAGATCAAGGCCCAGATCGCCGCCGGAGCGGCTTACGGCGTACGCTCTTATTTGCTCTGGGATCCGACCAATCGCTATGATCCTGCGATTTGGGACGTCGGCGCGACGTCGCCTGCCGGAGCGCCGAGGTCTTGACGCCGCCGGCGTCGGGTCGAGGTCGGATTCCGGGCCGGCTTGACGATCGTCCTCCCCTCTGCTACACTGGCGCCAACGACGGAGCGGAGATCGGAGACAGGGGGTCGTGCCCGTGTGGGAACATAAATTCAGCCGCGAAGGGTTGACGTTCGACGATGTCCTCGTCGTCCCCCGGGCGTCGGACGTCCTGCCGAACGAGGTGGAGACGAAGACGACGCTCGGCAAGCTGACGCTTCACATTCCGATCATCAGCGCGGCGATGGATACCGTCACGGAGAGTGCGATGGCCATCGCCATGGCCCGGGAAGGGGGCCTGGGCGTCATCCACAAGAACATGACCGTCGAGCGCCAAGCGGAAGAAGTGGACCGCGTCAAACGTTCCGAATCGGGCGTCATTACGAACCCGTTTTCGCTGACGCCCGAGGCGACGCTGGCCGACGCCGAGGCGATCATGAGCAAATACCGCATCTCCGGGGTTCCGATCGTCGATGACAAGATGCGCCTCGTCGGCATCCTTACCAACCGTGACTTGCGTTTTGAGCGCGATCTCGGCCGTCCGGTCGGCGAGGTGATGACGAAGGACGGATTGATCACCGCGCCGGTGGGGACGACCTTGGAAGAGGCGGAGGCCATCTTAAGGCGGCACAAAATCGAAAAACTGCCGCTCGTCGATGAGGACGGGCGGCTGCGTGGTTTGATCACGATCAAAGACATCGAAAAAGCCATCCAATTTCCGAACGCGGCCAAAGACGCCGCCGGGCGGCTGATCGTCGCCGCCGCCGTCGGCGTCGGCCGCGCGGAGCGCGAACGCGCCGAGGCGCTCGTGGCAAGCGGCGCCGACGCCCTCGTCGTGGACACCGCCCACGGTCACGCGAGGTCCGTCCTCGATACCGTCCGCGAACTTTCGCGCGCCTATCCGGAGGTAACGCTCATCGCCGGCAACGTGGCCACCGGCGAAGGCGCCGAGGCGCTCTTTTTGGCCGGCGCGGACGTCGTCAAGGTCGGCGTCGGCCCCGGTTCGATCTGCACGACGCGCGTCGTCGCCGGCGTCGGCATGCCGCAGATCACCGCCATCTACGAAGCGGCCTCCGTCGCCCGCCGGCTCGGCAAAGCGATCATCGCCGACGGCGGGATCAAGTACTCCGGAGACATCGTCAAGGCGATCGCCGCGGGGGCGGACGCCGTGATGCTCGGATCGCTCCTCGCCGGCGCGGCGGAAAGCCCGGGCGAGGAGGAAATCTACCAGGGCCGGCGTTTTAAGACGTATCGCGGCATGGGTTCGCTCGGGGCGATGAAGGCCGGCGGCGCGGATCGGTATTTCCAGACCGGCCGGTCGAAATTCGTCCCGGAAGGCGTCGAAGGGCGCGTCCCGTACAAGGGTCCGGTCGCCGAAATCCTCTACCAGCTTGTCGGCGGGCTGCGCTCCGGCATGGGCTACGCCGGCGCCCGGGACATCCGCGCGCTGAAAGAAGAGACGACGTTCGTGCGCATTACGGGCGCCGGTCTCATCGAAAGCCATCCGCACGACGTGCAGATCACCAAAGAAGCGCCGAACTACAGCCTGCGTTGACGGCGGGCCGCAGGCGAATGAAAACCGTTTTTTTTAGAAAGGATCGAGGCGGTGTCCAGTAAAACGATGGCAAAACGGGTCTACGGCGTTTTGGCCGCGTGGGTCTTGTTCGCCGCGCTCGCCGTTTTTCTGCCGGAGCGGGCGAAAGCGGCGCCGGATTTGGGGTTGGAGGTGCGCGCGGCGCTTCTCGTCGACGCGCGGACCGGGCGCATATTGTACCAAGACGCGCAGATCGACACGCCGTATCCGCCGGCGAGCATGACCAAGATGATGACCGAGTATCTCATTCTCGAAGCGATCCAAAACGGAAAACTCCATTGGGACGACGTGCTCACCGCCGACGAGGCCGTCTACAACCTGGGAAGAAAACGGGACAGCTCGGGCGTTTTTCTCAACCTCGGCGAAAAGCATACGGTGCGCGAGCTGTTCGAGGCGATGGCCATCTACTCGGCCAACGACGCCACCGTCATGCTCGCCGAAGGCCTCGCCGGGAGTGAGACGGACTTTGTCCGGCTGATGAACGAGAAAGCGAAAGGGCTCGGGCTGACCAACACCCACTTCGTGACCAGCACCGGTTACCCCGAAGATGAGCTCGGCGACTTCCGTCCGAACATCGACGGCGAACAGCAGATGTCGGCCCGCGATGCCGCGCTCCTCGGACTGGCTCTCGTCCGCGATCATCCGGAGGTGCTCGAATTCACCTCCGTGGCGCGAAAGAAGTTTCCCAAAGACAATGGACAATTTATCGACATGATCAACTACAACAAGCTGCTCCCGGGGCTTGCCTATGCGTACGAAGGCGTCGACGGCCTGAAGACGGGGCATACCGATAAAGCCAAGTATTCCGTCACGGCGACGGCCAAGCGCGGAGAGATGCGCCTCATCGCCGTCGTCATCGGCGCTGAGTCGGAAGCCAAGCGCGCCGAGGCGGCGCGCAAGTTGTTCGACTACGGGTTTCAGTCGTTCGACTATGTCACGCTGGCCCAAAAGGGCGAAAACTTGCCGGACGTCAAGACGTTCCCCGTGGCCAAAGGCAAGGCGCGCCAAGTGGAGGTCGTCCTCGGGGCGGACGTCGTCGACGTGGCGCCCAAAAACGGCGATGCCCCGTCCCTCAACCCCAAATTGAACGCGGCACCGCTCGTCGCGCCGGTCAAGGCGGAGACGGCCGTCGGCGTGCTTGACCTGCAAAACGACGCCCTTCCGTACATCAGCCCGGCGTACGCCCAAGCGGCGGCCGTCCCGCTCGTGGCCAAAGACGACGTGCCCAAGGCCAACCCGATCGCCCTCTTTTTCCGTGCCGTCATGGATTTTCTAGGCAATCTTTTCGGCCGCATCGTCGCCTCGTTCGGCGGCCGTCCGTAAGCGCATCGCCCGGCGGCCGTTTTTGACCGGCGCGCGGTTGCGGCGCGTGTTCGACTTTGCTACAATGATTCCACAATGGAGGCGACGAACGATGTTTGAACACCCGTTGAAGGACAAAATCGCCTGGCTTAAAAACGGCGGCGTCATCATGGACGTCACCAGCGCCGAACAGGCGAAAATCGCTGAGGCCGCCGGCGCCGTCGCGGTCATGGCGCTCGAACGCGTTCCCGCCGATATTCGCGCACAGGGCGGTGTGGCGCGGATGGCCGATCCGCGCATCATCGAAGAAGTGCGCAAGGCGGTTTCCATCCCGGTCATGGCCAAAGTGCGCATCGGCCATTTCATCGAGGCGCGCATCTTGGAAGCCATCGGCATCGACTTCATCGACGAAAGCGAAGTGCTCACGCCGGCCGACGACGTCTACCACATCGACAAGACGCAATTCCGCGTGCCGTTCGTCAACGGCGCCCGCGACCTCGGCGAGGCGCTTCGGCGCATCGGGGAAGGCTCGGCGATGATCCGGACGAAGGGCGAAGCGGGCACGGGCAACGTCGTGGAGGCGGTGCGCCACATGCGCCAGATGATGCAGGAGATCCGCAAAGTGGCGAACATGTCCAAAGACGAATTGATGGTCGAAGCCAAACGTCTCGGCGCGCCGTATGAACTGTTGTTGTACGTCCACGAACACGGTCGGCTGCCGGTCCCGAACTTTGCCGCCGGCGGCGTGGCCACGCCGGCCGATGCGGCGCTGTTGCGCCATCTCGGGGCGGACGGTGTGTTCGTCGGCTCCGGAATCTTCAAATCCGAACATCCGGAAAAGATGGCCCGGGCCATCGTCGAGGCGGCGGCGCACTACGACGATTACGAGCGCATCGCCCGTCTGTCCACCGGCCTCGGCGAGCCGATGCGGGGTATCGACATCGATACGTTGGCGGAAACGGAACGGCTTTCGGTCCGCGGCGTTTGAGCGGCCCGAGCCGGCCGAGACCGCAAAACAAAAACGGGAGGCCGGGGATGGTGGCGGCGATCGGGGTCTTGGCGCTTGTCGGAGCGTATCACGCGGCCTTAAGCCGCCTTCGGGCGGTCGGTGCAAATGTCCAACCCGTCCGATATCCGGCGGCGTTAAGTTCCCTTTCTGCGCTCGTCGTACCGAGCGCCGTGCCGCACGCCCTATATCGCCTGCTCGCCGCTCGTGATTGGCGTTCGGCGATCCATGCGTTTGTCGTTGAACGGCGGCCGCTGTGGATGATGGGAGCGGCGGCGCTTCTTTTTGCGCAAAAACGTCCTTCGGACGATCGTTCGGCGCCCGTTCCGCCGGCGCTGTGGCCGATCTTGCCGCTCGTGCCGGAGGCGGCCGTCCTTCATCACCCGACGACGGAGGCGCGGCACTTCACCGCCACGCTCAGCGTTCCCGGCATCACCGAACGATATGCGGCGATCTTCCTATCGGCACCCTCTTTTCCCGCCGCCGGTTACCGGGACGATCCGCGCCGCCTCGTCAGGTTGTCCAAGTTCGCCGAGCGCATCGTGCTTCTGGAGTGGGAGCACGTGCTGTTCACCGCATTTTCACCGGAATTCAGCGACGATCCGGTGTTTTTTCGGCATTTTGTCGAACGATCGAAGCGTGCGTAAGGAGCGACATCCGCGTGCTGGACATCCAATTCATTCGCGACAATGCCGAGCGCGTGAAAGCGGCCGCGGCGATGAAAGGCATCGACGTGGACGTCGATCGGCTCATCGCCGTCGACGACCGCCGGCGTGCGCTCATTCAAGCCGTCGAGCGGCTCAAACATGAGCGGAATGAGAACTCCAAGCGCGTCAGGTCGCTGATCGGCGAGGCCAAGGCGGCGCTCATCGCCCGCACGCGAACCATCGGAGAAGAGATCAAAGCGCTGGAAGCCGAGCTCGATCATGTGCTTGCCGAATATCGTGCGCTCATGCTCCGCGTGCCGAGCGTCCCGTCGAGCGATACGCCGGTCGGAACCAGCGACGCCGACAACGTGGAGATTCGTCGCGTCGGTGAAGTACCGTCGTTCGCCTTTCCGCCGAAAAACCACATCGAGCTGATGACGATGCACGGCATGGTCGACGTCGAGCGCGGCGTCAAAGTCGCCGGCAGCCGTTCGTACTATTTGATCGGCGACGGCGTCCGGCTGCATCATGCCGTCATGCAGCTGGCGCTGGACGTGCTCGAGCGCCGCGGGTTTACGCTGATGGCCGTGCCGGTTTTGGTGAACGGTTTCGCCTTGGAGGGGACGGGCTATTTCCCGCTCGGTGAGGAACAGACGTATCACTGTGAGCGAGACGACAAATATCTCATCGGCACCGCCGAGGTGTCTCTCGCCGCGTATCATTACGACGAGGTCCTGAGCGAAGCCGAGTTGCCGAAACGATATGCCGGCGTCTCCGAAAGTTTCCGGCGTGAGGTCGGTTCCGCCGGCCGGGACACGTTCGGCCTGTACCGCGTGCATCAGTTTTTGAAAGTCGAACAGGTGATCATCGCGCCGAACGACGAAGACGCATCGCGCCGCTTGCATGACGAACTTTTGGCCAACGCGGAAGAAATCTTGCGCCTCTTGGAGCTTCCGTACCGCGTCGTCCAGGTATGTACCGGCGATATGGGCCAAGGACAGGTGCGTAAACACGACCTCGAGGCCTGGATGCCCTCCCGCGGCGCTTACGGAGAGACGCATTCGTGCTCGACCTTCCATGACTTCCAGGCGCGGCGCCTCAAACTCCGCTACCGCAAGGCGGACGGTACGCTGGCCTATTGTCATACCCTGAACAACACCGCCGTCGCTTCGCCGCGCATCTTGATCGCCCTGCTCGAAAACCACCAGCAGGCCGACGGCGCGATCCGCATTCCGGAAGCGTTGCGCCCTTATATGGGGGGACGATCGTACATCGGACGGGCGTAGATGCCGTACCGCGCGGCCCGCGTCGCGCCCGTCCCGGTTTTTGGCGCCGGTGCCGGGTTCAGGCGCGCCGTTTGGCAATCCGTCGGCGATATGGTACAATAAACGTTGCCTTAACGCGGTCCCGTAGCTCAGCTGGATAGAGCCGCAGCCTCCTAAGCTGTGGGTCGGAGGTTCGAGTCCTGGGACCGCCAGTTTCGTGAATAAATTGCACTTGCGTTGCCGAGGGCAAGTTGATATACTATCCATTGTCTTCGTTCGGAAACAACACATCGCGGGGTGGAGCAGCTTCTGGTAGCTCGTCGTGGCTCATAACCCGAAGGCCGCAGGTTCAAATCCTGCCCCCGCAACCAGTCGGGCCTTCTTTAGCTCAGCTGGTAGAGCACCTGACTCTTAATCAGGGTGTCCAGGGTTCGAGTCCCTGAAGGCCCACCATCATTCAAGTTGCGGACGTAGTTCAGCTGGTAGAACACAACCTTGCCAAGGTTGGGGTCGCGGGTTCGAGTCCCGTCGTCCGCTCCATATGGCGAAAGATTGTGCGGGCCGCTCGGCCCGTTTGACAGCGTCGGATCCGAACGATGCAGTTGCGCCCGTGTCGGCGCTTTTTTTCTTGGCCGATGCGGCGGAAGCTCCGGCGGAAGGGAACCGTCAGCGGAAATAGAGAATCAAAAGCGCGCTCGCAAGCGACAGGACGATCAAGGCGATGGAGAAAGCGTTGGCTGCGGCGCTGTCGTGCATGAGGGTTTACACCTCCGGATGTCGATGATTGCAGGCGCGCGTGGAAACGGATGGGAAAACGCATGTCATCTCAAGAACGGACGAAACGGGCACAAGCGGATCTGGACGTGCACTGGATGCGCCTGGCGCTTCAAGAAGCGGAACAGGCGCTTGCGCTTGGGGAAGTGCCGATCGGCGCGGTCGTCGTCAAGAACGGCGTGGTGGTCGGCCGTGGCCACAACGTGCGCGAGACGATGCGTGATCCGCTCGGGCATGCGGAACTCATCGCCCTTCGGGAAGCCGCGCGGACGCTCGGAGGCTGGCGGCTGGTCGGCGCGACGTTGTACGTCACGTTGGAGCCGTGCCCGATGTGCGCCGGCGCAGTCGTGCAGAGCCGCGTCCAACGCCTTGTCTATGGTGCCTCCGACCCGAAAGCCGGATGCGCCGGGACGCTCATGAATTTGGTGGCAGATCCGCGGTTCAATCATCGGGCCGAAATCTCCCGGGGCGTTTTGGCTGAGGAAGCCGAAGCCCTGCTCAAGCAATTTTTTGCGCGATTGAGGGAACAAAAAAAGGCGAACACCGGTCCCTCTTGATTTTGTGTGAAGAGGATGATATAATATTCTCCACATGTGGAGGCGTACCCAAGTGGTCGAAGGGGGCTGACTCGAAATCAGCTAGGACGGGCAACCGTCGCGGGGGTTCGAATCCTCTCGCCTCCACCAGTTTTCGTCTATCGCCTGTGAACGACGGTGTTCGTCCGCGATCTTGCTTGTATGCAAGCAAACGGCGGCAAGTCATGATCGTGAAAAGAACTATCTTTTTGATCTATATTCTAAAAAATAACTACAGATAATAAATTTTGATAATTATGTCAAACTCTTAAATCTACACATGAAGGCGCATTTTTTCCGGTCAGAGCGTCTTTTCTTCTCAGAAAGATTGAATTGAACGGCACGGTTTTGAAGGAATATGTCCGGATGGATCGAATAAACATGAGGTAAAAGGATCTGCGGAGGAGAGCACGATCGATGCGCGACGAAGCCTTCGATAAGGCGCGATTGAGGATGTTCGTCCAACGCTTGCCGATCCCGTCCGCGGTGTTGGACGGTTCCGGGCGTTTCTTGCTGAAGAATGACGCTTACACGACAGCCGTCGAATCACAGTCGTTCACATCGGACGGTGTCAGCATCGCGCGTGAAGCGGGCGCTCAAGATTACGCGACGATCGAGTCGCGCGTTCAGTCCGTCGGGGGCATGTCGGTTCCGCTGGCGTTCGCGGATACATATCTCGTCGTTTTTCCCGGGAAATTCCCGCCGTATCAAGTGTATCTGGAAGAAGCGTTCAAGCGTTTTCAGTCGGCTTTGCTGTTGATCGACGCCGCGGGGACGATCCTCAACGCGAATACCGCTTTCGGCGAATGGTTTCAGATCACCGATCGCGCCGTCGGACAAAACGTCCACGAAGTGTTTAAGGATCTTCCGGACGAGCAGGCGCCGGTGCCGGAACGGCTGATCGACGGTTTTGAAGTGCGTGACGAACCGTTCATCTGGATGCGGGACGGTAAAGCCCTGCATCTCACGCGGGACAGCTATGTCCTCGGCGGGCCGGGCGGAGCCCGGCTTATCGCATTTAAGGAAGTCGGGCGCTATGTGAACATCGACGAAAAAGTATTGCGCGCCGACCGCTTGGCGACGATCGGGCAGATGGCCGCCGGAACGGCGCACGAGATCCGCAATCCGCTCACGTCGTTGCGCGGGTTTTTACAACTCCTGCAGATGTCGCTGGCCGAGCGGCAGATGGACAAAGAATACGGATACGTGCAGCTGATGTTGAAAGAGATCACGCGCATCAACGCCCTCGTCGACCAGTTTTTGCTGCTCGGCAAACCCCGCGACATCCGCTTTCAAAAGATCCGCCTGCCGCAGGTGGTGGGCGAGATCGTGCCCGTCCTGGAAAGCGAGGCCATGCTGCACGACATCGTCATTCACAACGACGTACGCGAACCGCTTCCGCTGGTGATCGGCGATTCGGAACTCGTCAAGCAGGTGATCATCAACATCGTCAAAAACGCGATCGAAGCCATCGAACAGGACGGGACGATCACGTTGTCGGCATCGGTCGACCCCGGATCGCAGGTGCTCATCCTCGATATCCACGATACCGGTCCGGGGATTCCGCCGTATATGATCGATCGCATTTTCGATCCGTTCTTTACGACGAAAAGCGACGGCACCGGGCTCGGCCTGTCCGTCTGCCAGCGCATCGTTCAAGATTTGGGGGGTCAGATTCGCGTCTTGTGCAAAGGATACGGCACCAACGTTCAGATCTTGCTCCCCTATGTCCGCGACGAAGGCGATGTGGTACAATCGGATTGACCTCGATATCGAAAGCGGTCGCGGCGTTACCCTTCAGGGGGTGGGAGCCATCGCTTATCAGGCGCTGTACCGAAGCTATCGGCCGAAGGCGTTTTCGGACCTGGTCGGCCAAACGCACGTGACGACGACGCTCAGGCGGGCCGTGGCGAGCGGTCGCGTGGCGCACGCCTACTTGTTCGCCGGTCCGCGCGGAACGGGCAAGACGAGTGCGGCGAAAATCCTGGCCAAGGCGCTCAACTGCCTCTCGCCTCAGGACGGCGAACCGTGCAACGCGTGCGCTCACTGCCGGGCGATCGATGCGGGGGAGGCGCTCGACGTCGTCGAACTCGATGCGGCGTCGAACCGCGGCATCGACGAGATACGCGCCGTCCGCGACGCGACGTGGTTCAAGCCGGCGGAGATGAAGGTCAAGGTGTACATCATCGACGAAGTGCACATGCTGACCAACGAGGCGGCCAACGCGCTGCTCAAAACGCTTGAGGAGCCTCCGGAGCACGTCGTCTTCATCTTGGCCACGACCGATCCGGAGAAGATTCCGGCGACGATCCTCTCGCGCGTGCAGCGCTTCGACTTTCGCCGACTTTCGCCGCGCGCGATGCGCGAACGGCTCCTCGCCGTGGCCGAGCGGGAAGGAATACTTCTCAGCGACGCGGCGCTCGATCTCTTCGTCGCCTTTGCCGATGGGGGCATGCGCGACGCGCTGGCGCTCCTCGATCAGGTACGCGCGTTTGCCGGTGAAAAGATCGAGGCGGACGACGTGCGCGCCGTGGCCGGCATTCCGGAAGACGAAGAGCTGGCCGAACTCCTCGACGCCCTCGGCCGCGGGGATGCCGTCAAGCTGTATACGACGCTGGAAGCGGCGTACGGCGCCGGTCGCGAGCCGGAACGCCTGGCCCGGGGACTCGCCCGGGCGCTCCGAGAAGTGTTTTACGGTCGTCGGCTTCCCGACGCCGTTTTCCGGCCGACGCTCATCAAGGCGGCGGAAGCCTTGGATGATGCGCATCTGGTGTTCTTCTTCGCCGAGCTCGCGCAGCTGGAGGCGGCTCTGCGCGCAAGCGTCGATCCCTACCTACGGCTGGAAGCGGCGCTTATCGCGTTGCTCGATCCGCCGGCATCCGTCGCCCGATCGTCGGCTTCGCCTCTCCCCCCCGAGCGCTGGAGCCGGATTGAAGCCCGTCTGGCGACGTTGGAGGCGCGGCTTTCGGCGCTTGAAACGCTCGCCGCTTCGCCTCGAACGTCCGCGCCGCCCACCGCAGGCCCGGCGACGGACGGCCCCGAACGCGCCATCGTCGGGAACGCGGCGGCAGGGTCACACAGTACCCGCAGACGGGCGCCGGACGGCGGGGGAACGGCATACGGCCGCGCCGGGGAAAACGATGCCGCACCCGCCGTTTCGCCGCCGGCGCCGCAATCGAAGCGCTTACTCAATTTGGCGGAGTTTGCGGCATCCGGAGAGACCGAGCGGCTGGAAGCGCTGCTTCAGCGCTGGCCGGAGGTGCTCGCCGCGGTCAAGCAGAAAGACATCCGCTCCGAGGCGTGGTTGAAGCGCGGCCGACCGGCGGCGGTAAAAGGCGACGTGCTGCTCCTCGTTTTTTCCATCCCCCTGCACCGCAAGATGACGGAGCAGGCGGAAAACCGCGCACACATCGAGGCCGTGCTGCGGTCATTCGGGGAAGAATGGCCGAAGACATTCGTCACGGCGTTGGAAGAAGAATGGGCCCCGTACGTCCGAGGCGAGCCCGGCGAGCGTTCGCCGATCGTCCAGGCGGCGATCGATCTGGTCGGGCCCGAATACGTCGAAATTCGCGAGCGGAGGCGAAGCGAATGAATATGCAACAGATGATGAAACAGGTCAAGAAGATGCAGGAAGCGATGGAAAAGGCGCAGGCCGAACTCAAGGAGAAGGTCGTCGAAGGGCGCTCCGGCGGCGGGGCGATCGTCGTCCGGATGAACGGGCACAGGGAGCTGCTCGAGGTGAAGATCGATCCGTCGATCGTCGATCCGGACGACGTCGAGATGCTCGAAGATCTCGTGCGCCTGGCGGTCGACGAGGCGCTCCGGAAGGCAGACGAACTGGCGCAAAAAGACCTCGGGCAGATCGCCGGCGGTCTTAGGCTTCCGGGCTTGTTCTAAGGTGGGCGTGTTCGATGCATTATCCGGAGCCGCTGGCCAAACTGATCGACGGCTTTCAAAAACTGCCGGGCATCGGGCCGAAGACGGCGACACGCCTGGCCTTTTTTACGCTCAAGATGAAGGAAGACGACGTGCGCGCCCTCGCCGAAGCGCTTTTGTCCGTGAGACGCGATCTTTCGACGTGTTCCATCTGCCATAATGTCACCGATCGCGATCCTTGCGCCGTCTGCGGCGATCCGACGCGGGACCGGCGGCAGATCTGCGTCGTCGAAGAGCCGAAAGACGTCATCGCCTTGGAGCGGATGAAGGAGTACCGCGGGTTGTACCACGTGTTAAACGGCGTGATTTCGCCGTTGGACGGCGTCGGGCCGGAGGCGCTGACCATCAAGTCGCTCCTCGATCGACTCAAGGACGAGAGCGTGGAAGAGGTGATCATCGCCACCAACCCGTCCATCGAAGGCGAGGCGACGGCGGTCTACCTCTCGCGGTTGATCAAGCCTTCCGGCATCCGCGTGACGCGGATCGCCTACGGCATCCCCGTCGGCGGCGATTTGGAGTACGCCGACGAAGTGACGCTGGCCAAGGCGCTGGAGGGACGGCGCGATGTGTGACGGTCGCGCACCGTTGTACGAGGCGCTGCTTCGGACCGTCGGCCGAAGCCGTTTTCATGTTCCGGCGCACGGCGCCGCGGCCTGGGTCGGGGAACCGCGCGAACGGTTTGCCGGGGTATTGGCCGTCGATCAAACGGAAATCCCCGGCCTCGACGATCTGCATCACGCCGAAGGCGTGGTGCGTCAGGCGGAAGAAGGCGCTGCGCGGGCGTTCGGTGCGCTGAGGACGCGATTTTTGGTCGGCGGCGCGACCGCCGGCGTCCTCGCCGCAGTGCTTGCGGTGAGCGAAGGGCGACCGGAAGGCGTCTGGCTTGCCGGACGTGACGCGCACCAGTCGTTTTATCACGCGCTCATGTTCGCCGGTGCGGAGGCCGTGCTCATCGCGCCGGAAATCGACGCCTACGGTCGGCCGCTCGGTTATGACTGGTCGCGCTTTTGTGACGTCGTCCGACGCGAGGCGGTGCGCGGGGTGTTCCTCACGACGCCGACGTATTTCGGCCAACATCGCCCGCTCGGATCCCTCATCCGCTGCCTTAGAGCAAAAGACATTCCCGTCATCGTCGATCAGGCGCACGGCGGTCATTTCGGTCTGCACGCGAAGACGCCGCCTTCGGCGCTCCGCGAAGGCGCGGACGTGGTCGTCCATTCGACGCACAAATCGCTCGGCGCGCTGACCATGGCGGCGATGCTGCACCTCGGTACGCGGCGCGTCGACGCCGACGCCGTGGACAGCGCGCTGTTGCGCATCCAGTCGTCGAGCCCGTCGTATCCGCTCCTCGCTTCCTTGGATCTCGTGCAAAAGTGGATCCATGACGGAACGATTATCCGCCTTCTTGAGCAGGCGGTGGATGTCGCACAGGCGCTGGAGGCGGAACTTTCGTCGGCGCTTCCCGGCGTCGTGCTTTCCCACGACGATCCGCTCCGTCTGCCGCTCGTCGCCCCGCGCGGCCTCGGCTCGGCGATGGCCGAAGCGCTTGGGCGAAGGGGCGTCGACGTCGAACTCGTCTTCGGGGACGTCGTCCTCGCCGTCGTCGGCCTCGGCACGACGATGGAGGATGTTCGGCGGCTTCTGGACGGCGTGGCGGCGTTTTGGCAGGCCGTCGGAACGACGCCGAAAGAAGCGGAAGGCGACGGACGGGCCGAGCACGCGGGGCCATCGGCCCAAAGAATGCCGCAAACGCGCCCCATCGGCGAAAGCTTGCGTTGGCCTCCGGAAGAACGCGTCCGTTTCACGCTTCCGCGCGGACGAAGGACCCGCCTGCCGTTTCACATGGCCGTCGGTGCGGTGTTGGCCGAATCGCTCGTCCCCTATCCGCCGGGCATTCCCTGGGCGTTCGCCGGGACGCGGCTGGACGGCGAGACGATCGCCCTGATCGAAGGATATCTCGCCGCCGGCGGACGGGTTCACGGCGTCGGCGCCGATCGGACGGTGTCCGTCATGGTTTGACGGACCAAAACGCGGGGATCACCGGTTTTGATGCGGTCACTTTTGTGCTACAATGGATCAAACGCCACAGGGAGAGGGACGCCGATGAAAATGGTCATCGCCGTGGTGCAAGACCAAGACAGTCAACGATTGTCTCAGGCACTCATCCAGGCGAATTTCCGGGCGACGAAGCTGGCGAGCACCGGAGGCTTCCTTCGCGCCGGCAATACGACCTTCTTGATCGGCGTCGAAGACGGTGACGTCGATCGGGTGCTCGGGATCATCCGCGAAAGCTGTGAATCGCGGGAGCAGATGATCGCGCCGGTGGCGCCGCTCGGCGGAACGGCGACGAATTATGTGCCGTATCCGGTGGAAGTGCAGGTTGGCGGGGCGACGGTGTTTGTCCTCAATGTCGAACAATTTCACCACTTTTGATCGCGAGCGCCAGCTGCGCGCGGCGCGGCTGATCGCCGCCGCCGTGGAACGCGGCCGGATCGGACACGGTTATCTGTTTTACGGTCCCCGAGGGACGGGGAAGCGCTCGGCCGCTCTTGAGCTGGCGCAGGCGGTCCTCTGTTCGTCTCGCGCGGATGAGGTACCGGAAGCGCTCGGCTCGGCGTCGAAAGCGGTCGATGCGGTGGAGCGCTGCAAAAAGCGCCTTATCGAGGGCAACCATCCCGACGGTATGTGGATTGACACCCGGGCGCCGAGGCTCGGCATCGCCGACGCCAGGGCGTGGATGGAATGGCTTTCACGCGTGCCGTACGAGGCGACGCGCCGGATCCTCGTCGTCGAGGACGCCGAGCGCCTCACGCGGGAGGCTCAAAACGCGTTGCTCAAGCTGCTCGAAGAACCGCCGCCGGCGGCGCACATCGTGCTGATCACCGCGCGACCGCTCAAACTCATCCCGACCGTCCGTTCGCGGCTTCTGCCCGTTCCGTTCCGGGCGCCGGCGCCTGACGCCCGGCTGCGCGCCGAGCTCGCCGCCTTGGGTCTGGACGAGGCTTGGGAGCGGGCATTTGGCAAAGCCGCAGGGGACGTGTTACAATTTTTTTGTGATCTGCCGCGCGCGCCGGGCGAACGTCTGCGGCGCTACGAGGCGCTTCTTAAGTCCGGAGACGTTCCGGGCATAGAGGCGGTGCTCGTTTTCGGACTGGTGTTCTACCGCGACGTGCTCGCCGTCGCCCTCGAGGGCGATGGGGCGCCCGTGGTGTTGGAGACGGCGCGCGGCTGCCTGGCGCGGCGGGCGGCCGATCTCGGGCCGACGGGCGCGGCCCGCGCCCTGAACCGGCTGTCTTGTGCCCTTTCCGCCTATCTGGAGGCGCATTCGAGCGCCGCCGTGCAGGCGATGGTGCTCACGCTGGAGGAGGAAGAACGCGTTGGTCGAAGTCATCGGCGTGCGTTTTAAAAAAGCGGGGCGCATCTACTATTTTGATCCCGGGGAACACGCGCCTTCCGTGGGTGACGGGGTCATCGTCGAGACGGTGCGCGGCGTCGAATACGGCAAGGTGGTCATCGACCGGCGCGCCGTAGACGAAAGCGACGTCGTTCTCCCGCTAAGGCCGGTGCTTCGCGTCGCCGATGCCGAAGACGAGGCCGTCGTCGCGCACAATCGTGTCGACGCCGAGGCGGCGATGGCCGTTTGCGCGGACAAGATCGCCGCGCACGGCCTGCCGATGAAGTTGATCGACGCTGAATATACATTTGATCGGCAAAAGCTGATTTTTTATTTTGCCGCCGACGGGCGCGTCGATTTTCGCGAACTCGTCCGCGATCTGGCCGCCGTTTTTCGGACGCGTATCGAGCTTCGGCAGATCGGCGTCCGCGATCAGGCCAAGCTGATCGGCGGCATCGGGCCGTGCGGACGGGTGCTCTGCTGCTCGTCGTTTCTCGGCGATTTTGAGCCGGTGTCGATCAAGATGGCCAAAGACCAAAACCTGTCCCTCAATCCGACGAAGATCTCCGGTCTGTGCGGTCGGTTGATGTGTTGTCTGATCTACGAAAACGATCAATACGAGACGGCCAAAGAGGCGCTTCCGGATCTCGGGGAGGAGATTGCAACGCCGCACGGGACGGGGACGGTGATCGGGCTCAACCTCCTCGACCGCATCGTCCAAGTGTCGCTTGCGGACGGCCGCGTCATGGACGTGCCGTGGGAAGCCCTTTATGCGTTTTTGAACGAAGCGTGGCAGTGAGGTCGTGGGCGAGAAAGGTGGGCCCGGCCGTGGATCAGAAAGCGCTGTTTCAACAAGTGGAATCGATGGAAGCCAAACTCGGCGCGCTTTATCAGGAGCTCGGCGAACTCAAGCGACAAATTCGCGCGCTCATTGAGGCGGAGCTGCGCTTGACGCTGGAGAACCATCAGCTCAAAAAGGCGCTGGAGCGCTACGAGCAGGAGAGGCGCGACGAAGACGGCGGTCGTCCGTCGGCGTTGGACGTTCGGGCGCTGCGCGTCGGTGAAGGCGTGGAGAATTTGGCGCGCCTGTACTACGAGGGGTTTCACGTCTGCAATCATGCGTTCGGGACGCTTCGGACGGGCGGCGACTGCCTGTTTTGTCTTGATTTTTTGCACAAGGCGACGAGCGAAGCGGCGTTCGAACGGGACGGAGGAAGCGATGGACCGGTCGACGAACGACGGACGCCGGCCGCCCGAAGTTGAGGCGGAGGCGCCTCCTTCCGGCAGGGCGAGGAACGCGGTCGGAGGCGCCGTCCCGCTCTATCCCGGGGAGCGGGTCGATCGGCTGGGGCTCGGCCGGCGGGTGATCATCCAGCGTGAAGATGTCTTTCGGTTTGGGATCGATGCCGTGCTGCTCGCGGCGTTCGCCCGCGTCCCGGGCGGCGGACGGGTGGCCGATCTCGGCGCGGGTACCGGCGCCGTCGCGCTGCTTTTGGCCGACCGCACGGCGGCGCACTTTATGCTCGTCGACGTGCAGCCGGAGGTGCTCGACATGGCCCGCCGCAGCGCCGTTTTGAACGGGTTCGCGGAACGGATGGCGTTTGTGGTCGACGATGTGAAGAATCTCGCCCGGCACCCGGAGGCCGGGCGTTTTGACTATGTGACGTGCAATCCGCCGTATGTCGCGCGTTGTTCGGAGCCGCCGGGCCGAAACAGGGCGCGGTACGTCGCGCGGCACGAGACGACGGCGACGATCGACGATTTCGCCCGGGCGGCGGGTGCGCTTTTGAAACCCAAGGGGCGTTCCGCTTGGATCTACCGTCCGGAGCGCCTGGCCGACCTTTTTGCGGCGCTCGGTCGCGCCCGCTTGGAGCCGAAGCGGATGCGCTTCGTCCACCCGCGCCAAGGGGCCAAGGCGGTTCTCGTCCTCATCGAGGCGGTGCGTCTGGGCGGCGTCGGCCTGACGGTGGAAGCGCCGCTTTACATCTATGACGGCGACGCGTATTCGGCGGAAATGCGGCGCATTTATGCGGAAAGCGGGGAGGCGCAATGAAAAACGCGGATGCGGCCAAAGGCAAGGCGGAGGGCCCCGCTCCGGCTCTGGTCCGCGAGCAGGTGAGCGAGCGGGCCGCCGGCGGGGTGCTGTACGTCGTCGGTACGCCGATCGGCCATTTGAAGGACATCACCTACCGCGCCGTGGAGGTGCTCGGGGCGGTCGATCTCATCGCCGCCGAAGACACGCGCGTCGCGCGCAAGCTCCTTTCGGCTTACGGCATCAAGACCCCGGTGGAGAGTTATCACGACCACAGCCCGCCGGCTCGGGAAAAGGCGCTGATCGAACGGCTTCAAAGCGGGGCGCGGGTCGCCCTCGTCTCCGACGCCGGCATGCCGGGCATCTCCGATCCCGGCGAACGGCTCGTCAGGCTGGCGATCGCACACGGCATCCCCGTCGTCCCGGTGCCCGGTCCGTCGGCCGCCGTCGCCGCCCTCGCGGCGTCCGGGCTCCCGCCGTCGCCGTATGTCTTCGTCGGCTTTTTGCCGCGCCGGGACAAAGCGCGCAAAGAGGCGCTGCAACGACTGCGGTCGCTCGCGTATACGCTTGTCTTCTACGAAGCCCCGCACCGCATCGTGCCTACGCTCTCCGCGATGGTGGAGGCGTTCGGCCCGCGAGAAGCCGTGCTCGCCCGGGAACTGACGAAGCGTTTTGAGACGTTTTGGCGCGGAAATCTTGCGGCCCTCCTGGAGCGCGCCGAACGCGAAGCGCTCCGTGGGGAGATCACTCTTGTCGTCGCCGGCACGCCGGATGCTTTCGAAGCGTTCGGGGATGCGGAGGGTAGATCCGGCGAAGAGGCGCAGGCGGCCGAACGGGCGTTGCGCGAGGCGCTGTCGCGGGGTCTGAGCGGTCGCGATGCGGTGCGCGTCGTCGCCGCCGAGACCGGCCTTGCGCGCCGGACGCTGTATTGTCTATTGAACCGCCTGGCGGACGACGATGGCGCCGGACCGCGGGGATGCGTGCGCCCGGGTCGAAAGCCGCCTCGCGACGATCGACGATGACGATCGGAAGATGGAAGAACCGCTGCAAACGGACGGATATGCGAAGCGCCCGGACGGTGTGGCCGGGCGCGACGGGTCGAGGTCGCCGGATGGATCTGGCTGGACCGTGCTCAGTCTTGACCGCGGCGTCCGACGGCATCGCTTAAGGCCTCGGCGCAAGACGCACAGACTTTTTTGTCCCGATATTCCAAGAGCTCGCCGGTTGCTCCGCAAAATACGCATTGTGCTTCGTGTTTTTTGAGGACAATCCGTCCCCCATCCACAAAAACTTCCAACGGGTCGTGTTCGCTGATGCCGAGCGTGCGGCGCAGCTCGACGGGGATGACGATGCGCCCGAGTTCGTCGACTTTGCGGACGATGCCGGTCGCTTTCATGGCGCTCCCCCCAATCATCGGCGCAGCTGTTTTACGCGTCCGTTCTGACTTATAGCATACCAGCGTTTACCAAAGGCGTCAATTGTTCCTTGACAAACATTGGCGTCGGCGCTAAGATGTACAAAAATAACTTGTGACCCCCATAAGGAGCACAACAAACGCATGCCGACGTTTTACATCACCTCGCCGATCTACTACCCGAGCGCGACGTTGCACATCGGCAACGCCTATACGACGATCGCCGCCGACGCGCTGGCCCGCTTCAAACGGCTCCAGGGATACGACGTCTTTTACCTGACCGGCACCGACGAGCACGGCCAGAAGCTGGCCAAGACGGCCGCCAAGCACGGGAAAGCGCCGCTCGCGTACATCGATCCGATCGTCGAGTGGATCCGCGACTTGTGGGATCGGCTGGACATCGCCTACGACGATTTTATCCGCACGACCGAGCCGCGGCATAAAGCCTCCGTGCAAAAAATCGTGCAAAAGCTTATCAATTCCGGAGACGTCTATCTGGGAGAGTACGAAGGGTACTACTGCGTCGAGTGTGAGGCGTACTGGACGGAATTCCAGGCCAAACGCGAGGACGGTTATGTTTGCCCGGACTGCGGCCGTCCGGTCTCCCTGGTCAAGGAAAAGAGCTACTTTTTCCGCCTGTCCAAGTACGCCGAGCGGCTGATCGCGCACATCGAAGCGCATCCGTCGTTCATCCTTCCGGAGTCGCGGAAGCACGAGATGTTGAACAATTTCTTGAAGCCTGGGCTTGCGGACCTGTCCATCTCCCGGACGAATTTCGACTGGGGCATTCCGATGCCGAACGACCCGGAACACGTGCTCTACGTGTGGGTCGACGCGCTCTCCAACTACATCACTGCCCTCGGCTACGGGAGCGACGACCCGTCGAAGTTCGAGCGGTACTGGCCTGCGGACGTGCATCTCGTTGGCAAGGACATTCTCCGTTTCCACACCATCATCTGGCCGGCGCTGCTTATGGCCCTCGGCCTACCGCTGCCGAAGACGGTTTTCGGCCACGGATGGCTGCTCATGCCCGACGGGAAGATGTCGAAGTCGAAGGGCAACGCCATCGATCCGAAGTTTTTGATCGAACGCTACGGCTCGGATGCCGTCCGCTATTTCCTGCTGCGGGAGATCCCCTTCGGGCAAGACGGCGTGTTTACGCCGGAGGCCTTCATCCGGCGAACGAACGCGGATTTGGCCAACGACCTCGGCAACCTCGTGAGCCGCACGACGGCGATGATCGAGCGTTATTTCGGCGGCGTGCTGCCGGCACCGTCGGTCGACGGGCCGGAGGACGCGCCGTTCCGCGAAACGGTGCTGACCTTAAAAGGGCGCGTCGAAGCGGCGATGGAGCGGTTCCACTTCAATCAGGCGCTGGTGGAGATTTTCGACGTCGTCCATCGCGCCAACCAGTATATCGACGAGACGGCGCCGTGGGCGTTGGAGAAAGACGTAAGGAAGCGCGGACGCCTGGAGACGGTGCTGTACAACCTGGCCGAAGCGATCCGCATCATCGCCGTGCTCGTCGAACCGTTCATGCCGAAGACGCCGCCGAAGATCTGGGCCATGTTCTCCGCCGACGACGGCGACTCAGTCCGCAGTTATGCCCGCGCCGCCGAATGGGGAGTCCTTCCGCCGGGGCGGGCGGTGAAGAAGGGCGAACCGCTCTTCCCGCGGCTCGATCTTGAAGCGGAGATCCGAGCGATCGACGCCCATACGGCGGCGGCCCGGGCCACCGCCGAAGCGAACCGCCGCGCGGCGGAGCGGGAAGCCCAAAAGACGTCCAAGACCGCCGTCGAAATGGGCGAGATGATCGACATCGAGGCCTTTAACCGGGTGGAGCTCGTCGTCGCGGAAGTCCTCCGCGCCGAACGTATCCCCGGCGCCGACCGGCTGCTTAAGCTGGAACTCGATCTGGGCGATGAACTGCGGCAGGTCGTCTCCGGCATCGCCGAACATTACGCGCCGGAAGCGCTCGTCGGCAAAAAGCTCATCTGCGTGGCCAACTTGAAGCCGGCGCGCCTCCGGGGCGTCGACTCGTACGGCATGATCCTCGCCGCGTCCCACGACGGCGGGCTCGCCGTCGTCGAAGTGCCCCACGAGGTGCCGAACGGCACCCGGGTGAAGTGAGATGCTCATCGACACCCACGCCCACCTCGATGACCCGGCTTTTGACGCCGATCGCGGCGAAGTTCTCGCCCGCGCCCGGGAAGCCGGCGTGGAGGCGATCGTGAACGTCGGGTACAACCCGGAGCGGATCGCCTCGACGCTCGCTCTCGCCGAGGCGGAACCGATCGTCTACGCCGCCGTCGGGCTGCACCCGACGGAAGCGGAACGTCTCACCCCGGCCGTGCTGTCGTCGATCCGCGAAGCGGCAGGGCACCCGAAGGTCGTCGCCGTCGGCGAGACCGGCCTCGATTATCACCATCGGACGGCGTCCCGCGAAGCGCAGCACCGCGCCTTGCGCGCGCAGGTCGCCCTTGCGCGGGAACTCGGGCTTCCGCTCGTGATCCACAACCGCGAGGCGCACGACGACCTCTGCCGCCTGTTGCGGGAGGCGGGAGCCGATCAGGTGGGCGGCGTGATGCACGCGTTTTCTTCCGGGGATCCGGCGCACCTCGAGGCGGTGCTGGAACTCGGGTTTTACATTTCCCTCGGCGGACCGGTGACGTTTCGAAACGCCCGTGCCCTGCAAAACCTTGTGCCGCACATTCCGCTTTCTCGGCTCGTCGTCGAGACCGACGCACCGTATCTCGCGCCGCATCCGTATCGCGGCCGGCGCAATGAAAGCGGGCACGTCCGCCTCGTGGCGGAAAAACTGGCGGAGCTCTATCGATTGTCTTTGGAAGAGATTGCACGCATCACGACGGACAACGCGAAACGGCTGTTTCGCCTTCCGCAACCGGACGCCGGGGTTGTTTGAGGTGAAGGGATGCCGCATAAACGCCTAGCGGTCGTGTGGGCGCTCCTCTGGACATTCGGCTGGGCGATCGCCTTTACGGCCGTCGTGCAGATGAGCGTCAACCGCGTTTCCGTCGATGTCGACGGTCAGACGTTTGTCGTAAAGACCCGCGAGCGGAGCGTGGCGACGCTTTTAAAGCGCCTCGACATCCACATCGCGGACGGAGACGTCGTCTTCCCCGCACCGCAAGCGCGCCTTGGGCGCGGTCAAGCGGTGTACGTCCGGCATGCGAAGACGGTCCGCGTCATCGTCGGCCGAAGCGCGCCGATCGAGGTCAAGACGACGGCGACGACCGTCGGCGCCCTGGTCGAAGGGCTCGGCATCGCCCGCAGACCGACGGATTTCGTCTCGCCGGCGCCGGAGACGGAGCTTCAAGGCGGCGAGACGGTGCGCATCGAGCGCATCGAGGCGGCCGTCGTCGCCCGCGCCAAACCGATCAAGGCGCAAACGGTGAAGAAAGCCGATTTGAGTCTCCCGCGCGGCGTGGAGAAGACCGAACAAAACGGCCGCGACGGCAAGGCGCTCGCGCTCTATCGCGCCGTTTACGTGAACGGTGTTTTACATGATCTTTCACCGCTCACGACGAAGGTCGTCGAGACGGCCGTACCGCGCATCGTGCGCGTCGGCAGGAAACCGCCGGCGCCGGATCCGCCGAAACCGAAGACGGTGACGGTGGCCGACTTGACGTTTACCGCGCAACAGGTCTTGACCGGCGTCGTGCTTACCGCTTACGGCCCCGGACCCGGCCATACGGGCAAACTCCCGGGTGACCCGGGCTACGGCATGACCGCGACCGGCCATCGGGCCAAGGAAGGGCGGACGATCGCCGTCGATCCGGATGTCATTCCGCTCGGTTCATGGGTGTACATCGACGGCTACGGCCTCTTCCGCGCCGAAGACACCGGCGGCGCGGTGAAGGGCAAGATCATCGACATCTACTTTGAGGACGATCACAAGGCCGACGCCTTCGGTTATCGGCGCGGCAATACGGTGTATGTGATCGGTCCGAACAAGCCGGAGACGCGCTGAGCGCTCCGGTTTTTTTGCGGGTGTTTTGCGGATTTTTGCGGTGTGGATGGATATTTGATGTATAATAGCGTTATGATGATCGATTCGATGGACGCAGTGGCGCCGGACGCCGTGATCGTCGTCGAGGGCCGGCACGATGCGGCCCGCGTGCGGGAAGCCGTCGCGGCGCGCGTTTATGTGCTCGGCGGCGATGCGCTCACGCCCGATAAAATCAAAGAGATCGCCTGCCTACACCGCACGCGCGGCGTGATCGTGCTGACCGATCCCGACCGCGTCGGCGAAAAGCTCCGCCGCGCCCTGGACCGCGCCATTCCCGGCCTGTGGCATGCGCACTTGGCGGCGGAAGAAGCCCGAAAGGGCGAGTCGATCGGCGTGGAACACGCATCTTTGGAGGCCATCCGCCGAGCGCTTCGGGATGCCCGCCCGGCGGTGCGGGAATCGCCGCCGCCGCTTTCGTGGGAGGCGTATATCGACCTCGGGTTGGCGTTCGGCCCGGAGGCAAGCCGGCGGCGCGCGCGGCTCGCCGCGCGCCTCGGCATCGGCAGCGCCGGAGCAAAGTCGTTTTATGAGCGCCTGTGTCTCTTTCGCATCGACCGCGAGGCGCTTTTTGACGCGCTTTCGGCCGTCGCGTCAGGGGAAGTGGACGTCTCCGCCGGAAAGCGCGAAGACGCGCCGCGGGAAAGTTCGGGAGATGACGGCGATGGGCGTTGATCCGCGGGAAGTGCGCGCGCTTGCGGCGCGCTTCGGCCTGCGTCTCACCAAAGCGCGCGGTCAGCATTTTTTGACCGACCCGCGCTGGATCCGGGCGATCGTCGACTGTGCGGAGGTCACCCCCGAAGACGGCGTGCTCGAGATCGGGCCGGGCTTGGGCGTGCTCACCGCGCCGCTCGCCGAGCGCGCCGGGCGCGTCGTGGCGGTGGAGATCGACGCGCGCCTGATCGACGCCCTCGGCGTGCTGTTTTCGGACCGACCGAACGTCACCATCGTACACGCCGATTTTTTGGCCCTCGATCTTCCGTCCTTGCTCGCGGCGTATTTTCCGCCGGGAATGCCGCTTAAAGTCGTCGCCAACCTGCCGTACTACATTACGTCGCCTATCCTGTTCCGCCTGCTCGAGGGCGGAGTCGAATTCCGTTCCATCACGGTGATGGTGCAAAAGGAAGTCGCCGAACGACTTGTCGCACGTCCGGGAACGAAGGCGTATGGGATGCTCACCGCCTCCGTCGCCCGTTACGCGACCCCGCGGCGCTGTTTCGACGTCCCGGCCGGGGCGTTTTTTCCGCCGCCCCGCGTCGCTTCCACCGTGGTGCACCTCGCGCCTTACGCGTCGCCGCGGTATGCGGATTGTGCCGACGGGTACGCGATGCTCGTCGCCGTCTCCTTTCAAAGCCGGCGTAAGACGCTCGCCAATAACTTGCGTCAAGCCTTTCCGACGTTTGACGTCGACTGGGGGGCGTGGCTTTCGGCGCACGGGTTTGATCCGCGCGTGCGCGGCGAGGCGCTGTCTCCTGACGATTTTTGCCGCTTGGGCGCGGCGCTCTTTGCGCTCGTCGGCGGCGCATCGAGGTGAAATCGATGTATTTTACCAGCCCGACGTTCGGTCGGCTGTCGCTTTCCGACATGCTCGCGGCGATCGAGCGCTTCGTCGTCGACGATCGCAATGGCGCCTATAAGCTCATCATCGGCACCGACTCGCAGACCCATCACGGCGAAACGCTCTTCGTCACGGCGATCGTCGTGCATCGCGTGGGCAAGGGGGCGCGTTTTTTCTTCCGCCGCCGCCGGCACGCCCCCGTGACGGATCTGCGCCATCGCGTCTATTTGGAGACGGCCGCCTCCTTGGAGATCGTCCAGACCATGCAAAAGGAGCCGGCCTTTTCCCGGCTCATCGATCTGCCGATCGAGATCCACGTCGACATCGGCACGAGCGGCGCGACGCGGGCGATGATCCAGGAGATCGTCGGTTGGGTGACGTCGGTCGGTTATACGGTGAAGATCAAGCCGCAGTCGTTCGGCGCGAGCGCCGTCGCCGACCGTTACACGAAGTAAGCCCGGCCGGTTCCGCTTTCCGCTTCCGCACATAGGCTGTAAGCGGGAGGGGAAAGCGGTGGAGATCGTCATCGGCAGTCTTGTCCGCCGCAAGTCGTACGGTCAAGACATCGTCTTTCGCGTGATCCAGATCAATCACGCCGAGCGCACGGCCATTTTGCAGGGGCTGGACGTACGCCTGTTGGCCGACGCACCGTTGGACGATCTGATCATGCTCGACGCGGATGCGCACGAAGAAGAGGCGTCACGGCCGGACGCGGGGTTCGGGGCGGCGAAAATGCTCAAGCCGCCGGAGGGTGGGGGGACGCGTCCGTCGACCGACAGTTTATCGGTCGGGACGTCCACGGCCGTAGCGTATCCGGGAAAGGTGCTGCATCTCGACGGCGATGCGCGGTATCTCGCGATGTCGATGGCCGAATACGAGCGGCTCGGCATTCCGGCCGTCGGACAGCACGTCCTTGAGCGCGACATGCCCCGCCGCGTCATTTCGCTTTTGGTGCGCTACCAACCGGACGTGCTCGTGCTCACCGGACACGACGCTTACCGCCGCCGCTCGGCGGCGAGGGAGATCGACCAGTACCGGCACTCCCAATATTTCATCGAAACGGTGCGTCGCGTGCGGGCGGAATATGAACGGCACAAAGACGCCCTGATCATCGTCGCCGGCGCCTGTCAATCGTATTACGAAGGGCTGATGGAGGCCGGCGCGAATTTCGCCAGCTCTCCGGCCCGCGTGAACATTCACGCCCTGGATCCCATCACCGTCGTCCATCGGTTGTCATTTGCCTCCGTGCGCGACATCGTCCCTCCGGATGTGGCGATCCGTGCGGTGCGTTCCGGCGCGCAAGGCATCGGGGGGATCGAGACGCGCGGAACGCTGCGCATCGGCGTGCCGGAATAAAAACATTGACATCCGCACGACCTCACTGCTATAATTATTGCTTTCGTTTGACATCCTATACAGAAAATGTTATACTGAACGCAGTGAGGTGATGGGCACGTGGCGAAAAACGCTCTGGCGGACATTAAGTCGTTACTCGAAGGGTATGTCGGACGGCGCATTCGGCTGAAGGCGAACGGCGGTCGCAAAAAGACGGTCGAACATGTCGGCATCTTGGAAGAGACGTATCCGCTCGTGTTCATCGTCAAATTGGACGAAGAAACGCGTCCCCTGCGCCGCGTCTCATACAGTTACGCCGATGTGCTCACGGAAACGGTGGAGCTCACCGTCATCGAGGCGGACGGGCATAAGCGCATTACGTACGATCCGGGGACATGAGCGCCCTTCCTCCGACGCCGATGCCGTTCATTGGGCCGCATGCCGCACGGAGCGTTCGCGTACATTAAGCGTGGCGGGGCGGCATGCGGTCCGTTCGGCGTGAGGGGGAATGCCGGTGGCCCGTCGGAAGCTGATGTCGGAGCGGCTTAGGGTCGAATTGGCCAAGGAACTCGGTTTTTACCATAAGGTGCAAAACGGTGACTGGGGTGAGATCACCGCACGGGAAGCCGGGTCTTTGGTCAAACGGGCGATCGAAAAGGCTGAGCAGGCGATGGCGACGGGAAAAGACAAAGGTCAAGGCTAGTGCCTTGGCCTTTTTTATGGCCGCTTGGCGTGATACAATAAGTGGCGTACAGGCAAGGCGGAATGAGGAAGACCATGCGCGAATTGTGGCTGACATCGCCGGCCAAGATCAACTTGACGTTGGAAGTGCTCGGAAAGCGGCCGGACGGATATCATGAACTGGACATGCTCGTCGTCACGGTCGATCTCTCCGACCGCATCGCGCTTTCGGTGCGCCCGGACGGACACATCACGCTGGCCTCGTCGGCGACGCACATCCCGCTCGACGAGAAGAATCTGGCTTACCGCGCCGCGCGCACGTTGAAAGAGGCGAGCGGCACGCCGCTCGGCGCCCACATCGCCATCGACAAACATATCCCCGTCTCCGCAGGCCTCGGCGGGGGCTCGAGCAATGCCGCGACCGTCCTCATCGGGCTGAATGAATTGTGGGACCTCGGCCTGGACCATACGGCGCTCGCGCAGCTCGGGGCCGACGTCGGTTCCGACGTGCCGTTTTTTTTATACGGCGGCACCGCCCGCGTCGGCGGGCGCGGCGAGCGCGTCGAACCCCTTCCGGATGTCGGTCCGTGGTCCGTGATCCTTGTTCGGCCGCCGGTGTCCGTGTCGACGACGGACGTGTTTCGCGCCTTCGACGTCCGTACGGCCCCGCCGCCGGGGGCCACGGAAGCGGCGGTGCGCTCGCTTCTTGCCGGCGATCGGCGGGCGGTGCTCGAGTACCTGCGGAATGATCTGGAGGCGGTGACGATGGAGCGCTACCCGGAGGTTCGATCGCTCAAGGAAAAGATGCGCCGCTACGGCGCGACGTATACCCTCATGTCGGGCAGCGGGCCGACGGTGTTCGCCGTCTTTCCGGATGCGCGCCGCGCCCGGCGTATTGTCCATAGTCTGCGCGGTTTCTTGAAAGAAGTGTATCTCGTGCAGACGCTTACTTCCGGACGGTGTTCGGCTGCTTTGCGCCATGCGGGCGTCGGGGAGATCAAGGGGTGAACGCGGATTGCAGAACAGACGCAGGCGCACGACACGCCTGATCGATTTGACGCGGCGGCTCACCGAAGCGCCGTACGCGCTGTTTTCCCTCGGCGCGTTCGCCGAAGATTACGGGGCGGCCAAATCGTCGATCAGCGAAGATCTGGCGATGATCAAGGCCGTGCTCGAGGCGGAAGGAAGCGGAACCGTCCGGACGTTCGCCGGGGCGCAGGGCGGCGTGCGCTTTGAGCCGTGGATGGGACCTGAAGCGGCCGAGGCGTTCGTCTTGCGCCTGCTTCAGGAAATCGAACAGCCGGAGCGGCTTTTGCCGGGCGGCTTTTTGTACATCACCGATCTGCTCGGCCGTCCGGACGTCCTGCGTCCGTTCGGCCGGCTCATCGCCACGCTCTATTGGGACGAGGCCATCGATTGGATCATGACCGTGGAAACGAAGGGCATCCCGCTGGCTTACGCCGCCGCCTTCTGGCTCGGCCGTCCGGTGGCCATCGCGCGAAGGGACAGCCAGATCACGGAAGGATCGGTGGTGACGATCAATTACGTCTCCGGTTCAGGTCTCCGGATCCAGACGATGTCGCTTTCCCGCCGGACGATGCCGCCCGGCGCGCGGGTGCTTCTGATCGACGATTTTTTGCGCGGGGGCGGAACGGTCCGGGGGCTTGCCGAACTGTGCCGCGAGTTTCAAGCGGACGTGGTCGACACCGTCGTGCTCATCGAAAGTCCGGCGAGTGCGCCGCGGCTCGTCGACGATTACCGCTCGATCATCCGCCTCACCGCCCTGGATGACCATGGGCGGGAGATCCGCGCCGAGGCGGGCGGTTTTCGATCCGCGTTGGACGCGGCGTATCGGCGCATGCGCCGCTATCAATCGCCCGAACGAACGCACGATGAAGGAGGAGAAAGACGATGAAGCGCGTTGAAACCGATCAAGCCCCGCAGGCGATCGGCCCTTACGCCCAAGCGGTGGAAGCGGACGGTTGGCTGTACATCTCCGGACAAATTCCTCTGGGACCCGACGGCACGCTGGTGGACGGGCCGCCCGCCGCGCAGGCGGAACGGGCGCTCCAAAATATCGAAGCCATCCTCAGGGCCGCCGGGCTCGGCAAGGAGGACGTGGTGAAGACGACGATTTTTCTGACCGACCTCGCGCATTTTCAAGCGGTCAACGAGGTGTACGCCAACTTCTTCGGGGCGCACAAACCGGCGCGCTCGACGGTTCAGGTGGCCGCGCTCCCGCGCGGCGCGGACGTGGAGATCGAGACGATCGCCCGACGGCGATCGAACGGATGACGCGGAACGAGCGTGCGGACAGGAGAGGCGATCGAACGCCGACTGTCGAAAGGCTAAAAAAATTTTTAGCCGCAGCAGGATTTTCCCCCTTTGCGTCGAAAGCATAGACTAGTCCGACGTTTTGACGCAAGGTGGTGAAAGGACATGGAAATCACCGATGTGCGGCTGCGCCCCGTGCAGAGCGAAGGGAGGATGAAGGCGATCGCTTCCGTCACGTTCGACCATGAGTTCGTCGTGCACGACATCCGCGTCATCGACGGGACGAACGGGCTCTTCGTGGCCATGCCGAGCAAACGCATGCCGGACGGCGAATTCCGGGACATCGCACACCCGATCTCGGCGGCGACGCGCGAGAAGATTCAAAGCGCGGTGCTCAAGGTGTATCATGCGCAGCTCGCCAAAAAAGACGCCGCACTGAAAACCGAAGTGGTGGATGCCGACAATCTCGTCGGCGAAGGCGCTTAAGCGGCGCTTTCGCCGGTTTTTTTTATCTTCCGTCCGGCACCTCGGGAGGATGCCTTGCATCTCGGCCGCGCATCCGCTATCATGGTTGTGATTTTGCCGGCGCGAGGGGAGATGACGGGTGAAACGGTACGCCATCGTATTGGCGGCTGGCAAGGGGACGCGCATGCATTCGGACCGCCCGAAGGTGTTGCACGCGCTCCTCGGCAAGCCGATGCTCGCTTATGTTTTGACGGCGCTTTCGACGCTTCCCTGGGATGATGTCTTCCTCGTCGTCGGCCACGGCCGCGAAGCGGTCCAAGCGGCGTTCGCCGACGCCGGCACTTTCATCGTGCAGGATCCGCAGCGCGGCACCGGCGACGCCGTGCGTTTGGCCTTGGAGGCGGCGCCGGAGCTGGAAGCGACGTTTCTCGTCATCTACGGCGACGCGCCGCTTATCCGCGCCGAGACCGTCGAGCGGCTGATCCGGACGCATGAAGCGGCAGGGGCCGACGCCACCGCGCTCACCGCGACGGTCGACGATCCGCGGGGCTTCGGGCGCGTCGTGCGCGATGCGGAAGGCCGCTTTTTGCGTATCGTGGAAGAGAAAGACGCCGATTCGGCCGAGCGCTTGATCCGCGAGATCAACGTCGGCCTCTATGCGTTTTACGGACCTCATCTCGCCGAGGCGCTGGGGGCCATCAGGGCGGACAACGCGCAAGGGGAGTATTACCTCACCGATGTGTTGCACCATCTGCTCGCCGCCGGAAGGCGCGTGGCCACCGCTCGGCTCGACGATCCGGAGGAGGCCGCCGGGATCAACGACCGCCTGCAGCTTGCGGCGGCCGAACAGACGCTTCGCCGGCGGATCCTTACGGCGCACATGCGGCAGGGCGTGACGATCGAAGATCCGGCGTCGACGTGGATCGGCCCCGACGTGATGATCGAGCGGGACACCGTCGTTCGCGCCGGATCTCGGCTGTTCGGCGAGACGCGCATCGGACGCGGCTGCGAGATCGGCCCGCAGGCCGATCTCGCCGATGCGATCGTCGGCGACGGGGTGCACGTCTGGTATGCCGTGGCCCGCGGCGTGCGCATCGACGACGGGGCCACGGTCGGCCCGTTCGCGCACCTTCGACCCGGCGCGGCGATCGGGCGCGGGGTGCGCATCGGCAATTTCGTCGAAGTGAAAAACAGCACGATCGGCGAAAAGGCGAAGGTGCCGCATCTGTCTTACGTCGGCGATGCGATCGTCGGACGCGAAGTGAACGTCGGCTGCGGAACGATCACCGTCAACTACGACGGCGTGAAGAAGCATGCGACGATCATCGGCGACGGGGCGTTCATCGGCTGCAACACGAACTTGGTCGCCCCCGTCACGGTCGGCGACGGGGCGTACGTCGCCGCGGGCTCGACGATCACCGATGACGTGCCGGGCGGGGCCCTCGCCGTGGCCCGGGCGCGGCAGGTGAACAAAGAAAGGTACGTCGAGCGGCTTATGGCCCGTTTCGGCCGTCCGAGCCGGGATCCCGACGCACGTCCGGAGAGCGGCCCGAAGCAGGATCGACGGAACGGTGAATGATCAGGCGAAGAAGGGATCATCGGCCATCATGCTCAGTTATCGCGATTCCAAGCTGAAGGTGTTCAGCGGCAATTCCAACCGCGCCTTGGCGGAGGAGATCGCCAGACACATCGGCGTCCCGCTCGGCGATGCCGACATCACCACGTTCAGCGACGGAGAAATCCAGGTCAAACTCAACGAGAGCGTCCGCGGCGCGGACGTCTTTGTCATGCAATCGACGAGCCATCCGGTGAACGACCACCTGATGGAGATGCTCGTCATCATTGACGCCCTAAAGCGCGCTTCGGCGGGACGCATCAACGTCGTCATGCCGTATTACGGCTACGCGCGGCAAGATCGCAAAGCGCGGGCAAGGGATCCGATTACGGCCAAGCTCGTCGCCAACCTGATCGAGACGGCCGGCGCCGACCGCATCATCGCCATGGATTTGCATGCCATGCAAATCCAGGGTTTTTTCGACATCCCGGTCGATCATCTGCTCGGCATCCCCATCCTCGCCGACTACTTCAAGCGTAAACATTTGAAAGACGTCGTCGTCGTCTCGCCGGATCACGGCGGCGTAACGCGGGCCCGGCGTCTCGCCGACCGCCTCGGGGCGCCGATCGCCATCATCGACAAACGGCGTCCGGAGCCGAACGTGGTGCAGGTGATGAACATCGTCGGTCAAGTCGAAGGCCGTACGGCCATCTTGATCGACGACATCATCGACACCGCCGGGACGATCACGTTGGGCGCAGAAGCGCTGATCAAAGCCGGAGCCAAAGAGGTGTACGCTTGCGGTACGCATCCCGTGCTTTCGGGTCCGGCCATCGAGCGGCTTCGATCGTCGGCGATCAAAGAGATCGTCGTCACGAACACCATCCATGTTCCCGAGGCCAAACGCCTGCCGAACATGGTCGTGCTGTCCGTCGCACCGCTCATCGCCGAGGCCATCGTCCGCGTTCACGAGCAGCTGTCCGTCAGCCGCCTGTTCGACTGAGGCCGGGAGGGATGGGGTTGATTCGGCTCATCGTCGGTCTCGGCAATCCCGGCGAGCGATATGAGGCGACGCGGCACAACATCGGCTTTCGGGTCGTCGACGCGCTCGGCGAACGCGCCGCCCACCTCCGCCGCAAGACCAAATGGCAGGCCGAATGGATCGAGGCGCACATCGGCGCGCGGCGCGTGTTCCTCATGAAGCCGCTTACGTTCATGAACCGTTCGGGAGAGGCCGTCGCCCCGGCGGTGCGCTACTTCGGCATCGCACCGGAGGAGCTGGCCGTCGTCTACGATGATCTCGACCTTCCGCTCGGATCGCTGCGCCTCCGATTGAAAGGGAGCCACGGCGGGCACAACGGCATGCGCTCGCTCATCGCCGCGTTGGGAAGCGACGCCTTTCCCCGTCTTCGCATCGGCATCGGTCGGCCGGCGGTCGGATCGGTCGCCGATTACGTCCTCTCACCGTTTGCGCCGGAGGAGCGCCCGCGCGCCGAGGCGGCGGTGGCGCGCGCCCGGGACGCTCTCATCCTGGCGCTCGAGCAATCGTTTGAACAGGCGATGAACGTCTATAACCGCGCCGCGCCGGTATAATTTTCCGCCCTCCCGGGCATCCTCAGGGAAAAAGCGCCTCGAACGGGCGGAAGGCGGGATTTGGCGATGGCCGTCGTGTATCAATGCCGTTCGTGTCATGATGTCCTGGCCACCTTTTACAAGCACGACTCGCGCATCATGCAGTC
Source organism: Hydrogenibacillus sp. (assembly GCA_014896255.1). Taxonomy (GTDB): domain Bacteria; phylum Bacillota; class Bacilli; order Thermicanales; family DSM-22653; genus Hydrogenibacillus. Next base: position 222,092 of record JADBKT010000033.1, read on the forward strand.
GCTGTCCGCGCTCACGCCGGATGAAGCGGCGGAGATGGTCGAACGACGCGGTGACGACTTGGTCGTCTGGGTCCTCTGCGAGCATTGTCAGGCGGCGTATGAGGCCCATCCGGAACTGTACGAGCTCGAAAGCCCGCTGCAGTAAAGCGGGCTTGTCGGCTTCCGGCGGGGGCCGATCCGGCCCCCTCGGCGCGGCCGTCGGCGGGCGGAAGGGCAGGAAGAGGGGAATATCGGACGTGCTCAAATCGCTTTTGTACGTGTTAAAAGAAAATACCGACTTTGAGGCCGTCGTGCGCGCTATCCAGCGCGAACGTGGCGAACAACTCGTCACCGGCCTCACCGGTTCGACCCGGACGATTTTTTGGGCGGGCTTGAGCGAGGCGCTCGACCGCCCGCTGGTCATTGTTTCGGCAAATAATTACCAATCACAAAAAATTTATGATGATCTTGTTGAACTGCTCGGCGAAAACGGGATCGTTTTTTACCCGGGCGAAGAGCTGATCGCAGAACCGGACCGTGCGCCGTCGGCCGAGCAGGCCGAGCGTCTTTCGGCCATCGGCGCGATGCTCTTCGAACGGCCGCGCATCGTCGTCACCGCTTACGCTGCGTTGATGCGCCCGCTGGTGCCGAAAGCCGCATTTCAAGAGGCGGTACTCGAGCTTTCCGTCGGCGACGCCCGAGCGCCGGAGACGGTTTTAAGAGCCCTCCTGAGCGCCGGTTATACGCGCGCCGATGAAGCGCTCACCCCCGGAACCGTCGCCGCCCGGGGCGGCATCGTCGACGTCTGTCCGGCCGACGGCTCGGCGCCGGTGCGCATCGAGTGGGCTTTCGACGAAATCGAATCGATTCGCGTGCTGGACCCGGGAGACGGCCGTTCCCGCGCCCGCCTGAATCGCGTCCGCCTCATGCCCGCTTCCACCTTCGTCCTCACCGAAGCGGCTCGCGGGCGACTGCTCGACAAACTCCAGGCGCTCCGCGAAACGGAGCTGGTCAAAATTGGCGATCCAAAGCGCCGCGCGCGCGCCGCGGCACACCTCGAATCCTTGATCAACATCTTAAGCGACGGCGGACTTCCGCCGCAGGCGGTTCTTTACGCCGAGCACGCCTATCCCGACCGGGCAACGCTCTTCGACTACGTCGGGGACCGTCCCGTGCTCGTCGTTGATGAGCCGACGCGGATCTTCGACGTGGCGGCCTCATACGCCCGCGATGCGGCGGAATGGCTCGTCGCGGCCAAAGCGGAAGGACGCGTCGTGGGTCAACCGGAGCGCTTTTGGTCCCGGGAAACGCTGTTCGACCCGCGCCGTGTGCCGATCGTCTATTGTTCATTTTTTACCCGGTCGATCCGCGGCGCGAGGCTCACGCAAGTCGTGCATTTCACCTCCCGCAGCGGGCAGGCGTTTCACGGCCAATTCGGCGTGCTCAAAGCGGAACTCGGCCGCTGGACGAAGCTCGGCTACCGCGTCGTGTTCCTCGTCGGCGACGCATCGCGGGCCGAACGGCTGCGCAAGATGCTCGCCGAGTACGATGAGACGCTGGACGTGCTCGGCGAGCTGCCGGTTCCCCTTCCCAACCGCCCGGTGATCGCCGTCGGGTCGCTCAGCGCCGGTTTTGAATGGCCTTCGGCCAAACTCGTCGTCGTCGCCGAAGGCGAGTTGTTCCACCAAAAGCGCCGCCCCGTCCGGCGTTCGGTGAAGCTGGAGGGCGCCGAACGGATCACGCATTATCAAGATCTCAAACCCGGCGATTACGTCGTTCACGTGCAGCACGGCATCGGCCGCTTCGTCGGATTGGAGACGTTGTCGGTCGACGGCGTGCACAAAGATTACCTGCGCATCCAATATGCCGGTACGGACCAGCTGTACGTTCCCGTTGACCAGCTGCATCTCATTCAAAAGTACATCGGCGCCGAGGAACGGGAACCGAAGCTGTCCAAGCTCGGCGGGAGCGAATGGAAGAAAACGAAACAAAAAGTGCGCCAGGCGGTCGAGGACATCGCCCAGTCGCTCATCGAACTGTACGCCAAGCGCGCTGCCGCCAAAGGGTTTGCCTTTCTCCCGGACAACGAGCTGCAAAAAGAGTTTGAGGCGATGTTTCCGTATGAGCCGACGCCGGACCAGCTTAGGGCGATCGAGGAGATCAAGCGCGACATGGAATCGCCGCGGCCGATGGACCGCCTTTTGTGCGGCGACGTCGGCTACGGCAAGACGGAAGTCGCGCTTCGCGCGGCGTTCAAGGCGGTGATGAGCGGCAAGCAGGTCGCTTTCCTCGTCCCGACGACGATTCTGGCCGAGCAGCACTATGAGACGATCAAGGAGCGGGTAGGCGATTTTCCGGTCGTCGTGGACGTCTTGAGCCGCTTTCGTACGCGCGCCGAGCAAAAGGACATTCTCGAGCGCTTAAAGCGCGGGGAGATCGACATCATTGTCGGCACGCATCGGCTTCTGTCACGGGATGTGCGGTTCTTCGATCTGGGGCTGCTCATCGTCGACGAGGAGCAGCGGTTCGGCGTGGCGCACAAAGAGCGCATCAAGGAACTTAAGACGAACGTCGACGTTTTGACCTTGACCGCAACGCCCATTCCGCGGACGCTGCACATGTCTCTGATCGGCGTTAGGGATCTGTCGCTGATCGAGACGCCGCCGGAAAATCGCTTTCCGGTGCAGACGTACGTCGTCGAATATTCCGCGTCGCTCGTCCGGGAGGCCGTCGAACGGGAACTCGCCCGCGACGGACAAGTCTTCTTCCTGTACAATTACATCGAGACGATCTACCGCATGGCGGAAGAAGTCAAGGCCATCGTCCCCGAGGCGACCGTGGCCGTGGCCCACGGTCAGATGCCGGAGGACGAGCTGGAGCGGGTGATGCTCGACTTTATGCACGGAGAGATCGACGTTCTCGTCTCCACGACGATCATCGAGACGGGCGTGGACATTCCGAACGTGAACACGCTCATCGTCTACGACGCCGATCGGCTGGGGCTTTCCCAGCTGTATCAATTGCGCGGACGCGTCGGCCGTGGGAGCCGCATCGCCTACGCGTATTTCACGTATCAAAAAGAAAAGGTGTTGTCCGAAGAAGCCGAGCGGCGTCTGGAGGCGATCAAAGAATTCACCGAGCTCGGCTCCGGCTTTAAGATCGCCATGCGCGATCTGGCCATCCGCGGGGCCGGGAACATCCTCGGACGTGAGCAGCACGGCTTCATCGCCGCCGTCGGGTTCGACCTGTACAACGAGATGCTCAAAGAAGCGATCCAACGGCTCAAAGGCGAAGCGGAGACGGAGGCGCCCAAGGCGCCGGAGATCAACGTGCACATCGACGCTTACCTGCCGGACGACTACATCCCCAAGGCACATCAGAAGATCGCCTTTTACAAGCGCCTGTCCGCCGCCCTGGACGTCCAGGAGTGGGAAGCGATCAAAGATGAGCTGATCGACCGCTTCGGTCCGCTGCCGCCGGCCGTCGAGCGTCTTCTCCTCGTGGCCAGGGTCCGCGCCCTCGGCACAGTCCTCGGCGTCGAACGGATCGACTTCGCCGACGGCAGGCTCTCCGTCCGGTTTCGGCCGGAAGTTGCGATCACTCCGGATGATCTGCTCGCCTTAAGCGACGCAGGGGAACGGATCGGGCTTTCCGTCGGCGCCGCCCTCGGTTTTTGGCTGCGCGCCGCCGACGCCGCCTCGGCCCTCGAGCGCCTCGACGGGCTTCTCTCCCGACTCGGTGAGCGGAAACGAATGAAAGGAGCGCTGTCACATGCGCATCATGAACATTAAGATCCGTAACGCTCCGTATGTCCTCGTCCTCACGGTCGTCTTGTGCTTGTCGGCATTGCTCGGGGCGTGCGGCAAAAAGGCGCAGCCCGACGGGCAGGCCGCAAGCGACCTTCCCCCCGTCAAGCGCATTGTCTTTGAGGAGGCGCCGGATACGATCGTGGCGCGCTATGACGGCGGCGTGGTCGGCGCCGGCGATTTTGCCGCGTACCTCAACTTCATGCAACTCATCGATCCGTCGGGTCAGGCGGCCGACGGTACGCTGTGGGAACAGATTCTCGACGATTACGTCGGCCTCCACATTTTGGCCCAGCGCGCCAAGGCCCAGGGCGACGTTACGGATTCCAAAGATCCAAATTCGGCGACAAAGGATTCGTACGACGCGCTCGTCTCGCAGCTCAAGGCGGTGTACGGCGATCGAGGCTATGCCGAGCGGCTTCAGGCGCTGGGGCTTTCAGACGACGATGTGCACAAATTCGTGTCGCTTTACGCCGCCGCCGACGCCTATCTCACGCACGTGAAAAGCGACGACGAACTGCGCGCCGACTACGAAGCGCGCAAGGGCGACTATACGCTCACGACGGTGCGCCACATCCTGATCAAAGTCGACGACAAGCGGGGCGACGACGAAGCGCGCGCCTTGGCCGAAGAACTCGCGCGGCGCGCCAAAGGCGGGGAAGATTTCGCCAAGCTCGCCGATGAATACTCCGAAGACCCGGGCAATACGAACCCCGACGGAAGCAAAAACGGCGGCCTGTATGAAAACGTCATGGCCGGCCAGTGGGTCCCGCCGTTTAAGGCGGCCGCCCTTTCGCAACCGATCGGCAAAGTCGGCGCGCCGGTGAAGACCGACTACGGCTACCACGTCATCGTCGTCGAAGCGCGGAAGGAACAGTCGTTTGAAGACGTGCGGGAGCTCCTCGTCGGCGAAGCCGCGCGCGAAGCGTACCAGGCGTTTAGGGAAAAAGAGCTTCCCGAGCTGATCGGCGAGCGGCACATCCCCAAGGCCAAAGCGTCGTAAGCGGCGCCGCGGCCGGTGTCGCATAGAAATAAACGGCGGACGTATACTATGCCCAGACCTCATGAGGCACCTTACACGAAAGCGAGGGCGCGCGATGAAAGCAACCGGGATCGTCCGCCGGATCGATGACTTGGGCCGCGTCGTCATCCCCAAAGAAATCCGCCGCACGCTGCGCATCCGCGAAGGAGACCCGTTGGAGATTTTCGTCGACCAGGACGGAGAAATCGTCTTAAAGAAATACTCGCCGATCGGCGAGTTTGGCGACGCCGTCCGCGAGTATGCCGAGGCGCTGCATGAGAGCCTCGGACACTTGGCCCTCATATCCGATCGTGACCGCTTCGTGGCCGCGGCGGGCAGCGGCAAAAAAACGTGGATCGACAAACCGATCGGTCCGCTCCTCGAAGAGAGCATGAACGAACGACGGATCATCAAGGAACAAAACGCCGGTGAGTACGAGTTCGTCGCCGGCGAGCGCGAAGCGGCCCGCGCCTTTGTCGTCGTACCGATCATCGCCGCCGGCGACCCGATCGGCACGGTGCTCCTCATCAGCAAAAACGACATGGCCAAAATCAGCGACATGGACGTCAAAGTGCTCGAGACGGCCGCCGGCTTTTTGGCCAAACAGATGGAATCCTGAACCGGCACGTTTGGCCGGTTGTTTTTTTGGTTAAAACGGAAAAAGGCGCATCGCGGCAAGAAATTTAAACGAAGGAGCAGGAATTTGGCGTTTTGAGTCGAATACGTACGAACGACGGTGCGTCCGCGCCGTTCATCGAACGAACGCCAGGCAAAGGAGGATTCGCGGTGAATAAGCAGGAATTCATCTCCGCGCTCGCCGAACGGACGCAAATGACCAAAAAGGATGTCGAGCACGTGCTCAACGCCTTCTTCGACGAAGTGACGGAGGCTTTAAAGCGCGGGGATCGCGTGCAGTTCGTCGGTTTCGGCACCTTCGAGACGCGCAGGCGCGAAGCCCGAACGGGCCGCAACCCGCAAACCGGCGAAGAGATCAAGATCGCCGCTTCCGTCGTCCCGGTCTTCAAGGCGGGCAACAAGCTCAAAGAAGCGGTCAAATCCTGATCCGCGCACGCCGGCGGATCGAACGTCGAAAAAGCGCCTTCGGGCGCTTTTTCTTTTATCGTTCCGGATCCGACTCTTTCATAAGTTAACAAACCTTAACATCTGCCGTGGTTCACAAAAGATTTACAAATCCGCATGTTGCCTGTGTTGACTTACGAAAGGGTTGTGGTAAATTAAACATATGAAGCAGTTTGTGCCGAAAGGCACATGGAGGTGTTAAGAGATGAAAAGAAATGTTAATCTGTGGGGGCTGCCGCTGGGGATGCTCTTGTTCGCGTTGGCCTTAAGCGCCTGCGGCACGGCGTCGAATCCGCAAGCGAACGAACAGAGGCCGGCGTCCTCCGGCGGAGCGGAGCAGGCCGCGGCGCCGGACGTGGAACGTTTAAACGTCGAACTCATCCCGGCGAGAGAGGTCCTTTCGACCGGCGAGGCGCATCCGTATCGCGTCGTCGTCACCGACCAGGGCGGCCAGCGCGTCGACGCGGATAGGGTGTACTTGTTCCTGAACATGGAAGGCATGCATCACCCGACGGAAGGGACGATGCGCCGGGTCGGAACCGGCGAATACGAGCTCCGCCTGCCGCTCGCCATGCCCGGCGAATGGTACGCGGAGGTGACGATCAGCGCGGGCGGCAAGGAGAAGACGTTTACCGGCTATCAGGTGCGCGCCGAAGGGAAGGCATACCACCTGTTCATGAAAGGGTACAACGCCGACACCCAGGGCGAGCTTCCGGAAGGGTGGAAGCCGGACGCGGTCCAAGGAAGCGCGGACGATCACGGCGTGGCGGACGAGGGCCACGGGTCGATGACGCACGATCCGGGCGCTTCCGCGGATCACGGGCCCGGCGGGAGTGATGCGGGCCCCGGCGACGGGCAGAACGGCGGGGGTGATCCCCACCGCCGCTAAGCGGTTCGGCGGCCTCACCGCGTGCGTTCGGCGCGCGGATCGCGCATGGGAAAGGAGGGGTCGGATGCGGGACATCTCTTGGCGCGCGCTGTGGCGGCGGAAGAAAGAGACGGCGCTCACGGCCGTTTTGCTTGCGCTGGTCATGCTCTTTACGGCGCTCGAGCTGTACGCCATCGCCGGCTACGAGCGCGGCATCGCGCTCTCCGAGGCGCGGCTCGGCGCCGATGTCGTCGTCTTCGCCAAGGAGGCGCCGGTCGACGGCAGCGCGGTCCTGTTCGGCAGCGCGCCGATCAACGCCTATTTCGACGCCGAAGCGGTCGTCCGCGCCGTCGAACGCACGCCCGGCGTCGGCGCCTGGACGCCGCAGCTTTTCGCCCAGACGCTCAATGCCGACTGCTGCTCGGTGGAAGGGGAAAACCGCCTGGTGGGCATCGACTGGACGAGCGATTTTCTCGTCAAGCCGTGGGTGCAGGGAGCGGCACCGGAGGTGTTTTCCGGTTACGAGGCGATCTTGGGCGGCGGCGTGGCGAGCTATGAAGACGAGATCGAGATCCTCGGCGCGCCGTTTCGCGTCGTGGCGCGGCTTTTGCCGACGGGCACGGCCCTCGATCAGACGATTTTCGTCCCGTTGGACACCGCCCGCGACCTCGTCGCCCATTCGGATACCGTCGTCGAGACGTGGGGCGCGCACGATCCTGAGCGCTCGCTGTCGGCGATTTTCATTCGCGCCGCGGAGCGCTATAACCCGGATCTTTTGGCCTATCAGCTGAACCGGATCCCCGACGTGTCCGTCTTTCGCACGAGCGACGTCGTCTACGGCGCCCGGGAGACGTTTCGCTGGGTGCTCCGGCTGCTTTCGTTCGGCGTTGCCTCCGTCGCCGTGTTCGGCATGCTCGTCATCGTCGGTCGCCTTGCGGGCGACGTGCGCAGACGGCAGAACGACTTCGCTTTGCTCATCGCCCTCGGCGCGCCGGCACGCCGCGTCTACGGCTGGCTCGCTTGGGAGACGTTCGCGGTGACCTTCCTCGCTGCCGCCCTCGCCGCCGTCGTTCTCTTGATCCTGTGGCCGCCGCTTTCCGGTCTGATCGAGTCGGCCCGCAACCAGCCGTTCGTCCGCCCGGAAGCGCCGATGCTCGTTTTGGGCGCCGCGGCCGTCGTCATGGCGGTATTCGCCGTGGGGCTCGTAACGGCGCTTTTCGCCGCGCGGGGCATCGTCCGCCGCGCTGCAGGCGAAGTGCTGAAGGAGGAGGGAGGCGTATGACGGATGTCGTCATCGAAGCCAAAGGCGTACACGCGCGCCTTGGCCGCGCAGGCCGCGATGTGCTCGCCGGGGCGTCGCTCGCCGTGCGGCGCGGGGAATGGGTGACCGTCGTCGGCGACTCCGGCGCCGGCAAGACGACGCTCCTTTACGTCCTCGCCGGGCTTCTTCCGAAGACGGCCGGAGAGGTGCGTTACGAAGGCACGGTGCTCTCCTCCCCCCAGTCGATCGCCCGCCATCGTGCCCGGCGGATGGGGCTCATCTTTCAAGGGATGTATTATATTCACAGCTTGACGGTGCGCGAAAACGTCGCCCTGCCGAGCCTCGTGGCCGATCCGTCGGCGCGCCGCATCGGTCCGGCCGCCTTGGAGCGCGCCGATCGGCTGCTCGAGCGCGTCGGCCTGTTCGCTCAAAAAAACGCCCTGCCGCATGAGCTTTCCCATGGCGGGCGGCGTCGATTGGCCGTCGCCCGGGCGCTCTTTTTCGATCCGCCGCTCATCCTGGCCGATGAGCCGACGAACGATCTCGACCGGGACAACGTGGCCATCATCCACCGCTTATTTGATGAATTGAAGGCCAAAGGCACGGCGCTCATCGTCGTCAGTCACGCCGATCTGACCACGCGGCGGGGCGACCGGACGCTTTTGCTGGCAGACGGCCGACTCGAGGAAATCGAACCGAACCGCGCGTGACAGGTCGTCCGCCGTTTGATAAGATGTAAACCGAACGGCATTTCCGTGGGGGGAGCCGCCGATGCGCCTGGATTTGTTTCTCAAGACGGCGCGCCTCGTCAAACGCCGCACGGTGGCCAAAGCATTGTGCGACGAAGGGCGCGTGCTCGTCGACGGCCGCGCGGCGAAAGCCGGCGCGGAAGTCGCCCCGGGACAGACGATCACCGTGCTCTTCGGCGACCGTCGGCGGACGGTGCGCGTGCGCGCCGTCCCCGAGGAGGGCAAGAAGGCGGTCGACCCGAGCGCGCTCACCGAGCCGCTGGAATGAAGCCGGGCACACCGCATTCCGTCGCTTTGACGGTTCTAAATCCGCCGTCTCGACTCGTACATTGGGAGTAACCGATCATTCAGGGACGCCCAAGGAGGGTCGACGATGGCGGAAAAAACCGTGCGGCACGAAATCGGCCTGGTGAACCGCAAGAACTTGGCCATCTCCGGGATCAAAAAAGTGGACAGCTTCGACAGCGAGCGATTTTTGCTGGAGACGGAAGAAGGCCCGCTCGTGATCACCGGTGAGAATCTGCATCTCAAAAACCTGGACGTCGAGCAGGGCGAGGTGGCCATCGAAGGGAAGATCGACGCGCTCCAGTACGTCGACGGTGCGGCGAAGGCGGACGGGGCGAAAGGATTTTTCGGGAAGCTGTTCCGATGAGCGTCAAGGTGGAATGGTGGCTCATCGCCGGTGCCGCGATGGTCGGCGGCGCGTATGCCTTCCTCTATGACAACGGGGAAGCCGCGCTCCGGCGCATGCGGGCCCCTGCACCGCTTGTGCTGATCTGGGACGTCTGCTTTTGGCTGGCGCTGTCGGCGGGGCTGTTCGGAGTGCTTTATCGCGTCGAAGGCGGAAAGGTGCGGGCGGCGCTCTTACCGTTCGTCCTGCTCGGTGCCGTCGTCTATTTTTTCGTTCTGGCGCCGCCGTTTAGGCGCTTGCGCCGTCTTTTCATCCGCGCCGTCGTCCGCCCGCTCGTTCTGGCGTTTTCCGCCGTTTGGCGGGTCGCTTGCGGTCTGTTTGACGCCCTCCGGCGCGTCTTGGTCGGCCTTTTGATCGCCTTGGCCGCCGTCGCCGCCGCCGTCGCCGGCGTTCTTAGGCGTTGGCTCGGCTTGGCAACGGCGTTCATCGTTGGTACAATAAAAAAGGCGCAGAACGTTTTGACCTGCTGGTTGCGGCGCTAGAACCTGCCTGCGGGCGTCGCGCGGCCGGCGGAATCGGGAGGAGAGGCGGTATGGCCGGTGAGCGCGGGTCGATGAGAGACGGGCGCCGGGCGAGCGGCATACGCCGACGGACGGCGTTCGTGTTGTTTAGCGCCTGCATCGTCGCCGCCGTCATGCTCTTTTTGCGTGCAGAGGAAAAGATCCGCATCGTGCGGGCGGAACTCGAATCGAAACAGGCGACGCTGGAAAAACTGAAAGCGGAAAATGAGGCGCTTCGCCGTGAGCGGGAGCGGCTTTTGGATCCCGATTATGTGACGGACATCGCCCGGACGGAATGGTTTTGGGCGAAAGACGGCGAAATCTTGTTCAAACTGACGCCCGAGGCGCCGAAAAAGGGCGATTGACTTTTTCGAATCCGCCGCCATATAATACGGGTAACCGCTGTGTGGGAGGAAAGAATCGGCCCATGGCCATTGAAGTGGGCAGCCTGCTGGAGGGCCGGGTGACGGGCATTACCCATTTCGGCGCCTTCGTCGAGCTTAAGGAGGGCGTCACCGGCCTCGTGCATATTTCGGAAGTCGACGACGCGTACGTCAAGGACATCCACGACTACCTGAAGATGGGCGACGTCGTCACGGTCAAGGTGCTCAAGGTCGAGCCGACCGGCAAGATCGCCCTGTCGATCCGGCAGGCGAAGCCCGGAGCGGAGGAGCGCCGCCCGCGCGGCAAGCGCGATCGCGGATTTGAAGACAAGCTGAGCCGTTTTCTCAAGGACAGCGAAGAACGGTTGGCCTCGCTCCGCCGCCAGGCGGATTCCAAGCGCGGCGGCCGCGGGACGCGCCGATCGTTTTAGGCGCTCGGTTCGCCTTGGTGCTCATCCAACCGACGGTTCATCCAGCATCAGCCCTCCGGTGCGGACGGGCGTTTATTTTTGTCGACGCAGGAGTGAGAGGCGTGATCATTTTTTCCGGCGTACAGCCTTCCGGGGAACTGACGCTCGGGAATTACCTCGGGGCCATCCGACAGTTTGTTGAACTGCAGGAGAAGGGCGTCAAAGCGTACTATTGTGTCGTCGACCTCCACGCCACGACCGTTCCGTACGATCGAGATCGCCTTCGGGACTACACGCGCATGGTGACGAAGCTGTATCTCGCCAGCGGCATCGATCCTAAGCGGTCCGTCGTCTTCGTGCAATCGCACGTGCCGGCGCACAGCGAGTTGGCGTGGATTCTCATGTGCGTGGCGCGCACCGGCGAGCTGAATCGAATGACGCAGTTTAAAGAAAAAGGGCGCGGATCCGAATCGGTATCTGCCGGCCTGTATACGTATCCGGTGCTGATGGCCGCGGATATCTTGCTCTACCGGACGACGCACGTGCCGGTCGGCGAAGATCAAAAGCAACATCTGGAGCTCACCCGCGATCTCGCCGAACGTTTCAACAAAACGTACGGCGAGACGTTCGTGTTGCCGGAACCGCTCATCCCCGACGTCGGCGCGCGCATCATGTCGTTGGACGATCCGACGAAAAAGATGTCCAAGTCCAACCCCAATCCGATGAGCCGCATCGGCCTTTTGGATCCGCCGGAGGCGATCGAACAGAAGATCATGCGCGCGGTGACCGACAGCGAGGGCATCGTCCGTTACGCCCCGGAGGAAAAACCCGGCATCTCCAACCTGTTGGCGATCATGAGCCTGGTGAGCGGAACGCCGGTCGCCGATCTTGAGCGGCGGTACGCCGGCGTCGGTTACGGGGCGTTCAAGCGCGACACGGCGCAGGCGGTGATCGAGGCGCTCCGCCCCATCCAGGCGGCGTACGCCGCGATCGGCGACGCCGACGTCGACGAGGTGCTCCGGGAAGGTGCCGAACGGGCGCGTGCGGAAGCGGCGCCGATGCTCGCGGCGGTCAAGGAGCGTTTCGGATACTTGAGCAGCTGAAAATCGGCCCGTTTCGGAGAACTTTGTCGCAAAAAAGTCCGTCCGCATGGAGCGCGATTTGACAGGATCCACCGCACACCCGCGCTATACTGGGGGACAAGCAGGACGCGATGGGTGGTGGAGGAGCATGAAATCGCTCGACGCATGGACGGGCCCGGGCGGCCTCATGGGGCGCCTGATGCATCCGCTGGAAGCGTTTTGGCGTCGCCATGTGCCGGCCAAGCCGCTTTGGGTTTTCTTGTTTGCGCTGCTCTTCGGCCGCGCGTTGATTTTAAACGAACTTTCCCCGTTCGGCCTCGCCTTTTTCGCCGTTTCACTCTATTTGTGGCCGGAGTGGGCGCATCTCGCGTTTTTCGGTCAGCTGCTCGGCGCGGCGCTGTCGCCGCTCCCGCACGCGCCGTCCGCCGCCGTCTCGGCGGCTCTCTTCGGGTTCCTTTCGCACGTCGCGCGGCGCTTTCGCTGGAATGTGGCGGTCGTCTATCCGCTGATCGCCGCTTTGAGCCAAGGCCTGTCCGCGCTCGTCTGGCGACGGCTGTTCATGCCGCTTTCACCGTACGCGTGGTCGATGAGCGCGGCCGAGGCGCTCCTTACAATGGTATTGTTCATCATTTTTCTCCAATCGATCCCCGTTCTTCTGAACCGCCGGCTGTGGTCCGGCCTGCGGCAAGAGGAGCTGATCGCCGCGATCATCGTTGTCGCGACGCTTCTGAGCGGGACGATCGGCTGGCGGGTGGGCGACGTCGGGGTGCATGCCGTGCTCGCCCGGGGCGTCGTCTTTCTGCTCGCCTACGCCGGCGGCGGGGCGTTCGGCGCCACGGCCGGCGTCCTGTCGGGTCTTCTGCTCGGGCTGTCGGACGCCGGTGAACTCAAGGAAATGAGTGCGCTCGGCATCGCCGGTCTGCTCGCCGGTCTGTTTCGGCCCGCCGGGCGGTTCGGCGCGGCGTTCGGCGGGCTCGTCGGCATCGCGTTGATCGCCGTCTACAGCGGCGGGGTAAGCGGCCTCGGGCGCGAGCTGTTGGAAACGCTGCTCGCCGGCGCGCTGATGCTCGTCATTCCTGAGGGTTGGGTCGAGGAGCTGAAAAAGATGGTGCCCGGGACGCGGGCGTACTGGCAGGATCAAGAAACCAAATGGCGGGAGACGCGGGAGGCCTTGAACGAAAAGTTCAATCACTTCGCGGCGATGTTTCAGACGCTCGCCGATCAGTTCGTTCAGGCGCCGCCGGAAGGCATGACGCGCGAACCGAAAAAAGCGCTCCTGTTGCAGGCAGCCGCTACGGCTTGCGGGCCTTGTTGGAAAAAGGATCACTGCTGGTCGCGCTTAGGCGAGCAGACGTCCGCCGCCTTTTTGGACATGATCGAACGCTTGAAGGACGGACCGCTCAAGGACTTCGAGCTGCCGCGCCGCTGGAAGCAGGAGTGTGTGAGCCCGGAGCGCGTCGTGCACGCTTTGGAACGCCTCGATTTGCGCCGGCGAAAGGAAGCGGAGATGGCCGATCGGCTCAAGGGAGCCCGGCGCCTCGTCGTCGATCAGCTGCTCGGCCTGTCCAAAGTGATGCGCGAGATGGCCGAGGAGATCGGCCGCGACGGGCCGCTTTTTCGGCACCGGGAGGCGAATCTTTTGCGCGCCGTGGAACACGCCGGATTTCTCGTTCAGTCGTTTAAGGCCGTCCGCCTCGTTCCCGGCGATGTGGCGATCGAACTGGAGCTCGTCACGGGGGACGATTTTGCGGCGGTGCGCGAATTGGAACGGCTGCTCAGTCGCTTGTTGGACGAAGTGATGGTCACCGAACGCGTGGATTCGGTCCCCGGCGGGCGGTTCGTGCGTCTCGCCTCCGGGACGCGGTATCGCGTCCATTTCGGCTTTGCCCAGGCGGCCAAGGGCGGGGGGCTGGTGAGCGGCGACAGCGCGCTGGGGATGACCGTCGGCCGGCGTACGTTCGCCCTCGTCTTGAGCGACGGCATGGGGAGCGGCGAGAACGCGCGCCGAGAGTCGCAGACGGCGGTGGAGATGCTGCGCGCCATTCTTTCCGCCGGTTTTGACGAGACGCTGGCCGTGAGGGCACTGAACGCGCTTCTCGCGCTGCGCGGCTTGGACGAACGCTTTGCGACCGTCGATTTGGCGCTGATCGATTTGAACGACGGCCGGGCGAAGTTTCTGAAGGTCGGCGCCGCACCGAGCTATATCCGCCGTGGAGAGGTGGTCCTGCGCATCGAAGCGCAAAATCCGCCGGCCGGCATCCTGGAGGAGATCGACGTGGACGTCGTCGAAACGGAGATTCGCCCGGGCGATGTCGTCGTGTTCATGAGCGACGGCGTCTATGAAGCCGAGCGGCGCCCGGAAAACCGCGAGCTGTGGCTCCGGCGCCTGATCCGGGAGACCGAGGCCTCGGATCCGCAGGCGTTTGCCGACGTGTTTCTCGATGCCGTCGTCCATGAAACCGGCTACGCGCTGGAAGACGACATGACGGTGGCGGTGATGATGATCGAAGAGGTTCGTCCGGCGTGGGCCACGGTCGATGTGCGCTCGGCGCGCACGGCCTAGCGCGGACGGCTTGGGATCCGTTTGGTCTTGGAGGCTTGGGGCGAATACCGTAGGTGAGGACGTCAGCGATGAAGGCCTTTGTTCCCGACGCTTCGCTTTTTCAACCGGGTGAGAAGGTCGTCGCCGCCGTCTCCGGCGGCGCCGATTCGATGGCGCTCATGGAGTGGCTTTACGAAGAACACACGAAGCTCGGCATCGCCGTGTTCGTCGTGCACGTGCATCACGGCCTGCGCGGGGAAGAAGCGGACGAAGACGCGCGCTTTGTCGAACGGGCGGCAGCGGAGAGGGGCTTCCCGTTCCGGTTGGTGCGCCTGACGGGAGAGGGGGCCGACCCGCCGCGGGCCAATGTCGAAGCGCTGTTGCGCCGGAGGCGGTATGAGGCGCTCGTCTCCGCCGCCCGGCGCCATCAAGCCGAGAAGATCGCCGTTGCCCACCATGCCGACGATCAGCGGGAGACGGTCCTGTTAAAACTTCTGCGCGGTACGAGTCCCATGGGGCTGGCCGGGATGCCCCGCCGGCGGCGGCTTTCGCCGGGGATCGAACTCGTACGTCCGTTCATCGCCCTGGAGCGCCGTGCGATCATCGACTATCTACAGGCCCGTGGCGTCGCCTATCGACACGATCGGACGAACGACGACCCGCGTTTTTTGCGCAATCGGGTGCGCAATGAGCTCATGCCGCTCTTCATCGCCCTTTCGCCGTCTTTTCCCCGCCGGCTCGATGTGCTCATCGCGCAGGCCCGCGCGGAAGCGGCGTATTGGGAAGGCGCGGCCCGCGATCTGTTGGCGACGCTTCAGCCGATCGGCGGCGCCTGGCGCTGGCCGGTCGGCGATTTTTTGGCGCGGCCGCTTCCTTTACAACGCCGGGCGATTCATCTAATATGGAGTTGTTTACAAGCCCCGCACGCAGCGCCGGACGATGACGCGGCGCTCGATCTTACGCACATCGAGGCGCTCCGGTCGATGCTCATCGCCCGTCGTCCGGCCGCGCTCGATCTGCCGGGGCACTACCGCGTCGTGCTCTTTGGAACGGATCTTTATTTTTTGCCCAAGTCCCGGGGGACCGAAGGGTTTGCCCTCGTTCCCCCGGCGATGTTGGTGTGGCCCGAGCGCCGGGAACGTTATCGTTTTCTCGTTGTACGCCCGGAGGCTGTTTTGGGCGCGGAACTCGGCCGCACTGCGCACCGGAGGGGTGAAATGGCGGACCGTCGGGTGATCGGGCCTGCGCCGGCGAACCCGTCGCGGGCGATGTTCGACCGCGATGCGCTGCTCTCCTTCGCCGGCGGCCGGCCGCTTATGGTGCGCCTCCGGCGGCCGGGGGACGTTTTTTGGCATTCCTTGGAACGGCGGGAAAAACTGAAAGACGTCCTCGCCCGTACGGCGTTGGCGCGGCCCGTACGGCGGCAGATCGCCGTCTTTGCCGTCGGCCGGGACGTGCTTTGGGTGCCGGGCGTGATCGCTTCGCAGGCATTCCTTCCACGGCCCGGCCGCGCGGCGATCGAATGTCGATATGAAGTGGATGATCCGGGAGGCACGGGATGCGACTGACGGATGACATTCAAAAGATCCTTTATACGGAAGAAGAGATCCAAGCGCGGATACGTGAAATCGGCGCCGAGCTCGCGCAGGCGTTCGACGGGCGCAATCCGCTCGTGGTCGGCGTCTTAAAAGGCGCGGCGCCGTTTATGGCCGATCTCGTGCGGCGCATGGATATCGCCCTGGAAATGGACTACATGATCGTCTCCAGTTACGGCAAGGCGACGAAGACCTCCGGCGTCGTTAAAATCATCAAAGATCTCGACTTCGAGATCGGAGGCCGCGACGTGATCATTGTCGAAGACATCATCGACAGCGGGCTTACGCTCAAGTACTTGACCGATCTCCTCCTCCGCCGTGCTCCGCGGTCGCTTACGATCGTCACGCTGCTCGACAAGCCGCACCATCGGCAGGTCGAACTCCAGCCGGACATCGTCGGGTTCGAGATTCCGGACGAGTTCGTCGTCGGCTACGGCCTCGACTATGCGGAAAAATACCGCAACCTGCCGTTCGTCGGCATTTTGAAGTCCAAGATCTACGCCGGGCACTGACGTTTGGCCGCATAAGCCGCCTGTGCTACAATGAACTAAGTGTCCCGTCATAGTGGGAGGAGGTCGGGCATGCCCAGGTTTGTACGCAACCTGCTTTTCTATATGCTCGTCGTCTTGCTCCTCGTCGGTCTGGTTCAGATGCTCACCGGCCAGGGCAAGGCGCCGAATGAAGAACCTTACAGCAAGTTTCGCGCGTATTTGTTGAACGATCAGATCGCGTCGATCACCATGCGCGAAGAAGGACCGACGGGGCAGACCGTCGTCATCGAGGCGACGCTGAAGGCCGCGCCGGCGGGACATGAGACGTTCGTCACCCGTGCACCGAGGACGCCGGAGTTGATGCGTTTGATCGATGAAAAAATCGATCAGGCGAAGCTCACCGTCACACAGGATCGGGTACGGGAGAATTCGGCTTGGATCAGCTACCTCGTGTCCATCATCCCCTTCGTGCTCATGCTCATCCTGTTCTTTTTTCTGCTCAATCAGGCCCAAGGCGGCGGCAACCGGGTGATGAATTTCGGGAAGGCGCGCGTCCGCCAGTTTACCGATGACAAGCGCAAGGTGACGTTCAAAGACGTCGCCGGCGCCGACGAGGAAAAAGCGGAGCTGGTGGAGATCGTCGACTTCCTGAAAGATCCTCGCAAGTATGCCGCCCTCGGGGCGCGCATCCCCAAAGGGGTGCTCCTCGTCGGGCCGCCCGGAACGGGAAAGACGCTCCTCGCCCGGGCCGTCGCCGGAGAGGCCGGGGTGCCGTTTTTCAGCATCAGCGGCTCGGACTTCGTCGAGATGTTCGTCGGCGTCGGCGCTTCCCGCGTGCGGGACCTCTTCGAGACGGCGAAAAAAAACGCGCCGTGCATCGTCTTCATCGACGAAATCGACGCCGTCGGCCGCCAGCGCGGCGCAGGCTTGGGCGGCGGGCACGACGAACGGGAGCAGACGCTCAACCAATTGCTCGTCGAGATGGACGGCTTTGCGCCGAACGAAGGGATCATCGTCATGGCCGCGACCAACCGCCCGGACATCCTCGACCCGGCGCTCCTTCGCCCCGGGCGCTTCGACCGGCAGATCACCGTCGACCGCCCGGACGTGAAGGGGCGGGAAGAAGTGCTCAAAGTCCACGCCCGCAACAAGCCGCTTGATGCGGCAGTCGATCTTAAGGTCATCGCCCGCCGGACGCCCGGCTTTACCGGGGCCGATCTGGAAAACCTGTTGAACGAAGCGGCGCTTCTGGCCGCCCGGCGGAACAAGAAGACGATCGGCATGAGCGAGATCGACGAGGCGATCGACCGCGTCATCGCCGGTCCGGCGAAGACGAGTCGCGTCATCAGCGATAAGGAAAAGACGCTCGTCGCCTATCACGAGTCCGGGCACGTCGTGGCCGGTTATTTTGCCACGAATGGCGACGACGTACACAAGGTGACGATCATTCCCCGCGGGCAGGCGGGCGGGTATGCCGTCTCTTTGCCGAAGGACGATTCGAACCTGCCGACGAAGAGCTATCTGCTCGACCGTATCCTCGTCCTGCTCGCCGGCCGCGTGGCCGAGGAGCTTGTCTTCGGCGACGTGTCGACCGGCGCCTACAGCGATTTCCAGCAGGCGACGAACATCGCCCGGCGGATGGTGATGGAATTCGGGATGAGCGAAAAACTCGGGCCGATGCAGTTCGGCCGCCGTCAGGGGGAAGTGTTCCTCGGTCGCGACATCGGCCACGAGCAGAACTACAGCGATGCCATCGCCTACGAGATCGACCTGGAGATCCAGCGCATCATCCGCGAGCAGTACGAGCGCTGCCGGCAGCTCCTCACGGACAAGCGGTTGAAGCTGGAGACGATCGCTCAGGCGCTGCTCCGCGTGGAGACGCTCACCAGCCAAGAGATTCGCGATTTGATCGAGCGCGGCCGAACGGAGGGCGATCGCATCGTCGTGGAGACCGTATCGCCGACGGAAGTGCGTGTGCACGTCGCCGAAGCCCCGGCTCCGGCCTGAAATGCGCAGGATTCGCCGGTCGACCGGCCGCTGCGGCGCATCGCGGGAGCGGACGACGAGCGCGCGCGTCGCGCGGCCGAACCGCGACCGGAGAGCCGAGAGGCTCTCTTTTTTGCGTCTACGGGAGGGATGACCATGCTGTTCGTGTTGGACATCGGCAACACGAATGTCGTCGCCGGCGTTTTTGAAGGGGAACGTTTGGTGCACGAATGGCGACTTGGCACCGACCGCCGGCGGACGGCCGATGAGTGGGGAATGTTGTTCCGCCAGTTGTTTTCCCTGTCGGGTCTGCGCATGGAGGCTGTAGGCGGGGCCATCGTCTCCAGCGTCGTGCCGCCGGTGATGGCGGAGATCGAACGCTTCTTCGAGCGGTACTTTCACCTGATGCCGCTCATCGTCGGCCCCGGGATACGCACGGGGCTCAAGATCCAGCTCGATAATCCGCGGGAGGTCGGCGCCGACCGCATCACCAACGCCGTCGCCGCCGTGGACATCTACGGCCCGCCGCTCATCATCGTCGATTTCGGGACGGCCACGACGTTTTGCTTTGTCGACGAAGAAGGGACGTACCGCGGCGGGGTGATCGCGCCGGGGGTGCTCATCTCCATGGAGGCGCTGTATGCAAACGCGGCCAAACTGCCCAAAGTCGAACTCGTACACCCGCCGGACGTTGTCGGCAAAAATACTGTCGAAGCCATGCAGTCGGGCCTGTTTTACGGCTATCTCGGCCTCGTCGAAGGACTTATCGAACGCCTGAAGCGGCGTTTTCGCCGGCCGCCGACGGTGGTGGCCACAGGCGGCCTGGGCGAAGCGTTCGCCTCGGCCACGAAGGCCATCGATCTCTATGATCCGCATCTCACGCTGAAGGGCTTACGGCGCATCTATGAGCTCAACCGTCGAACCGCGACCGAACCGTCGACGGACGGGGAGCGCTGAGGCGGCGTCGGGGAAGCATCCATCGGGCAAAAAGGCGCGCCGCGAAGCGGGACGGCGATCCGGAAAGGAGTGACGCGATGGACGCAGTCTATCGCGGTTTGGCGCTGGGCGGCCAGGTGCGCCTGTTCGTCGCCGAGGCGACGGAGGTGGTGCGCACGGTCACCGGCCATGTTCAAACGCGGCCGACGGCGTCGGCGGCCCTCGGCCGCGTGGTGACGATGGCCGCCTTGATGGCGTCGAACTTGAAGAACACGGAGAAGGTCACGCTCATCGTCGCCGGCGACGGGCCGCTGGGGAAGATCGTCGCCGATGCCGAACGCCTGCCGGACGGCGGGATCGGCGCCCGCGGCATTCTCGATCATCCGGAAGTCGACCCGCCGCCGAAACGCGCGGGCAAACTCGACGTCGCGCGCGCCGTCGGTCGGCGCGGCGTCGTTCAAGTGGTGCGCCACATCGACCTCAAAGCGTCGTACCGCGGCAGCGTTCCGCTCGTCTCGGGGGAGATCGCCGAGGATTTCGCCCATTACTTGAGCGCATCGGAACAAACGCCGTCGGCCGTCGGATTGGGCGTGCTCGTAGAGACGGACCACACCGTCCGCGCCGCCGGCGGCTTTCTCCTCCAGCCCGTTCCCGGCGTTTCGGAGGACGTGCTGCGCGCTCTGGAGCGTTCTCTTGCCGCGGCGCCGCCCATCTCCCGGATGATCGCCGCCGGTCTTTCGGCCGACGCGCTGGCCCGAACGCTCGTCGACGGCGAGGTAGCGTGGCTGGAGACGATCCCCCTCGCCTTTCGCTGCACCTGCTCGGAAGACCGGGCGCGCGCGACCGTCCGCCTGCTCGGCGCCGAGATTCTGCAAGAGGAGATCGACCGCGGGGAGCCGCTGGAAGTGCGTTGTGCCTTTTGCCGGAGGCGCTATACGTTGACCACGGAGGAACTGATCGACCTCCGCCGCACGCTCGAGCCGCCGCCCCCGAACCGCTGATACGGAGGCGATCTGTCCTCGGCGCGGCCGACGGGGACGGAAATGGACGAAAGGAGTGCTGCCGATGGCGCAAGCGAGAGAGCAACTTTTCCTGCCCGACGGGCGGGTCGTCGATCTTTCGCGTCCGCTCGTCATGGGCATCTTGAACGTCACGCCCGATTCGTTCTCTGACGGAGGGCGCTACGTCGACCTCGAGCGGGCCGTCGAACACGCCCGATCGATGGTCGCCTGCGGCGCGGCGATCATCGACGTCGGCGGCGAATCGACGCGTCCCGGCTATACGCCGGTGCCCCTCGAGGAAGAAATGCGGCGGGTGCTGCCGGTCATCGAAGCTTTGAGCGCGGCGATCGACGTCCCGCTGTCGATCGACACGCAAAAAGCGGCGGTGGCTGAAGCGGCTCTTGAACGCGGTGCGCAAATTCTAAACGACATCCAGGGCCTTCGCGGCGATCCGGCGATGGCCCGCCTCGCGGCGGAAAGCGGCGCGCCTGTCGTCATCATGCACAACCGCCGCGAGCCGGTCTACGCCGATCTGCTCGAAGAGGTGCGCCGGGACCTGTCGGACGGCGTCGAGCGGCTGCTCGCTGCGGGCGGGCGCCCCGAACAGGTGATCCTCGATCCGGGCATCGGGTTCGGCAAGACGGTCGAACAGAATTTGCTTTTGCTCAAACAGCTGGACCGCCTTTCAGCGCTCGGTTACCCGCTTCTCCTCGGCGCGTCGCGCAAATCGGTGATCGGGCGCACGCTCGGCGTCCCGGTCGACGAGCGCCTCCCCGGATCGCTCGCCGTCGCCGTCTACGGCGTCCTGAAGGGCGCGCGGATCGTCCGCGTGCACGACGTGTGCGAGACGGCGCAGGCCGTCAAGATGATCGCGGCGATCGAGGAGGTCCTGGGCGATGGATCGGCTCATCCTGTCGGGGCTTGAGTTTTTTGCCCGTCACGGCGTCTATCCGGCGGAGCAGGAGAAGGGCGGACGCTTCCGCGTCGACGTGGAAGCCCTCGCCGACCTCGGCCCGGCGGGCGAGACCGACGATCTCGCGCAGACGGTCGACTATTCGCAGTTATACGCGGCCGTCGAACGGGTGATGACGCAAACCCGCGCCAAGCTTTTGGAGCGCGTCGCCGAAGACATTGCCCGGGCCGTTTTGGCCGAATTCCCCATGATCCGGCGGGTCATCGTCGCCGTGTACAAAGTCGATCCGCCGTTTGCCGGGCACATCGAGCGGCTGGGGGTAAAGATCGATCGCGCCCGAGACGCGACGTCATGAGCACGGCGTATATCGGTCTCGGCTCCAATCTCGGCGACCGCGAGGCCTTTCTCGCCTGCGGAAGAAAGGCCATTTTCGCCCGCTTGCGCGTACCCGGCGGGACGATGCTGAGCTCGTCGATCTACGAGACGGCGCCGATGTACCACCTCGATCAGCCGCCCTTTCTCAACCAAGTCGTGGCCATCGATACCGAGCTTGCGCCGGAAGCGGTCCTCCGCGTCCTTCTGGCCATCGAGGCGCAAAACGGCCGGGAGCGCACGCGGCCGAACGGGCCGCGGACGCTCGATCTGGACCTCCTGTTGGTCGACCGTAAGATCATTCAAACGCCCGCGCTCACGCTTCCGCACCCCCGGCTGCTCGAGCGGGCCTTCGTCCTCGTCCCCCTGCTCGAAATCGCGCCCGATCTCATCCATCCGCTCACCGGGCGGCCGCTTCAAGCGGCGCTTCCCGGCGTTCAGGGGCAGTTCATCCGCAAATGGAAGGAGGCGGATACGGCATGTGGACCGTCGGCGACGTCCTGATCCCAAACCGCGTCGTGCTCGCGCCGATGGCCGGCGTCACGAACATCGCCTTTCGGCGCATCGTCAAGCGCTTCGGGGCGGGGCTGATCTACACCGAGATGGTGAGCGACCAGGGCATCCTCATGCAGAACAAGCGCACGCTGGCCATGCTCACCATCGATCCTGAGGAGCGGCCGGTCGCTCTGCAGCTGTTCGGCGGCGACGCCGAGACGCTCGCCCGCGCGGCCGCATACGTCGAGGCGTACACCGACGCCGACATCATCGACATCAACCTCGGTTGCCCGGCGCCGAAGATCAACAAACTCGACGCCGGCGCCAAGTGGCTGCTCTCGCCGGAGCGCGTCTACGACCTGTACCGCACCGTCTCGACGGCTGTGCACAGGCCGGTGACGGCGAAAATCCGCCTCGGCTGGGACGACGATCATCTGTACTATGTCGAGCTGGCACAGGCCATCGCCGAGGGCGGCGGCGCGGCCATCGCCGTCCATGGCCGAACGCGGGCGCAGATGTACGAGGGCCGGGCCGACTGGGAGGCGATCGCCCGCGTCAAAGCCGCCGCGGCACCCTATGGCGTGCCGGTCATCGGCAACGGCGATGTGACGTCGCCCGAGGCGGCGCGGCGCATGCTCGAGGAGACGGGCGTCGACGCGGTGATGATCGGTCGCGCCGCGCTCGGCAACCCGTGGATCATCTACCGCACCGTCCACCATTTGCGGACGGGCGAGCTGCTTCCCGAGCCGACGCCGGAAGAGAAGATCGACATGGCCTTCCGGCACCTGGACGAACTCGTGCGCCTGAAAGGCGAACGCGTCGGGGTGCGCGAGATGCGCAAGCACGCCGCCTGGTATTTAAAAGGGCTGCGCGGCGCCGCGGCGGTGAAAGAAGCGGCGCAGCGGGCGGAGACGGCCGCCGAGATGACGGCGATCTTGCGCGGGTACCTCACCGCCGACGCGGCGCTCGTTTCCCGTTGACAACGGGAAAGGGCTTCAATATAATACGAATAATTCCAGACAAAGCGGAAAGCGGTGCTGCGTCAAGGCGGCGAATAGCGCGCTTTGCGCTTCTTTTTTTCGTCGCTCGGCATCGCCGACGATCGGGAGGAATCGCCATGAGCGAAAAAGAAGTCATTTTGACGCCGTCGGGCCTCAAAAAGCTAGAGGAAGAGCTGGAGTACCTCAAAACGGTCAAGCGCAAAGAAGTTGCCGAGCGGATCAAAATCGCCATCGGCTACGGCGACCTCAGCGAGAACTCGGAATACGAAGACGCCAAGAACGAGCAGGCGTTCATCGAAGGGCGCATTCTCACCATCGAGAAGATGCTCCGCAACGCCAGGGTGATCAACGATGACGACGTCGGCACGGACACCGTCTCCATCGGTTCCACCGTCGTCGTCAAAGACCTCGAATTCGACGAGGAGATGACGTTCACGATCGTCGGCTCGGCCGAATCGGATCCGGTGGAGAACAAAATCTCCAACGAATCGCCGGTGGGGATGGCGCTCCTCGGCAAAAAACGCGGCGACGTCGTCGAAGTGAACGCGCCGGCCGGCATCATCCGCTATCAGATCCTGGACATCCAAAAAAGCGACTGAGGCGCGGCAGGCGAACTCGCCGCGCCTGACGTTTGCTGAAACGATGAGGTGAATGGAGTGCGCGAACGCGAAGCGACCGCAACGGATACGAACGCGGCCTTCGAGGCCGCGGCGGGCGAATTTCCGACGATGAGCGACCAAGCGCGCGTGCGCCGTGAAAAGCTGGAGCAGCTCAGGGCGGCAGGCGTCGAGCCGTTCGGCGTCCGCTTCGAGCGGACGCATACGGCGCAGGCGCTCCACGCGCAGTTCGGCGAGAAGCGTGCGGATGAACTCGAGGCGCACCCGGTGCGCGTTCAGGTCGCCGGGCGAATGATGCAAAAGCGCCGGCAGGGAAAAGCCGGCTTTGCCCATCTTCAGGACATGACCGGCCGCTTTCAGATCTATTGCCGGCTGGACGTGCTCGGCGAGGACGGCTATGCGCTCTACAAGATGAGCGACATCGGCGACATCTACGGCGTCGAAGGTCCGGTGTTCCGGACGAAGACCGGGGAGCTCACCGTCCTCGCCGAGCGGTTCATCTTGCTCACCAAATCGCTCCGCCCGCTGCCGGAGAAGTTTCACGGCTTAAAGGACGTCGAGCTGCGCTACCGCAAGCGCTACCTCGACCTGATCATGAACCCCGAGGTCTTGGAGACGTTCCTCCTGCGCAGCAAGCTCATCCGCGCCATGCGGGCGTACCTCGACGCGGAAGGGTACATCGAAGTGGAGACCCCGACGCTTCAGCCGATTCCCGGCGGGGCGGCGGCGCGCCCGTTCGTCACCCACCACAACGCGCTCGACATGGACATGTACCTGCGCATCGCCATCGAGCTGTATTTAAAGCGGCTCATCGTCGGCGGCATCGAAAAAGTGTATGAGATCGGCCGCGTCTACCGCAACGAAGGCGTCTCCACGAAGCACAACCCGGAATTTACGATGCTCGAACTGTACGCCGCCTACGCCGATTTTACGGACATGATGACGCTGACGGAAAACTTGATCGCCCACGTCGCCCGGGCGACGCGGGAGACGACGGTGATCGTCTACCAGGGCGAGCGCATCGACCTCACCCCGCCCTTCCGCCGGGCGCATATGGTCGATCTCGTCAAAGAAGCGACCGGCGTCGATTTTTGGCGCCGCATGTCCGACGACGAGGCGCGCGCACTCGCCCGGGCCCACGGCGTGGAGATCGCGCCGCACATGACGTTCGGGCATATCGTCAACGAATTTTTTGAGCAAAAAGTCGAAGCGACGCTCATCCAGCCGACGTTCGTCTACGGTCACCCGGTCGAAATCTCGCCGCTGGCCAAAAAAAACGCGGCCGACCCGCGTTTTACCGACCGCTTTGAACTGTTCATCGCCGGACGCGAACATGCCAACGCCTTCTCCGAGCTGAACGATCCCATCGACCAGCGGGCGCGCTTCCTCGCCCAGCTTAAAGAGCGGGAACTCGGCAATGAAGAGGCGCACCGCATGGACGAAGATTTCCTCGAAGCCTTGGAAGTCGGCATGCCGCCGACGGGTGGACTCGGCATCGGCGTCGACCGGCTGGTGATGCTCATCGCCGATGCGCCGTCGATCCGCGACGTCCTCTTGTTCCCGCATATGCGCCATGCGCCGAAGGAAGGTTAACCTTCCTTCGGCGCGTTTTGCGGTAAAGCACCGGATTTGACGACCGTCACCGGACACTTCGCCCGGCGGACGACCTCCGCCGCGACGCTGCCCAAAGAGCCGCCGAAGCCCGCTTAAGCCGCGGTCTCCGAGGACGATCCCGTCGGCACGGACGTCGTTTGCCGCAGCCAAGATCGCCTCGACGATGGCGCCGCGGTAAAGCAGCGCTTCCGTGGGCACGTCCGCCTGAAGTCCTTCGGCGACGATCGCCTCTAAGGCCGAAAGGCCGACCTTAAGGCGCGTACGCCGGATGGTCGGCGCCGGGCCGGGCTGCTCTTTCGACACCCGGCCGCCTTCGCCGTCGTCGTCGACGAACACGGCATACAGCCGCGCGCCGAGCGCCCGCGAGAGATCAAGCGCCCAGCGGGCGGCGGCGAGCGAAGGGCGCTGCCGTCGACGGCGACGAGCATCGTCCGGATCGTCTTCGCGCTCTCTGGCATGGAGCATCCCGCCTTTCCAACGGATCGGCATCAAGCGTGGTGGAGAACGAAATGAGGCTTCCGTTTCAAGTGTTCGTGGCCGTCTATGAACTGAAAAACTTCACGCGTGCGGCGGAACGGCTGTATCTCACGCAACCGGCGGTGAGCGGGCACCAACAGCTCGAAGCGACGTTCGGCGTTCAGCTCTTTACCCGTTCCCCGCGCAAAGTCGTTCCCACCGCCGCCGGCGAGGCGCACGCTCGGGCCAAACGGTTGCTCGCGGAATACGACGCCATGGTCGCCGAGCTGGAGCGCTTTCAGGCGTCGCTTTGGGTCCGCTTCACATCGGCGCGAGTCTGACCGTCGGGGAGTCCGTCTTGCCGCGGCTCATCGGCGGCTTCGCGCGCCGCTACCGCGCGTCGACATCGAAGTGACGGTCGGGAACACCGAAGAAATCATGGAAAAGGTGGCCGTCAGGGCCCTCGACGTCGGGTTTGTGGAAGGCCGCGTGGAGCGCGCCGGGGTCGGCGCCGACCGTGGCTCCGCGATACGCTCGCCCTCCTCGTCGCCCCGGGCGATCCGCTCGCGGATAAGGCCGAGATCCCCGTCTCCGATCTGAAGGATCGGACGTGGATCGTCCGCGAGCACGGCTCCGGGACCCGCGCTTTTGTCGAGCGGTTTTTCGCCGAATTCGGCCTTTCTCCCGGCGGCGGCTCGTCTTCAGCAGCAACACCGCCGTCAAAGAAGCGGTCATGTCCGGGCTGGGCGTAACGCTCCTTTCCCGTTTCGCCGCCCGGCGCGAAATCGCCCATGGCGAGCTCCTCGCGCGACCGATCGCCGGCGCCGATCTCGCCCGCTCGTTTGATCTCGTCTGGCGCACCGGCGCCCATACGCCGCGCGCGGAAGCGCTTTTTCATATGCCCGTTCATGGGCGGAGGCAGCTGACGAGGAAGGCGTCGAAGAGCGACAGGGCGAGCGAGGCGCCGCCGCCGACGGCGACGCCCCGCGCCTAGCCGCCGAAGCGTCACCCAGTCGGCGGAAAGGCCGAGGCCCGCCATGGCCATCGCCAGCAGGAAATACGCCGTCTGCACGGCCGAAGCCTTCGCTCCTTCCGGAACCGAAAACAAGGAATGGAAGACCGCGACGCCCAAAAATCCGAGAATGAACCACGGGACGGGGACGTTCCCAAAACGCGTCCGACGGCCTTCCGTCCGGTCGGCGGCGCGGGGCGGATCGCGCCACAGGGCGCTGATCGCGAGGGCGACCGGGACGAGCAAGGCGACGCGCGTCAGCTTGACGATGAGCGCCGTATCCGCCGTCTTTTCGCCGAAGGAAAGCTCGCCGCGACGACGTGGGCGATCTCGTGCAGCGTGCCGCCGAGAAACATCCTTGGGCCGCCGCGTCCCACGGAAGCAGCGGGACAAGGGCGAGATCGAAAGGAGCGTAAACGCCGTGCCGAGCAGCCACGGCGGCCGCGGCGGCGGGTGGCGTTTCGCTCGTTGGCCTTGATCTGCGGGGCGACGGCGACGACGGCGGCGGCGCCGCAGATTGCCGTGCCGCAGGCGGTGAGCATGCGAGCCGCCGTCGACGTTCAACTGCCGGGCGATCCACAGAGCGACGCTCATCGCCACGGCGATCGAAAACCCGCGACGATCAGGACTATTGCGCCGGCGCGGGCGATGTCGGAAAGCGAAAGGCGCATGCCGAGCAGGACGATGCCCGCCCGGAGAAGCTTTTGGCTTGCGAATCGAATGCCGGCTGCGGCGTCGGTGGGGATGTCCATCAGGCCGCGCCAGGCCATGCCGAGCAGAATGGCGATGACGAGCGGTCCCATGACCGAAACGCCGGGAAGCCGGGCAAGCGACGTCGCCGTATACGCGATGAACAGGGTGAGGATCACCCCCTTCAGCCATCCGAGGCGGGCGACCGGCGCGGCGCCGGCGGGACGGGCGTTTGCGGGCGCGGTCTTTTGTTCCATCTCTAACATCTCCAACCTCCCTCTTCAATTTTTTCCTGGCGTTTTGGGGGATTGCGCCATGTTTTCATGATAGGGGGATTTTGTTTTCATGAGAAATACATTTTGCGGATGATCACCATCACCAAGACCGATGGGAAAAACGTTCCGGATGCAAAAAAGCGACCGCGTACGACGGTAAACGCGGTCGCTTCGGGCGGCTCCGTGAAGCAAAGGCCAACCCGTTATTTGATTTCGACCTCCGTGCCGAGCGGGAGATGTTCGTAAAGCCAGCGGACGTCGTCGTTGTACAGGCGGATGCAGCCGCTTGAAGCGTTTTGGCCGATCGAACTCGGGTCGTTCGTTCCTGCAGGCCGTAGATCGACCCGTCCGTGCCCGGGATATCGAGCCCGAGCCAGTGGGAGCCGAGGGGATTTTTCGGATCGCCGCCGGCGATTTGCTTCGCGCGGTAGAACGGCTTTTCCAATTTGGTGATGATGCGGTAGGTCCCGGGCGGCGTCTCCTCGCCGAGGCGCCCGACGGCGATGGGAAATGTTTTTCTGAGCCGGTCGCCTTCGTATACGTAAAGTACTTTATGGTCCCGGTCGACGACCAGGCGGTACGGCGACAAAAAACCGACATCGCCCAAAAAGACATCGTCCCGGGATGATCGGTCGAACGCTTCCACGAGCGCATCGGTGAGCATGATGAACAACACGTCCCCGGCGATCAGCTGACCCGCTGGCCCCGGGTCGTTTTGGCCGCGGATCGCTTCGGCCAAACGGTCGCTTTGAAAATATCGCCGGCTGATCGCGGTATACGTGTCGCCCGGCTGGACCGTATGGACGAGCAGGCGCGGCGGGCGGAGCATGAGCGTTCCCCCGACGGGGAGCGCGTCGTCCGGGTTCAGCCCGTTGGCCCGGGCGATATCCGCGGCGTAGTCTTTCGAGCCGTAATACTGGCGCGACAGCGTCGTCAGCGAGTCCCCGGGACGCACGGTGTGCCAGAACTGCGCCGGATTGGGCACGGCGATCGACGTCCCGGCGCGCAGTGAGCCGTCGCCTTGTGCGTTTCGGTCCATCAAATACGAGGCATACCGGCCGGTGCCGTAATACGCCCGCGCCAAGGAGAACCACGTCTCTCCGGGTTGGACGCGGTGTTCGACGGTAAAATGCGTCGTTTGCAACCACCGCGGAAGACTGCGCGCCGGAGCGTTTTTCTCGGCCGTCTTGGCCCCGGTTGGCTCGGCGCGGCGCGAGCCGGCCGGATCGACGGCGGCAGACCTGAGGCCGGACGTCGGCGGGGCGGTTGTTTCCGATCCCGTCGTGGCGGTCGCCTTCGGCGCAACGGTCGGCGGTGTGTCCGCTTTCGCTCGAGCCGCATCCTGCGTCGGTGCCGCGGCCTTCTCGGATTGCGCCTCCCCGTTTATGTCCTCGCGTTCGCCGAATGCGTCGTTTGCGCCGCGCCCGCCGCTTTCGCTCGATGCATTTGCGTTTGTCGAAGAAAAGGCGGTTTCGGCATCGGAATGCAGCCGAGCATCGCTTGCGAGCCAATGCGCGATCGGCGGCAGGACGGCGACGACCACCAAGGCGGTGATCATTCCCCACCACCAGCGCCTGACCGGTGTGGATGACATGTGTTCCATGGATTTCGCTCCTTAATCGACACCAAACGATTTTTGCCGATGCGATTATACAACATAAATCCAGAAAATACTACAGACTATATCAAAAATGATCTATTCGGCCTAAACGCGCTGCGCACACCGGCCTATATGCGCCCGCCAGGCAACCGGTCGTATGGGCAAAACAGACCAGCAATCCGACGCTTGACGACGCCTTGACCGCCGAGCCGCTCGATGCCGCCGAACGGTTTTGCGCGCCGCCCGACGTTAGTGTGGATCAAAAGGTCCGCCGTTCTGTCGACCGATCGGTATGGCAAAAAATGCTTCGATCCGGCATATTGACATCGAAGCGCCGCTGTGGTATATTCATCTGTGCCGTCGCAAGAACGGCGGTGCGTTCCTTGAAAACTAAACAGCACCCGGCCCTTGAGAACACGGAAGCGCCGTCGGCGAGAGGCCGAGCGGAGAAGATCGCTCGGCGGACGTCGGGGGCGATATGAAGCATGCGGACGTTCGGCGGAGCCGCGCCTGGGCCGACAGGGGCGAGGCGCGGCGGCGCGGGCGGCCGAATTGCCGGAGAGTTTGATCCTGGCTCAGGACGAACGCTGGCGGCGTGCCTAATACATGCAAGTCGAGCGGGGGCGACTTCGGGGCTTGCCCTGGAGGCGCCCCAGCGGCGAACGGGTGAGTAACACGTAGGCAACCTGCCCCAAAGACCGGGATAACACCGGGAAACCGGTGCTAATACCGGATAGATTGTCTTGCCGCATGGCGGGGCAAGGAAAGCTACAAGCGCTTTGGGAGGGGCCTGCGGCGCATTAGCTGGTTGGTGAGGTAACGGCTCACCAAGGCGATGATGCGTAGCCGACCTGAGAGGGTGACCGGCCACACTGGGACTGAGACACGGCCCAGA
Source organism: Hydrogenibacillus sp. (assembly GCA_014896255.1). GTDB lineage: Bacteria > Bacillota > Bacilli > Thermicanales > DSM-22653 > Hydrogenibacillus. The sequence goes on from JADBKT010000033.1 coordinate 252,413, forward strand.
CTCCTACGGGAGGCAGCAGTAGGGAATCTTCCGCAATGGGCGGAAGCCTGACGGAGCGACGCCGCGTGGGGGAGGAAGGCCTTCGGGTCGTAAACCCCTGTTGTCGGGGAAGAGGGCTTGCCGTAGGGCGAGTTGGACGGTACCCGACGAGGAAGCCCCGGCTAACTACGTGCCAGCAGCCGCGGTAAGACGTAGGGGGCGAGCGTTGTCCGGAATGACTGGGCGTAAAGGGCGCGTAGGCGGCC
>JADBKT010000034.1 GCA_014896255.1 Hydrogenibacillus sp.
CAGCGCCGAAGGTACTTGGGGGGCGACCCCCCGGGAGAATAGGACGCTGCCGGGCACCGGTGTGGGCCTATAGCCAGGGTTAGAGCGCACGCCTGATGCTGTGAGGTCAATGGTTCAAATCCATTTAGGCCCACCACTGTGGGGCTATAGCTCAGCCGGGAGAGCGCCTCGGCTTTGCACAGCAGGAGGTCAGCGGTCTGATCCCGCTTAGCTCCACCAGGGAAGACGATGTGACAAGAGCGCTGTTCCTTGAAAACTGGATCGTGAGGGAAGATAAAGTAGGAAGGGCGC
>JADBKT010000035.1 GCA_014896255.1 Hydrogenibacillus sp.
GATCCGAATCGGTCGAGGCTTTATCTTCCCCTCACGATCCGGTTTTGAAGGAGCAGGGGTGATTGAACGCCGTCATCGTACGGCGTTTTTCTTTTTTGCTATAATGAGGGGAGAAGCGCAAGGGGGCATGCCGTGTGTTCGAGCTCGTCGCCGACGAAGAGGTACGGCTGAGGCCGCTTTCGTACCGCGAAGTGCCGGAACTGTATCGCTTGACCGACCTTTATCGCGATCATCTGTCGACGTGGCTGCCGTGGGTTCGGCGACATACCTTGACCGACACATACGCCTTCGTCGATCATTCCATCGCCCAACAGCGCCGCAATGAAGGTTTTCAGGCCGGTATTTTTTACCGCCATGCGATCGTCGGCGTCATCGGATATCATAAGATCGATTGGGACAACCGTAAAACGAGCCTCGGCTACTGGCTCATTCCGACCGTTCAAGGAAGGGGCGTGATGTCCCGCGCCTGTTCGGCGATGCTGGACTACGCTTTTTTTCATCTGGGCTTAAACCGCATGGAGATCCGCGCCGCGAAAGACAACATCCGCAGCCGGCGGGTCGCCGAACGTCTCGGATTTACGCAGGAAGGCATCATCCGGCAAGCGGAATGGCTGCATGACCGGTTTGTCGATCACGTCGTCTACGGCCTGTTGGCGCGGGAATGGGAGCAAAGGAGCGACCGTCGTGCTTTTTTTGCGTAGAGAATCGTTCAAAACGTACATACGCGAGTATCCGGCGACAAGCGCGTTCATCGCCCTCAACACGGCGATGATGCTGTGGACGCTCGCGAGCGGCGAGCAGTTCAACACGGTCGCGCTCTACCGCCATTATGCGCTTATCCCTTCCGCCGTGCACTTCGGCGAATGGTGGCGGCTCATCACCTTCACCATCGTGCACAACGGCTGGATGCACTTTCTGTTCAACATGTTTATGATTTATTTGATCGCCCCTCCGCTCGAGCGGCGGCTCGGACGCCTGCGCTTCGCCTTATTGATCCTGCTTTCCGCGGCGGCGACGGCGGCGCTCCTCATGCTCGTCGGGACGGATGCCGCGGTCGGCGCTTCCGGCGTCGATTTCGGCCTGCTCGGCTATTACGTCGTCCTTTTGTGGCGGCGACCGTATTGGTTTGACGCGCAGTCGCGTTCGGTCATCGTCGCCTTTGTCCTGCTCGGCTGGCTCAGTACGCTCGTCGTTCCCGGCGTGTCGTTCATCGGGCACCTCGGCGGCTTTTTGGGCGGCATCGGCTGGGCGGTGATGGCCGGTGCAGCGCGCTGATTGGGACCTTGAGCAAGAACGAGAACGGCCGACGCGTATGGAGGCGCGGCCGAAGGGGGAGAAAGAAACGTGAGCGCGCGTCGAGCCGTCGTTTTTGACATGGACGGTACGTTGTTCGACGCCTGGCCGCTGGCGCGGCTGGCGTTTTTGGAGACGTTTGAACGCTTGCGGCGCGAAGGCTGGATCGATCAGGCGCCGCCTGAAGATGAGGTGTTCCGTCGGCAACTGGGCAAGACGTACGCCGACATGTGGGGGGCGCTTCTGCCGAATCGCCCGCTGGCGTTTTACGCCCTCGCCGACGCGTGGATGTTCGAGGCGGAGATGCGCCTTTTGCAAAAGGGCGTCGGCGCCCTCTATCCCGGCGTGGAGAAAACGCTGGAGGCGCTCACCCTTAAAGGGTATCGGCTGTTCGTGGCGTCGAACGGTCGGGAGGCGTACATCGAAGCGATCGTCGAGCGATTCGGCCTCCGGCGCTATTTCGCCGATCTGTACAGCGCCGGCCGCTTCGGCACGTCGACGAAGGCGGAACTCGTGCATCGTCTGCGCACGACGCACGCGTTCGACCGCGGCATCATGGTCGGCGACCGTCGAAGCGACGTCGAGGCGGGGCGGGAAAACGGCCTGTACGTCGTCGGTTGCACGTACGGCTACGGACTCCCCGGGGAGCTTGCGGAAGCCGACGCCCTGATCGACGCGTTTTCGGACTTGCTTCACCTGCCCGTCTTCGACTAAACGCCCGCTGCCGGCGTTCTCCGGATGAGCGCCGCATGATCGGGGCAAAATGAAGCCAATCGAATTTCCCCTTTGCAAATGGAATCGTTTGGTGTATAATACATTTAGTCAAAGATAGTCAAAATCAAGTGCCGGACGACGGGTGATCAGATGCCGAGCATCAGCGACGTGATTGAAGCACACCTCAAGGCCATGTTGGACAAAAGCGGGAACATCGAGATCAAACGTGTTCAGCTGGCGGAAACGTTCAACTGCGTCCCGTCGCAGATCAACTACGTCATCCAGACACGCTTTACCGTCGAACGGGGGTACCTCGTCGAGAGCAAACGGGGCGGCGCCGGTTATATTCGCATTCAAAAGCTGTTCGACGGCGATGCGGACGATCTCGTGCGGGCGCTGTACGCCCGAATCGGCGAGGCGATCGACGAAGGACGCGCGACGGCGATGATCGAGCGGTTGCATGAAGCCAGTCGGCTAACCGCGCGCGAAGCGGCGTTGCTTCGGCGAATGCTCTCTCGGGAGGTGCTCCTCTTTCCGGTCGGGTTGCGCGATCCGCTTCGGGCGCGGCTTTTGAAAGCGGCGTTCGAAGCGCTTTTGGCGGAAGAAGGAGGTGGATCGGATGCTCTGTGAAAACTGCGGCAAACGGTCGGCGACGTTTCACTTTACGAAAATCGTGAACGGCGAAAAGACGGAGATGCATCTGTGCGACGCATGCGCTCGGGAAAGGGGGGAGGCGCTCTCTTTTCCCGGAGACGCTTTCTCCATTCACCATCTCCTAAGCGGCCTCATGCCCTCGGTTCAAACGCCGGGGACGGCGCGGCCGCCGGAGCGACTCGCCTGCCCGACGTGCGGCATGACGTATGAGGAGTTTGTGAAAAAAAGCCGTTTCGGCTGCAGCGATTGTTACGACGCTTTCAAGGAGCCGCTCGGTCCGCTCTTGAAGCGCATCCACGGCGTCGCGGAGCACGGCGGGAAAGTGCCGCGCCGAGCGGAGCCGAAACGCGCCATGCGCCATCGGTTGCAGCAACTGCGCCAGGCGCTGAAAGCGAAAGTGGCCGCTGAGGCGTTCGAAGAGGCGGCGCGCATTCGGGACGAGATCCGGGCGTTGGAACAGGCGCTCGGGGAAACCAAGGCGGAATGAGCCGCGATGGGGGTGAGACGATGCGCATCGAATCGTTTTTGGAGCGCCCGCTCGGCCCGGCCTTGCTGGGGACTCAGCCTTCGGGTGCGGTGGCGGTGTCTTCACGCATTCGTCTGGCGCGCAACGTCCGCGATCTGCCCTTTCAGGCGCGGATGACGGAAACGGCGGCGGCGGCGCTCCTCGAGCGCGTGCGCCGGACGCTCGAGCATCCACCGGAGGGCGTGGCGCCGCTTACGTTCTTCGCGTTGGACGATCTTACGCCGCTTGCCCGGCGGGTGCTCGTCGAAAAGCATCTCATCAGCCGCGAGCTGGCCGAATCGTCGCCGGCCGCCGTGGTGCTCTCCGGCGACGAGCGGGTGAGCTTGATGGTCGGGGAAGAAGATCATTTTCGGCTGCAGGTCTTTGCCCCGGGCTTTGACCTGAAGTCGGCGTGGGCGCTCGCCGACCGGCTCGACGATTGGCTGGAGGCGCACTTCGAGATCGCCTACGATGAGGCGTTCGGCTACAAGACGAGTTGCCCGACGAACGTCGGAACGGGCCTCAGGGCATCGGTCATGCTCCATCTGCCCGGTTTGGTGCTGACGAAGCAGATCGGGGGCATCTTGCCGGCGATCCACAAGGTCGGTCTCGTCGTCCGCGGCGTCTACGGCGAGGGGAGCGAGGCGGAGGGGCACTTGTTTCAGGTCTCCAATCAGATCACCCTCGGGCCGTCGGAAGAAGAGATCATCGACAATCTGCGCGGCGTGGTGGAAAAGTTGATGGAGCACGAGGAGAAGGCGCGTCGTCTGCTCCTCGACTCGATGCCGGTGGCGATTGAAGACCGCGTCATGCGCAGCCTCGGTATCCTCCGTTATGCACGGACGATCGACAGCAAGGAAGCGATGAATCGCCTGTCCGACGTCCGCTTGGGCGTCGCTTTGGGGTTGATCCATGACGTGTCGCGGGAGATGATCGACGCGCTGTGGGTGATGACCCAACCGGCATTTTTGCAATACACGGCGCGGGAAAATTTGTCCGCCGAGCGGCGGGACGCCCGCCGGGCGGAGATGATCCGCCGGGCGCTTCGCCCCGCCGAACCGAATGCTTAGCCATCGAGACGCGTGCGACGGAAGGCCCGTGATCCGAAGCGCACGACGCCGATTCACGGATGATCGATGATGGAGGTGGATTTCCGATGATGTTCGGCCGTTTTACCGAGCGGGCACAAAAAGTGCTCTCGCTGGCTCAAGAAGAAGCGGTACGGCTCGGGCACAACAGCATCGGCACGGAGCACATCCTGCTCGGGCTGATCCGCGAAGGCGAGGGCATCGCCGCCAAAGCGCTGATGAACCTCGGATTGTCGCTGGAGAAAATCCAAGAAGAAGTCGAGACGCTCATCGGCCGCGGCCACGAAAAGCCGCTCAACACGCCGTATACGCCGCGGGCCAAAAAAGTGATCGAGCTGTCCTTCGATGAAGCGCGCAAGCTCGGCCACACCTATGTCGGTACGGAGCACATCTTGCTCGGGCTGATTCGTGAAGGGGAGGGCGTCGCCGCCCGCGTGCTCAACAACCTCGGCGTCAGTCTCAACAAGGCGCGCCAGCAAGTGCTGCAACTTCTTGGCAACAGCGAAATCCTCTCTGCCTCGCCGCAAGGCGGCGGCAAGAGCGCGAGCACGCCGACGCTGGACAACTTGGCCCGGGATCTGACCGCTTTGGCCAAAGACGGGGCGCTGGATCCGGTCGTCGGGCGGGAGAAGGAGATCGAACGCGTCATCCAGGTGCTTTCCCGCCGGACGAAGAACAACCCCGTCCTGATCGGGGAGCCCGGCGTCGGGAAGACGGCGATCGTCGAAGGGCTCGCGCAGCGCATCGTGAACAACGAAGTGCCGGAGACGCTTCGCGACAAGCGCGTCATGACCTTGGACATGGGCACCGTCGTGGCCGGGACGAAGTACCGCGGCGAGTTTGAAGACCGGCTGAAGAAGATCATGGACGAGATCCGCCAGGCGGGGAACGTCATCTTGTTCATCGACGAGCTGCACACCTTGATCGGCGCCGGCGGCGCGGAAGGGGCGATCGACGCGTCGAACATTTTGAAGCCGGCGCTGGCTCGCGGCGAGTTGCAGACGATCGGGGCGACGACGATCGATGAATACCGCAAATACATCGAGAAAGATGCCGCCCTGGAACGGCGCTTCCAGCCGATCTTGGTCGACGAACCGACGCCGGAAGACGCCATCCGGATTTTGAAGGGCCTCCGCGACCGTTATGAAGCGCATCATCGCGTAAAGATCTCCGATGCGGCGATCAAAGCGGCGGTAGAGCTTTCCGACCGCTATATCACCGACCGTTTTCTCCCGGACAAGGCCATCGACTTGATCGACGAGGCCGCTTCCCGTGTGCGCCTCAACGCCTACACCATCCCGCCGAACATCAAGCAGATGGAAAAAGAGCTGGAAGAAGTGCGCAAAGAAAAAGATGCCGCCGTGCAGAGCCAAGAATTCGAGAAGGCGGCGGCGCTTCGGGATAAGGAACAAAAGCTGCGCGACGCGTTGGAGCGGGAGAAGCAGGCCTGGAAGGAGAAGCAAGGGCAGACGGATTCGGAAGTGACGCCGGAGGATATCGCCGAGATCGTCTCCAGCTGGACGGGGATTCCCGTGACGCAGCTCCGCGAAGAGGAATCGCAGCGCCTGCTCGATTTGGAGAAAATCCTCCATGAGCGCGTGATCGGCCAAGACGAGGCAGTAGACAGCGTGGCCCGGGCCATCCGCCGGGCACGGGCGGGGCTTAAAGATCCGAAGCGGCCGATCGGCTCGTTCATCTTCCTCGGCCCGACCGGCGTGGGCAAGACGGAGCTCGCCCGGGCGCTCGCCGAAGCGCTCTTCGGCGATGAAAATGCGATGATCCGCATCGACATGAGCGAATATATGGAACGCCATACGACGTCACGGCTCATCGGCTCTCCTCCCGGCTACGTCGGCTATGAGGAAGGCGGACAGCTCACGGAGAAGGTGCGCCGCAAGCCGTATTCCGTCGTCTTGTTCGACGAGATCGAAAAGGCCCACCCCGAGGTGTTCAACATCTTGCTGCAAGTCCTGGAGGACGGTCGGCTGACCGACGGCAAAGGGCGCACGGTTGACTTTAAGAACACGGTCATCATCATGACCTCCAACGTCGGCCAGGAGACGATCCGCCGGAACGCGACGCTCGGCTTTACGGCGCAGTCGCCGGCTTCGTCGTACGAGGCGATGAAGTCGAAGGTGATGGAAGAGCTGCGTCGGACGTTCCGTCCGGAATTTTTAAACCGCGTCGATGAGATCATCGTCTTCCACCCGCTCTCGGAAGCGCACATCCGGCAGATCGTGCGCCTCATGGCGGAAGACATCCGCGCCCGCGTGCGCGAACAGGGGATCGACTTTACGCTGACTGATGCGGTCATTGAGCATGTCGCCAAGGAAGGGTTCGACCCGCAATACGGGGCGCGGCCGATCCGCCGCAAGCTGACGCGGCTGATCGAAGACCGCCTGTCGGAAGAGCTGCTCAAAGGCACGATCCAAAAAGGCGATCGGGTGCGCATCGATCTGAAAGACGGCGACGTCGTCATCGAACCTGAACACCAGCCGGTCTGACGTCGAGGGACGCCGATCGACCTGATCCTGTGCGGTAAGCTGCGGCCGTAGCGATGGACATCGGCGGGGCGCATCGTGCGCCCCGCTTTTTCCATCTCTTGGGATATGCTATGCTTATGGCAAAGGGGCCAATGCGCGATGCGGAACAAAACACGGTATGTCTGCCAGGCGTGCGGCTTTGAAGCGCCGAAGTGGTACGGGCGTTGCCCCGGATGCGGCGCCTGGAATACCCTTGTGGAGGAGATCCGTAAGGCGCGGACGGCGACGCCCAAAGACGCGCCTGAGAACCGGCCGGTGTCGCTTGCCGCCGTCCGCTCGGCGCCGCCGCCGGAACGGATCTTAACCGGGATCGGCGAATTCGACCGCGTCTTGGGCGGCGGGATCGTACCGGGGGCGCTCATCTTGATCGGCGGGGAGCCGGGGATCGGCAAGTCGACGCTGATCACGACGGCCGCGGCGCAGTTGGCGCGCGCCGGGCGGACCGTTTTGTACATCAGCGGCGAAGAATCGTTGGAGCAGGTGCGGCTCCGCGCCGGGCGGCTCGGGGCGGAGGCGGAGCGGTTTTACGTCCTCGCCGAAACGCGCCTCGACGCCGTTTTGTCGGCGATCGAGACCCTTACGCCGGATGTCGTGATCATCGATTCGATTCAGACGATGCGCCATCCCGAACTTGCGTCCGCCCCCGGGAGCGTTTCGCAAATTCGGGAAGGCACGGCTTTTTTGCTCGACACACTCAAGCCTCGGCACATCGCCGTTTTCCTCGTCGGGCATGTGACCAAACAAGGGGAGATCGCCGGACCGCGGCTTTTGGAACATATGGTCGACGCGGTGCTCTATTTCGAGGGAGAGCGCATGCAGCATTACCGCCTGCTTCGGGCGGTGAAAAACCGTTTCGGGCCGACGAACGAACTCGGCGTCTTCGAGATGCAGGAGCGGGGGCTCGTCGAAGCGCCTTCGCCGTCCGAGCTTTTTTTGCGCGAACGGCCGGAAGCGGCGGTCGGTTCGGCGGTGACGGCGACGATGGAAGGCAGTCGGCCGCTCATCTTGGAGGTTCAGGCGCTTCTCGTGCCGACGTTGTATCCGTCGCCACGGCGCAGCGCCACCGGATTCGATTTGGGACGGCTGCACATGCTCCTGGCGGTATTGGAAAAGCGGGTCGGGTTGAACCTCCTGGGGCACGACGCGTACGTGAACGTCGTCGGCGGCGTGCGCTTGTTCGAGCCGGCGGCCGATCTGGCGGTGGCCATGGCCATCGCCTCCAATTTCCGTGAAGTGCCGCTCGCCCCGGCGGATCTGTTCATCGGCGAGGTCGGTTTGACGGGCGAAGTGCGGAGCGTGCCGCGCCTGGGCGAACGCTTGGCGGAAGCCGAACGGCTCGGTTTCCGCCGGGCGTTCGTCCCGCCATGGACGAAGCATGCGGCGCCCCCCGGCGTCATCGAGTGGATTGAAGTGCGTACGGTCAAAGAGGCGCTGGAGCGCGCGATGGGGAGGTAGCCCGATGGAAGAGCGGGAATCGCGGGAAGAATTTTTGATGCAGGTCATGCAAATGATCGCCCCGGGCAAACCGCTTCGGGAAGGATTGGAGAATATTTTACGCGCCAAGACGGGGGCCCTCATCGTCCTTTCGGACGCCCCGGAGGTGCTTAAGATTTGCGACGGCGGATTCGCCCTGCAGTGCGATTATTCGCCGTATTACCTCTATGAATTGGCCAAGATGGACGGGGCCATCATCTTGAGCGAAGACGGCAAACGGATCCTCTACGCCAACACGCAGCTCATTCCCGATCCGTCGATCCCCTCCGTGGAGACCGGCACGCGCCACCGTACCGCCGAGCGCACGGCGAAGCAGACGAACAAAATCGTCATCTCCATCTCCCAGCGGCGGGGGGTGATCACCGTCTACAAAGGAAGGCACCGCTATACGCTCAAGGAGACGAGCATCATTTTGTCCAAAGCCCATCAGGCGCTGGCGACGCTGGAAAAATACAAGGCGGTCCTCGATCAATCGCTCATCAATTTGTCCGCGCTCGAGCTGGAAGCCCTCGTCACTTTGCAGGACGTCGTTCTGGTGCTCTTGCGCATCGGCATGGTGCTTCGCATCAAGGCCGAGGTCTTGCGCTACGTCCGCGAGCTGGGCGACGAAGGGCGACTGATTCGGATGCAGCTCGACGAGCTCGTCTCCGGCGTCGACCAAGAAGCGGAGATGATCATCCGCGATTACCTCGCCGAAGGCGAAAAGCGCTCCATCGAAGAGATCATGAATGGCTTAAGTCAGCTTGCCGCCGAGGAGTTGCCGGACCGCGCGCAGATCGCCCGCCTGTTGGGCTTTGGCGCGGCGAACCCGGAAGAACCCTTGACGACGCGCGGCTATCGCCTTTTGTACCGCATTCCGCGGCTGCCGATGAGCGTCATCCACAATTTGGTGCGCCATTTCGGTTCGCTCGGCCGTATTTTGCTCGCCAGCATCGAAGCGCTCGATGAAGTCGAAGGGATCGGGGAGGCGCGGGCGCGGGCGATCAAAGACGGGCTCAAACGCATCGAACAACAAGTTTTTTTGGAACGCAATTTTTAAAGGATCGCGTGCCCTTGACGAAGGTTGTCGGATCGTGTAATATACATCTTTTGTCGAAATTGACCACCTCCGCCGACCGTGTTATACTGGTCCTGACGATCTCGCGAAGGAGGCGGGTGGCGTGTTTCAAATCGGCGATAAGGTTGTTTATCCGATGCACGGTGCGGGCGTCATCGAATCCATCGAGGAACAAGAATTTTTCGGTAAGCGCCGGCGCTATTATGTGCTCCGTATGCCGGTCGGGGCGATGCGGGCGATGATTCCGCTCGATCAGATCGAAGCCCTCGGCGTGCGCAAAGTTTTGCCGCGGGAGGCGCTGGCGGAACTCGGCCAAACGCTCAGCAAAGCCGACCCGCTGACGGAGAAAAATTGGAATCAACGCTATCGTCAGCATCTCGAGCAGCTTAGGACCGGAGACGTGTTCGCCGTCGCCGCCGTCGTGCGCAACCTGATGCGCCGCGAACGCACGCGCACCTTGTCCGGCGGGGAGCGGCGCATGCTGGAATCGGCCCGGCAGATCCTCATCAGCGAGATCGTCTTGTCGCAAAACATGGCCGAGGCGGAAGCCGAAGCGTGGGTGAGCCGCTGCGTATTGGGAACGAACGAATAATTTTTCATGGTACGTTTGGCGAACGTTCTTCCTGGCCATGCTAAGATTAACCGTATAGGAGGTGAAGCGATGTGCTCATCCGCCGCCTGATGCAGGCGTTTTTTCTCGTCTTGGGTGCCGCTCTCGGTTACCACTTTTTCCCGTTGCTCTTTGCCGCGCTCGACCCGTGGCTGGCGACCGGCAGGGTGTCGTATCCGAAATACATCGGCGCCGGCATCGGTGCCTTCCTCTTTTTGGCCGCCGTCGTCTGGACAAGCGATGCCGTCGAACGGGCCTTCAAACGCGCCGAGGAACGTCTCGTGCGCCTGCACGTGAGCGACCTGTTGTTCGGCACGCTGGGCATGATCGTCGGCCTTATCGTCGCCTTCTTGTTGTTCTTGCCCCTCAAACAGATTCCGATCGCCGGTGAATTCATTCCCATTTTTCTCTCTCTCCTGCTCGCCTATCTCGGCTTTACCGTCGGGTATAAGAAGAAAGACGAACTCATCCAATTTTTTTCGCTTTCCCGCCTCAAAGAGCGATCGGAGAAGGCGGAGCGTTCCGGCGAGCGGGCGGAACGCGCGGACAAAAAAGTCGGCGAGCCAAAATTGCTTGATACCAGCGTGATCATCGACGGGCGCATCGCCGACGTGGTGGAGACCGGCTTCATCGAAGGGACGCTCATCGTTCCCGAATTTGTCCTGGAAGAGTTGCAGCATATCGCCGATTCGTCGGACATGTTGAAGCGCAACCGCGGACGGCGGGGGCTGGACATTTTGAAGCGCATGCAAAAGAGCAAGCACGTCAAGGTCGTCATTCTCGATCGCGACGTGGACGATGTCCACGAGGTGGACACGAAGCTCATCAAGTTGGCCAAGGAGATCGGCGCGAAGATCGTCACCAATGATTTTAACTTGAACAAGGTGTGCGAGCTGCAGGGCATTCCCGTGCTCAACGTCAACGATCTGGCGAATGCCTTGAAACCGATCGTCCTGCCCGGCGAAGAGCTCGTTGTGCACGTCATCAAGGACGGCAAGGAATACGGCCAAGGCGTCGCTTATCTGGACGACGGGACGATGATCGTCGTCGAAGGCGGCAAGGAATTCATCGGGGAGCACATCGGCGTGCTCGTCACGTCCGTCTTACAGACGTCGGCCGGGCGCATGGTGTTCGCCAAACCGAAGCTGTTAGAAAAGGCGCTGTAAATGGGACGCCGGAGAGACGATCGGCGCGCCGCGAAGCGGCGCGCTTTTTTGCTTTGTATCGGGCTTTGGCATACAATGAAAGGCAGATTGTCCGGAGCGAACGAACATCCGGCGATGTCGGGCAAGGGGTGTGATCGGTTGAAGGCAAACGTCGGCGCGGTCATCGTCGCCGCCGGCGAAGGCACACGGCTCGGTGCGACGTTACGCAAGGCGTACGTTCCGCTTCGCGGGCGACCGCTTTTCCTCTGGTCGTTGGAGGTGTTTTTGTCGCAGCTCGGACCGGAGACGGTCGTACTCGTCGTACATCCGGAAGAGCGGGCGCGTACGGAGGAGCTCCTTAAGGCGGAAGGGATCCGCGGCGTTCATCTGGCGGACGGCGGCCGAAGGCGGCAGGACAGCGTCCGGCTGGGCGTCTTGGCGCTCCCGCCGGGGATCGACTACGTCCTCGTGCACGATGCGGCGCGGCCGTTTGTCACGCCTGCGCTCATCGAGCGGGTGACGGACGCGCTGGCGCCGGATCGCGCCGTCGTTCCGGCGCTTCCGGTGAAAGAGACGATCAAGCGTGTGTCCGGAACCGATGCCGGGCGGGGGCGCGTAGTGGAGACGCCGCCGCGTGAGGCGCTGTATGCCGCACAGACGCCGCAGGGCTTTCCCCGCGCGGCGCTCGTTTTGGCGCTCGAGAAGGCCGAGCGCTCCGGCGTCGAGGTGACGGACGAGGCGACGCTGTTTGAAGGCGAAGGCCGGGAAACGATCGTCGTGCCGGGGGACGAAGCGAACATCAAAATCACGACCGCGTCCGATCTTTGGGTGGCGGAGGCGTTCGCCGCCGGCGGCGAACGGCGGCGCGTATGAGCGGAGGCGATGAGGATGCGCATCGGATTCGGATATGACGTCCATCGGTTGGTAGAAGAGCGGCCGCTCATCTTGGGCGGTGTGGCGGTCGATCACCCGCGGGGGCTTGCCGGGCATTCCGACGCCGACGTCGTGCTGCACGCCGTCGCCGATGCGGTGTTCGGGGCGCTCGCCCTCGGGGACATCGGGCAGTGGTTTCCGCCCGGAGACCCGAGGACGAAGGATCTTTCCAGCCGGCACATCGTCGCCCGCGCGGTCGCGGAGATGCGCCGAAACGGTTATCGGCTGGGCAATGTCGATGTGACCGTCGTCGCCGAGGCGCCGAAGCTTTCGCCGTACGTCCCGGAGATGCGGCGGCGCCTGGCGGCGCTGTTCGAAGCGGACGAAGGCCGGATCGGGATCAAGGCGACGACGGCGGAGCGCATGGGCGCGATCGGCCGGGAGGAAGGGATCGCCGCGTACGCCGTCGTCCTGCTCGTGCCGGACGATCCGGCGCGGGCTTACGCGCTGGAAGGGGGCCGTGCGGATTGAACGACGTGCGGGTACGCTATGCGCCGTCGCCGACTGGGCATCTGCACATCGGCGGGGCGCGCACGGCGTTGTTCAACTATTTGTTCGCCCGCAAACACGGCGGCGCGTTCATCGTGCGCATCGAAGACACCGATCGCAAGCGGCACGTCGAGGGCGCGGAAGGCGATCAGCTCGAACAGCTGCGCTGGCTCGGCCTGTCGTGGGATGAATCGATCGACGTCGGTGGGCCGTATGGGCCGTACCGCGCTTCCGAACGGCTTTCGATCTACCGGGCGCACATCGAGGAACTCCTCGAGCGCGATCTCGCCTATCCGTGCTTTTGCGACGATGCGACGTTGGAAGCGAAACGGGAGGCGGCTCGATCCCGCGGGGAGGTGCCGCGCTACGACGGGACGTGTGCCCGCCTGACGCCTAAGGAGCGGCGCGCCCGCCTGGCCTCCGGCGAACCGCACGCCGTTCGCCTGCGGGTGCCCGCCGAAGAGAGGATCGCTTTTTCCGACCTCGTCCGCGGCGAAGTCGTCTTTCGCTCGGCGGATTTGGACGATTTCGTGCTCATGAAGCAGGACGGCATGCCGACGTACAATTTCGCCGTCGTCGTCGACGACCATCTGATGCGGATCAGCCACGTGATCCGCGGCGAGGAGCACCTGTCCAACACGCCGAAGCAGCTTCTCGTCTATCGCGCTTACGGCTGGACGCCGCCTTCGTTCGCCCACCTGCCGCTCATCTTAAACGAGGCACGGCAGAAAATGTCGAAGCGCGACGAGACGCTGGAACAGTTCGTCGAACAATATCGGGCGCTCGGCGTGCTGCCGGAAGCGCTAGTCAATTTTCTCGCCCTGCTCGGCTGGGCGCCGGAAGAGGAGCGGGAGCTGTTTACGCTTCCAGAACTCATCGAGCGCTTTTCCCTCGAGCGCGTCTCTAAAAGCCCGGCCGTCTTCGACCGCGCGAAGCTGCGCTGGATGAATCAGATGTACTACAAAGCGCGTTCGAGCGAAGATCTGGCCCGCTTGGCGTTGCCGCACGCCGTGCGCGCCGGATGGCTTCCGGAGGTGCCGGATGAGGCGACGTGGCGGCGGTTCGTCGCCGTCGTCGACCTCGTCCGGGGGGAACTCGGCACGGCGCGCGAGATCATCGACGCCGCCGCGCGTTTTTATCGCCAAGACGACGATGTACTCGACGTTCAGGCGCTCGAGGCGGAGGCGCGCTCGCTCTTGATCGCGCCGGAAAGCCGCGCCGTCCTTTCGGCCTTTGTCCGGGCGATGGACGCGCGAGGCGGCGAAGGTGAATTCGTCCCCGAGGACGTGCGCGCGCTGTTTCAAGCCGTTCGGGCGGAAACGGGGCAAAAGGGGCGCGCCTTGTTCATGCCCGTCCGCCTGGCGGCGACGGGTGAAGCGCACGGTCCGGAGCTCGATCGGACGCTTTCCCTCCTCGGTCCCGCCCGCGTTCGGCGACGCCTGGTTCTGGCGTTGGAACGGCTTGAACAATGGACGCAAAACCAGTACAATGAAACCGACCGTGAAAATCATCGCGCCTGATGCGGAAGGCATCCTCGGGCGCATGTGCGGCTCGTCGTCGTCCGTCAACCGTCTCGCGGGAGACGGTTTTTTCTTCATCGTTTCTACCCGCGCGGCAGGCTGAAGAAGTTGTCGGTTGCCGAAGGAGGTGCCGCCTGAGATGATCGGCATTTTTCGCATGATCCGCGAAGACATCGAGACCGTTCGCCGCATGGATCCGGCGGCACGCCACTGGCTGGACGTGCTCCTCACGTATCCCGGCCTGCACGCCGTCTGGTTTTACCGATTGAGTCATTTCCTGTGGCGGCATCGTCTGCGCCTCGTGGCCCGCGTGCTTTCCCTCGTCGCGCGTTTCTTGACGGGCATCGAGATTCATCCCGGAGCCAAGATCGGCCGCCGCCTGTTCATCGATCACGGCATGGGCGTCGTGATCGGCGAGACGGCCGAGATCGGCGACGATTGCGTCCTCTACCAAGGGGTGACGCTCGGCGGGACAGGCAAGGAGACCGGCAAACGGCATCCGACGCTCGGCAACAACGTGCTCGTCTCCAGCGGAGCCAAGGTGCTCGGCAACATCACCATCGGCGATTGCGCCAAGATCGGCGCCGGTTCGGTCGTGCTCAAGGACGTTCCGCCGCGCTCGACGGTCGTCGGCGTCCCCGGACGGGTCGTCGTGCTGGACGGAAGGCGCGTGGAAGTCGATCTCAATCACAACGATCTGCCGGATTCGGTGTTTGAAGACTGCAACGAACTCCGCGCGGAGATCGCGCGATTGAAAGAAACGATCGGCGTCCTCGAAGCCCGCGTCGCCGAGCTCGACGCGCTGCGGCGCGATCTGGGGACGGCCGTAAGCGGTGCACAGGAACAGGGACAGGAAAAGGAGCGTTTGCGGTGGCGATTGTTCTCTTCAATACGTTGAGCGGCCGAAAAGAACCGTTCGTCCCGCTTGAGCCCGGCAAGGTAAGGATGTACGTCTGCGGGCCGACGGTATATCATTACATCCACATCGGCAACGGCCGGGCGTCGGTCGTCTTCGACACCGTCCGGCGGTGGTTTTCGGCCCGCGGTTACGATGTGACGTATGTGCAAAATTATACGGACATCGACGACAGGATCATCCGCGCGGCGCGGGAAGCCGGCGAAACGGTGAAAACGATCGCCGAGCGATATATCGCCGCGTATGAAGCGGACATCCGGGCCTTGAACGTGCTTCCCCCGACGCATGCCCCGCGGGTCACCGGGCATATCCGGGAGATCGTCGCCCTCATCGAACGGCTCATGGCCAAAGGATACGCCTATGAACAGGGCGGCGACGTCTATTTTCGCGTCGAGCGCTTCGCGGGCTACGGAAAACTGTCCAAACAGCCGATCGAGGACCTTCTCGCCGGAGCCCGGGTGGAAGTGGGGACGCGGAAGGAAAACCCCTTGGATTTCGCCCTTTGGAAACGGGAGACGGACGGGGAGGCAGCCTTTCCGAGCCCTTGGGGACCGGGGCGGCCCGGCTGGCACATCGAGTGCTCGGCGATGTCGATGCGGTATTTGGGCGAGACGTTCGACATCCACGGCGGCGGGCAGGATTTGTGTTTTCCGCATCACGAAAACGAAATCGCCCAATCGGAAGCGGCCACCGGCGTAACGTTCGTCCGCTACTGGCTGCACAACGGGCACGTGACGATCGACGAGGCAAAAATGTCCAAGTCCCTCGGCAACGTCGTCCTCGTCCGTGACGCAATCCGCGACGTCGGCGGTCGCGCGCTCCGCTTCTGGTATTTGAACACCCACTATCGCCAGCCGCTCCGCTATCATCCGGAGGCAATCCGATCGGCTCAAACGTCTCTCGAGCGGATCGATACGGCGGTGCGCGGCGTCCGCCATGCCCTCGGCGCTGCGTCGGAAGGCGCGGCGGAGGGCGCGCTTCTTCAGGCCCTCAAGTCCATCGAAGCGCGCTTCGAAGCGGCCATGGACGACGATTTCAACACGCCGGAGGCCATCACCGCCGTATTCGACCTCGTCCGTTTGGCGAACGCCGTAAGCGCCGAGGCAAAGCGTACCCGCGGGGCGCTGGAGGCCGTTTTGGCGCGCTTTCACGCGTTCGGCGAAGCGCTCGGGATCGCTTTCGGCGAGGAAACGGAAGCCGAGTTGGACGATGAGGTGCGCGCGCTCATCGAAGAACGGTCGGCGGCGCGAAAAGCGCGGGACTATGCCCGGGCCGACGCCATCCGCGCGGCGCTGCTTAGGCGCGGCATCGTGCTCGAAGATACGCCGGACGGCGTACGGGTGCGCATCGTTCGGCGGACATAGGAGGCGGAAGGGGTGGAAGAGACGACCGTCATCGGCCGTCACGCCGTGCTTGAGGCGCTCGAGGGCGGGGCGGCGGTGCACAAGATCTGGGTTCAGGAGGGCGTGGGCGGACCGTTTCGCAGCGCACTGGAAAGGCGCGCCCGCGAACGCGGCGTTCCGGTACGCGTCGTCCCGAAGGCGCGCTTTGCGCCTTACGCGGCGCTTCGCCACCAAGGGGTGATCGCCTTTTTGGCGCCCTTTCCGTACGCCGACGCCGAGGCGCTCATCCGGGACGCCGAAGCAAAGGAACAGGCATTGTGGGTGCTTTTGGACGGGCTGACCGATCCGCACAACATCGGCGCCGTCATCCGTACGGCCGCCGCCACGGGCGCCGATGCCGTCGTGTTGCCCAAACACCAAAGCGGCGGGCTTACGCCGGCGGCGATCAAGGCGTCGGCGGGGGCCGTGTTTCGGCTCCCTGTGGCTCGGGTGACGAACCTCGTCCGCCTGGCGGAAGCGATGAAAGCGGCGGGGTTTTGGTTGATCGGGGCGAGCGCCGCCGCCGAGCGGGACTACCGCCAGGCCGACTACACGGGCAAGGCGGCGATCGTCGTCGGCAGCGAAGGGCGGGGAATCCGCCCGCTCATCCGGCGCCACTTGGACGACGTCGTGCGTTTGCCGATGAAATCCGGCGTCGAGTCGCTGAACGTCTCCGTCGCTGCCGCCCTGCTCTTGTATGAAGCGCTTCGGCAGCGAGAGCCGATCGGCGGGTAAGCGGCATGGCGGTGATCAT
Organism: Hydrogenibacillus sp.; assembly: GCA_014896255.1. Classification (GTDB taxonomy): domain Bacteria; phylum Bacillota; class Bacilli; order Thermicanales; family DSM-22653; genus Hydrogenibacillus. The sequence continues at coordinate 17,098 of JADBKT010000035.1, forward strand.
CGTCGACGGCTACAACATGATCGGTCAGTGGCCGCCGCTTTCTGCACTGCGCGACGAGGCGCTGGAGCTGGCGCGGACGGCGCTTTTGGATCTTTTGGCCGATTATGCCCGCGCGTCGGGGCACGACGTGACCGTTGTATTCGATGCCGATCGTGCGCCGGAGCCGGAGACGCGTCTCGATTATCACGGTCTTTCCGTCGTCTACACGGCGTACGGCGAGACGGCCGACGCGTGGATCGAAAAGGCCGTCCGCCAAAACAGGGGCGAACGGGCGGCGGAAGAGCTGTATGTGGCCACCAGCGACCGGCTCGTCGCGCTTTCTGCCCTCGGCGGCGGCGCGCGGCGCATCAGCGCAGATGAATTGTGGCGGGACGTCATGGGCTTGCGCCGTGAAGTGCGGGCGGCGATCGAGGCGCGCTCGCGCGGGCGGGAACGGCCGGCGCTATGGATGCGCTTGCCGGAGGACGTGCGGATGTTTTTCGAGAAGTATCGCAGGCAGTGAGCGGCGCGTTGACGCTTGGCCCAAACGGCGCTATAATGGCGGTACACGGCAGGATTGGGGGCTTTTACCGTGGGACGCGACGAAGGTCGAACGAACTACGAGACCTTGAGCGACGAAGCGATCGTCGCGCTTATCCACGAAGGCGACCGCGTGGCGTTGGATCGGCTCATCGAGCGGTACCGCGGCTTCGTGCGGACGAAGGCGCGCCCGTACTTTCTCATCGGGGCCGATCGAGAAGACATCATCCAGGAAGGGATGATCGGCCTGTACAAGGCGGTGCGCGACTATCGGCCGGATCGCTCGACGTCGTTTCGCGCCTTTGCGGACATGTGCATCACGCGGCAGATGATCACGGCGGTGAAGATGGCCACGCGCCAGAAGCATATCCCGTTGAACTCCTATGTTTCCTTGGACAAGCCGATGTATGACGAAGACTCGGAGCGGACGCTTCTCGACGTGATCGGGGATGAAGGTCACCACGACCCCGAGCACGTGCTGATCCATCGGGAGGATTATCTCGCCATCGAAGCCGAAATGAGCGAAATTTTGAGCGACCTTGAAAAACGCGTGCTCATGCTATATTTGGATGGACGCACCTATGAGGAGATTGCCGTCGACCTCAACCGCCATGTGAAGTCGATCGACAACGCCCTGCAGCGCGTCAAACGCAAGCTCGTCCGCATGTTTGAAGGACGACAGATGATGAATCGGGTGGAAGCCTGATTTTTGGGGAACGGCGGCGATCAAGCGACGCCGGTGGCGAACCGGCGTTTGTCGTTGACATTCGCCGCAGGGTATGATATGTTTTTTTAGGTTATGCGGCGGAAGTTGTAGGAGGTGATCGCATGCGGGTACAAGTCATCTTGGCCTGCACGGAATGCAAGCAGCGCAACTATTCGACGGCGAAAAACAAAAAGAAACACCCGGACCGGTTGGAATTTCGCAAGTACTGTAAGTTTTGTAATGCCCATACGGTCCACCGCGAAGTGCGATAAGGAGTGTCGTGAATGGGAGTGCTCGCCCGGATCGGGGCCGGGTTTCGTCGGACGGGGAGTTATTTTCGCGAAAGCTGGCAAGAATTGAAGAAAGTGAAGTGGCCGACGCGCCGCGAGCTCGTCACCTACACCCTCGTCGTCCTGATCACCGTCGCCTTGCTCAGCGTGTTTTTTTATGTCCTGGACATCGTCCTCGGCGCCGTCGTGATGTTCATCATGCGCTAAGCGATGCCGTCGTGGCATGGCCGCGCGGACGGACGGCATGTCGCGGACGGTCGGTCCTTTCGGCCGAAATGAGAGGAGAGGAGGTCTCCTCGGTGTGAGCGCGGAAAAGCGGTGGTACGTCGTCCACACGTACTCGGGATATGAAAAGAAGGTCGAGGCCAACTTGAAAAAGCGCGTCGAGTCGATGGGCATGCAGGATAAGATTTTTCGCATCGTCGTGCCCGTCGAAGAGATGCGCGAGATCAAGGACGGCAAGGCCAAGACCGTGCAGCGCAAGGTCTTCCCGGGTTATGTGCTGGTGGAGATGGTGATGACCGACGATTCGTGGTACGTCGTCCGCAACACGCCCGGCGTGACCGGTTTTGTCGGTTCGACCGGGGCCGGCTCCAAGCCGGTTCCGCTTTTACCCGAAGAAGCGGAACGCATCTTGCGCTCGATGGGCATGGCGGAGGCGAGGCCGCGTCTGGAGGTCGCCGTCGGCGACCGCGTGCGCGTCCGCGAAGGGCCGTTTTTCGACCTCATCGGGCGCGTGGAGGCCGTCGATGCGGATCGCGGGAAGGTCGTCGTGCTCATCGATCTGTTCGGCCGGGAGACGCCGGTGGAATGCGACGGCGCGCACGTCGAGCGGGTCTGATCCTCCTTGTCACGGACGCGACGATGTGGTATGATGACTTCGTTTGGCGTTTGACGGGCGGGGAGGTGAACCGATGGCCAAAAAAGTCGTCAAGATCGTCAAACTGCAGATCCCGGCAGGGAAGGCGACGCCGGCGCCGCCGGTCGGTCCGGCGCTCGGGCAGGCGGGGGTCAACATCATGGCCTTCGTCAAGGAGTTCAATGCCCGCACCGAGGCGCAGACGGGGATGATCGTGCCGGTCGAGATCACCGTGTTCGAAGACCGGTCGTTTACGTTCATCACCAAGACGCCGCCGGCGAGCGATCTGCTTAAAAAGGCGGCGAAGATCGAAAGCGGCTCGGGTGAGCCGAACAAGCGTAAGGTGGGGACGATAAAGCGCGATAAGGTGCGGGAAATCGCCGAGCTGAAGATGCCGGATTTGAACGCGGCGAGCGTCGAGGCGGCGATGCGCATGATCGAAGGGACCGCCCGCAGTATGGGCATCGTCATCGAAGACTGAGCCCTGCTTATCGTCGCGCGCGGCGCGAAGTCGGCTCATGGCCGGCCGCACGGCGGCACGATCGTGGGAGGGCCAAGCGGCCCGACGGACCACAAGGAGGGACTGACATGGCCAAACGCGGCAAGAAATATCTCGAGGCCGCAAAGAAAATCGACCCGGAGAAGGCATATGCGCCGGCCGAAGCGCTGGCGCTGGTCAAGGAGACGTCACCGGTGCGTTTTGACGCCACCGTCGAACTCGCCGTCCGTCTCGGCGTGGATGTGCGCAAGGCCGATCAGCAGGTGCGCGGCGCGGTCGTGCTGCCGCACGGGACCGGCAAGACGGTGCGCGTGCTCGTCTTCGCCAAAGGGGACAAGGCGAAGGAAGCGGAGGCGGCCGGGGCGGATTTTGTCGGCGACGACGATTTGATCGCCAAGATCCAAGGCGGCTGGCTCGATTTTGACGTGGCCATCGCCACGCCGGACATGATGGCGTCCGTCGGCAAGCTCGGAAAGTTGCTCGGCCCCCGGGGGCTCATGCCGAACCCGAAGACGGGGACCGTGACGTTTGATGTCGCGCGCGCCGTCCAGGAGAGTAAAGCGGGTAAAGTCGAGTATCGCACCGACAAGCAGGGCAACGTGCACGTGCCGATCGGCAAAGTGTCGTTCGACGTCGACCGGCTCGTCGACAATTTCCAGACCGTGATCGATGCCTTAAAACGCGCCAAGCCGGCGGCGGCCAAAGGCGTCTACCTGAAAAACGTTACGGTCACGTCTACCATGGGGCCCGGCATTCGTGTCGACGCCGGGGCGCTCTGACGTCGAAGGTGCGGGAGCGCGAGTCGATCGCACAAGGGAATATCGGTGAGCCGTAGACAGAAGGGGCCTTTGGGGCTTAATCATCCTTCCGAGGCAAACGAGAGCGGGCCGTCGACCGGCGCTCGCGTGCCTTCCGTCTGTCTTACGGAAGGCTTTTTTGGCTCACTGAAGGAGGTGTGAGGGTGGCATCGTACGTTCGACAAAAACCGATTCCGGCCGCGAAAATCGAAGCCGTCGAGGAGCTCGTCGAACACCTGGGAAAAAGTGCCGCCGCGGTCCTCGTCGAATACCGGGGGCTCAACGTGGCGCAGATGACCGAGCTGCGCAAAAGGATGCGCGAAGCGGGCGTGCACTTCAAAGTGTACAAAAACACGCTCATCTCCCGCGCGGCACAGGCGGTCGGCCTGGGCGGGCTCAGCGCGTACCTCGAAGGGCCGACGGCGGTCGTCGTAAGCCCCGTCGACCCGGTGCTCGCGGCGAAGCTCGTCGTCGAACTGCAGAAGAAGATGGAGCCGCTCAAGATCAAAGCCGGCGTGCTCGAAGGCAAAGTGCTTTCCGCCGAAGAAACCGAAGCGCTGGCCAAACTCCCGTCGCGGGAGGAGCTCATCGCCAAAGTCGTCGGCAGCTTCAAATCGCCGCTGTATCGCATTGCCGGGGTTCTCGGCAACATCGTGCACACGCCGCTTCGCAACTTCATGCACGGCTTGAAGGCCGTCGCCGAACAAAAAGGTTGAGGAGGTTCTGCCGATGGAAATTGCACAGATCATCGAAGCGATCAAAAACATGAAGGTGACCGAGCTGAACGAGCTCGTCAAAGCGTTGGAAGAAGAGTTCGGCGTCTCCGCGGTGGCGCCGGTCGCCGTCGCCGCGGCACCGGCGGCGGCCGGCGGGGAAGCGCCGGCGGCGGCCGAACAGACCGAGTTCACCGTCGTTTTGGCGAACGCCGGCGCGTCCAAGATCAACGTGATCAAAGTCGTGCGCGAGATCACCGGCCTCGGTCTCAAAGAAGCGAAAGATCTCGTCGACGGTGCGCCGAAAGCGATCAAAGAAGGCGTTTCCAAGGAAGAAGCCGAGCAGCTTAAGAAAAAGCTCGAAGAAGCCGGCGCCACGGTCGAACTCAAGTAACGCCGTGCGCGACAGACGATCCAGGGGGAGCGGATGCTCCCCCTTTTCCGTGCTTCGCCGTCGGTCGTGCGATGCGCGGGTTTGATGCGCGGCTTCATGACGTTTGGGCGCGCGGGAGGGAAAGCGTGGATCACTATTTTCGCGAGCGGCCGGATCTTCCCAGCCGGCCGCGGACGTTTCACTTTCGGGTCGGCGCGCGGACGCTTCAGTTTACGGCGGACCACGGCGTGTTTTCCAAAGACGGCGTCGATTTCGGAAGTGCGCTCATCATCGAAACCGTGATCGTCCCGCAAGGCGCCCGCGTCCTCGACCTCGGCGCCGGCTACGGCGCGATCGGCCTTTCGCTGGCGGCGCTTTATCCGCACGCCCGCCTGACGCTCGTCGAGATCAACGCGCGCGCCGTCCAACTGGCCGCGGCGAATGCCCGGCAAAACGGTCTTTCGAACGTCCGCGTCCTTTGGAGCGACGGCACGCACGCCGTCCGCGGGGAGGCGTTCGACGTCGTCGTCACCAATCCGCCCATTCGTGCCGGGAAGGCGGTCGTCTTTCGCCTGTATCGAGAGGCGGCCGACGTCCTCGTCGCCGGCGGATCCCTGTGGACCGTCGTGCAACAAAAGCACGGCGCCGATTCGCACGCCCGGGCGCTCGAAGCCATCTTCGGGGCGGTGACGCGCGTTCGCCGTAAAAAGGGATACCAAATTTTACAGGCTGTAAAAAGCGAATAAAGTATTGACTTTGCGTTTGTCAAGTGGTATCGTTTAAAAATGCCAAGTCGATTGCAGGGCTCTTTTTTTGCCTTTTTTTGGTTAACCGCTTCCCGCTTTGGATAGAATGCTCTGGATGAACGACACAAGTCCTCATCAACGAGCGAAGAGGTGAAGGTGATTGGCAGGCAAGCTCGCCCGGTTTGGCCGCCGTATGCGGCGCACCTATTCGCGGACCCGCGAAGTGCTCGAACTGCCGAATTTGATCGAGATCCAGCTCGCTTCATATCGGTGGTTTTTGGCGGAAGGCTTAAGGGAGCTGTTTCAAGAAATCTCACCGATCCAGGATTTTGCCGGCAACCTGCACCTCGAGTTCATCGATTATACGCTGGGGGAACCCAAATACACCGTCGAAGAAAGTAAAGAGCGCGACGTCACGTACGCGGCCCCGCTTCGCGTAAAAGCGCGGCTCATCAACCGCCAGACGGGTGAAGTGAAAGAGCAGGAAGTGTTCATGGGCGACCTGCCGCTCATGACCGAGACGGGCACCTTCATCATCAACGGCGCGGAACGCGTCATCGTCACCCAGCTCGTCCGCTCGCCGAGCGTCTACTACAGCCAGAAGGTGGACAAAAACGGCAAGGTGATGTACAGCGCCACCGTCATCCCCAACCGCGGGGCATGGCTCGAGTTCGAGTCGGACCCGCGGGATGCCGTCTACACGCGCATCGACCGCACGCGCAAACTGCCGGTGACGGTGCTCCTCCGCGCGCTCGGATTCGGGACGAATCAGGCCATCGTCGATCTGCTCGGCGAAGACCTGAACGTGCTCGGCACCTTGGAAAAAGACAACACCGATTCGACGGAGAAGGCGCTCCTGGAGATATATGAACGTCTTCGGCCGGGCGAACCGCCGACGTTGGACAACGCCCGCAGTCTTCTCTACTCCCGCTTTTTCGATCCGAAGCGCTACAACTTGGCCCACGTCGGTCGGTACAAGATCAACAAAAAGCTGCACATCAAAAACCGCCTGCTCGGCAACCGCATCGCCGAGACGCTCATCGACCCGGACACCGGGGAGGTACTCGTCGAAGCGGGGCAGGTCATCGACCGGCGGACGCTCGATCGGCTCATCCCGTACCTCGACCGGGGGCTCGGGACGAAGGTGTACCATTTGAGCTACGGCCTGACCGAAGCGGGCGACGTGCCGCTGCAGATCATCCATCTCTATTCCAATACCGAAGAAGGCAAAATCGTCAAAGTGATCGGCAACGGTCAGATCGATCGCGACGTGAAGGTCATCACGCCGGCGGACATCATCGCCGCGGTGAATTATTTCTTCAACTTGTTCCACGGCATCGGCGCGATCGACGACATCGACCACCTCGGCAACCGCCGCCTCCGTTCGGTCGGCGAACTGCTGCAGAACCAGTTCCGCATCGGACTCGCGCGCATGGAGCGCGTCGTCCGCGAGCGCATGTCGATCCAGGATGCGGAAGGGCTCACGCCGTCGTCCTTGATCAACATCCGCCCGGTGATCGCTGCGGTGAAGGAATTTTTCGGCTCCAGCCAGCTCAGTCAATTCATGGATCAGACGAACCCGCTGGCCGAGCTCACCAACAAGCGCCGCCTGTCGGCCTTGGGGCCGGGGGGGCTCACCCGCGAGCGGGCCGGCTTCGAAGTGCGCGACGTGCACCCGTCCCACTACGGGCGGATGTGTCCGATCGAGACGCCGGAAGGGCCGAACATCGGGCTCATCAACACGCTTTCCACTTTCGCCCGGGTGAACGAATACGGGTTCATCGAGACGCCGTATCGACGCATCGACCCGAAGACGCATCTGGTGACGGACGAAATCGTCTATCTCACCGCCGACGAGGAAGAGCTGTACACCATCGCCCCGGCCAACACGCCGCTCGATGAAGAAGGACGCATCGCCGAGGCGCAGGTGGTCGTCCGCCGGCACGGGGAAATCGTCACCGTCCCGCGCGACGAGGTCGACTTCATGGACGTCAGCCCCAAGCAGGTCTTCTCCGTGGCCACTTCTTGCATCCCGTTCCTCGAAAACGACGACGCCAACCGCGCGCTCATGGGGGCCAACATGCAGCGCCAGGCCGTGCCGCTTCTCGTCCCTGAGGCGCCGCTGGTGGGCACCGGCATCGAGCATCGCGTGGCGTTCGATTCCGGGGTGCTCGTCGTCGCCAAGCAGGACGGCGTCGTCGAACGCGTCGACGCCCGGGAGATTTGGGTCCGGCGCATCACGAAGGACGGTGAGCGCGGGGAGCTCGACAAATACCGCCTGTACAAATTCCGCCGCTCCAACCAAGGCACGTGCTTGAACCAGCGACCGAAGGTCAAGGTCGGCGACGTCGTCCGCGCCGGTGACATCCTGGCCGACGGCCCGTCCACCGATGAGGGAGAACTCGCCCTGGGCCGGAACGTCCTCGTCGCCTTCATGACGTGGGAAGGCTACAACTACGAAGACGCCATCCTGCTCAGCGAGCGCCTCGTCAAAGAGGACGTCTACACCTCCATCCACATCGAAGAATACGAGACCGAAGCCCGGGAGACGAAGCTCGGACCGGAAGAGATTACCCGGGACATTCCCAACGTCAGCGAAGAGGCTCTCAAGAACTTGGACGAACGGGGCATCGTGCGCATCGGCGCGGAAGTCAAAGACGGCGACATCCTGGTCGGCAAGGTGACGCCGAAGGGCATGACCGAGCTGACCGCCGAAGAACGCCTGCTTCACGCCATTTTCGGTGAAAAGGCGCGCGAAGTGCGCGACACCTCGCTCAAGGTGCCGCACGGCGGCGCCGGCATCGTCGTTGACGTGAAGGTGTTCAAGCGCGAAAACGGCGATGAGCTGCCGCCGGGCGTGACCGAGCTGGTGCGGGTGTACGTGGCGCAAAAGCGGAAGATCTCCGTCGGCGACAAGATGGCCGGGCGCCATGGCAACAAAGGCGTCGTCTCCCGCATTTTGCCGGTGGAAGACATGCCCTTTTTGCCTGACGGCACGCCCGTGGACATCGTCCTAAACCCCCTCGGCGTTCCGTCGCGGATGAACATCGGGCAGATCCTCGAGACGCACCTCGGCATGGCCGCCCGCGCCCTCGGCCTGCACATGGCCACCCCCGTCTTCGACGGCGCGAACGAATACGACATCTGGGACGCGCTGGAAGAAGCGGGGCTCCCGCGGGACGGCAAGATGGTGCTCTACGACGGGCGAACCGGAGAACCGTTCGACCACCGCGTCACCGTCGGCATCATCTACATGCTCAAGCTCGCCCACCTCGTCGACGACAAGATCCACGCCCGCTCCACCGGCCCGTATTCCCTCGTCACCCAGCAGCCCCTCGGCGGGAAGGCGCAATTCGGCGGACAGCGATTCGGCGAGATGGAAGTGTGGGCACTGGAGGCGTACGGCGCGGCGCATACGTTGCAGGAAATCCTCACCGTCAAGTCCGACGACGTCGTCGGCCGCGTCAAGACGTACGAGGCGATCGTCAAAGGCGAGAACATCCCCGAACCGGGCGTGCCGGAGTCCTTCAAAGTGCTGATCAAAGAGCTGCAGAGCCTCGCCTTGGACGTCAAGATCTTGTCCAAGGACGAACAGGAAATCGAGATCAAGGAACTGGAAGAGGACGACGATCCGCACGTGCACGTCGAAAAGATGGTCTATCTCACGTCCGGAGGAAGCGGCGAAGACGGCGAAGGGTGAAGACGCGCGAGTTTGCGAGTAGGATGAACGGGACGTGCGAGGAGGGACGACCGTGGACGTCAACCACTTTGAGTTTATGCAGATCAGCCTCGCTTCACCGGACAAGATCCGCTCCTGGTCGCACGGCGAGGTCAAAAAGCCGGAGACGATCAACTACCGCACCCTCCGGCCGGAAAAAGAAGGTCTTTTCTGCGAGAAGATCTTCGGCCCGACGAAGGACTGGGAGTGTGCCTGCGGCAAATACAAGCGCGTCCGTTACAAGGGCGTCGTCTGCGACCGTTGCGGCGTCGAAGTGACGCGGGCCAAAGTGCGTCGCGAGCGGATGGGGCACATCGAGCTCGCCGCGCCGGTGTCGCACATCTGGTTTTTGAAGGGCATCCCGAGCCGCATGGGCCTCGTCCTGGACATGTCGCCGCGGGCGCTGGAGGAAGTCATCTACTTTGCCTCGTACGTCGTCACGGACCCGGGCATCACGCCGCTTGAGAAAAAACAGCTCCTATCCGAAAAAGAATATCGCAGCTACCGCGAAAAATACGGGGATGCCTTCCGCGCCGAGATGGGCGCCGAGGCGGTGAAGAAGCTCCTTCAGGAGATCGACCTGGACAAAGAAATCGAACAGCTCAAAGACGAGCTGCTCAAAGCCCAGGGTCAAAAGCGGACGCGCATCATCCGCCGTCTGGAGGTGCTCGAGGCGTTCCGCGCCTCGGGCAACCGGCCGGAGTGGATGATCCTGGAGGTGCTCCCCGTCATCCCGCCGGATCTCCGGCCGATGGTGCAGCTCGACGGCGGCCGCTTCGCCACCTCCGACTTAAACGACCTCTACCGCCGGGTCATCAACCGCAACAACCGCTTGAAGCGCCTTTTGGAGCTCGAGGCGCCGGAGATCATCGTGCAAAACGAAAAGCGCATGCTGCAGGAGGCGGTTGACGCGCTCATCGACAACGGCCGTCGCGGTCGCCCCGTGACCGGCGCCGGGAACCGGCCCTTAAAGTCGCTTTCCCACATGCTCAAGGGCAAGCAGGGGCGCTTCCGGCAGAACCTCCTCGGCAAGCGCGTCGACTACTCCGGCCGTTCGGTCATCGTCGTCGGTCCGAACCTGAAGATGACGCAGTGCGGGCTGCCGAAAGAGATGGCCTTAGAGCTCTTCAAGCCGTTCGTCATGCGGGAATTGGTGAAGCGCGGCTACGCCTCGAACATCAAAAACGCCAAGCGCAAAGTCGAGCGCGTGCGACCGGAAGTGTGGGACGTCCTGGAAGACGTCATCCGCGAGCACCCGGTGCTTTTGAACCGCGCCCCGACGCTCCACCGGTTGGGCATTCAGGCTTTTGAACCGGTGCTCGTCGAAGGGCGGGCCATCCGCCTGCACCCCCTCGTCTGCACGGCGTACAACGCCGACTTCGACGGCGACCAGATGGCCGTGCACGTCCCCTTGTCCGCCGAAGCGCAGGCCGAAGCGCGCATCCTCATGCTTGCCGCTCAGAACATCTTGAACCCGAAAGACGGCAAACCCGTCGTCACCCCGACGCAGGACATGGTCCTCGGCAATTACTATCTGACCATGGAAAAACCCGGCGCTCGGGGCGAAGGGCGTCTGTTCAGCACCCCGGAAGAGGCGATCATGGCCTATGACACGGGCGAGATCGAGCTGCATGCGCGTATCGTCCTCCCGGTCCGCGCGCTGAAGAAAACGTCGTTCAGCGAAGCGGAAAAAGAGGCGCGGCTCATCACCACCGTCGGCAAAATCTTGTTCAACGAAATTTTCCCGGAGGATTTGCCGTACATCAACGCGCCGATGAAAGGCGATGCGCTCGGCGGCGTCGACCCGTCCTTCCTCATCTACGAACGGGGCGTCGACGTGCGCGCCGTCATCCGCGGGTTGCCGGCCACCGAAGCGCTGAAGAAAAAAGATCTGGGCAAGATCATCTCCATCTGTTACGAGCGGTACGGCACGACGACGACGTCCGAAATCTTGGACCGCATCAAAGACATCGGTTTCCGTTTCTCGACCCGCGCCGGGGTGACCATCGCCGCCTCCGACATCGTCGTCCTGGAGGAGAAAAAGGAAATCCTCGAGCGGGCCGAGCAGGCGGTCAACACCGTGCTCATGCAATACCGCCGCGGGCTCATCACCGATGAAGAGCGTTACAACCGCGTCATCTCCATCTGGAGCAAGGCCAAAGACGAGATTCAGGAGAAGCTCCTCGCCAGCCTCGAGCCGTTCAACCCGATCAACATGATGTCCACTTCCGGCGCCCGCGGCAACGCCTCGAACTTCACCCAGCTCGCCGGGATGCGGGGGCTTATGGCCAACCCGTCGGGACGGATCATCGAGCAGCCGATCAAGACGAGCTTCCGCGAGGGGCTTACCGTCCTCGAGTATTTCATCTCCACCCACGGCGCCCGCAAAGGGCTCGCCGACACGGCGCTCCGGACGGCCGACTCCGGATACCTCACCCGGCGTCTCGTCGACGTGGCGCAAGACGTCATCGTCCGCGAGGAAGACTGCGGCACCGACCAGGGGATCGACGTCACCGCCATCCGCGTCGGGCCGGAAGAGATCACCAACCTCTTCGACCGCATCGCCGGACGGACGGCCTTCGAAACGGTCCGCGACCCGCGCACCGGGGAAGTGCTCGTCCGGCCGAACGAGCTCATCACCGACGCCATCGCCCGACGCATCGTCGAAGCCGGCATCGAGAAGGTACGCATCCGCTCCGTGCTCACCTGCCGTACGCATCACGGCGTCTGCAAGAAGTGTTACGGCCGCGATCTGGCCACCGGGCGGCAGGTGGAGATCGGCGAGGCGGTCGGCACGATCGCCGCGCAGTCCATCGGCGAGCCGGGGACGCAGCTCACGATGCGGACGTTCCACACCGGCGGCGTGGCCGGCGACGACATCACCCAAGGTCTGCCCCGCGTGCAGGAGCTGTTCGAAGCGCGGAGCCCCAAAGGCCAGGCGGTGGTGAGCGAGATCCGCGGCGAAGTCGTCGATATCCGCGACGGTCGCGACAAGCGCGAAATCGAAATCAAAGGCGACGTGGAGACCAAAGTGTACGCCGTGCCGTACGGCTCCCGGCTCGTCGTCGCCGTCGGCGACACGGTCGAGGCCGGTCGTGAGCTCACCGAAGGGCCGATCGATCCGAAGGACATCTTGCGCATCCAAGGCACCCGCGCCACGCAGGAATACATCCTGCGCGAAGTGCAGAAGGTGTACCGGATGCAGGGCGTGGAGATCAACGACAAGCACATCGAGATCATGATCCGCCAGATGATGCGCAAGGTGCGCATCATCCACTCCGGCAACACCGACCTCCTCACCGGCACGATCATCGATGTACACGATTTTGAAGCGGCGAACCGCGAGGCCATCCGGAGCGGCAAGAACCCGGCTGTGGCTCGGCCGATCATCCTCGGCATCACCAAGGCGTCGCTGGAGACCGATTCCTTCTTGTCCGCCGCGTCCTTCCAAGAGACGACGCGGGTGCTGACCGACGCGGCGATCAAGGGCAAGCGCGACGAACTGCTGGGCCTCAAAGAGAACGTCATCATCGGCAAGCTCATCCCGGCCGGCACGGGGATGCGCTTCTACCGACAGATCGACGTCGCGCCCAAAACGCCGCACGTGCGGGCGGTGGCGAAAACGACGGACGCCGCCGGCGTCTGATGAGCCGTTCTCCTTCCGTTCAACCGATTGACAATCCCTCCGGCGTCGATGTATGATATGAGGCGTGCCAAACTGCAAGCGGGAGGCGGAAGCGGTGTACGATCGGGTGAAAAACGCCCGCCGTCGGATCGTCGGCGTGCGCCAGGTGCTCCGGGCCATCGAACAAGGCGAACCCATCGCCGTCGTCATCGCCCAAGACGCGGCGGCCGACATCACCGCGCCGGTCGCCGAACGGGCACGCACGCGCGGCATCCCGGTGTACACCGTCGATTCGATGCAACGCCTGGGGCGCGCTGCGGGCATCGACGTCGCGGCGAGCGTCGTCGCCGTTCCCGTTGTGGATGTCGAACGATCCGAGGGTTAAGCGTAAGCGCCGGGCGGAGTAAGCGCTCCGCCGGTTTCTTTGCGCCCAATGATGAACCGCCCGGATCTGTGACCATAAACAAAGGAGGTGCGCGCATGCCCACCATCAACCAACTCGTGCGCAAGGGCCGGGAGCGTATCAAGACCAAGTCCAAAGCTCCGGCGCTTCTGAGAAGCTACAACAGCCTGCGCAAGGAGACGCGCGAACTGCCGTCGCCGCAAAAGCGGGGCGTGTGCACGCGCGTCGGGACGATGACGCCGAAGAAGCCGAACTCGGCGTTGCGCAAGTACGCCCGTGTACGGCTCACCAACGGCGTCGAAGTGACGGCGTACATCCCCGGCATCGGCCACAACCTGCAGGAACACAGCGTCGTCCTCATCCGCGGCGGCCGCGTCAAGGACCTTCCGGGAGTGCGGTACAAAGTCATCCGCGGGGCGCTGGATGCCGCCGGCGTGGCCAACCGCAAGCAGGGGCGCTCCAAGTACGGGGCCAAGCGACCGAAAGAAGCCAAGAAGTGATGCGCGCATCATCATCCCGCGCTTTGAACGAGCGCCTTGAACGACAACGATGACGCGCCCGAAGCGCGTGGAAAAGGAGGGGCGAGAATGCCGCGTAAAGGACCGGTACCGCGCCGCGATGTGCTGCCGGACCCGATCTACAACAGCAAACTCGTCACGCGTCTCATCAACCGGCTGATGTATGACGGCAAAAAAGGCGTCGCCCAGCGCATCCTCTATGAAGCGTTCGACATCGTTCGCGAACGGACGGGAAAAGATCCGCTGGAAGTGTTCGACGCCGCGCTCAAAAACGTCATGCCGGTGCTCGAGGTGCGTGCCCGACGCGTCGGCGGCGCCAACTATCAAGTGCCGATCGAAGTGCGTCCGGAACGCCGGGTATCGCTCGCGCTGCGCTGGATCGTGCAGTACGCGCGGATGCGCCATGAAAAGACGATGCAAGAACGGTTGGCCGGGGAGATCATCGACGCCGCCAACAACGTCGGCGGCGCGGTGAAAAAGCGCGAAGACACGCACAAGATGGCCGAAGCCAACCGCGCGTTTGCGCATTATCGCTGGTAACCGCCGCACCGAGACCGAGGTCCAAACGCACAGGCTGAGAGGAAGGTCGTTATGCCCAGGGAGTTCCCTCTGGAAAAAACGCGCAACATCGGTATCATGGCACACATCGACGCCGGCAAGACGACGACGACGGAGCGCATCCTCTTCTACACCGGACGCGTCCATAAGCTCGGCGAGACGCACGAAGGCACGGCGACGATGGACTGGATGGCGCAGGAACAAGAACGCGGCATCACGATCACCTCGGCGGCGACGACGGCGGCGTGGAAAGGGCACCGCATCAACATCATCGATACCCCGGGCCACGTCGATTTTACCGTCGAAGTGGAACGCTCGCTGCGCGTCCTCGACGGGGCGATCGCCATCTTCAGCGCCAAAGAAGGCGTCGAACCGCAATCCGAGACCGTCTGGCGCCAAGCCGACCGTTACGGCGTGCCGCGCATCGCCTACGTGAACAAGATGGACATCATCGGCGCCGATTTCCTCGCCGTCGTGGCGCAAATCCGCGAGCGGCTGGGGGCCAACCCGGTACCCATACAACTCCCGATCGGCGCTGAGGATTCGTTTCGCGGCATCGTCGATCTGGTGAAGATGGAAGCCTACACGTACACCGACGACCTCGGGACGCGGACCGAGGCCGGGCCCATCCCCGATGAACTCAAGAACCTGGCCGACGAATGGCACGGGAAACTCCTCGAGGCCGTCGCCGACGTCGATGAAGACGTGATGATGAAGTACCTCGAGGGAGAAGAGGTCACCGCCGACGAGATCAAGCGGGCGCTCCGCAAAGGCACGGTGGAGCTCAAGCTCACGCCGGTGCTGTGCGGATCGAGCTACCGCAACAAAGGCGTACAGCCGCTCCTCGACGCCGTCGTCGATTACCTCCCGTCGCCGGTCGACATCCCGTCGATCAAAGGCGTGCATCCGGAGACGGAAGAACCGCTGGAGCGTCATTCGTCGGACGACGAGCCGTTCAGCGCGCTTGCTTTTAAGATCATGACCGATCCGTTCGTCGGCAAGCTCACCTTTATTCGGGTCTACTCCGGCGTGTTGGAGAGCGGCACGTACGTGATGAACTTTACGAAGGGCAAGCGCGAACGCATCGGCCGTCTGCTTCAGATGCACGCCAACCACCGTCAGGAGATCGACCGCGTCTACGCCGGGGACATCGCCGCCGTCGTCGGTCTTAAGGACACCACCACCGGCGACACGCTGGCCGACGAGAAACATCCGATCGTCCTGGAGTCGATGCATTTCCCGGACCCGGTGATCAACATCGCCATCGAGCCGAAGACGAAGGCCGACCAAGACAGGCTCGGCCTCGCCCTGGCGAAACTCGCCGAAGAAGATCCGACGTTCCGCACTTGGACCGACGAAGAGACCGGGCAGACGATCATCGCCGGGATGGGCGAGCTGCACCTCGAGATCATCGTCGACCGCTTGCGGCGGGAGTTCAAGGTCGAGGCGAACGTCGGCGCCCCGCAGGTCGCCTACAAGGAGACGTTCCGCCGCGCGGCCAAAGCGGAAGGCAAGTACATCCGCCAATCCGGCGGCCGGGGGCAATACGGGCACGTGTGGATCGAATTCGAGCCGCTTCCGCGCGGTACGGGTTTCGTCTTCGAGAACAAGATCGTCGGCGGCGTGGTGCCGAAAGAATACGTCCCGGCGGTCCAGGCGGGCATCGAAGAGGCGATGCAAAACGGAGTGCTGGCCGGTTACCCGCTGATCGACATCAAGGCGACGCTGTTCGACGGATCGTACCACGAAGTCGATTCTTCGGAGATGGCCTTCAAGATCGCCGCCTCGATGGCCCTCAAGGAAGCGGCCAAGCACTGCGATCCGGTGCTCTTGGAGCCGATTTTCAAGATCGAGGTGACGGTGCCGGAGGAGTTCATGGGCGACATCATCGGCGACATCAACGCCCGCCGCGGGCGCATCGAAGGCATGGAGACGCGCGCCGGCGCGCAGGTCGTCCGGGGCTACGTCCCGCTCGCCGAGATGTTCGGCTATGCCACGAACCTTCGCTCCCGCACCCAGGGCCGCGGCACGTACGTCATGCAGTTCAGCCACTATGAGGAAGTGCCGCAGAACGTGGCCAAAGACATCGTCGACAAGCAAAAGGGCGCCTGATCCGACGTTCCCAAAAAGCTTGCGCCCCGAGGTGCGCGGGCTTATCATAAAAACGAGATGAATGAAGGAGGAAGCCACGCATGGCCAAAGCGAAATTCGAACGCACCAAGCCGCACGTCAACATCGGCACCATCGGTCACGTCGACCACGGCAAGACGACGCTCACCGCGGCGATCACCACCGTTCTCGCCCGCCAGGGCAAGGCCGAGGCGCGCGCCTACGACCAGATCGACAACGCCCCGGAAGAGAAGGCGCGCGGGATTACGATCAACGTCTCGCACGTCGAGTATGAGACGGACAAGCGCCACTACGCGCACATCGACGCCCCGGGCCACGCCGACTACGTGAAGAACATGATCACCGGCGCGGCGCAGATGGACGGCGCCATCCTGGTGGTCTCGCCGCCGACGGTCCGATGCCGCAGACCCGGGAGCACATCTTGCTCGCCCGCCAGGTCGGCGTGCCGTACATCGTCGTCTTCTTGAACAAGGTGGACATGGTGGACGACGAGGAGCTGCTCGAACTCGTCGAGATGGAAGTGCGCGACCTGCTCAACCAATACGGCTTCCCGGGCGACGACGTGCCCGTCATCCGCGGTTCGGCTTTGAAGGCGCTGGAGAACCCGGACAGCGACTGGAGCCAGAAGATTCTCGAGCTCATGAACGCCGTCGACGAGTACATCCCGACGCCGGAACGCGAGACGGACAAACCGTTCCTCATGCCGGTGGAAGACGTGTTCACGATCACCGGCCGCGGTACGGTGGCCACCGGTCGCGTCGAGCGCGGCGTGGTGAAGGTCGGCGACGAAGTGGAGATCGTCGGCTTTACCGATGAGCCGAAGAAGACGACCGTCACCGGCGTCGAGATGTTCCGCAAAATCCTCGATCAGGCACAGGCCGGCGACAACATCGGCGTTTTGCTTCGCGGCATCGATCGCCAGGACGTCGAACGCGGCCAAGTGCTCGCCAAGCCCGGCTCGATCACCCCGCACACCAAGTTCAAATGCGAAGTGTACGTCTTGACGAGGGAAGAAGGCGGCCGCCACAAGCCGTTCTTCAGCGGTTACCGTCCGCAGTTTTACTTCCGCACGACCGACGTGACCGGCGACATCAAGCTCCCGGACGGCGTCGAGATGGTCATGCCCGGCGACAACGTAAACCTCGAAGTGGAGCTCATCAGCCCGATCGCCATCGAGGCCGGAACGCGCTTTGCCATTCGTGAAGGCGGACGGACGGTCGGCGCCGGCGTCGTCACCGAGATCTTGAAGTAAACCGAACGGGACCCAAAAACCGGATCTCCGACGAAGGAGATCCGGTTTTTGACACCCCGTCGAACGTCACCGCCCACCGGCGGCGCCGCCGTGTCTTTCAACAGCAGCGGTTCGCTTTCCCGTCGGCGTAGCGGTTTTGGAGCGCGTACACGTAATATTCCCGTTCGCTCATCGGCGGCTCATCCGGGTGATGCGTGCGATGATGCTCGAGATACCGCTCATAGTTGGGCATGCCGAAGATCGTCTTGCAATGCCGCGAGACCGTTTTGACGGCCGTTTTCATCTGTTCCCAAGCGCGCATCCCGATCTGCCTCCTTTCCCTGCGTTCCGGCGCGCTCCGTGCGCGCCGTCGCGAGCGCACGAAGCGCGCGTCGACCGTTTTAGGCCGGTTGACCGTCCGCCGCCGACGGGCTTACCGTCTCGACGCCACAAAAGGCGATTCCATCAGCGTGTAAGACTGTCTCTGGATCAGGATGCGGTACCAGAGGATGAACGCGTTTAGGACGAGGGTCACCACGACGATGATGAAAAAGGCGGTGACGATCGCATCCAGGCGGTCGTTGAAAACGATCTGATGCATGACGCCCATGTCTTTCGCCGGCGCCATCACCTCGCCGCGGTCGATGCCCGCCTGATATTTGGCGGCGTGGGCCAAAAAGCCGATCGCCGGTTGGCCGGAAAACAGTTTCATCGACGCGGCGGTCAGCGTCGTCACCGCGAGCCAGGCGAAGGGCACGAAGGTCACCCACGCATAACGCGCTTTGCCCATCTTGATGATCACCGTCGTGCCGATGGCCAGCGCGATCGCCGCCAGCATCTGGTTGGAAATGCCGAAGAGCGCCCACAAGGAGTTGATTCCGCCGAACGGATCGACCGCCCCTTGATACAGGAAGTAGGCCCAGGCCGCCGTAAACAGCGCCGAAGCGACGACGTTGTTGGCGTAATTTTCGGTGCGGGCGAACGGCTTGTAGATGTTGCCGATGAGATCCTGCAGAATGAAGCGTCCGATGCGCGTGCCGGCATCGACGGTGGTCAAGATAAAGACCGCCTCGAACAAAATGGCGAAATGGTACCAGAACGCTTTGGCTCCGGCCATGAAGGTGGAGAAGATCTCCGCCATCCCCACGGCGAGCGTCGGTGCGCCGCCGGTCCGCGAGAGGATCGATTTTTCGCCGATCTCACGGGCCGTCTGCTCGAGGAATTCCGGCGTGATGACAAAGCCCCATTCCGTGACCTTCGCCGCCGCCGCTTCCGCCGTCGTGCCGATCACCGCCGCCGGGGCGTTCATGGCGAAGTACAAGCCCGGCTCGAGGTGCGCGGCGGCGATCATGGCCATGATCGCCACGAACGACTCCATCAGCATGGCGCCGTAACCGATCATGCGGGCGTGCGACTCTTTTTCGATCATCTTCGGCGTCGTCCCGGACGAGACGAGCGAGTGGAAGCCGGATACCGCGCCGCAAGCGATGGTAATAAAGAGGAACGGAAAGAGCGGCCCGGAGAACACCGGTCCGGTACCGTCGATGAAGCGCGTCACGGCCGGCATCCGGAGATCCGGGAGGACGATGAAGATGCCCAAGGCGAGCAGCAGAATCGTACCGATTTTCAAGAACGAGCTCAAATAATCCCGCGGCGCGAGCAAAAGCCACACCGGGAGCACCGAGGCAACGAAGCCGTAGACGGCGATCAGGATCGCCAGCGTCCCGGCATCGAACGTGAAGTATGGCGCAAGCGTCGGGCTCTCGGCCACCGTGCGGCCGTAATACAAGGCGAGCATGAGCAGCGCGAAGCCGATCAGCGATCCTTCCAGCACTTTGCCGGGGCGGATATAACGCATATAAATGCCCATAAACAGCGCGATCGGGATCGTCATCGCGATCGTGAAGACGCCCCACGGCGAGTCGGCGAGCGCCTTGACGACGACCAGGCCGAGCACGGCGATGAGGATGACGAGGATGCTCAAGATGCCGATCGAGGCGACGATGCCGCCGACCGGGCCGATCTCCTCGCGGGCGATCTGCCCGAGCGACTTGCCGTCGCGGCGCATCGAAGCGATCAGGATCACCAGATCCTGCACCGCACCGGCCAAGGCCACCCCGATCAAGATCCACAGCGTGCCCGGCAGATAACCCATCTGTGCGGCGAGGATCGGGCCGACGAGCGGACCGGCGCCGGCGATGGCGGCAAA
This sequence comes from Hydrogenibacillus sp., assembly GCA_014896255.1. Classification (GTDB taxonomy): domain Bacteria; phylum Bacillota; class Bacilli; order Thermicanales; family DSM-22653; genus Hydrogenibacillus. Next base: position 36,992 of record JADBKT010000035.1, read on the forward strand.
GTGGTGACCGAAGAGCACCCACTTGTGCGTCGGCACATAGTCCTTGCCGTCGTTCTTGATCTCCGCCGGTGTGGCTCGGCGATCGTCGAGGGCGAAGATGCGCGCGGCGATGAATCGACTATAAAAGCGATAGGCGACCGCATAGGTGACGATCGCGGCGATGAGCATCCAGGCGGCGTTCACCGTTTCCCCGCGAGCGAGGGCGAGCATCGCGAAGGCGAGCGCGCCGACGAGGGCGACAACCGCCCAGAGCAAAACCGACAGCCAACGACGAGACATGATTTCCCTCCTCTCATGAAGTAGGCGCAAAAGAAAGACGATCGACGCAAGACAGACTATGCCGACGACGATCCCTATGGGAACGCTAACAAAAGTCTCGCGCCGTATCAAGTGCAAATTCGATCATGCAGCAAAAGAACCTTGCGTTTATGATCTCCGTCCGATATAATGTTGTACGTTTGGTCAAGGCTGCGATGAAGCGAAAGGTTGCCGACACGCCCGGGTCATTTGCTTTGGCGGTCGGGGAATTTTCGCGGAGAAGTCTATTGCACAAATAGGCGTAAAGGAGGGCCACGATGGCTGAACAAAAGATCCGCATCCGCTTGAAGGCGTTCGAACACAGCATTTTGGACCAGTCGGCGGAGAAAATCGTGGAGACGGCGAAGCGCACGGGGGCCAAAGTCTCCGGTCCGGTGCCGCTGCCGACGGAACGGCACGTGTATACGGTGCTGCGTGCGGTGCACAAATACAAAGATTCCCGCGAGCAGTTCGAGATCCGCACGCACAAGCGGCTGATCGACATCATCAACCCGACGCCCAAGACCGTCGATGCGCTCATGCGGCTGGACCTGCCGAGCGGGGTCGATATTTCCATCAAGCTGTCCGGAGAACGGTAAGGGCCGGTCCATTCCGAAAGCGGTCAACAATCGGTAGCGATAGGTACACCCGGATAGGTTGCTCAAGGAGGTGCTTCCAATGGCCAGAAAGGGGATTCTCGGCCGCAAACTCGGCATGACCCAGATCTTCGACGCTTCCGGCGAAGTCGTGCCGGTCACGGTCATCGAAGCGGGCCCCTGCGTCGTCTTACAGAAAAAAGACGTCGCCACCGACGGTTATGAAGCGATTCAACTCGGCTACTTGGACAAGAAAGAACATCGCGCCAACAAGCCTGAAAAAGGGCACACCGCCAAAGCGGACACCGCGCCGAAAAAATTCATCCGCGAAATCCGAGGGGTCGATCTCGACCGATACGAAGTCGGACAGCTCGTCACCGTCGACGTGTTCCAACCCGGCGAAAAAGTCGACGTCACCGGCACGAGCAAGGGCAAAGGCACGCAAGGTGCGATCAAGCGGCACAACCAGGCCCGCGGCCCGATGGCGCACGGTTCCGGTTACCACCGCGGCATCGGTTCCCGCGGCTCGATCAACCCGAACCGCATTTTCAAGGGCGTGCCCGGACCCGGACGGATGGGCAACGAGCGCGTCACCATGCAGAACTTGACCGTCGTGCAGGTCATCCCGGAAAAGAACCTCTTGCTCGTCAAAGGTGCCGTTCCGGGTCCGCGCGACGGGTTCGTCGTCGTCCGTTCGGCGATCAAGGCCCAAGCCCCGAAAGAAGCCTGACGCACCGGAACGAAAGGAGGACATGAGGGATGCCCGTATTGCCAGTCTATAACCAAGAGGGCGCGACCGTCGGCGAGATCGCGCTGGCAGACGCCGTCTTCGGCATCGAGCCGCGGGAGGCGGTCGTGCATCGCGCCGTCGTCGCCTATCTCGCCGCCCAGCGCCAGGGTACGCACGACGTCAAAAACCGCAGCGAAGTGCGCGGCGGCGGCCGCAAACCGTGGCGCCAGAAAGGGACCGGTCGCGCCCGCCAAGGATCCATTCGGGCGCCGCAGTGGCGCGGCGGCGCCGTCGTCTTCGGTCCGACCCCGCGCAGCCATCGGATCGAACTGCCCAAAAAGATGCGCCGCCTGGCGCTCAAATCCGTCCTGTCGGCGAAAGTGCGCGCCGGCGAGCTGCGCGTCCTCGATGCGCTGACGTTGGCCGCGCCGAAGACGAAAGCCTTCGTCCGGATCATGCACAACCTAAACGTCGGAAAGAAAGCGCTCGTCGTCCTGCCGGAGGTCGACAAAACCGTGCTCCTCTCGGCGCGCAACATCCCCGGCGTCAAAGTGACGACGACCGGCGAGATCAACGTCTACGATATCCTCGCCCACGACGCCCTCATCGTCACCGAAGCGGCGGCGCGGAAGATCGAGGAGGTATACGCATGAAAAACCCGCACGACATCATCCGCCGTCCGATCATCACCGAAGCCACGACGGCGCTGATGAACGACAAGACATACGTCTTTGAAGTCGATCCTCGGGCCAACAAAGTCGAAATCCGCCAGGCCGTCGAGCAGATCTTCGGCGTCAAGGTGGAAAAAGTGAACACGCAAAACGTCCGCGGCAAACAAAAACGTTACGGCCGTTTTGTCGGCTTCACCCCGCGGCGCAAAAAAGCGTTCGTCAAACTCACCGCCGACTCCAAGCCGCTGGAGTTCTACGAAGGCGTCTGAGACGAGCCGCGTAAAGGAGGGACACCATGGGCATCCGCACGTACAAACCGACGTCTCCGGGTCTTCGGGGGATGACGGTCTACACGTTCGAGGAGATCACCAAATCGCGTCCGGAAAAAGCCCTCACCGCGCCGCTCAAAAAGCGCGCCGGGCGCAACAACTTGGGACGCGTCACGGCCCGTCATCTTGGCGGCGGGCACAAACGGCGCTACCGCCTCATCGACTTCAAGCGCGACAAAGACGGCATCCCCGGCAAGGTCGCGGCGATCGAATACGATCCGAACCGCTCCGCCCGCATCGCCCTCATCCACTACGTCGACGGCGAGAAGCGCTATATCATCGCTCCGCACGGGCTTAAAGTGGGCGACATCATCGAATCCGGGCCGAAGGCGGACATCAAAGTCGGCAACGCCCTGCCGCTCGAGTACATTCCCGTCGGCACGACGATCCACAACATCGAGCTCAAACCCGGCAAAGGCGGGCAGCTCGTCCGTTCCGCCGGCGCCGCCGCGCAGCTTTTGGGCCGCGACGGCGACTATGCGGTCATTCGCCTGGCGTCCGGGGAAGTGCGCAAAGTGCGCAAGGAATGTCGGGCGACCATCGGCCAGGTCGGCAACCTCGAGCACGAACTGATCAACATCGGCAAGGCCGGCCGCGCGCGCTGGCTGGGCAAACGGCCGCACGTCCGCGGTTCGGCGATGAACCCCGTCGATCACCCGCACGGCGGCGGTGAAGGCAAGGCGCCGATCGGCCGCAAGACGCCGGTCACCCCGTGGGGCAAGCCGACGCTTGGGTACAAAACGCGGAAAAAGCACAAGAAATCCGACGCGCTCATCGTTCGCCGCCGCAAGTAGCCGGACGGCGATCGTCCTCATGGCGGCGTAAGACCCGTGAGCGGCACAAAACCGTCCCATCACCGCGCGAAAGGAGGGCCACGATGGCACGCAGCCTGAAGAAAGGTCCGTTCGCCGACGAGCACTTGGTCAAAAAAGTGCGCGCCCTGAACGAAAAGAACGAGAAAAGAGTGATCAAGACCTGGTCGCGCCGCTCGACGATCTTGCCGGAATTCGTCGGGCATACGTTCGCCGTCTACGACGGGCGCAAGCACGTCCCGGTCTACGTCACCGAAGACATGGTCGGCCACAAGCTCGGCGAATTCGTCCCCACCCGGACGTTTAAAGGGCACGCCGGCGACGACAAGAAGACGAAACGGTGAGTCGTTCGCCCGGTCGCGTCCCGATCGCTCGTTTGACCGACAACTCGCCCGAATCACGCGGGCATGGCAAGGAGGGAGACCATGCAGGCACATGCGGAAGCCAAGACCGCCCGCGCTGTCGCCCGTTACGTGCGCATTTCGCCGCGGAAAGCGCGCCTCGTCATCGACCTCATCCGCGGCAAGGACGTCCAGACGGCCATCGCCATCTTGAAGCAGACGCCCAAAGCGGCGTCGCCGATCATCGAAAAAGTGATCCGCTCGGCAATCGCCAACGCGGAAAACAACCACAACATGCGCCCCGATGCGCTCTACGTGCGCGCGGCGTACGTCGACGAAGGGCCGACGTTGAAACGCTTTCGCGCCCAGTCGATGGGCCGCGCGGCGCAAATCTTAAAACGCACCAGCCACATCACCGTCGTCCTGGCGGAAAAAGAGGAGGGATAATGCGTGGGACAAAAGGTCAGCCCGATCGGCCTGCGCGTCGGCGTCATCCGCGACTGGGACGCCAAATGGTACGCGGAAAAAGATTTCGCCGCACTGCTCAACGAAGACGTCAAGATCCGCCGGCATATTGAACGGGCCCTCAAAGACGCCGCCGTGGCGCGCATCGAAATCGAGCGGGCGGCGGGACGGATCAACATCACCATCCACACCGCCAAGCCGGGCATGGTCATCGGCCGCGGCGGAGGCGAGATCGACAAACTGCGCGTCGAGTTGGAACGCTTAAGCCAAAAGAAAGTGCACATCGACGTCCAAGAAGTCAAGAAGCCCGACCTCGAGGCCAAGCTCGTCGCCGAGTCGATCGCCCGCCAGCTGGAGAGCCGCGTCTCCTTCCGCCGGGCGATGAAGCAGGCCATGCAGCGGGTCATGCGCGCCGGGGCGAAAGGCGTGAAGATCATTGTAAGCGGCCGTCTCGCCGGGGCGGAGATCGCCCGTAGCGAAGGCTACAACGAAGGAACGGTGCCGCTGCACACGCTCCGGGCGGACATCGATTATGCCGTCGCCGAGGCGCACACGACCTACGGCGTCATCGGCGTCAAAGTATGGATTTTCCGCGGCGAAGTGTTGCCGAAGAAAGAGAAAGCGCGGAAGGAGTGAAACCGCATGCTGATGCCCAAGCGGACCAAATACCGCAAACAAATGCGCGGGCGTATGAAAGGCCGCGCCAAGGGCGGCCGCACCGTGGCCTTCGGACAGTTCGGGCTCATGGCCCTCGAGGCGGGGTGGGTGACGAACCGCCAGATCGAAGCCGCGCGTATCGCCATGACGCGCTACATTCGCCGCGGCGGGCAAGTGTGGATCCGCATCTTCCCGGACAAACCGGTCACCCAAAAGCCCCTTGAAGTCCGGATGGGCAGCGGGAAAGGCAACGTCGAAAAGTGGGTCGCCGTCGTCAAGCCCGGTCGCGTCATGTTTGAGATCGGCGGTGTCGCCGAAGACGTCGCCCGAGAAGCGTTGCGCCTGGCCATGCACAAACTGCCGGTCAAGGCGAAGATCGTCCAGCGCGGCGAAACGGATGGTGAGGCACATGAAGGTTGAAGAGTTGCGGGAGATGACGAACGCGGAAATCGAGCAGAAGATCAAGGGGCTCAAAGAAGAGCTGTTCAACCTGCGTTTTCAGCTCGCCACCGGCCAGCTCGACGCCCCGCATCGCATCCGCGAAGTGCGCAAGGCGATCGCCCGGGCGAAGACCATCCTGCGCGAACGCGAACTCGGCATCCGTTGACGGCGGCAAAGGAGGGACAGGGATGGAGCGCAACCAACGCCGCACGCTCGTCGGCAAGGTGACGAGCGACAAGATGGACAAAACGATCGTCGTCACCGTCGAGACGTACAAGCGGCATCCGCTGTACGGCAAGCGCGTCAAGTACTCCAAGAAATACAAAGTGCACGACGAACACAACGAAGCCAAAGTCGGCGATACCGTGCTCATCATGGAGACGCGGCCGCTTTCGCGACATAAGCGGTTTCGCCTGGTCAAGATCATCGAGCGCGCGGAACTCGTCTGATCGACGCATCCGAGCGCTGGGGAATCGCCTGCGCCCGACGCTGAAAGGAGGACGGCCATGATTCAAGTGCAAACGCGGCTCGTGGCTGCCGACAACACCGGCGCCAAAGAGCTCATGTGCATCAAAGTGCTCGGCGGCACCCGGCGCCGTTACGCCAACATCGGCGACATCATCGTCTGCTCCGTCAAGCAGGCCACGCCCGGAGGAGTTGTCAAGAAAGGCGACGTCGTCAAAGCCGTCGTCGTCCGCTCCAAAAAGGGGCTGCGGCGCAAAGACGGTTCCTACATCCGCTTTGACGAAAACGCCGCCGTCATCATCCGCGAGGACAAAAGCCCGCGCGGCACGCGCATCTTCGGCCCCGTGGCGCGGGAGCTGCGCGACAAAGACTTTATGAAAATCATCTCCTTAGCGCCGGAAGTGCTCTAAGGCGAGCGTAAGGAGTGAACGACATGCACGTCAAAAAAGGCGACGAAGTGATGGTCATCTCCGGCAAGGACAAAGGCAAAAAAGGCCGCGTCCTGGCCGCCTTTCCGAAAAAACAGCGCGTCCTCGTCGAGGGCGTGAACATCGTCAAAAAACATCAAAAGCCCAGCGTCCAGTACCCGCAGGGCGGCATCATCGAGAAAGAGGCGCCGATCCACGTCTCCAACGTCATGCCCATCGATCCCAAGACCGGCCGCCCGACGCGCGTCGGCTACAAGGTCCTGCCGGACGGCCGCAAAGTGCGCATCGCCAAGCGGTCCGGAGAGCCGCTCGACAAATAACGCCTCGCGAAAGGAGGGAATGCGCGATGCCCATCGGCGCCCGTCTCAAAGACAAATACGTCCAAGAAGTCGTCCCGGCTTTAATGAAACAGTTCGGCTACCGAAATCCGCTTGAGGTGCCGAAGATCGACAAAGTCGTGCTCAACATCGGCGTCGGCGACGCCACCCAGAATCCGAAGCTGATCGACGCCGCGGTTCGGGACCTCACCGTCATCTCCGGCCAGAAGCCGATCGTCACACGGGCCAAAAAATCGATCGCCGGCTTTAAACTCCGCTCCGGGATGCCCATCGGCGTCAAAGTGACGCTGCGCGGCGAGCGGATGTACCATTTTCTCGACAAGCTTTTGAACGTCGCCCTGCCGCGAGTGCGCGATTTTCGCGGCGTGTCTCCGAAGGGGTTCGACGGTCGCGGCAATTACACCTTGGGCGTGCGCGAGCAACTCATCTTTCCGGAGATCGAGTACGATAAAGTGGAAAAAGTGCGCGGCATGAACATCGTCATCGTCACCACCGCCCGCACCGACGAAGAGGCGTTCGCCTTGCTCCAGCAGCTCGGCATGCCGTTCCGCAGCGCTTGAACGAAACGGCTCAACGCATGGTCGACCGAAAGGAGGAACACCGTGGCCAAAAAATCGATGATCGTCAAATCGCAGCGTAAGCCGAAGTACCCCGTTCGCGCCTATACGCGCTGCAAGCGCTGCGGGCGCCCGCGGAGCGTCTATCGCAAATTCGGCTTGTGCCGCATTTGCCTGCGCGAACTGGCGCACAAAGGGCAAATTCCGGGCATGCGAAAGGCGAGCTGGTAACGGTCTCGCCACGAAAGGGGGCAAACAGCGCATGGTCATGACCGACCCGATCGCGGATATGCTCACCCGCATCCGCAACGCCAACATGGCGAAAAAGGACAAAGTCGAAATGCCCGCCTCGCGCATCAAGCGGGAGATCGCCGAGATCCTGAAGCGGGAAGGATTCATCCGCGACTATGAGTACATCGAAGACAACAAGCAGGGCATTCTGCGCCTGTTTTTGAAATACGGTCCGAACGGCGAACGCGTCATTTCCGGCTTAAAGCGCATCTCCAAGCCGGGTCTGCGCGTCTACGCCAAGAGCACGGAAGTGCCGCGCGTGCTCGGGGGCCTCGGCATCGCGATCTTGTCCACGTCGCAAGGCGTCATGACGGACAAGGAAGCCCGAGCCAAGCATACCGGCGGCGAAGTGCTCGCGTATATCTGGTAAACCCGCGGCCGGCATCCGAAGATCGCTTGAACATGCCAATTTGGAGGTGTCACCATGAGCCGAATCGGGAGAAAACCGATTCCGGTACCGGGGGGCGTCGACGTGACCGTCTCCGGCCGGACGGTGACCGTCCGAGGTCCGAAGGGGACGCTTACGCGGACGTTTGCCCCGGAGATCGCCGTTCGCGTCGAAAACGGCACGGTCATCGTCGAGCGGCCGAACGACGAGCCGAAAGTCCGGGCTCTTCACGGCACGACGCGGAGCCTCATCGCCAACATGATCCAAGGCGTAACGGACGGCTTCAGCCGTGCATTGGACATCGTCGGCGTCGGATACCGCGCCCAAAAGCAAGGCAACAAACTCGTCCTCGCCCTCGGCTACTCGCATCCCGTGGAGTACGTTCCGGAAGAGGGCATTGAGATCGACGTGCCGCAGCCGACGAAGATCATCGTCCGCGGCATCGACAAAGAAAAAGTGGGCCTCACGGCGGCCAAAATCCGCGCGTTCCGCGAGCCGGAACCGTATAAAGGCAAGGGCATCAAATACGAAGACGAGGTCATCCGGCGGAAGGAAGGCAAGACCGGCGGCAAGAAGAAATAATGTGCGGCGCATCGCGAAAGGAGTGAACAGCCGTTGATCATCAAGCCGAGCCGCAACGAGGAGCGCAAGATCCGCCATTATCGCGTCCGGCGCAAGGTGTTCGGATTGCCGGAGCGCCCGCGGCTGAACGTGTTCCGATCCAATAAGCATATCTACGCCCAGATCATCGACGACACGCGCGGCGTAACGCTGGTCGCCGCCTCGACGCTGGACCCCGAGCTGCGCGCGGTCTTGAAAGACATCGGCACGGGCAATAAAGAAGCGGCGGCCCGGGTCGGCCGGCTGATCGCCGAGCGGGCCAAGGCGAAAGGCATACAAAAGGTCGTCTTCGACCGCGGCGGCTACCGGTACCATGGTCGGGTGGCGGCCTTGGCGGAAGCGGCGCGCGAAGGCGGACTGGAATTTTGAGTTCGGACCAAAGGAGGGGCAATATGCGCAAGCGCGACAGAGAAAAAGAACAGGCCTTTGAAGAACGCGTCGTGCAGGTCAACCGCGTGGCCAAAGTCGTCAAGGGCGGCCGGCGCTTCAGCTTCAGCGCGCTCGTCGTCGTCGGCGACAAGAACGGCCGCGTCGGATTCGGCCTGGGCAAGGCGGCGGAAGTGCCGGACGCGATCAAAAAAGGCGTCGAGGCGGCGAAAAAGAATTTGATCACCGTGCCCATCGTCGGCACGACCATCCCGCACGAAGTGATCGGTCGATTCGGCGCCGGGAAGGTGCTTCTCAAGCCGGCGTCGGAAGGGACGGGGGTCATCGCCGGCGGTCCGGTGCGCGCCGTCCTTGAACTCGCCGGCGTGCGGGATGTGCTCAGCAAGTCGCTCGGTTCGAACAACGCCATCAACATGGTGCAAGCGACCGTCGAAGGCTTGAAGCAGCTCAAGACCGTCGAGTCCGTGGCCCGGCTGCGCGGCAAGTCGGTCGCCGACATTTTGTCTTAAGGGGTGAGGCCGATGAAGAAGCTCAAAATCACCCTGAAGCGAAGCCCGATCGGCCGTCCGGAAGTGCACAAGCGGACGATCGCCGCGCTGGGACTCCGGAAAATCAACCAAACCGTCGTCCACGACGATACGCCGTCGATTCGCGGCATGATCGCCCGGATCCCGCACCTCGTCGAAGTCGAATCGATCGACGAAGAAGCGTGATCACGGGCCGCAAGCGTTCGATTCACCCGATGCGTCCGCGCGGATGCGCTGATCCGAACGGACGCCAAGCAACCGAAGGAGGTGCCGGACGTTGAAGCTGCACGAACTTAGGCCTGTGCCCGGTTCGGTGCACAAACCGAAACGCGTCGGCCGAGGCACGTCGAGCGGGCACGGCAAGACGAGCGGCCGCGGGCACAAAGGGCAAAAAGCCCGCTCCGGCGGCGGCGTACGGCCCGGATTCGAAGGCGGACAGAACCCGCTCATCCGGCGCGTGCCGAAGCGCGGCTTTACGAACGTCTTCAAGAAGGAATACGCGATCGTCAACGTCGAGAGTTTGAACCGCTTTTCGGAAGATACCGTCGTCACGCCGGAATTGCTGCTTGAAACCGGCGTCATCAAGTCGATCAAGGACGGCGTCAAAATCTTGGGCGACGGCGAGCTCACCGTTCGCCTCACGGTCCAGGCGCATCGCTTTTCCAAATCGGCGGTGGAGAAGATCGTACAGCTCGGCGGAAAGACCGAGGTGATCTGAGTGTTCGAGACCCTGCGGAACATCTTCCGCGTTCCGGACCTCCGCCGAAAAGTGCTCTACACGCTGATGATCCTTGTCATCTTCCGCATCGGCAGCTTCATCCCCGTGCCGGGGATCGACGTCGAAGCGCTCCGCGAGGGGATCATGAACAGCAACGTCTTCGGCCTGTTCGACACCTTCAGCGGTCGGGCGATGTCCAACTTCTCCATCTTCACCTTGGGGATCATGCCGTATATCACGGCGTCGATCATCATGCAACTTTTGTCTATGGACGTCGTGCCGAAGCTTTCCGAGTGGGCCAAGGAAGGCGAGAGCGGTCGGCGGAAGATCGCTCAGGTGACGCGCTATGCGACCGTCGTCTTGGCGTTCATCCAAGCCGTCGGCATGTCCGTCGCCTTTGAGCGGGCATACCACATGATCGCCCATCCGACGTTTTTCTCCTACGTCGTCATCGCCGTCGTGCTCACCGCGGGGACGACGTTCCTCATGTGGTTGGGCGAACAGATCACCGAGAAAGGGATCGGCAACGGCATCTCCATCCTGATCTTCGCCGGGATCGTCGCCGCCATCCCCTCCAGCCTGGAACAGATTTACATCGCCAAATTCACCGGCGAGAACGCCAACGTCTTCTTGGCGGCGATCATCGCCCTCGTCGTTTTGGCGATTGTCGTGGCCATCATCGCCGGCGTTGTCTTCGTCCAACAGGGCGTGCGCAAAATTCCCGTGCAGTACGCCAAGCGGATGGTCGGCCGGCGCGTCGTCGGCGGGCAGTCGACGCACATCCCGCTCCGCGTCAACTCCGCCGGCGTGATCCCGGTCATCTTCGCCGTGTCCATCGTCTACTTTCCGCAGATCATCGCCCAATATTTCCGCGGCAACCCGTTCGCCGACTGGGTGCTCGAGCAGTTTACCGTCCAGGCGCCGCTCGGGATGTTCTTTTACGTCATCCTGATCATCGCCTTCAGCTTTTTCTACACCTACGTGCAGCTCAACCCGCAGCAGCTCGCGGAAAACATGCAGAAAAACGGCGGCTACATCCCCGGCATCCGTCCCGGACGGCAGACATACATCTACCTGACCCGGGTGATCAACCGCATCACCCTCTTCGGAGCGCTGTTCCTCGCCGCGGTGGCCATCCTCCCCGTCTTTTTCTCCGACGTCGCCGGGCTCCCGCCGTCGGTGCGCATCGGCGGCACATCGCTGCTCATCGTCGTCGGCGTTGCCCTGGAGACGATGAAACAGATCGAAAGCCAGCTCATCAAGCGTCATTACGAAGGGTTCATCAGGCGCTAGGATGAAAACAAAAACGGCAAAGGAGTGTGAGCCGTGAATCTCATCCTGATGGGGCTGCCCGGCGCGGGGAAAGGGACGCAGGCGGAGCGCATCCGCGAGGCGTACGGCATTCCGCACATCTCCACCGGCGATATGTTTCGCGCCGCCGTTAGCGCCGGGACGACGCTCGGCCAGGAAGCCAAACGCTACATGGACCAAGGCGCCCTCGTCCCGGACGCGGTGACGATCGGGATCGTCCGCGAACGGCTGACGGAAGCGGACGCCCGAAACGGGTTTCTCCTCGACGGTTTTCCGCGCACCGTGCCGCAGGCCGAAGCGCTGGAGGCGATGCTCCGGGACATCGGGCGGGCCATCGACCGGGTGCTTTATATCGACGTTCCGCACGACATCCTCGTGCGACGCCTCACCGGACGACGCATCTGCCGGCAGTGCGGGGCCACTTACCATCTCGAGTTCAATCCGCCGAAAAACCCCGGCGTGTGCGATCGCTGCGGCGGCGCGCTGTATCAGCGCGACGACGACAAGCCCGAGACGGTCGAGACGCGGCTTCACGTCAACCGCGAACAGACGGCGCCGCTCCTCGACTTTTACCGGGCCCGTCGCCTTCTGGCCGTGATCGACGGGCTCGGCGCGATCGACGACGTTTTTCGCCGCTTGCGCGCGGCCATCGAGAAGGGTGACCGATGATCGTCTTAAGAACGCCGGCCGAGCTGGAGCGGCTTAAGGCCGCAGGGCGCATCGTCGCCGAGACGCATCGCGAACTTCGAAAGCACATCGCCCCGGGCATCACGACGCGCGAACTGGACCGCATCGCCGAACGCGTCATCCGGTCATTCGGCGCGGTGCCGTCGTTCAAAGGCTATCAAGGCTATCCGGCCAACATCTGCACCTCGGTCAATGAAGAGCTCGTGCACGGCATCCCGTCCGACCGCCGCCTCGTCGAAGGGGATATCATCTCCATCGACATCGGTGCTTACTACGACGGTTATCACGGCGATTCGGCGTGGACGTATCCTGTCGGGGAGATCAGCGCGGAGGACCGCCGCCTCTTGGACGTCACCCGCCGGGCGCTTTATGCCGGTATCGACAAGGCCCGGGTCGGCAATCGCCTTTACGACATCTCGCACGCCATCCAGACGCTTGTCGAGCGGGAAGGGTTTCACATCGTGCGCGAATACGTCGGCCACGGCGTCGGGACGGAAATGCACGAAGCGCCGCAGGTTCCCAACTTCGGCCCGCCGGGCCGCGGACCTCGGCTTCAAGCGGGCATGGTGCTGGCCATCGAGCCGATGGTGAACACGATCAGCCGTTACGTCAAAACCTTGCCCGACGGGTGGACCGTCGTCACCGTCGACGGCGGGCGCTCCGCGCACTTTGAGCATACCGTCGCGATCACGGAAGAAGGCCCGGAGATCTTGACCGCGCAGCCGGACGAAGACATCCAAAAAGGCGATGCGCCGGCGCCGCGTTCCTCCGAGCGCCTGTGATCACGGTGAGCGCGTTCGATCGACCGGTGCAGATTCACGTTTGAAGGAGGGATGCCGATGGCCAAAGAAGACGTCATCGAGATGCAGGGAACGGTTGTCGAACCGCTCCCGAACGCCATGTTCCGCGTCAAACTCGAAAACGGTCACGTGGTGCTGGCGCACGTGTCGGGCAAAATCCGGATGAACTTCATTCGGATCCTGCCCGGCGACCGGGTCACCGTCGAACTTTCACCGTACGATCTTTCGCGCGGTCGCATCACGTATCGCTATAAAAAATAACCCGGGCAAGGGAGGTTCAGGCGATGAAAGTCCGCCCGTCGGTCAAACCGATGTGTGAGAAATGCAAAGTGATCAAGCGGCACGGCAAAGTCATGGTCATCTGCGAAAATCCGAAGCACAAACAGCGTCAAGGCTGATCACGCGAACTTTAAGGAGGTGTGCGCATGGCACGCATCGCCGGCGTCGACATCCCGCGCGACAAGCGGGTGGAGATCGCCCTGACCTACATCTACGGGATCGGCCGTTCGATGTCGAACCGCATTCTCGCCGCCACCGGCGTCAATCCCGATACGCGGGTCAAGGACCTGACCGAAGATGAAGTGAACCGCATTCGCGAGTATATCGACCGCAACGTCAAAGTTGAAGGCGATTTGCGCCGGGAAGTGGCCATGAACATCAAGCGCTTGATCGAAATCGGCTGCTACCGCGGCGTCCGCCACCGCAAGGGGCTCCCGGTCCGCGGTCAGCGGACGAAGACGAACGCTCGGACGCGCAAAGGACCGCGGCGCACGATCGCCAACAAGAAGAAATAACGGCGCCATCGGCGCAACAAGGAGGGACATGCATTGGCCAAACGGAAAGCCGCAGGGGCCCGCACCCGCCGCCGCGACCGCAAACACGTGCCGAGCGGAGTGGCGCACATCCACTCCACGTTCAACAACACCATCGTCACCATCACCGACCCGCACGGCAACACCATTGCCTGGGGCAGCGCCGGCGCGCTCGGTTTCAAGGGCAGCCGCAAAGGCACGCCGTTTGCCGCGCAGATGGCGGCCGAGGCGGCGGCCAAAGGGGCCATGGAGCACGGCATGCGCGAAGTCGAAGTGCGCGTCAAAGGCCCCGGTTCGGGCCGCGAAGCGGCCATCCGCTCACTCCAGGCGGCAGGGTTGGAAGTGACGGCCATTAAAGACGTCACCCCCATTCCGCACAACGGCTGCCGACCGCCGAAGCGCCGTCGCGTCTAATCCGGGGAGCGAACAGGTTTGGCGCCGTCCGTTTTCGGCCAGACTGGAACTTACTGCCAGAAATCGGCCGACGCCGACCGACGGACCGACGTGTCGAAGGAGGGTCCAACGTTTGATGATCGAAATCGAAAAGCCCAAAATCGAAGTCGTCGAGATCGCTCCTGACGGGAGCTATGGGAAATTCGTCGTTGAGCCCTTGGAACGCGGCTACGGGACGACGCTGGGTAACTCCCTCCGTAGAATTTTGCTCTCTTCGATCCCCGGCGCGGCGGTCACCTCGGTGCAGATCGACGGGGTACTGCACGAGTTTTCCACGATCGACGGTGTGTACGAAGATGTCGCCGAGCTCATCTTGAACTTGAAAAAGCTCTCGCTGCGCATTCACTCCGACGAAGAAAAGACGTTGGAGATCGAAGCCGACGGCGAAGGCGAGGTGCGCGCCGGCGACATCCGTGCCGACAGCGACGTCGAAATCTTAAACCCCGAGCTGCACATCGCCACCCTCGCTCCCGGCGCGCGTCTCTATATGCGCATGAACGCCCGCCGCGGGCGCGGGTACGTGAGTGCGGAGAACAACAAACGCGAAGACGCGCCGATCGGCGTCATCCCCATCGACGCGTTGTATTCGCCGGTGCTCCGCGTCAACTATACGGTCGAGAACACACGCGTCGGGCAGATCACCAACTACGACAAATTGACGCTCGAAGTGTGGACCGACCGAAGCGTACGGCCGGAAGAAGCGGTGAGCTACGCGGCGAAAATTTTGACCGAGCACCTGAGCCTCTTCGTGACGCTGTCCAACGAAGGCAAAAGCGCCGAATTCATGATCGAAAAGGAAGACGAAAAGCGGGAACGGGCGCTGGAGATGACCATCGAAGAGCTCGACCTCTCCGTTCGCTCGTACAACTGCTTAAAGCGCGCGGGCATTAACACCGTTTACGAGCTCACGCAAAAAACCGAAGAAGACATGATGAAAGTGCGCAATCTGGGCAAAAAATCGCTGGAAGAAGTCATCCAGAAATTGAACAGCCTCGGGCTCAGCTTAAAACCGTCCGAATAAAGCGTTCGGGCGCGTCGCACGCCCTGCGTCGCGCCTGCGGCATAGCGCATACGGGCGGGACGTGCGCATGTCGGTGTAAAAAGCGCATGCGATGCAAATGCTTGAGTAAAGGAGGGTTTGCCATGGCTTACCGCAAGCTCGGGCGTCGGTCCGGCGCGCGCAAAGCGTTGCTTAGGGATCTGGTCACCGATCTCATCTTGAACGAGCGCCTCCAGACGACCGAACCGAAAGCCAAAGAAGTGAAGCGCATCGCCGATCGCATGGTCACCTTGGCCAAACGCGGCGACCTGCACGCAAGACGGCTCGCGGCGGCGTTCGTCCGTCCGGAACAGACCGACCCGGAAGACAAGAAGAGCAAGGATGCGGTGCAAAAGCTCTTTGACATCATCGGTCCCCGCTATCGCGAACGGGAGGGCGGGTATACGCGCGTGCTCAAGCTCGGGCCGCGTCGCGGCGACGGTGCACCGATGGCCGTGATCGAGTTCGTCGAGGAATGAGGCGCGCATGGCGGGGCCAGAGGCGCGCGCCGCGGCGCCGCTTGTCGCCCTCGAGGCGATCACCGTGCGCTATCCCGGCGCGGCGCGGCCGGCCCTAGACGGCGTGACGCTCACGCTTCGGGCCGGCGAGTGGGTGAGCGTGCTCGGAGCGAACGGCTCCGGCAAGACGACGCTGGCCCGCGTCCTCGCCGGGCTGCTCGTCCCCGACGGCGGCGAGATCCGGCTTTTCGGCGAGCGCATTGCCGCCGATCAAGCATCTACCGGCCTTCGTCGCCTTCGTCGGGCGGTCGGGATGGTCTTCCAAAACCCGGAGGCGCAAATCGTCGCTGCCACCGTCGAAGACGACGTCGCCTTCGGTCCGGAGAATTTAGGCCTTGCCGCCCGCGAGATCGAAGCCCGAACGGACGCGGCCATCGTGCGGATGGGGTTGGATGGGCATCGGCACGACGAACCGGCGCGGCTTTCCGGCGGCGAAAAACAGCGCCTGGCCATCGCCGGCGTCCTGGCGATGGAACCGCGCGCCGTCGTGTTCGACGAAGCGTCCAGCATGCTCGATCCCCGTGCCCGCCGCCGGCTGATGGGCGAGATGCGGCGCGAACACGCCGCCGGGCGCGCCATCGTGCACATCACGCATGATATGGAAGAAGCGCGCGATGTCCCGCGCATCGTCGTCTTGGACCGCGGTCGCCTGCTGTACGACGGCACGCCGGCACCGTTTTTCGAAGCGCTGGCGGCGGGGCGCATCAGCCCCCCGGGGCTTTTGCCGCCGTTTTGGGTGCGCCTTGTCGCCGCACTCCGGGCGGAGGGTTTTCCCGTAGAACCGGAACGCTGGGAAGCGGAAGCGGTGGTGGAAGCCGTATGGAGATCGTTTTCGAACGCGTAAGCCACATCTACCACCCGGGGACGCCGTTTTCCCGCGCCGCGCTGTTCGACGTCGATCTGACCATCGCCTCCGGTTCGGTCGTCGCCGTGATGGGCGAGACCGGCTCGGGCAAGACGACATTCGCTCAGCTCGCCGCCGGGTTGGAACGCCCGACGTCCGGGCGCGTTGTGATCGGCGGCGCGCTTTTGGGGCCGCGGGAAAAACTTCCGCCGGACGTCCGGCGGCGCATCGGCTACGCCTTTCAGCATCCGGAACATCAGCTGTTCGAAGAGACGGTCGCCAAGGACGTGGCCTTCGTCTTGAAGTCGCTTCGCCTCTCTCCCGAAGAGACCCGGGCCCGGGTAGAGCGGGCGCTTTTGGACGTCGGCCTCGATCCGGAACGCTACGCGGATCGTTCGCCGTTTTTCCTAAGCGGCGGCGAAAAACGGCGCGTGGCCTTGGCCGGCGTGCTGGTCGCCGAGCCGGCGCTCATCGTCTTTGACGAACCGACGGCGGGCCTCGATCCGGAGGCCCAAGAACAGCTGCTTGAGCGCCTCGTGGCGTGGACCCGATCCCGGCGTCCGACGGTGCTTTACATCACGCACCAGCTCGATGAAGCGCTGCGCCTCGCCGAGCGCGTCCTTGTGTTTTACCGCGGGCGGCTCGTCCATGATCTGAAGCCGGAAGACGTCATTCGCCGCATCGACGCGCTCAAAGCTTACGGCCTCGAGCCTTCCCCCTTGGTCGAGACGATCCACGCCTTGGCCCGCCGTCGTCCGGACATCCTGGACGCACCGCCGAGGACACTCCCGGCGCTCCTTCAGTGGATCCGGTCTGAGGCGAACCGGTTCGGCCGAACGCCCGCCGGAGGCACCCGAGAAGACGACGGCATACCCGGCGCACCGGGCGGTCCGGGACGCTTTTTCGGCAAGGGGGAACAGAGCGGGGAGGAGGGATGCGGGTGAGCATGCTCTCTGCCTTTCCGCTCGGTCGGTACGTGCCGCGCGATTCGTTTTTACACCGCGTCGATCCGCGGACCAAATTGCTCTTCCTTGTCGGCTTTACGGCCGCGCTTTTCATCGCCCAGTCGCTTCCCCTCGTCGCCCTGTTTGCCTTCATCGCCGTGGGAAGCGTGCGTCTCGGCGATATCCCGTATGCCTACGTCGTGCGCACCGGATGGCCGATGAGCGTGTTCATCGCCCTGCTTGCTTTCGCCCAGCTGTTCGTTGAGCGCGACGGGGCGGTCGTGTTCGCCGTCGGGCCGCTTCACGTCACGACGCTCGGCGTGGCGGAAGCCGTGCGCCTGACGCTTCGGCTCGGCGCGCTTTTGCTCGTGAGCACGCTCATCACCTTGACCACCTCACCGATCGCTTTGGCGCACGGCGTATCACAACTTTTGCGGCCGCTCGCGCGGCTGGGCGTGCCGGTCGACGCCTTCGGCTTGATGATCATGATCGCCCTCCGGTTCATCCCCACCTTGCTCGACACCCTCGAGCGGCTGATCAAGGCGCAGGCGGCCCGTGGCGCCGAGTTCAACAGCCGCTCGCTGAAGGTGCGCCTGGAAGCGGCGTCTGCCCTCGTCATTCCGCTGTTCGTCTTTGCCTTCGAGCGGGCCGAGGCCGTCGCCGCAGCCATGGAAGCGCGCGGTTACGCCGGCGACGTGCCGCGAACGAGCCGCCGAAGGCTCCGCTACGGCCGCCGCGACGTCGCCGTGTTCGGCGCCTTGGTCGTCCTCGTCATCCTCGCCGTCTGCGATCGGGTGGGAGGTGCTTTGGGGTGCGGGTGGCTTTAGTCGTCGCCTACGACGGCCGCGCCTTTTTCGGTTTTCAGCGACAGGCGCGGGGACGGACGGTGCAGCAGGAACTGGAGACGGCGTTTTTCGACTGGTTCGGCACGCCGGTCGCTGTCGTCGGCTCCGGGCGCACCGACCGCGGCGTGCACGCCTTCGGCCAGGTCGTCCATGCCGATTTGCCGCGCGCATACCCGCCGGAAGCCGTCCCGGGCGCGCTGAACGCCCGCCTTGCGCCGGATGTCCGCGTTCTTGAAGCACACGCCGTGGCGGATGATTTTCACGCCCGCTTCGACGCCCGGGCGAAGACGTACGTCTATCGCTTGAGCCTGCGGCCGGTCTTGCTGCCGATGGATCGCGGGCTCGTCGCGCACATCCCGTACGCCCTCGACGTCTCGGCGATGGCGGAGGCGGCGACGGCGTTTTGCGGTCGGCATGATTTTGCCGGCTTTGCGAATGCCGGGAGCGCTGCCCGCACGACGCATCGGACCATCCACACCGCGGCGCTCGTCCAGCGGGGTCGGGAGCTCTTCTTCTGGGTGCGCGGCGACGGCTTTTTATACAATATGGTGCGGAACATCGTCGGCACGCTCATCGATGTCGGCCGAGGGAAGCTTTCCCGCGCCGACGTCCAGCGGCGCCTCGCCGGAGACCGGGCGGTTTCCCGGAGTTCGACGGCGCCTCCGGACGGCCTCTACCTTTACCGCGTCGAATACGACGCGCTCGCCACGCCGGACCCGGACATCGGCTTTCCGAAGCCCTGACGGCGAATCATAGACGGTCCATCCGCAAAGAGGCGGAAAATAGCGCTTGACACGCCCGTCGGCCTTCGATACGATGACAAAACGCAACGCAGTATTTTAAGGAGGGAGAACGGTGCAAACGACGTATATGCCCAAAGGCGACGCCTACCTCTCCGAACGCCGGTGGTACGTCGTCGATGCGGCGGGGAAGACGCTCGGCCGTCTGGCCAGCGAAGTGGCTGCGCTATTGCGCGGCAAACACAAACCGACGTTTACGCCGCATGTCGACATGGGCGATTTCGTCATCGTCATCAACGCTGAACACATCCATTTGACCGGGAAAAAGTGGACCGACAAAATCTACTACTCGCATTCCGGCTATCCCGGCGGACTCAAGGCGCGCACGGCGCGGGAGATGCGCGAGCGCGCTCCGGAGCGGATGATCGAATTGGCCGTCTGGGGCATGCTGCCCAAAAACCGCCTCGGCCGGAAGATGCTGAAAAAGCTCAAAGTGTATCGCGGCGCCGAGCATCCGCATGCGGCGCAAAATCCGATTCCGTATGAGCTGCGCGGCTGAAGTCGAACAGATCGGATCACGTGAAGGGAGGAATTCGGTTGCCTACCGTGCAATACCATGGCGTCGGCCGGCGTAAGGTCGCCGTGGCGCGCGTCTACCTCACTCCGGGCGACGGGGCGATTCTCGTCAACGGGCGCCCGCTCGACGACTATTTCGGTATGGAGACGCTCAAGCTGATCGTCAAACAGCCGCTCGTTCTGACCAACACCCTCGGCCAATACGACGTCAAAGTCAACGTCCGCGGCGGCGGATTTACCGGGCAGGCCGGCGCCATCCGCCTCGGCATCGCCCGGGCGCTCGTCAAAATCGATCCCGATTTCCGACCGGTGCTCAAGAAAGCGGGCTTTCTCACCCGCGATCCGCGGATGGTTGAGCGCAAAAAATACGGACTCAAAAAAGCTCGCCGGGCGCCGCAGTTTTCCAAGCGCTGACGGATGGCGCGCGTTTACCTCTGCACGGTGTGGTGCGGAGGTTTTTTTTGTTTGGAATAAGCGGCGGCTGTCCTCGGACACACTGAAAGCGTCGAATCAAAGGGAGGCGAGACGTTTGCGCGCGGTACAGACGGTGCTCCTCCTGACTTTGACCGGCCTTATGCTCATCGTCGGACAGAGCGTCGTTCCGTTCGTCGTCGCCGAGCAAAAACCCGATAGCGGCGCATCAAGCCTAAAGGTGCAGCCGACGCTTGCCCCGCTTAGCGGGCGCGTGATTGCCCTCGATCCCGGCCATGGCGGCATCGACGGAGGAGCGATCGGCCTCGGCGGCACGGCGTTGGAAAAGGAGATTGCCTTAAACATCGCCCGCTTCCTCCGGGATTACGTGCAGGAAGCCGGGGCCTTCGTCGTCATGACGCGCGACGATGACCGCATGCTGGACGACGGATCGGGCGAGGGAACGCGCAAAGCGCGGGATCTTCGGGCGCGGATGGCGATCATGAACGATCCGGCCGTCGACATCGCGCTCAGCATTCATCTAAACGCCGTTCCGTCGCCGCGGTGGTACGGCGCGGAGACGTTCTATGCCGATGTTCGTCCGGAAAATGCCTGTCTGGCGGAGGCGATTCAGGCCGCGCTCAAGGACATCGTCGGGACGCCGCGGCACGCCAAACGAAGCAACACCTTGTTCGTTTTGCGGACGATGCGTCCCGTCGGGGCGTTGGTGGAAGTCGGCTATCTGTCCAATCCCGACGAAGCCCGACGCTTGATCGACCCGAACTACCAGCGGAAGATCGCTTTCGCCTTGTCCGTAGGGCTCATGCGCTACTTCGCGGAAGATCCGGCGCGCTGCGCGGACGGCGATCTTGACGGATAGCGCGCCATGAATGCACCTCTTCGGCCGCCTGCGGGCGGCTTTATCGTGTTTCGTTTGTCGGATACGGTGTGTTATAATCAAAGCGCACACGTATTGAAGCGAGGTGTTCACCTTGGCGCTCACCGAACAGACGGTGCGCGAGGCGCTCGGGTCCGTCATCGACCCGGAGATCGGTGAGGACATCGTCTCCTTGAACATGGTCGAGCGGATTGCCGTAGACGGCCGTCGCGTCCATCTGCGCGTCAAATTGACGATTACCGGTTGTCCGCTTCAACATACGATTCAAGACGATGTCCGCCGGGCGCTTGAGGCGATCGGCGCCGAGGCGGTAGAGATCGAGTTCACCACGATGACCGAAGCGGAGCGCGAAGCGCTGGCGTTGCGGTTGAAAGGCAGAAGTTCCGCGCAGGCAAGCCGGAATTCCCATCGCCTGCCGGGGGGGGCGCATACCGTCTTCTTGGCCGTATCCAGCGGAAAAGGCGGCGTCGGCAAGTCGACCGTAACCGTCAACTTGGCCGTGGCGTTTGCCCGCATGGGGATGAACGTCGGCCTCATCGATGCCGACATCTACGGGTTCAGTGTCCCGGATATGATGGGCATCGAGCAGCGGCCGACAGTGCTGGGCGACGTCATCCTGCCCGTTTTGCGCTTCGGCGTGAAGGTCATGTCCATGGGCTTTTTTGTGAGCGACAATGCTCCCGTCATCTGGCGCGGCCCGATGCTGGGCAAGATGCTGGATACCTTTTTGCGGGAAGTGAGTTGGGGGCCGCTGGACGTCATGTTGCTCGACCTTCCGCCGGGGACCGGCGATGTGGCCCTCGACGTGCACAGCAAAATCCCCCAGCTGAAGGAGATCATCGTCACCACGCCGCACGCCACCGCCGCGTTCGTCGCCGCTCGGGCGGGGACGATGGCCATCCGCACGCAGCACGAAATCGTCGGCGTCGTGGAGAATATGAGTTACTATGAATGTCGAAGCGGCGAGCGCGGTTACGTCTTCGGCCGCGGCGGCGGCGAGCGGCTGGCGGAAGTACTGGGGACGGAACTGCTCGCGGAAATCCCGCTCGGCCTGCCGGAGACGACGGATGTGGACGATCCCGACTTTTCACCGTCCGTCTATGCGCCGGAGCACCCCATCGGCCGCGTATACGCCGCACTCGCCCGCCGCGTGTGGGACAAAGTCGGCTTGAAAGCGGTGCGTTGAACGCTTGCGGCCCTACGGTTCTCCTCTGTGCTTCAGCCCGATCCGCCGGAACCGCCTTCGCCGCCTTCTTCCTCGCTGGGGCTTTGGTCGCCTGGCTTCTCTTTCCCGTTTTCTTTTTTCTTCGGTTTTTCCGCCTGCTCGGCGACTTTTTGCACCATTTTGAACACCTTTTCTTGAAACAACGGGCTTTCCAACGCCTCTTGGACGACTTTCATCGTCTGTTTGCGGTACGGTTCGGATTTCAAAAGACCGAGCAGTTGCTGCTCGAAATCCGGGTTTTTGAACACATCAAGCATCATGCCTTGGTATTCCGGGTCTTTCATCAACGTTTTGAGCAGGCGTTCGTTTTCCTGTTGCATGGCCTTGGCGAGCGCGGCCGCGAATTGGGGATCTTCAAGCATTTCCTTGAACTGCTTTTGGCCTTGTTCCGAAGTCATCGCCGAGGCGACGGCAATCTTCATCTCTTCCTGACTGAGCAAGAGTTCGTTTTTCAGCGCGTCGGTTTTGATGGCCTCTTGGATCGCCTTCTTGCCGTCCTCGGTCTGCAGAATGTCCTTGACCATGGATTTGAGCTCGTTGTAATCAGGCTGGCTTTCGGCGCCGGACGATTCGCGGGAGCCGGCACAGCCGGCGAGGGACACCGCAAGCAAGGCCAGAGCGACAAAGAGGCGCCTCATGAGCATGCTTCCCACCGCTTTCGTCGTTCGCTGCATGTTTCCGTTGCTTGACGTCCATCATCTGCAGGTCGAAATGGCCGGCCGTTTGCGTTTTAGTATGGGGTGGGCCGTCGATGCGCTATACCTCGGCGAACGCTACCGTTTTTCGGCAAGAAAGGATGATCCGGTGAACAGCCGTCTGCTCCTCCGGCACGTCGCCAATACCCTTGCCGTCGCTGCCGCAGGGGGGGCTTTGGCCGGTCTTTTGCTGTCCCTCTTCGCGCCGGCGTCACGCCAGTGGTCGCCGTCCGAATGGTTGCTTGGGGCCGTCGGTTGGCTGGGAAGCGGCATGGTCTTCGGCGCGCTCAGTCTCCTCGGCTACGTCGCCTTCGCTTTTCTCGATCAATTTGGGCGGGCGTCTTTTTCCCCGGCTTATCGCCCGCTGTGGGACACGCTGCTTTGGGGAATCAGCCTGTTTGTGCTCTTCGATCTGCTCGTCTTTCCCTCCGGATGGCAGGCGATCGGCATAAGCCCGCCCGTGCCGGGCGTCACCGTTCTCCTGTTCGCCTGGGCGCTGATCGTCACCGCCGTACGCTTCCGAGGTTTTCCGTTTCGCCGCGCGGCGGCGCTCGTCTTTTTTCTCTTTCCTTTCACCTTGTTCGAGCTCGTTCCCGCCCTGCGCTTGAACAATGTGTTGGCTTTTTGGGACATGGCGCTGCCGATTCTGTTCGCCAATACGTACCACGTTTTGGTCTCCGGGCGTTTGACGGCTACTCGACGAGTTTCGCCTGCCCCTGATAACCGCGGATGAGCTCGCTCACCGTGACGCATGCGTACCCGCTCCGCTTGAGGGTGCGGGCGATGTGAAGAAGCGCTTCCGGCGTTTCGTGCGCCGCATCGCTGGCATGGAGCAAGACGATCGAACCGGGGCGGATGTTTTGGCGTACGCGTTCGACGATCGTCTCGACGCCCGGGTGTTTCCAGTCGTCCGGGTTCACGTCCCAGAGCACGACGACGAGGTCCAATCGGCCGGCGACGGTGAGCACGCGCCGATCGACATCGCCGTTCGGCGGGCGGAACAACACCGGCGCCCGTCCGGTCACCGCATGAATGGCTTCGATGCTCTCTTCGAGCTCGCGCTTCATCTGCTCTTCGGTCAGGCGCGTAAACGACATCGGTCGCATGCCCAAGGTGCCGATCTCATACCCGGCGCGGGCGATCGACCGGGCGAATTGGGGGTGCGCGCGCGCCCATTCGCCGGTGAGGAAAAACGTCGCCCCGCGGATGTCGGCCTCGAAAAGCGCGTCCAGAACCCGCTTCACCTCGCGTTCGCCCCAGCTGATGTCAAACGTGAGCGCCACGCGCCGCTCCTCGGTCGGAACGTTGGTCACCGCGCCGTACGGCCGATCGTGAAAGACGCTGACGGCTTCCCGCTCGCTGTAGAGGAAGAGGGCCGACAGGAAGACGAGCGCCGCGAAGGCCAAGCGTCGTCGGGTTTTTTTCCACGAGAGGATCACCCACCAGCGCATCGGAGTCCCTCCGCTTCCGAGCGTTTTCTCGACAGCGACAATGAACCCATTTGCCAACAGCCTATGACGGATGTCCAACCCGTATACCGAATCCGCCGGAACGCGATTTCGGCGCGTCGCCGGTTCGCGCGCCGACGAAACGACGGCGGGATCGTGACGGGATAACGATGGGATAACGACGGGAGGATGGTGTCCGATGGACGTTCAATTGAAATGGGAAGGCAAAATGGCGTTTACCGGCATTGGCGGGACAAGCGGCCACAGCGTCGCCATCGACGCGGCGCCGGACGTCGGCGGCGAGAATCGCGGCGCGCGGCCGATGGAGCTTCTCCTAAACGGCCTCGGCGGCTGCACCGGGATCGACATCGTCTCGATCTTGAATCGCATGCGCCTCTCGTTCGGGACGTTCGAAATCGACATTCACGCCGAGCGCGCCGAAGATCACCCCAAACGCTTTACGCACATTCATCTACACTATCGGCTGACCGGCGATCACCTTCCGCCGGACAAAGTGCGCCGCGCGATCCGTCTTTCGATGGACAAATATTGCTCCGCCGCCGCTTCGCTGAACGCCGATCTTACCGCGAGCTTTGAAATCAACGGCACGCGCTACGAGGCGGATGAAACGACGGCGTAAGGCGTCAGGCGATGAGGCCAGGCAATGATGTAAGGCGTGCGCGCCGGGCGAAACCTCGGATCAAAGGCATGGGTTCAGGCGCCTGTGTGACGACGGGCGGAGACGCAGCCTTCAGAGAAAGAATTGCATGTGCGTAAGCGCAAATGAAGTGTTGACACCCAGTAAACCCCGTGCTATAATGGCCATTGTCGCCGCGAGGACGGCGGTGCGTTCCTTGAAAACTAAACAGCACCCGGCCCTTGAACACGGAAGCG
>JADBKT010000004.1 GCA_014896255.1 Hydrogenibacillus sp.
AATCCGCCCTACGAGGCCGGTTCAAAGCCGAAACGCTCCAGCACCGCGCGCCCGTCCCCCTCGGTGAGCGCCCGCAAAAAAGCCCGCGCCTTGTCCGGATGTTGGCTCCCTTTGATCACCGCGCCGGGGAAGAGGATCGGCCGGTGCCACGACGGATCGGCCGTGTCGGACACTTCCACGCGGTCGGAAACCGCCGCATCCGTCTTGTACACGATCCCGGCGTCGACCTCGCCCGCCTCCACGTAGGCGAGCACCTGACGCACGCCCATGGCGAAGACGATCCGCTTTTCACGTTCCATTTCCGCGTAGACGCCGAGGTGTTCCAGCGCTTCCTTGGCATACATCCCGGCCGGGTGGCTGTTCGGCTCGCCGATTGCCAGGCGCGCCTTTGGGCTCGATTTGAGGCGGTCGAAGGTGAGCCGCCCGTCCGCCGGCGTCCCTTTTCTCACGACCATGACGAGGGTGTTTTTCACCACATTGACGCGCGTCGCCGGGTCGATCAGCCCCTTTTGCTCGAGTTCATCGACCTGCTTGGCGCCGGCGGAGATGAAGACGTCGACCGGAGCGCCTTGCGCGATCTGCAACATGTGCTCTCCGGAGGGGCCGAAGTTAAAGCGGAGCTTGACCCCCTGCTCGGCCTCGAACGTCGGCTGGAACTCGGTCAGGGCATCTTTTAAAGTGATCGCCGCGGAGACGATGAGCTCCGGCGCGCCCGAACCCTCCGCCCGGTCCCCGCTTTGTTCGGCCTTTGCGGCGGTGTCGCGGATCCCGCCGGTCCCGGTCGGGCCCTCCGAGGAAGCGGCCGGCGCGCCGGAGTCGTTTCCGCCGCCAGACATCGAGCCGCTTCCGCCGCAGGCGGCGAGCAGGAAGCAGAACAGGAAGACGCAAAAGGCCCATACGCGCGATTGCGTTTGCAGCGTTTGCATTAGATCCGTACCCCCATTTCTTGGATCGCGGCGCGAGCAAAAGCGTTCGGACGATCAGGGCACCGACGGCCACCGATCGTTTTCCGCCCGACGATCAAAAGCGCCCCGGCCGATGAGCGGCGGGGCGCCTACGCTTGCCTGGTCGCACTTGAGCGCCACCCATCTCCTTATACCGGTTCCGAGGAAGGCATGTCCGTTTCCAGACATACCCCGTAGGCGCGGATGCGATCGCTTTCCGCGACGCCCGTCGCCCAGGCCGCCCGCCATCGCTTTGCCCGCAAAAGGCACAGCCTTAGGTCGAGACGGCTCGGAGAGGCTGGACGAAGGGAAATGCAATTGAACAAAGTCATCCCAATATTAGTAAATACCATACACTTTGTCAACTTCTGCCGCCTCAACCCGGGGTTCCTTTTGCGCTTCGCCCGCCGATTTCATCCTGCTTGTCACCGAATGCAGGAATCGGCATGTTCTTTTGCAGTATGTAGATTGCGGTTCCTTCGGCGAGGGGTGGAAATCCGCTTTGATTTGTACTATAATTGTCACAAGCAGGCGGAAACGTATTTAGGAAAACCGCAGGAGAGCGGTCAACACCGCGAAGGGGAAAGAAGGGAAAACGCTGCAAAGTATAATTCTGTCTATTCCGATTATTATACTATGTTGCAATAAATACTCGACCATGACGATGGGGCACTTCCCCAAGACCCGGCCGGTATGTCCGCCGTTCTCCTGCCGGACCGTTATGGGAAAGGACGGGAGATCGCATATGCGAGAAAGTTCCGCTGGCCTGAGCGTCGCGCAGATCGTGTCCGAAGCGATGGAACTCCTCGAGCCGTGGATGAAGGAGGGGCTGGAGCCCCTCTTGCAAGCCGTCGTCGACTACGCCCGCAAGATGGTCGGCGCCTCCTTCGCCGCGCTCATCATCTTGGATCCGGGCGATCCGTCCGCCATCCGATATTTTAAAGTGTCCGGCTGGTCGCTCAAGCCTGCCGAATTCCCGAAGGGACACGGCATGTACATCCTCTCCGCGAAAACCGGGCGGTCGCTTCGGATCGAATCCATTGCCCGGCATCCGCTGTCGATCGGCGTTCCGAAAAACCACCCGCCCGTCGAAGCCTTGCTGTCCATCCCGCTCAAGTACCGCGGCCGGCCGATCGGTTGTGTCTTTTTCGGCAAGGCGCCGAATGAAGGCGCTTTCACCCAACACGACGAAGAGATCATGAACGGGTTTGCCTCCATGTGCGCCATAGCCATTTCCTGGATCTACCAAAGAGAGGATAACCGTTTGAACATCGTGGTCGAAGAGCGGAGGAGAATTGCAGAAGAACTGCACGATTCCCTGTCGCAGACGCTGTTTGCGGTGGCCCGGGAAATCGACGCCTTGGAACGGGCGTTGCCGACGGCAGAAGAGAAAGACGCCGTGCGCGCGCGCATTGAGCGCTTGCGCGAATTGGCAGTGCAGTGCCAGTCGGAGCTGCGCGCCATCTTGTTCCGCCTTATGAACGATGAAGTCCAACCGAGCGCGGCGGCCTTGAACCATCTCGTCCAAAAATTCGAACGCTTAAGCGGTATTGCCATCCATCTCGCCACCCGCGGCCCCTTCGAACACCTGAGCCTCCCCATCCGCCAAGCCATCCTCAAGATCGTCGCCGAATCGTTGACCAACGTCTATCGCCACGCCAACAGCCCGGTCGCCCTCGTTCACGTCTTCGTGGACGAAGAGAAAGTCGTCGTCACCGTTCAAGACGCCGGTATCGGCATATCCGACGCGGCGCTCCGCTTCATGAGCCATCCTTCCGGTCATTTTGGACTGCATTCGATGGCCCGGACGGTCGCCGAATTCAAGGGAGAATTGGAAGTTTTTCGCAATGAAGACGGCGGAACCACCGTGCGCTGTACCCTTCCGACGCACCCCGGCCCGCGTTCATGAGCCGAATCGCCCGTTCTTGCGCGGAATCGATGACATTAAAGAAGGTGAATTCTCATGAGCGAACGCATCGTGGTCGTCGATGACCATGAACTGGTGCAAATCGGCCTCTATACCCTGCTCACCGAACACGGGTTGGACGTGGTGGGACAGGCCTCAACCGGTGCGGAAGGGCTGGACCTTATTCATTCCTTAAAGCCGGATCTTGCCCTGATCGATATCCGCCTCCCGGACATGAGCGGCATCCAGGTGTGTCAAGAGATCCGCAAAACCGATGAGGCGACGCGGCTGGCCGTCCTCACCGCTTTGACGGACAAAAATGTCGTTCATGCCTGTATCCAGACCGGCGTGCAGGGTTATCTGCTCAAGGATTTGCCGGCCGAGGAATTGCTCCGGGCCATCCGCAACATCCTGGCCGGCAAAGCGGTCCTCGATCCGACCGTGACGGGCCATGCTTTGGAGTGGCTGGAAATGCGCCAAGAGGGCGGATCCGAAAAAGAAGTCCTCGACCTGCGGGATGTCGAGATTCTGCGCCTCATGGCTCAAGGCTGGAGCAACCAGGCCATCGGAAAGTACCTGCACTTATCCGAAAACACCATCAAGGCTCTCGTCAACGACATCTACCGCCGACTCGGCGTCAAAAATCGCGTGGAAGCGGTGATGGAAGCATACCGCCACGGGCTCCTGTAGGCTCATCTCCCTTCATGCGTCGAACGGGCCGCCTTCGGCGGCCCGCCTGATGTGGGACGAACGGGTATCAAGAAACACCCGATCGGGTGTATCAAAATTCTGTCCTCGCAATATATAATATTGTCATGATGATGATCACGACCGTAAGGAGAGGATCCTTCATGTCCCACATTGACGAGGCGCGACAGATGTTGAACCGCATCGAGCAAGCCTGGTCGGAGGGAGAACGGGCGGCGCTGCTCACCATCACCCAGGTCAAGGGCTCTTCTTACCGCCTTCCCGGCGCCAAAATGATGATGACGGAAGACGGGAAGATGCTGGGCTCCTTAAGCGGCGGGTGCCTGGAGTCGGACCTGTACGGCTGGGCGGAAAAAGCGATCAAAGAAGGAAGCCCTCGCCTCGTGCAGTACGACCTCAGCGAAAGTGAGATGTGGACCCTCGGGATCGGCTGCAAAGGGACGATGGAAGTCGCCATCTTTCCGATCCGGCCCGACGATCCCTTCTGGCGGGCCGTACGGGAAGCCGTCGCCCAAGACGGCGTCATTTCCCTGGCCATCGAATTGCCGGAGGGCGTCCGCGTGCTGTTCGACGGCACGGAACCGATCGCCGGAGACATCGACCGGCTGCCGGGACCGGTTCGGGAGCAACTTGAAAGCCGCCTCCTCAACCGAACCAAGGCGGAAGTAGCCGCCGTGGACGGCCGGCGCTTCTACATCGACACGATGCGGCCGAACGAACGGCTCATCATCTGCGGTGCGGGGCACGACGCCGTTCCCGTGGCGGCGCTCGCCGCCAAGTGCCGGTTCCGGGTCACCGTGCTCGATCCGCGCAAAGAATTTAATTCAAACGCCCGCTTCCCCGACGCCGAACACCTGGTGGTCGAACCGGACGAGGCGGACCCGGCGCCGCTTGCGGGGAGCTGGTGGCTGATCATGAACCATCTGCAAATGCGCGATGAAGCGGCGCTCCGCCTGGCGTTAAGCGCACAGCCGAAATACGTCGGCGTGCTCGGCCCCATCGCGCGAACGCGCGAAATGCTGGAGAACATCGGCGCCGACTTGAACAGCGGTCCGATCCATGCCCCGATGGGGCTGAACATCGGCGCCGAAACGTTTGAAGAAGTGGCGGTCTCGATCGTGGCCGAACTGCTCGCCGTGCGCTCCGGCCAGTCGGGAGAACCGCTGCGCGGGAAAGAAAAAATTCACGCTTGAGAAGCTTAAGGGCGCTTTTTACCGCAGCGCCCCGCTCATGACGGCCTTTTGCCATGTCGGCACATCGTGGACGTCGATGAACGCGTCGATGTATGAAAGCGCCATCGACATCCCTTTTGCCGTCGGTTCGTAACCCGGCTCGCCGAGCAACGGGTTGATCCATACGATCCGGCCGACCCGCGCGTCCAAGTCGCGCATGGCCGAATGAAGAAGCTGCGGGTGTCCCGCATCGAACCCATCGGAGACGACGATGATGCGCGTATGCCGGTTCAGGAGGCCGGGATAGCGCTCCAGCAATTGCTGAAGCGCCCTCCCGATCCGCGTCCCTCCCCGCAGTCCCGGCAACTCGGCGTACGGGATGCCCGTCATCGCTTTCCGCGCGATGAGCGACGTCACCCGAAGCAAGCGCGTGGAAAAAAGAAAAATTTGCGTTCGCGCGCGGGCGCGCGTGAACGACCAGGCGAACGCCGTGATGAACGGCGCATACGGCTTCATCGACCCGGAGATGTCGACCAGAAGGACGATTCTCGGTTTGTCCGACCGGCGTTTCAACCGTTTGAGCACAAAGGGCTCTCCCGCACGGCGCAAGGCATGACGCATCGTCTGGCGCAGGTCGATTTTTTCCTTCCCGCGCCGCCGCCACGTGCGCCCGCGCGGCGCCTCCATCCTCCGGACCGCCAGCCGGGTCAGCCGGACGACCTCTTTTAGCGCCGCCTCATCCGCCCGAAGCGCATACCGCTCCCCGTCGTCGGGATGATAACCGGCGAGAAAACCGTGCACAACATCCAGCGGAGGCCGTTCCGCCTGATCCCCGCCGGCTGAACCGTCTGTCGACGATTCGGGCTGAAGGGGGCGTTTTTCTTCCCGTCCCGCTTTCCGCCCGAAGAAATATTGCTCGAACAGACTCGGAAAGAGGCCCCACTCCGCCGGCGTGCGGGCGTAGATCGAGCGGAAGGCGGCACAGACTTCATCCATGCGCTCGAGGTTCAATTCGATCAACGCGTTCATGGCCGTCAGCGTTTCGGGAATTCCGACGCGAAATCCGCGCGCCCGAAGCCAGGGGGCAAAACCGCTCACCTGCTTCAGGATGTCGCCCGTCAGGCTTCCGAGAGCGCGAGCCGTCAGGCGTTCCATAGCACCTCGAGACCCCTCTCGCGGACCATCTCGATGTCTTCTTGCGTCTTCAACAAACACCCGAGGGTCCGGCGGACCACGTCCTCGTCCAGCTGTGCCGCCCCCAATTCCGTCAGCGCACGAGCGAAATCGATGGACTCCGCCATCCCCGGGGGTTTAAGCAACGCCAATTTGCGCAGTCGCCGTGCGCCGCGGGCGATCTGCTTCGCCAGTTCCGGCGCGATGTGCGGCACATGCAGGGAGATGATGGCCGCCTCCTGCTCCATCGAAGGGTAATCCAGCCAAAGATAGAGACAACGGCGGCGCAGCGCGTCGGACAGATCGCGCGTGCGGTTGGAGGTCAGGATCACGAGCGGCGGTTCATCGGCGCGAAAGGTTCCCAGCTCGGGAATGGTGATTTGAAATTCCGACAAAAATTCCAATAGCAGCGCTTCGAATTCTTCGTCAGCGCGATCCACTTCATCGATGAGCAAAACCGGCGCCGGCTTTTCGCGCAGGGCACGGAGCAGCGGGCGTTCGATGAGAAAACGCTCGCTGTACAGCGCCGCTTCGTCCACGTCGCCCCCGGCGAATGCCGTACGGGCGGTCAGCAATTGTTTGGGATAATCCCAGTCGTACAGCGCCTGACTCGCATCCAACCCCTCATAACACTGCAACCGTACGAGATTCACGGCGTAAGCGTCGGCCAGCGCCTTGGCCAGCGCCGTCTTCCCCACGCCTGCAGGCCCTTCCAACAAAAGCGGACGGGCCAGCCGCTGTGCCAGGTGCAGTACAGTGGCCAGCCCTTCTTCCGCCACATAGTGGGCGCGACGCAAGGCTTCCTGCAGTCGACGCACCTCTTCGTTCATCCGTTTGTCCTCCTGTGTTTATGCCGATGCGTCCAGCGCCGTCTTCAGATTGGCGAAGACCTTTTCAATGATTTTGCGCGCCTCATTATCAATCAGACGCCCGCCGAGGCTCGCGATGGGACCGCTGATCGACGTGTCGGCCCGCCATTTCAAGAGGGTCCCCCCCTCTACGTCGCTCAGCGTCGCTTCGGCCTTCATGTCGACGCCGCTGCCCATGCCTCCGCCCTTGACGGTCATGGCCATCACCGACCCCGGCTCTACCTCGGACAGCTCGACGGCGAGGTCGAACTTGCCGCGGATCGGTCCCACGCCGACCTTCACGCGGCTGCTGAAACGGTTGGCATTCTCGACGTTCAATTCGATCAGATCGGGGACGCAGGGGCCCACTTTGTTCGCATCGGTGATGAAATCCCACACCTTCTCCCGCGGCTGCTCAATCGTAAATTCTCCTTCGTACGTCCGCATCCGGCTGAGGCCTCCTCATCTCTGGCTCATCAAGTACATTTCGGGATCCCGTTCAAAAGCGTTTTTACATCCGGCGCAGCAGAAGCCGTACGTCGTTCCGTTCCATTCCAGGCGGTGCATCGTCGTCGCCAAGTCCACGGTCATCCCGCAGACCGGATCGATCACCTGCCGGCGCTCTTCAGTCTGTCCAGCTTTGGCGCCGGATTTCGCACCGGCCTTGGCGCTCGCCTTGGTCGTCTCCGCGGACGGCGCCGTACGCTCCGCAGGCTGTCCTTTCCACATCACATCCGCCTTCCGTCGGCGGCGCTCGACGATCTCGGCGAGAATGCTCAGGGCGATCTCCTGCGACCCCACGGCGCCGATGTCGAACCCGGCAGGCGCCGTAATAAAATCGACAAACGCTTCCGGCGCCCCTGCCTTTTCCAGTTCGGCGCGCACCGCGTTCCACCGTTTCGGGCTTGCGACCAGCCCGAGATAGCGGAGCGAAAGAGGCGCAAACGCCAAAAGTCCTTCGGCATCGTACAGCCCCATCGTGGCCACCACGCCGTACACCGCCGAGCGGGCGAGAACGGACACCTGGTGCCGCAGCCGCTCGAACGGATCGCCCGTCTCCACGCTCAAGTCCATCTCTTCCACGGCGATCCGGCGGGGCACGATGGAAAAACGGGGCGAGATCGCTTCCAGCGCCGTCGCCACCGGCGAGTTCCCCACGATGATGAGCAGCGGTTCGATGTGCCGGGGTTCCAAGAACAGCTCCACCGTTCCTTCGGAGGCGCACGTCATCGGCGCGACGGTGACGCCCTCTTCGACATGGGCCGGCGGATGCGGGGTCACCAGGAGGAGCTTGGCCTCACCGCTCCGGAGGCACTCCTTCGCCTGGTCGATGACCAGATCCCGCGTGCAGTGGCCGCCGACAAAGCCGATCATCTCCCCGCCCGACGTGACGATCGCCTTGTCGCCGACCGTCGCCGAACTCGGGCGCACGCGGCGGACGACCGTCACCCAGACATAAGGTTCCGTGCGTTCATCCAACGCCCGCGCCGTCTCCCAGAGATTGTCCATCCCCATTTGGCCCGGAGGCGCGCAAGCCTCCGGGCCTTTCCCTCCTCGCGCTCTGGAATGGCCGCCGAATCACTCCGTGATGCCGTGCTCTCTTAAGATCTTCCACACCTTCCATGGATAGATCGGCATGTCGATGTGCTCCACGCCGAACGGCGCCAGCGCATCCAGCACCGCGTTGACGAACGCCGCCGGCGAACCGACGTTGGGCGACTCGCCGACCCCTTTGGCCCCGATCGGGTGGTGAGGCGACGGCGTCACCGTCCGGTCCGTCTCCCAGCGGGGCGTGTCCAGGGACGTGGGGACCAGGTAGTCCATCCAGTTCGGTGCCAGACAGTTGCCGTCGGCATCGTACGGGATGTCCTGCATGAACGCGATCGCGAACCCTTCCGTCAATCCGCCGTGAACCTGCCCTTCGACGATCATCGGATTGATCACGTTGCCGCAATCGTCGACGGCCAAGAACCGGCGCACCTTCACGGCGCCCGTGCCCTTGTCGATGTCGACTACGGCGATATAGGCGCCGTAGGGGAAGGTGAGGTTCGGCGGATTGTAGTAGTACGTCGCCTCGAGGCCCGGCTCGATGCCGTCGGGCACGTTCGTATAGGCGGCGAAGGCCACGTCTTTCATCGTCACCGAGCGGCCCGGAAGCCCCTTCACCGAGAAGGCGGCGCCGTCCCAGACGACGTCGTCTTCGTTGACCTCCAGCAGATGGGCCGCGATTTTACGCGCCTTGTCCCGGATCCGGCGCGCACAGAGGGCCGCCGCCGCCCCGGCCGTCGGCGTGGAACGGCTGGCGTACGTGCCCAGCCCGTAAGGCGCCGTATCGGTATCGCCTTCTTCGACCACCACGTCGTCGATGCTGAGCCCGAGCTCCTCGGCGATGATCTGGGCGAAGGTCGTCTCGTGTCCCTGGCCCTGATGGCGCACGCCGAGCCGGGCGATCACCTTGCCCATCGGATGGACGCGGATCTCCGCGCTGTCGAACATCTTGATGCCGAGGATGTCGAAGGAATGAGAGGGACCTGCGCCGACGATCTCGGTGAAGGTGGAGATGCCGATGCCCATGAGTTCTCCCCGGGCCCGCTTCTCCGCCTGCTCCTTGCGCAATTCCTCATACCCGATGCGCTCCAGGGCGAGCTTCAATGTCTTCTCGTAATCCCCACTGTCGTATACCCATCCGGTCGGGCTGCGGTACGGGAATTGTTCCTTGCGAATGAAATTGCGCAGGCGCAGTTCGACGGGATCCATGTTGAGCCGTCGGGCCACGATATCCACGACGCGTTCGATCAAATAGGAGGCTTCCGTGACCCGGAACGAGCAGCGGTAGGCCACACCGCCCGGCGGTTTGTTCGTATGAATCCCGTCCACTTCGACGAACGCCGCCTTGAAGTCGTACGACCCCGTCACAATGCTGTACAATCCGGCGGGGTATTTGGTCGGGTTGGCGGTCGCGTCGAACGCCCCGTGGTCGGCGATCGTCTTCACGCGGAGCGCCAGCATCTTGCCGTCTTCCGTCGCCGCGATCTCCGCCGTCATGTAGTAATCGCGGGCGAAGTGGGTGCTGGCGATGTTTTCCGTCCGCGTCTCGATCCACTTCACGGGCACCCCCAGCTTCAAGGAAGCGACGATCGCCACCACGTAGCCGGGGTAGACGGGGACCTTGTTCCCGAAACCGCCGCCCACATCGGGCGAGATGACCTGAATCATGTGTTCGGGGAAGCCCGTCGTCAAGGCGATCGCCGTCCGATGGACGTGCGGCGCCTGCGACGTGACGTAGAACACGAGCTTCCCCGTCGCCGTGTTGTAGTCGGCCACGCACCCGCAAGGTTCAAGCGGCGAGGGGTGGACGCGCTGAAAACGCACATCCTGCTTGACGACGATCGGCGCCTCGCGGAAGATCGCCTCCGTCTCCTCCCGGTCGCCCGCCTCCCAGTGCCAGATGTGGTTCGACTTCTTCTCCTTGTCCTCCCGGAGGATGGGCGCCTCCGGCTCCAGCGCCTTGAACGGGTCGACCACCACCGGCAGGGGCTCGTAGTCGACCTCGATCAATTGAATCGCGTCTTCGGCCTGGGCGCGCGTCTCCGCGACGACCGCCGCGACCTCCTGGTACTGGAACAGGACCTTGTCCGTCGCCAGCACCATCTGCACGTCCCCCGCCAAGGTCGGCATCCAGGCGAGGTTCATCTTCGCCAGATCTTCTCCCGTGAGCACCAGCTTGACGCCCGGCGCGGCCTCTGCTTTCGACGTATCGATGCGGCGGATGCGAGCGTGGGCGTACGGGCTCCGCAAAATGCAAAGATGGAGCATATTCGGCAACAGGATGTCGTCCACATACCGGCCCTTCCCGCGGATCAGCCGGGGATCCTCCTTGCGGAGAATCGGTTTGCCCATCGGGCGCATTTCAGTCTGCGGCAGTGCCACTGGTCGCCACCTCCCCAACCGCTTCTCGGGACTCGACGGAAAGCTTGCGCGCGGCGGATTGAACGGCCTTGACGATGTTCATGTAGCCGGTACAACGGCAGACGTTTCCGGACAATCCAAAGCGAATCTCTTCCTCCGTGGGCATCGGATTTTCCTGCAACAGCGCGTAAGAGGCCATCAACATGCCAGGCGTGCAATATCCACAGTGAAGCGCGTGTTCTTCCCAGAACGCCGCCTGCAGAGGATGCAGCTGGCCGTCTTTTTCCAGCCCTTCGACCGTCATCACTTCGCGTCCGTCCGCCTGCACCGCGAGGATCGTGCACGATTTGACCGCCTTCCCGTCCAACAGCACCGTGCAGGCCCCGCAGGTGGTCGTGTCGCAGCCGATGTGCGTGCCCGTCAGCTTCAATGTTTCACGCAGAAAGTACGCCAGGAGCGTCCGCGGTTCCACGTCCGCTTCGTACGGCTTGCCGTTGACTTTGACCCGGATCTTCATTGGACCCCCACCTTTCCCTGCAGCTCTTTGGCGATGTCGCGGAGGGCGCGCGCGGCAAACACCCGCAACACGTCGCGCTTATATTCCGCACTTCCCCGCAGATCGTCGGCGGGCTCGGCATCTTCCGGAACCAGCTTCGACGCTTCGACGATGGCCTCTTCCGTCAGCGGTCGGCCGATGAGCGCCGCCTCCGCCTTCGCTGCCCGAAGGGGGATCGGACCGCACGCGCAAATGCCGATGCCGGCTTCGGACACGCGGCCGTCGTTTCCGAGGGCGACGTGGACGGCGAGCGCGGCGATGGCAAAATCGCCCGCCCGGCGCTCCAGCTTCATATACCGGGAGGCCGCCGGTCCCTTCGGCGACGGCACGTGCACCGCGACGGCGAGTTCGTCTTCATTTAAAGCGGTTGCAAACGTATCGACAAAAAACTCGTCCACGGGAATCAGCCGGCTCCCCTGCGGTCCACGCGATTCCACTTCGGCCCGGAGCGCGATCATCGCCGCCCCCCAATCGGAGCCGGGGTCCGCGTGCACGAGCGAGCCTCCGATGGTCCCGCGGTTGCGGATGAGCGGATCGGCGATCCATCGAGCCGTCTGGAAAAACAGCGGATACTTGTCGCGGAGCTCCGCGGCATGCTCCAGTTCGGCGTGGCGCGTCATCGCGCCCACCCGAAGTTTCCCGTCGACCTCGCGCCAACCCTGGAGCGCATCGATGCCGTTGATGTCGATGAGCACGGCCGGGGCGGCGACGCGCAGCTTCATCATCGGCAGCAAGCTCTGTCCGCCCGCCAAGACCTTGCCGTCGTAGCCGTACTCGGCCAGCAGACGGACGGCTTCGTCGACCGAGGCCGGCGCTTCGTACTTGAACGCATTGGGAAACACCGCCTAACCTCCTTTGTTCAGAAATATGGATGGAATGCACGACCGAAGCGCGGTCGGCGCCCGGCGAAGGGAAACGACTGTGCAAAGGCCAATTCTGTTTCCTGAATCGATTGTATAATGTCGACAATAGGAAGGCAATATGCCGAATCGGGTGTTTTTCAATACCCAATCGGTGCCGAGGGGAGATCGAGCCACCACACGGTGACCGCATCTCCGACGCCTGGGTCTTGCCCGGGGGGCACTTCCACCAGCGCATTGGCGCCCAGAAAGCTGGAGATGGCGGCAGAGAGCTGTTCCCGTCCGGCGTCGACCACCGCCCGCCCCTCTTCCAGCCACGCCTGCGCCCGCCAATAGCGGGTGAGCGGTATCGGGCCCCCGCTTGGCCGCCCGCTCAGCACAGCGGTCGTGCGGAGCGGGTCCCACGCCTTGGCGCCCGCCATCTTGCGCAAGGTCGGAAGCAGAAACAGATGGGCCGTCACAAAGGCCGACGCCGGATTCCCCGGCAGGGCAAACCATATCCGGTCGCCTCGGACCCCGACGGTCACCGGCTTCCCTGGGCGGATGGCCGCCTTCCGGAAAAGCATCTTTAGGCCCAGCCGCTCCATCGCGTGCGGAACGACGTCGTAATCGCCGACCGAGACCGCACCGGTGGTCACGACGACGTCGTATGACTCCAGAGCGCCTTGTACCGCCCGGACGACCGTCTCGACCTGATCGGAACACCGCCCCAAATCCCGGACTTCCCATCCCTCCATCCGTATCATGGCCGCGAGCATCGGGCCGTTCGAATTCCGGATCTGCCCCGGCTTGAGAGGCCCCGGCCCGCTCAACAATTCATCCCCGGTCGAAAGTAGGGCGACGCGAAGGCGCCGGATGACCTCGATCTCCCAGGCCCCGGCCGTCGCCAGCACCGCCGCCTCCCGGGGACCGATGCGCTCGCCGGCGCCGATCGGAGACGAGCCCTGCGCAAGGTCGTCGCCCCGCCGCTGGATCTCTTCTCCTGCCTGCACCGGGGCCGTAAGTTCGATCCGTTCACCTCGTCGCCCGGAGGAACCTGCCGGAAGTCGAACGTTTTCCAGCGGGACGACGGCGTCCGCTCCGGGGGCCACCGGCGCCCCGGTCATGGTGCGAACGGCGGTACCCGGTTCCACGCTTCGGCCCGGCCATCCTCCCGCCGCCACTTCTTCGATGACGATAAGAGAGACCGGCGCATCGTCGGACGCTCCGGCCGTATCGGCCGCCCTGACGGCGTATCCGTCCTTCAGAGATCGATCGAAGGGCGGCACATCTTCCGGCAATTCCGGCCCCCTGGCGGTGTAACAGCCGACGGCCTCCACCAGCGGCACGCGGACGGCTTCGCGGGGGGCGGCCCACGCGAAGCACCGGCGCCGCGCCTCCTCGACATCGACCAGTTCCGTCTTTCGAACGGCCATCTGAACCACGCTCCTCCCGACTTTTCATCCGTGCGCCGATTTGCCGGCGACGTAGCGATCGAATTTCATCATCATGGCGTACGATACGGCATGCAACACCAGCATGATCAGGCTGCCGAGCTGCTGATCTTGAAGCGATGAACCGTAGGGGAAACCGACGGCCGCAAGAGATCCGGCCTCCATGATCACCGAAGGAGGAAAGCAAACCCCCAGCGCCTTCAATCGGTAAACAGGATCGTTGTACGTCTGAAACACCGCCACGGGCACAAGCAGCAAGAACAGACAGGCGGGCAAAAGCAGGCGTTCGTTCGCCGAGATGTATCGCTTCCTGTCCGCCTCCGGCAGGCGCTGTTCGGGGATGGGGCCGACAAGGGGCCACCACATCCCGACGGACGCGACGAACAACGCCGTCAAAAAAAGGTGGTGCACCGCGGCGTGCGTCATGACTCGGTCAAACACCGGGGGGATATGGTAGACCACGAACAGACCGTTAAACGACCACAACGCCGCGCGGGGACCGAACAGACGCCGAAAGCGGGACGGTCCCGCCCGCCGGCCGGCAAGCGGGCGCACCGCCCAATCCGGAAGGCCGATGAGCAAAAGAGGCGGAACGATAAAATAGCACAAGCTCATTTGGACCATGTGCGCGCTGAACCGAACGTGGCTGAGGAAGAGCAAGGGACTCCCCCAGCAGACGACCAACAGGCCGAGGCCGGCCAGAAAGGAAATCTGTCGAATGAAGGGAACGCGCACGGCCCCCGCGATCGCCGGACGCATCGGTCCCACGGCGAGGACATAAGCCGCCATGAGCCCCACCGTGAGCCCAAGCAGAGGCCGGTTCCACGATCCGCTCCCGGCCACGAACTCCCATTCCCGCAACCTCAGACACCTCCCCTCTCATTTCCCGTTTTTGGATCATCGCCGAGCGGATGATCTTCTTCCGGCACAAGCCAACGCCGTACCGACCGGTAATCTTCCGGCGTGTCCACATCGACGCCGGCCCGCCGGTCGTCCCAGGGGAGGAGCACCATCGCCTCGCGAAAGCGCTCGAGGATCGCTTTGCCGCCGACATCCCCTTCCAACGTCTCATAATAGGGGAAGAGCGATGCGTCCACCAGCACCGGATGCCCCGGAATCCCTTGAAACACGGGGCGCACGATCTTCGTGCCATGGGCGCGATGGGCCTGGTAAGCGTCGCGCAGCGCATCGATCAACGATCGCGAGACGAACGGCTGATCCGCCAAAAGAATCAGGCAGGCATCCGCGCGCCCTTGCACGGCCCGGATGCCCCGCTTCAAGGAAGTGGACATGCCTTGCCGAAAATCGGGATTGTCGATCACCTCCACCGGAAGATCGGCCACCGCCCGGATCATCCGTTCCGCGTCGCCCCCCGCGACGAGAATCACCGGATCGAGTCCGGCATGCACGGCGGCTTCGACGCTGTGCCGAAAGAGGGGTTTGCCGCCGAGGGGCAGCCACTGCTTGGGTCGGCCCATGCGGCTGGACAGACCTGCGGCGAGGATCACCCCGCCGATCCGGATCAAAGTGCCGTTCACCAACGGTCCGCCTTCCTTTCGTTCGAGCCGTGTCGCGCGCGTAGGGATGGTCACGCCACAACGGGGCGGTCACACCGGCTCCCGCGTATGCGCCTTCCCGTCGTACGAAAAACGCACCGCCTTGCCGCAGGTCACCGTCAGAAGGTGCACCGGTCGGCCCCACAGGGCATAAACGTACGGCAGAGTTTTTTCGATGTACCGCGCGTCGAGCTCCAAACCGTCGTAGACATGACGGAGCAACAACGCCCCGGAACGTTCAAAATCGCCGTCTTCGACGACGATCGTGGGGAAGCCGCCGTTCGTCCGCTGACGGATGAGCGCCTCGCGCACCGCTTCCCAATCGGTCGTCGCCACCCGCCAGTCGTCGCCCTGCTTTTGATAGACGAACAAATCGAGCGCTTCCACGACTTCTTTCGTCAAGTAATTGCGCAAGAAGGAGACATCGCTCCCAAGCTCCCGCACTTCAAAGATTTTCTCCCGACCGCTTCCCGAGCGAACCCCCCGGCGGTAAAGCGCCTCCGGCGGATCGTCGTACAGCGCCTCGATCGCCTCGAACAACTTCCAGCCGAGCAAATACGGGTTGACC
The DNA here is from genome assembly GCA_014896255.1 of Hydrogenibacillus sp. Lineage (GTDB taxonomy): Bacteria > Bacillota > Bacilli > Thermicanales > DSM-22653 > Hydrogenibacillus. The sequence continues at coordinate 15,634 of JADBKT010000004.1, forward strand.
GTCGCCCGGGACGGCTGCACGACCTCGGCGTGCATCTTGGCGTACTCCCACGCTTCCTCCGGAGAGAGATCGAGGGCCCGCATGATGCGCTGGTGCCAGTACGTCGCCCAGCCTTCGTTCATGATCTTCGTCTCCATCTGCGGCCAGAAATAGCGCATCTCATCGTGCACGACGGTCATCACGTCCCGCTGCCACGGCTGGAGGACCGAACTGTAGCGGAGAATGAAGAGGAGAACATCTTTCTCCGGCTCCGGCGGGAAGCGCGTCGGCGGATCGTGGACGAGCGCCCACAGATCGGCATAGTCACCCGGGCGGCGCGCATCTTTGTGCGTCTCACCGCGTCCCCGCGGCGCTTCGTGCTCTCCCGGATCTCCCACGCGACCGCCGGCCCGAAATCGCGCCTTCAAGCGGTCGGCGGTGCTTCCGCCTGCGCGAGAGCCACCGTCGAGATGGCGTTCCCACCAAAAGCCGTCTTCCCGCGCCGTCCCGTACGGGTCGATGTGCTCTTGGATGGCCAGCACCGCGTCCAAAAACGCTTCGACGCGCTTTTCGCCATAGGCGATCTCATAGCGTCGGATGCGTTCCGCGGACGCCGCCATGCTGTCGACCATCTTCCGATTCGTCTTCGCGAAGTAGACGTTGTTCTTGAAAAAATCGCTGTGGGCGAGCACGTGGGCAATGATGAGTTTATTTTGCAGCAGTGAGTTGCCTTCGTACAAAAACGCCTCACACGGATCGCTGTTGATGACAAGCTCATAAATTTTCGACAGACCAAGATCATACTGCATTTTCATTTTATAATACGCTTTGCCAAACCGCCAATGCGCAAAACGCGTCGGCATCCCGAAGGCGCCGATGGCGTACATGACGTCGGCCGGCACAATGTGAAAGCGCATGGGAAAAAAGTCGAGCCCGAAACCCTTGGCCACCTCCGTAATCTCGGCGATCGCCGTTCGGAGCGCGCGGTCGTCATCCGCACGCCGCAACCTCCGCGTATCCATCGCCTTTCCCCCTTACGCTCCGCTTCGTCGATGCTCGCTGAAAAAGCGCTTCAACGCCGAGTAAAGGTCGGTCTTATCCTGCAGGCGGACCATCCGGAAAGCCGGCGATTCGATCTGCGCCAGCGTCTCATACAGCGTGCTCCTGCGGGAAACGTGGTTGATCTCCGCATAGCCGACCAGGTTCGAACGGTCGACGAGCGCGCGCATCCGCTCCAAGGCTCGGGAATGGTCCTGCAGCAGATTGTCGCCGTCGGTGAAGTGAAACGGATAGATGTTGTACCGCTCCGGCGGATACCGTTCATCGATCAACTTCAAGGCCAGATCATACGCCGAGGAACAAATCGTCCCGCCGCTTTCGCCCTTTTGAAAAAACGTCGCCTCGTCGACGACGCGTGCCTCCGTATGATGGGCGATATACACCCGCTCGACGCGCGCATAGCGCGTTTTTAAAAAGCGCGTCATCCAGAAATAAAAGACGCGCGCCATATATTTCTCATACGCACCCATCGATCCGGACGTATCCATCATCGCCAGAACGACCGCCCGGGTTTCCGGTTCGACGTCGTCGTCCCACGTCCGAAAGCGGAGATCGTCCGCGTGGATCTGAAGCGGCGTACGACCCGACGCCGCCGGCCGGGCACCGTCCTGAAGCCCGCCGAACCCTCCTCCGTCGTCCGCCGATCCCAACGCGGCGCCGCCTTCAAACGCCTTCCCCTTTTGCGTCCGGCGCAAGACGTTTAACATTGTCCGCCGTTTGTCCAAGTTGGCCCAAATCCCTTTTTTTCGGAGATCATTGAACCGTAAAACGGCGGACACATCCTCCGGCGTTCCCTTAGGCTTTAGATTCGGCAGGACGAACTCGGCGAACAGCGCCGCTTCGACGTCCTCCAGAGAGACTTCCGCCTCGATGTAATCGACGCCCGGCGCATCGCCGGCCTCGCCCTTCCCCCCGCCGCCGTCCGCGCCTCCGCGCGCGACGACGTCCCCGGAACGCGTCCCGCCGCTTCCTTGCCCGACATGTTCGTTCTTGCCTTCATCGAAGCGAAAGTGGATCTCGTCGAGCGTCTGCACCGGGATTTTGACGATCGTCTTCCCGTCTGAGAGGATGAAGCTCTCATCGTGAACGAGGTCGACCAGCCGTTTTTGGATTGCTTCTTTGACCTTCGCCTGATGCCGCCGCTTTTCTTCTTGTCCTTTCGGGTGAAGCGACCAATCTTCGCGGAAAACATACACCTCGTCCGGCATGCGGTCTCCCTCCTTTCGGCGCCGTCCCATCGCGCGGAACCCGCCGACATCCCACAGAGGCGGTAACGGGCGCGCGGCAGCTTGCGATCTCGCGAAGACACGGCTTCATCCCGCCGAAGCGGCGTCACGCTTCCGCCTCGCCCCGGGCCGTCTAGCGGTTGAGAAGACTTCCCACGTAGCGCAAAAGCTCGTTGGCGCACGTCGCGCAGTAGCCGTATTCGTCGATCAGCCGCCGGGACACTTCGTTCACCTTCTTGAGCTGCGTCTCATCCGGTGCCACACTGGACGTCGTGATCTTCACCACGTCTTTGAGATCGGCGAACAACTTGCGTTCGATCGCTTCCTTCAGCCGTTCGTGGCTGTCGTACGTAAACGCCTTCCCTTTCCGCGCGTAGGCCGAGATGCGGATCAAGATCTCCTCGCGGAACGCCTTTTTGGCGTTTTCGGAGATGCCGATCTGCTCTTCGATGGAGCGCATCAATCGCTCATCCGGCTCGATCTCCTCGCCGGTGATCGGATCGCGCAGCTTCTGCCGGCGCGACCATGCCTCGATGTTGTCGAGATAGTTGTTCAACATCGTCTGCGCCGCGTCTTCAAACGAATAGACGAACGCCTTCTGCACTTCTTTTTTGGCGATCTCGTCGTACTCCTGCCGGGCGAGGACGATGAACTGAAGGTAGCGCTCCCGTTCCTCCTTCGTGATGCTCGGATGTTGATCGAGCCCGTCTCTAAGCGCCCGAAGCACGTCCAGCGCGTTGATGCAGTCCGCGTCGCGGCGGATGAGGGCGCTGGAGATGCGGTTGATCACATGGCGGGGGTCGATTCCGCTCATCCCTTCATCGTCGTGCTCCGCCTTGAGCTCGCGCAGGTCGCTCTCGCTCATCCCTTCCACCGCTTCGCCGTTGTAGAGGCGCAACTTCTTCACCAGATCGACGCCCTGCTTCTTCGATTCCTTAAGCCGCGTGAGCACGGAGAAAAACGCCGCCGTGTAGAGCGCGTGCGGGGCGATGTGCACACCGGCGATGTCCGACTGGCGGATGAGCTTCTCGTAAATGCGCTCTTCCGCGCTGACCTGCAGGTTGTACGGGATGCGCATGACGATCATCCGCGACATGAGCGCTTCGTTCTTCTTGTCGCCGATAAAGCGCCTATACTCCGCTTCGTTCGTGTGGGCGATGACGAACTCGTCGGCGCTGATCAAGGCGAACCGGCCGGCTTTGAAGTTCCCTTCTTGCGTGAGCGAAAGGAGATGCCACAAAAACCTTTCATCACTCTTTAAAATTTCTTGAAATTCCATCAATCCCCGATTCGCCACGTTGAGCTCCCCGTCGAACCGATACGCCCGCGGGTCGGACTCGGCGCCGTACTCGGTGATCGTCGCGAGATCGATGCTCCCGGTGAGCTCGGCGATATCCTGCGATTTCGGATCCGACGGCGAAAACGTGCCGATGCCGATGCGTTTCGCTTCCGAGAACAGCACCCGCTCGACACGGAAACGGTAGATGTCGCCGACGTACGCCTCATCGAGCCGCTGTTGGCAGGCCGGGCACAAGTGCCCTTCGATGCGCACCCCGAGTTCCGCTTCAAACGCCGGCCTGAGTTCATGCGGAACGAGGTGCAGCGGCTCTTCGTGCATCGGGCAGCCCTGGATGCCGTAGACCGCCCCTCGCTCCGTCCGCGTGTAGCGCTCCAAGCCGCGCTTCAAAAGCGCCACGATCGTCGATTTTCCGCCGGAGACCGGGCCCATGAGGAGGAGGATACGCTTTTTCACGTCGAGCCGCATCGCCGCGGCGTGAAAATATTCCTCAACCAGCTTCTCCAACGTCTCGTCGAGGCCGAACAGCTCTTCGCCAAAAAAACGGTATTTCCGACGTCCACCTGCTTCATCGACGCCGGCATCGGCGATCATGCGGTAAATGCGCGCATGGGCGCTTTGCGCCACATGCGGTTCGCGCTTGACGATCTCCAGATAATCGGCAAACGATCCTTCCCAGCGCAGGCTCTCCTCGCGCTTGTAATACTCGCCCAAGCGGCTTTTGAGCATCTCCAGGCTGTCCTGAACGTCCCGACCGCTCATCTGAGCCTCACTCCGTTTGCCGTATATTTCCAAACGCGCGACAACACTATGAAGTTGAAGTTGACCCCATTATAGCACAACGTCCGCGGATTGTGTTTGAATTTTACGCCCACTTGGCAGGCGCCTTTTTTTGGGGTAGAATACTTGGCGGATGGCCTGGCGCCCGCATGGCGCCGATGCGACGGCAGTCCGGACATCGCCAAAAGCGAGGACCGAGCGGACGAAAACGGCGGACCGGGCGCCGGACCAGTCGTATACGAACACGAAAGGCGGGGTTCCGATGTTGTTTAAAACGCTCCTCATCGTCGCCATTCTCGCTTCGCTCCTCTTTTTCATCCTCACCGCCGGATACAACGAGGACAAAACGTGGAACCTTTGACGTTCCGCCCTTGCTTGACAACGAAACGAGACCGCGCAAACAGCGGGCCGCATGGCCCGCTGTTTGCGTCGGTTGATCGATCAGTTTTTCCGAGGGAAAGCGACCGGGCGCCGTAAGAATCTTTTCGTAAAAAAGTACGCCAGGCCCCCCAGGATGAGCGCCCCGACGTAGTAGCTGATGAGCAGTCTGGCGCCGCCCATATAACGATCGATGTAACGATCGGCCGAACCGAAAGCGGCGATCAGCCCTCCCAGAAGCGCAAAGTTGCCGGTAATGCCGACGATGAACAAGGGGCGTGCCCCGGGAAAGACGAGCATAAGGCCGTCGTACTCCAGCCGGTTCCGGCCGTAGAGCCAGACACCGCCGACGAGGAAGAGGGCGGTGAGCATAAAGTCGACTGCGGCCAGCGTCCCGATCTCCGCCCAATCCGACGTAAACGACCACGCCATAAAACCGAGTGCCGTCGCCGGCGGATTGGAAAAATGCAGCAACACGCTGAGATGGGGCGCAAGCGTTTCGACGGACCACTCCCCCCACGTCTCAAGCGGGTCTATGTTCCAAAGCTCAACGCCAAAGGCATCCGCATGAACCACCAAACTGTAACCGACGAGCAGCACAAAGCCCAAGGGAAAGATGCCGAAGATCACGCTAAACGCCACCTGAAACGCCGCGTTGCCCGCGATGACGCCCATGAACATGGCCAACGTATACATGGCCAGGGATGCCGCCAGCATCTGCAGCGCATAGCGTCCCGGATCGGGCGTGATGACGATGTCCGCCCGATATGGCGAGGAGGCGAGCAGAAACGACGCGACCAAGGCGCTTACAAGAAGCGTGACGACGATCGTCACGACGCCGAGCGCCCACTTGGTGACAAAGACGGTCGATCGGGCATACGGGAGGGAAAACGTAAAATGATCCAGCCCGCGGCCTCGCTCGGCGCCGATCTGTACGGCGGCCAAGGCGATGAGAAAAACAGGGATGATGAACGTCGGCAACCCGACATCGATGGAATACGGCGGTCCGGGCGGCCCAAATGGCCTTCCTTCGCGGACGATCAAGTCGACAAACTCAAGCTGGCGCATCACCGTCAGCGCAATATAGAGCGGCACCGTGACCAGCATGGCCCCCATGAGCCACCGGGCCTGGTGATATTCCTTGAGCCAGAGCGCTTTAAAAGACATGAACGTCGCCTCCCAATTTCTCTACGAACAGATCCTCCAATTTCAGAGGAAGCGGCTCAATGAGCACCGCCCCGCCTTTCCGAAGTCTGTCCAGTAAATCCGCCGGCGCCCGATCGTCTGCCAGGAGGGTGTACACGCGGCCGGAACGGGCGAGGATGCGCACGGAAGAAAGTTCGGCGAGCACCGCTTCGCCGTCTTCGCTTTGAAAGGCCACTTGCCATTTGGTGTACCGTTCTTGCATGGACTGCAAATCGACGATCGAATCGACGGTTCCGTCTTTGAGAAAGAGGATCCGGTCGGCGATTTGTTCAAGCTCCTCCAACCGATGCGAACAGATGAGGACGATCGGCCGCTGTTCGGCCACCTCCTCCACGATGAGCCGTAGACTTTGTTTCTTAAAGATGGGATCCAGCCCTTCGGTCGGTTCGTCCAAAAGCAGTACCTCGGCGCGCGTGGAGACGGCCAGGGCGATGTAAAACAACCCCTTCATCCCCTCGGAGTAGGTGCGCACCTTCTGATTCGGGGGAAGCTCAAACTGCCGAAGCCGGGCCCAAAATTTCTCGGCGTCGAAGCGGGGATAGAGGAGCGCAAAGAGCCGGGCGAATCGCTCAGGCGTATAGTCGGAGAGAAGTTCTCGAGCATCCGGCACGAAGACAAAGTGGCCCCGGGCTTTCGGATCGGCGTGGACGTTTCGTCCGCCGTAGCGGACCTCACCGCCGTCCGGCGTGTAAATGCCCACCATGGTCCGAAGGAGCGTCGTTTTTCCGGTGCCGTTTCGCCCGACAATGCCCGTGATCGTCCCCGGTTCGGCGGCAAACGACACGCCGGACAAAATGGGGACACCGTCGATGCGTTTGGTCAGATGCGTCACCTCAAGCTTTTGGTTCACCGCTCTCTCCTCCCAATTCGTTGAACGCCTCACGGACCCATGCCTCGAATTCCTTCAGGCGCACGCCAAAGTACACGGCATCGACCACCACCGGCCAGAGCCGCTCCCGAAGATCGGCCTTGATCCGCTCATCCGGCTCGACGCGGATGCGCTCGGCCACAAACGTCCCTTTGCCCGGCCGCGTCTCGATCACTCCGCTGCGTTCCAATTCCTGGTAAGCCTTGCTCACCGTGTTCGGGTTGGCCACGATCATCGCGGAAAGTTCGCGCACGGTGGGGAGCTTGTCGCCGGGCTTGAGGACACCCCGCAGGGTGAGTTCTTTGACGCGCCTGACCACCTGTTCATAGATCGGCACGTTTTGTCGACCGTCTAGTCTAAACACACGACATTCACCTCCCGGGGCGACGTCGTGTCCGTCGTTCAGGACGACCGTCGATCGCCGCGTTCAATTAACTATATGTACTATTATGCATAGTACATATCACATTGTCAAGGCCCGGCCAGCCGTTTTTCAAACCTTTTCAAAGGGACAAAAGCTTGCGGCATGGCCGGGCCAAACCGACGCCTCGCCAAACGGGCTCAAAGCGTATCGGGATCAAAGCGCTTGTTCTGCAGGAGCGTCTCCTTGCGCAGCGTGCGGCACGCGCAGCCGACCGGCTCCGCCGGGCTCGCTTTCAGCGCGTCGAGGAGGATATGCCCGATCGTCTCCGCTTCGTTGTAGAAAATGTCGGCGAGATCGCGATGTTCCCAATCTCGGATGACGCCTTCCGCATAGTTGACGATCATGTAAATCCCACTGTAGCAGGCGCCGATCTCCCGCGCCAGATACACTTCCGGCACGATGCTCTGGCCGATCACGTCGGCGCCCATCCAGCGGAACGCCTGCACCTCGGCCCGGCTCTCAAAATGCCGGCCGTCGGTGTTGAGGTACACCCCACGCGTAAACACATGCCGACCGGTGCCCACAAGGCGCCGCCGGGCCGCCTCGGCCAGATGTTTCGTCCCCGTCGGACAGATCGGATCGCGCATGATGAGGAGGAACGGTCCGCCGAGAGACACGTCCTGACGCATCGAGTAATCGATGTAGTCGTCCGGAATGATGAGATCCCTCAGTTCGAGCAGTCGGTTGACGCTCCCGACGCCGCCTTCGACGTAAATCCGGACCACGCCCGCCTCGCGCAAGACCCAAAAAACCTGTTTCGACGCATCCGCCCGCGAGACGTGCGGCGGCCGCCAACCGTGCATCTTGACCGTGAGAAAGCGTTTCCCGTCTACTGCGGCAAGCTTAAAAGGCGGGCTCGTCCCGTACGGCGTCTCAAAGACGAGATCGCGCGCCAGGACGGCGGTATCGTCGCGGCCGAGCGCTTCCGGAAAATCGATCGAAAAGGTGCTCGATCCGCCGATGATCGCAAAATCCGCCTGCGGTACCGGACGCATGACGTGTGTGCCGCGTTCGGCGTCGTGTTCCGTATGGAAGGAAAATGCCATGGCGTTCATCTCCCGATTCGTTCTCATCTGTTCGCCGACACCGCCGTGTTCACAGGAGCCCGGGAAAATCATTCTGCCGGAGCGCCTCATACAAGACGAGCGCCACGGCGTTGGACAAATTGAGCGAGCGAAGCGTCCTGCGCATCGGAATGCGCAGCACTTGCGCCGGATGGGCTTCAAGCAAGGCGTCGGGAAGGCCACTGGTCTCCTTGCCGAAAACGAGCACGTCCCCGGGGAGAAACCGGACGTCGGAGTAGCGGCGCCGTCCTTTTGTAGAAAAATAAAAAAAGCGGTGTCCCGCATAATGGCGATCGACGTCGGCCAGCGAGGCGAACTCGATCACGCGCACCTCCGGCCAATAATCGAGACCGGCGCGCTTTAAGTACTTGTCCTCCAAGGAAAAACCGAGCGGATGAACGAGGCCGAGCGTCGCCCCCGTCACCGCGCACGTCCGGGCGATATTCCCCGTGTTCGACGGAATTTCCGGTTCAACCAAGACGATGTGAAAGGCCAACCTGGACATCACCTTCGATCTGCCGTTCGACCGATGCCGCCCATCCGCCGAAGGACCGTCAACCGGGTTACGCCGGGGGATCAGGATCGCCCGGGCCATAAGACACTTCCGGGCGATCCTGATCTAAAGACGCTCCTGGGCGATCCGCGGCTCGGCGCCCGCGCTCCAAAGCGCGTCGTTCGTGCTCCAAAAGCGCCGCTTTGATCTCCAATCCGGCGCGGTACCCGACCAGCGCGCCGCTGGAACCGACCACCCGATGACACGGGACGAACAACAGCACGGGGTTGTCATGCACGGCTCGGGCCACGGCGCGCACCGCCTTCGGCGCGCCGATCGCCGCGGCCACGGCTTTGTACGAACGCGTCTCGCCGAACGGGATGGCCCGCATCGCTTCCCAGACGCTCCGCATAAAGGGCGTCCCCGACAGATCGAGGGGCACCGCCGTGAGCGCCTTAGGGTCGCCGGCGGCATACCGCTCGAGCGCCTCCGCCTCCAGGCGAAAGGCCGCAAGCTTCCGCTTGAGCTCAGGAGAGGCCGAAAAACGGCGCCGCAAGAAGCGCAACATGGAGGCGGTCGTTCGCTCACCGGCGTCAAAATCGGCGTAGAGAAGCCCTCCGTCCGTCTTCGCCAAGCGAAGCATGCCGATAAACGTCGAAAGCTGCGCCTCGTACACGATCGCCCGCCCGCCGCCGTCCGTCACCGCGCTCCGCCCCCTTTACCCCGCGCTCATCAATCGTATTGTATCAAAGAAGGGGGTTGTTCGGCACCCAGCATTTTTAACGCCGAAGCGATTTCCGCCTGCACTTCGGGGTCCGCCTCTTTTTCCTGGGCGGAGCGGAGCGCCGCCCTCGCCGCTTCTCCGCCGATTTTGCCGAGCGCCCAGGCGGCGGTGCCGCGGATGACCGGGCGCGCATCCGCGTTAAGCCGTTCGGCGAGGACAGGGACGGCGTACGTCGCGCGAAAATGCGCCAAGGCGATGATGGCGTTCCGCTCCAACGTCCGCTTTCCGCGCCATCCGGCCGCCGTTTTGGCGAACGTCTGCCGGAACGTTTTTTTGGGCATGCCGACGAGCGGGAGCAAAAGCGGCTTGACTACCTCCGGATCCGGCGCAAAATCGTCATGATGTTCGGCGTTCACGCCTTGATTGTAGGGGCAGACAACCTGGCACGTGTCACAGCCGTAAAGCCGGTTGCCGAGTTTTTCGCGGAACGGGAGCGGGACCATGCCCTTTGTCTGCGTGTGATAAGACAAACATTTTTTCCCGTCCAGCTGCCCCGGCCGGACGAATGCGTCCGTCGGACACGCGGTGAGGCACTTCGTACACGTGCCGCACCGCTCCTCCATCGGTTCATCCGGCGGAAGCGGCAGGTCGAGGATGAGTTCGCCGAGGTAGACGAACGAGCCGTACGTCGGCGTGATGAGCATGCCGTTTTTCCCGATCCAGCCGATCCCCGCCCGTTCAGCGACGGCGCGGTCGGAGAGCACGCCGGTGTCGACCATCACTTCCCCGCGCGCCTCCGGCACCCGGGCGCGGATCCAATCGAACAGCGTTTTAAGACGCTCGCGGAGGACGAGGTGGTAATCACGGCCCCAGGCAGAGCGGGCGATAAATCCCCGATGCGCACCGGGGATCGATTTCGGCGCATTCCGAAGTCGCGACGGATAGGCCATCGCCGCGGCGACGATCGATTGCGCCCAGGGCATCGTCCGGCGGGGGTCGACGCGCTCGTCGATCGAACCTTTTTCGAACCCGGTGTCGTAACCGTTCTGGTAATATGCCTCAAGCTTCGGCCGAAGGTCCAGAAACGGTTCCGCCGTCGTCACCCCGACGGCATCGAGGCCGATCTCCCGCGCCGCCGCCTTGAGTTCCGCCTTCAAAGCGTTCCAATCCACCACTGCCTGACCTCCGCTTCATTCGCCCAACATGCGGATCGGCGCTGGTGATGCGCCGGACATGCGCCCGAGGTGGGCTGAAAATGCCCCCGACGGGCGCTTTACGTGCGCGAGCGCCGGGAGGGATCCGACCGACGGCGATAGGCCGCCATGGACGAGACCGCCAGCTGATCGACGCGGTTGTTCAGCGCATCGTCGGCATGACCCCGCACCTTTTCCCAGCGGATGGCGTGTTTCTCGGTTTCGCGGAGTAAAGCCTCCCACAGGTCGCGGTTCTCCACCGGGCCGCCGTCTCTCTTGCGCCAGCCGTTTTCCGCCCAACGCTTGAGCCATCCTTGCCGAAAGGCATTGACCACATACGCCGAATCGCTGTAGACGACCGCCTTGGACGGCCGTTTGAGCGCCCGCAGCGCCTCAATCACCGCCGTGAGTTCCATCCGGTTGTTCGTCGTCCGTACGGCGCCGCCCGTGAGCACGCGCTCGTGTTCGCCGTAACGTAAGAGTGCCGCCCATCCACCCGGCCCTGGGTTGCCCGAACACGCCCCGTCGGTATAGATGATGACCTCGCGCTCCTCTTTTCCCGCTTCCACGTCGATCGCTCCCGCCTTTCGCTCGATCATGACCAACGTTACCATAACGCCGCGGGCAAAACAATGGCGGCGCCTCCGATCAAGGCGCCGCCTGTTGGAGCGGTTTGAACACCGGTATGCCGTCCATTTGTTTTGCTTTTGCATAGCGTTCCAAGAGGGAAAACAGATAGGCCAGATCGTCGCCGGAGAGCTTGTCTTCGACCGCGCCGTACGCCTCGCCGATCGTCTCCGCCGACCAGCCCCGGGAAAAAATCGCGGCGAGCCGTTCCACATCGTCGACCGTAAGCCGCGACTGCGCCCAGTAGAGCAAATCCCGCTTTTCCTTGTCCGTCATCGTCGCGGACAGCGTCGCCACGATGTCGTCCAGCCCTTTGGCCGGTCCCATCGCTTCTGCCGACGGCGCTCGATCGGCGGACGTTCGGGCGCCGGAGCGATCGGGCGGCGCTATGGCGCCCGAGAGGGATTGCGGCGTTTGAGCGGCTTTCTCCAGCGCCGTCGAAGCATCTTCGGCGTATTGGAGAAGAGCCGTCCATTCCGCCAGACGATCGTCGAACACCGAACCGATCACCGACCGCATCTCCGCGCGCAGCGCATCCGGCGTTCCGACCCAGATGACGGGCCGCTCGCCCGAACCCGAAGCCCACACCGCCGCCGCGTATCCGGCGGCAAACAGCGCCGCCGAGCAAAACAGCCTAAAGACGGCCCAAAACAATCTCTGCACCGTTCAACCCTCCCGCACGGCCGATATCTTCCAGTTTGCCTGTGCGGGGTGAACGATATACGTTCGAGAGCATCGATGAAGATGAGGATCGTACGCTCGACGGTTCAGCCGCCGAGATACGCCGCCCGCACCTTTTCGCTCTGCCGGAGCTCCTCGCTCGTCCCGGACAGCACGATGCGCCCCGTCTCGATCACATACGCCCGGTGGGCGACGCTTAAGGCCATGTGCGCGTTTTGTTCGATGAGCAAGATCGTCGTCTTTTGTTCATTGATCTCCCGGATGATGGAAAAAATCGTCTGCACGAGCACCGGTGCCAAGCCCATCGACGGCTCATCCAAGAGCAACAGTTTGGGACGGGCCATCAGCGCCCGACCGATGGCCAACATCTGCTGCTCTCCGCCGGAGAGCGTGCCGGCCGCCTGGCGAAGACGCTCTTTGAGGCGCGGAAAAAGGGCGAACACCCGCTCCAAATCTTCTTGCACACCGGCCTTCTCTTTGCGCAAAAACGCCCCCATCTCCAAGTTTTCCTTGACGGTCAAATTGGCGAAGATGCGCCGCCCTTCCGGCACGTGCGAAATGCCCATGGCGACGATCTCTTCTGCCCGTCGGCGGGTGATGTCTTCGCCTCGAAAGCGGATGACGCCGTTTTTCGCCCGAACGAGCCCGGAGATCGTCCTAAGGAGCGACGTCTTCCCGGCCCCGTTCGCTCCGATCAACGTGACGATTTCGCCTTCGTCGACGATTAAAGAGACCTCTTTGAGCGCATGAATCTTTCCATAAAAGACGTCGATGCTTTCAAGCGAGAGCATCTTCCGCCGCCTCCCCCAAGTACGCTTCGATCACCCGCGGGTTTTTGCGCACGTCCTCCGGACCGCCGTGGGCGATGAGCACGCCGTGATCGAGGACGTAGATGCGCTCGCTGATGTTCATGACGAGGGACATATCGTGCTCGATGAGCAAGATGGTCATGCCGAACGTCTTCCGCACCCGCTCGATCATCTCCATCAGTTCATGCGTCTCCCGCGGGTTCATCCCGGCCGCCGGCTCGTCCAAAAGGAGCAGCTTCGGATGCGTGGCGAGCGCCCGGGCGATCTCCAACCGGCGCTGCTGCCCGTAAGACAAGTTGCGCGCCGCTTCATCGGCCACCGCGAGAAGTCCCATCGTCTCGAGGAGCGCTCGGCTCTCTTCGAGCATGCGCCGTTCTTCGCGGCCGAAGCGCGGCAAGCGCAAAATCGAGTCGATGAACGTGTGATGCGTGTTCACTTGATGGGCGATGCGCACATTGTCGAGCACCGAAAGCTGTTGAAAGAGGCGGATGTTTTGGAACGTCCGGGCGATCCCTTTGCGCGTCAACGCGTACGGGCTCATGCCGTCGATGCGCTCGCCGAAAAAGCGGATCTCTCCTTCCGTCGGCTTGTAGACGCCGGTAAGCATGTTGAACACCGTCGTCTTTCCGGCGCCGTTCGGGCCGATGAGGGCGACGAGTTCCCCTTGGTCGAGGAACAGATCCAGCTCTTGGACTGCCCGAAGGCCTCCAAAACGGATGCCGAGTCCTCGCGTTTCCAAGACGCGCATCGCTTTACGCCTCCTTCCCCAAGCGCCGCTTCAAAAGGTCGGTAATCTCCCGGTTGCCCATGAGGCCCTGCGGGCGGTACAACATGACGAGGATAAGCACGAGGCTGTAGAGAATCATGCGCGTCTCCGGAAACGCTTGGAGGTAGATGTTCACCAGACTGAGGAGCGTCGCCGCCAGGATCGCCCCGCTTAAGCTCCCGATGCCGCCCAAGACGACGATGACGAGAATCTCAAACGACTTTAAAAAGCCGAAGGCCACCGGCTGGATGACGTAAAACTGATGGGCGTACATCGCTCCGGCGATGCCGGCGAAAAAGGCGCCGACGGCAAAGGCGAGCACTTTGTAATAGGTCGTGTTCACGCCCATCGCCTCGGCGGCCACTTCGTCTTCGCGGATGGCGAGGAGCGCTCGGCCGTGGGCGGAATTCGTCAAGTTGGCGATGACGATGATCATCACGATCACCGCGATGTACAAATATGTCCAGTTCGTCAGGTGACGGACCTGCATGCCGGCGGCGCCGCCGACGTAGTCGATGTTGTACAGCGTGATGCGCACGATTTCCCCAAAACCGAGCGTGGCGATGGCGAGATAGTCGCCGCGCAGGCGGAGCGTCGGCACGCCGACGAGGATGCCGAACAGCGCGGCGGCGACGCCCGCGGCGAGAATCGCCGGCAAGAACGGTTGATCGAGCTTCGTCGTGAGCACCGCCGAGACGTACGCCCCGACGGCCAGAAAACCCGCGTGCCCGATGGAAAATTGGCCGGTGACGCCGATGATCAAGTGCAGACTCACGGCGAGCATGATGTTGATCCCGATGTTCATCAGCATATTTTCATAAAAGGGATCGATCAGCCCCATGCTGAGCATGAGCTGAACGACGGCATATCCGATGAGGAGCAAAAGCCCCGTGATCAACGCTTTGCGTCGATTGACCATCCGACGACACCTACACTTTCTCCCGGACGTTTTTGCCGAAAAGCCCCTGCGGCATGAACAGCAGGATCAAGATGAGGATGACAAACGCCACCGCATCGCGAACGAGCGAAAAGCCGAGGGCGCTCACCCATGTCTCGACGAGGCCGAGGACGAGGCCGCCGATCATCGCTCCGGGGATGCTGCCGATCCCGCCGAGAACCGCGGCGATGAACGCTTTGAGACCGGGAATGAGGCCCATGAGCGGTTCGATCTTCGTATAATACAAGCCGAAGATGACGCCCGCCGCCCCGGCCAGCGCCGATCCGAGGGCAAACGTCCAGGAAATCGTCCGATCGACGCTGATGCCCATCAACCGTGCCGCTTCCGCATCGTAGGAGACGGCGCGCATGGCTTTGCCGATCTTTGTGTAATGGACGATCCATTGCAAAAGGAGCATCAAGACGATCGAGATGAGCAAGATGATCAGCGCATCGGCGCGGATCGTCGCGCCCAAGATGTGCAGTTTGTCGTTCCCGAACAGGTCAGGATACGCCTCGGGTTGCGGGCCGCGAATGTAAATCGTCGTGTATTCGATGAACAGCGACACGCCGATCGCCGTCGTCAGCGCCGCGATGCGCGGCGAATTTCGAAGGCGCCGATAGGCAACGCGTTCGATCAGCACGCCGATGATCGAGGTGATCGCCATCGCCAAAAGGATGGACGGGATAAAGCCGAGATGAAGCGCCGTAAGCCCGTAGAAGCCGATAAAGGCGCCGAGCATAAAAACATCGCCGTGCGCGAAATTAATCAATTTTACGATGCCGTAGACCATCGTATAACCAAGCGCGATCAGCGCATAAATGCTCCCCAAAGAAATACCGTTCAGCAGTTGTTGCAGCCAGTCCATCGATGAGCCACCGTCCCCAATCACGCGTTTTGATTCCGGGCGTCGAGCAATAGAAAACGGTGGAGAAGCGCCGAATGCAGCGCTTCCCACCTGTTTACGCCTTGCTCAATATGCCTCATGTCAACGATCTGACAGATCATCACGGATTGATCTTGGTCCGGAAGGTTTGTTCGCCGTCTTTGAATTCGATGATGGCCGCCGACTTGACCGGGTTGTGGTATTCATCGATGGAGATTTTCCCGGTCGCAAGCTGCAAGTCTTTTGTCTGCGCCAAGGCGTCGTGGATTTTCACCGGATCACTCGACCCCGCCCGCTTGATGGCATCGGCGATGAGATACATCGCGTCGTAACCGAGCGCCGCGAAGCCGTCCGGATCGCTGCCGTATTTGTCTTTATACGCTTTGACAAATTTCTGCACTTGTGGATCGGGATCTTGTGACGAATAGTGGTTGGTAAAGAAGGTGTTGTTCAAATTTGTTTTCCCCGCCAGCTCCACCAGCTTCGGCGAATCCCATCCGTCGCCGCCCATCATCGGCGCCTGGATATCCATCTCCCGTGCCTGCTTAATGATCAAGCCGACTTCCTCGTAATATCCGGGCACGTAGATGAAATCCGGATTGGCCCCTTTGATACGGGTAAGCGTCGAACGGAATTCTTTATCGCCTTGAACGTACGATTCTTCCTGGACGATCTTCCCGCCGCCTTCGGTAAAGGCTTTTTTGAACGATGCCGCCAATCCCTTGGCATAGTCGCTGGAAGTGTCCGTATAGACGGCTGCGGTCTTGGCGCCGAGTTCCCCCAACGCGAATTGGGCCGCCACTTTTCCTTGGAACGGGTCAATAAAGCAGGCGCGGAACATATACTCGTTCACTTTCCCTGTCTTTTCATCCACGGTGACCGAGTCCGCCGTGGCCGTCGGCGAGACCACCGGAATCTTGTTCTCTTCCGACAGCTGGATCATCGCTTTCGTGTTCCCCGAGGTCGCCGCGCCGATGATCGCCGACACTTTGTCCTGGGTCATCAGACGCACGGCAACGTTGGCCGATTCGGAGTTGTCGGAGCGGTTGTCTTGCTTGACGATCTTGATCGTCAACCCGTTGACCCCGCCGGCGTTGTTGATCTCCTCGGCGGCGAGCTCGGCGCCGTTGGCGGCCGATGTCCCGTAAGAAGCGACATTGCCGGACAACTCGAGGTTCAGGCCGATCTTGACCTCGCCTTTGCCGTTCGATGCCGTACCGCCTCCTCCGCCGGTGCCGCAGGCCGTGAGGGCCAGGACGAATACCAGCATCAGGGCCAGCCAATTTCCTCTGCACAACCAACGCGCTTTCATGCACGCATACCCCCTTTACGAATCGCCATCCATTCACAAAATTTTCGGATGGGCTTTGCAAACCTGGCTTTTATTTTAAAGGATAAGAACATTTTCGTCCATAGGGTCAGCTGATTTTTTTTTTGCGTTCTACGTTTGCTCCCTGGATCCATCAACCTCGACCTGGTATACTGGTCTCAAACCTATGGGGATGAGGGCGGCTCTTAAGTGAGGTGATCGGCCATGCGTGATACATTGAATTTGATCTTGGATGAACTCCGATCTCTGAATCAACGCGTCGATCACATGGAAAGGCGTTTTGATGCGTTTGATCAACGTCTTTCCGCGGTAGAAAACCGCCTCGTTCGGATCGATCGCCGTTTTGAAGCCATCGATCTGCGGTTCGACGGGGTCGACCGCCGTTTTGAAACCATCGAAGCGCGTTTCGTAGAGCTTGAAGCCAAAATGAATACGCAATTTGATCGTCTTCATCAAACCGTTGAAATATTGGCCCAAAACATCGCGCAGTTACACAAAAAGACCGATCAATTTTGAAGAAAAGATCGAGAAACTGACGGAAGCTCTAGAAG
>JADBKT010000005.1 GCA_014896255.1 Hydrogenibacillus sp.
CGCCCTTCCTACTTTATCTTCCCTCACGATCCAGTTTTCAAGGAACAGCGCTCTTGTCACATCGTCAGCGACAATTGCTAATATACCACGCCCAGGACGAAATGTCAAACGGTAAATATTGCGTCGGATGGATTGTGCCTTTGCCTCAGTCTCCGAGGAATTTCATGCGCACGCGCTGCCAGAAGGGAAAGTGCCGAAAGCGGGCAAAGCGCACCTTTTCCTCCGCCACATGGGCTTGGATGCGGACGACGTCTTTCATGTAAAAGACGTTGCCGTCGATCCCGACAAGGATCTCGCCGTCGGCGTGCATCGGATAAATGTCCAGGACGTGGTGCCGGGGCAAGACGAACGACCGGCCGAGCGTGCGGTATTCGACGTTGTTGATGGCCGCCAATTCCGAAACTTGCAACGCCTGAATCGAGGGATGGATGATGCTTCCGCCGACGGAGTGGCTGTAGGCCGTCGAACCCGAAGGGGTGGAAACGATGAGGCCGTCTCCGCGAAATGTCTCGAAACGCTCGCCGTTGATCCAGACATCCACGACGAACGTGGAAAGCGTCTTGCTTTTGACGATCGCTTCGTTCAAGGCGAGATGTCTGAGACGCCGACCGTCCTGGTGTTCGAAGATGGCGCTGACCAGCGGGTACTCGACGATCTTCGGCGTGCGGTTTTTGATGATCGTCTCGATCATCCAGTCCACCTCGTGCCGCTTCCAGTCGGCGTAAAAACCGAGCGTGCCGGTGTGAAGCCCGACGAATGCCGCTTTGGGTATGCGTTTGTAAAAACGATGAAAGGCCTCCAGCATCGTTCCGTCGCCGCCGACGGCGATGACGAGCTGCGGCGTCTCGGACGTCGTAAAGCCTGCCTCGATCAACGCGCGCCGGATGCGCTCGGCGAGATGTCGGCTTTCTTCGTCGGGACGAACGACGAGTTGGAAGTGCTCCACCTGGAATGACTCAAGTTGTTCTCCCATCACGCAGTTCTTCAACCCTTCGAACACATCATATCGCTTCTTCCCATGCTCGCCAGGCCCTTCGGATCAAGCGCCCTGTACCGTGTTTCGCACCCGACCGATGCCGTCGATTTCGACAACCGCCGCCTGTTGCGCCGCCTCGCCGGCACTGATCAGCGCATACAACGACGGATGACCGGTGTCCACGTCCAAAGCGACGCATCGGTCGCCTTCGGCGACGCCCCGATGTACCTGTGCCGTCTTTCGATATCGAAACGAGTCCATATGTACTTCATTATACACGACGCAACGCGTCCCGTCTCGCGTCACCTCTTTTTGCCCACCCGCCGCTCATCAACATCGCTCAGCGCGACATGCGCCGCTTTCGGACATCGGCTCCTCCTGCTCCAGTGCGGCATACAGGCGACGGAGATCGTCCGGCAACGGGCTTTCGACCGCAATTTCCCCTTCCTGAAACGGGTGGGGAAAGGCAAGGCGATACGCGTGGAGCGCCTGGCGGCCGAGCGGAGCGCGCGGATGCTCACGACCGCCGTACAACCGATCGCCGAACAAGGGGTGGCCGATATGCGCCATGTGGACGCGGATCTGATGCGTTCGCCCGGTGATGAGCCGCAATTCGACGAGCGCGCCGCCGGAAAACGATCGGCGCACACGGTAAAGCGTTTTGGCCGGATGACCGTCATCGCGGACGATGCGCCGCATCGAATGATGTGGATCGCGGCCGATCGGCAGCTCGACGGCGCCTTCCGGAGGATCCGGCCGGCCGTGGACAAAAGCAAGGTATACGCGCTCGATCCGCCCGCCGCGGAGGAGTTCGTCGGCGCGGGCATGCGCCAAGGCGTGCTTGGCGAACAGGACAAGGCCGGTCGTATCGCGGTCCAGACGGTTGACGGGCCGGACGCGCGCCGCGATACCGCGCGACTTCAGCCAGTGCGCGACGCCGGCGGCGAGCGTTCCGCGGCCCTCCGGAAAAATCGGATGCACGAGCTGGCCTGTCGGTTTGTCGACGATCAGGTAATGGACGTCCTCGTAGACGACGGTGAGCGGAATCGGTTCAGGTTCGACGCCGTACGGCTCCGACGGCGCGATGCGCACGCTGATCACGTCGCCGGAGTGCACCGTGCGCGCCGTGTGCGATACGCGCCCGTTGAGGCGAAAGGCTTGGGCGTGGACGATGCGCTGGTACAGCCGTCCGGAAAGTTGAAACCGGCGGCGCAGCACGCCGCCGAGAGTCAGCCCGTCATCCTCGGGTCCGGCGGTCACCGTCCACCACACGCCGTCTTCGGTCATTTTCATCGCCAGACGAATCACTCCTTCCGGCATGTGCCGACGAAACGGCGCACAAGACGAAAACAGCCGTGGCAGGGCACGGCTGTCTTCGGCGCCGACATCACCACCGATCGCGCACCGGATGCGGAAAGCGCGCGGACGTAAATCCGTCTCCCGGCCGTCAGGCGCCATTGCCGGAGGTTGTGCCTTTGCCGCCCGGCGTGGTGTCTAAGGACGGAGGCGGCGCACCGCCGGAGCCATCCCCTTTAGGTGCCTGATCTCCGGGAAGCGGCGCGGTGCCGTCCGCCGGCGGCGACGGAAGGGCCGTCTCATCCGTCGAGGGAGACGAAGCAGGGGGACCGGAAGGCGCTGCACCGTCGTTTGCTTGACCTTCGCCTTTCCCGCTCGTCCCGTTCTGGCCGTCTTGAGCACCGCCTGGTGCCTCCGTCGATGGGTCGTCGAACGGCGACAGAACCGGCGCGTTTGCTT
Source organism: Hydrogenibacillus sp. (assembly GCA_014896255.1). Taxonomy (GTDB): domain Bacteria; phylum Bacillota; class Bacilli; order Thermicanales; family DSM-22653; genus Hydrogenibacillus. Next base: position 2,732 of record JADBKT010000005.1, read on the forward strand.
TCCCGGAGCTGTTTGTCGGGGTCGGATCGGGTTTGGCGTTGGACGGCTGCGCCGTCTGCTTCGCCGGCGGTTTCGGCGCCGGGTTCGACGCCTTTTTGACCGGCTTTTGATCGTTCGCCGGGTCGAGGAGCGCCGACGCTTTGTTCGGGTCGAGGTTGAGCTCCCGCCACAAGGTCTCCCGGATGCGCTTCAAGTCGTCCTCCGGAAAAAAGGTGTAACCGATGCTGTCCCAATAGGGATGCGTCTCGATCGTCGTGATCGCCTCCGATCCGACGCCCAAAAAAGAGGAGACGACCCGCTTCAGTTCGTTCTTGGTAAAGTCCGTCTTCACGTGGTCGCTGACGATGTCGAGAAGCGTAAAGAAACGCGTCACGCCTTGAAACGACTTCGCTTTGTCCGCCACCTTCTGCAGCACGAGCTGCTGCCGGCGGTTGCGGTCAAAGTCGCTGGAATAATATTGAACCCCGCGGTCGTCATGACGGTGACGAACGTAACCGAGCGCCTGCTCGCCGTTCAAATGTTGCAGTCCCGGATACAGATCGATTACGGTACCGTCCGTCGGATCGTGGTAGACGAGGCGGCGCTCAACGTCGATGTCGATGCCGCCGAGCGCATCGATCATCTGCTTAAACGCTTCAAAGTCGAGCAGCACATAATGATCGACGGGCAAGCCGAAAAAGCCGGAGACCGTCTTTTTCACCAGGCTCGGACCGGTGTCCGTGACCGGTTTGCCGCTTCGCTCCGCGCGCACTTTGCGATTTTCACCGATGGCATAAGCGGCGTTGATCTTCGCGTAGCCGTAGCCCGGGATCATCACCCGCGTATCGCGCGGAATGGAAAGCAGCGACACTTTTCGATCCTTGGGATTGACCACGGCGAGCATCATCACGTCGGTGTTGAAAAAACCGAGATCCGGCCGCGTGTCGACGCCCAAGACGAGCACCGTAAACGGACGCTCGTCGTTCGGTGACCGGATCGTGTCCGCGTCGACGTCCGGTCCGGGTTGCTCACCGGCGGCCATTTTATCGAGCGCATGGTCGACGCGCCACATCGCATAACCGACGGCGCCGCCGACGGTCAAGACGAGGACCACCAGCGCCCAGACCCACCACCGGCGGGCCCACTTTGGATCCGATTGGACGCGCTTCATGTCTTCCATCGCGCTCTCCCCATTCTTATCTCGATCTTGAATCGATCCTCATCTATCCGTAGCTTAACCGAACGCGCATCTTTTGACAAGAATCCCGTGACCACGCGCGATGCACATCCACGACCGACGGCGCTCACTTCGAACGGAGCCAATCGTCGATCTGCCGCTGTACGCGTTCCAACACCGGGGCCACGTCGCCGCCGCCCGACTTTAAGCCCTCAAAAGCATCCCTAAGCAACCCTTCGACCTGCACGTAATGTTCCTCCAAAACGCCCGGAGGCGCGTACGGCGAGGGCAGTGGAGCCGGGGCATCCTGCCAAAACGCGGCGACGTTCAATCCGACCCATCTCGCCCGGCGATTGTATTCGGTGCGGGTCAGAAACTCCCACAGATCCGTGTTTTGCTTGGCCGCCGCCACGCGCTCGCTTAAGACAAACGCCAAAAAGTCCCAGGCGCGCTCGGGTTCAGAACTCTTGGCATTGACGGCAAAGATGGCGCTCGGCCACATCGGCCCGCCGACGGCGCGTCCGTCCGCCGGGCGCGGAAAGGAGACGACGTCCCAGTCGAACGACGGAACCTCCCACCGACCGTCAATATACGTATTTTCCCCGGAAAACAGGTCGATCAACCGCCGAAGGTCATACACGGTGACGATCGTCGCAGCGGCACGCCCCGACAAAAAGTCGTCGTCGCCGAAGATGTCCATGGCCGCCGACGGCGCATCCGATTCCGGGTCTTGAAACGACTCGTAGATCGACGGCGCGAGGCGACGGTCGGCCCGCCAAGTCAAGACGTTCGACCAGATCGCCTGCCGCGTCGGTGTAGCGACGATCGGCTCCCCGTCCTTAAACGGCGACTCGCCGCTTTGGGCCACCATATACTCGGCCAGATCAAACAGCGTCGTAAACGGACCGCTGCCGAGCGCAAGCCCGTATTCCAACGGCGGTTCGGCGCGCTTCAATAGGGCGCTCAGCCGATCCGCCCACTCGGACCACGTCATCCCGTCGGTCGGCGGGGCGACGCCGGCGCGACGAAAAACGTCGAGGTTATAGACGACGGCCGTGGACGCAAAGGTCGGGGTGAGGCCGTACACATGCCCGTCGACCGCAAGACCCTGTACGACGATCGGCGCGAGGTTTTCCGCCGAAAGCCCGTATTCCCGCATAAATGCATCGAGCGGCACGAGGGCCCCCGATCGGGCCAAATATGGATAAATGTCGCTGTCGACGACGACGATGTCCGGCGGCGGCTCACCGTCTTGGCCCTCCAGCGCCGCCTGATACCGCTCGAGAAGCTTCTTCAGGTAGTCGACGTCGTTTGCCGAAGGCGGCGGCTGGAATCGAATCCGCTCGATGGACGCCTCAGGATGCGCCACCAGATAGAGCGCGGCATACTCGTCGAATGCGTAGCCGGAAAACAGGACGCGGATGCTTTTGTCCGACGCGCGCGCATCCTGACCATGAGCGGCACAGCCGGTGATGAGCACGGCCACGGCGGCAAACAGGACGAACCAAACGGCGCGTCCATGGGCGGCGTCACGGCGCAACACGCTGCTTGACCCCTCTCTTTTGATCATTGACGACATTCGGGCCGCAAAGTTGCACAAAGAAAGCTGCAAAATAGTGAAAGCCCGCCGTCGGCGGGCCCATCGATCTTCCCTTGTGGCATGAAGGCGACGCCTGAACGTCAGGACGCCGCCGCGCCGTGCGATTCGGACGTTCGTTCGATCACGTGACGCAGTCGGACGTAAACCACCATGAACACGGCCGTCACGAGCCCGCCCTTGATCACGTTGAACGGCGCGACGAACGTCAGCACGAACGGCAGAACGTCCGCCCGATCCATCGGAAAACCGAGCAAGGTGATATACACCGGGAAGATGACCCAATAATTGGCGAGCGACATGAAGGCCGCCATGGCCAGCGTCCCTAAGAACAGTCCGCCGAAGAGCGCCTTGCCCGTCCGTCGGCGTCGATACACCGTCGACGTGATGACGACAAGCACCGAACCGGCCAAAAAGTTGGCCGCTTGTCCGACCGGGATGCCCGTTTCACTGCCCTTGAACAGATAATGCAAGACGTTCTTTAATCCTTCAACTCCGATGCCCGACCACGGACCGTACATCAAGGCTACGGCAAGCGCCGGAACTTCACTGAAATCGACTTTCAAAAACGATGGAAACGCCGGCAAAGGAAAATCAAAAAACTGCATGACAAACGCCAACGCTCCCATCATCGCCACCGTCACGCGACGAACCAACGGGCGATGCATCGCCGAATCTCCTTTCCTTCTCCCATCCAGACTATACTGTCGGCTCTGGCTTCGCACCAGATCCTGCCGTAGGATACGGCTCGCGGGCTTATCGCCGGCGCATGGGCGCCGCGAATCACCGCCGGTCGGGAATTTCACCCTGCCCCGAAGGAAGTTTTTTGTTCATTATACCGGAACTGCGGCGGACGACGCAAGAGATCGCGCACGTCCGCGCAGACTGAAAGCGCAATGAACGCGCAAATTCAAACGGCAAAGAAATGGTTGCCGATCTTCGCCACCACGGTGCGCGAACGGATCCAGGACGACGCTGTTTTTTGCGGGTTGTAGAAGAACAAGGCGCCGTGCGTCGGATCTTCGCCTCGAATGGCTGCGTACACGGCTCGGTATGCCGATGCGGGCGGAGAAAGACGCCAAATGAGGCCATTTTCGACCGACTCGAAGGCGCGCGGCTCGAAAATGATGCTCTCGACGGAGGAGGGAAACCCCGGATGATGCAGCCGGTTGAGCACGACGGCGGCCACCGCGACCTGCCCGGCATACGGTTCTCCGCCGGCTTCGGCCGCGACGAGGCGGGCCAACAGATCGATTTCCCGCGCGGTGAGCGTCGTGGCATACAGCTTTGACCATGTTTTCGGACCGACGATGCCGTCCACGGACAGACCGTAGGCGGCTTGAAAACGCCGGACCGCCCTGAGCGTCAACGGACCGAATTTTCCGTCCAGCGCGCCGCCGTATAGGCCCAGCTGATCCAGCCGATGTTGCAGATCGTAGACATGTCCGACATCGGCGCCGTAGGTGAGCGTCGGTGCGGCGCGGGATTCGTCCGCTCCGCCGAAAAGCATATCGAATGCGGCCACGATGATCGCCAAAAGCCCAAAGACCGTCCGTCGCCACGACATGCGACATGCCCTCCTTTCGACATGTCCCAGTATACCGGACGGACGGCCGGGGCTTCGATGTAGTTTCTGGAAAGGGCGTCTAGAGGCGGTACACGCGACGTATTTTGTCCTCCAAGTAACGAAGCAGCGGTTCGACATCCGGAGCCCGCCCCGTCGCGCGTTCGAGCAGCTCCAGCGGATCGATCCGGTTGCCGTAAGCGTGAACGTGTTCCGTCATCCACGCGCGAATCGGGGCGAACTCGCCTTCGGCCACCAGCCGATCGAAGTCCGGAAGATCGCGGCGAAGCGCCTCATACAGCATGGCGGCGTAAATGTTGCCGAGGGCGTATGACGGGAAATAACCGAACAACCCGGAGCTCCAGTGGACGTCCTGCAGCACGCCGCGGGCATCGTCGGGCGGCACGAGGCCGAGGAGCGTCTGCATCGACGCGTTCCACGCCTCCGGCAAGTCTTTCGCCTCCAGCGCTCCGCTGAACAGCTGCTTTTCCAGCTCATAGCGCAGGATAATGTGCAGGTTGTACGTCACCTCGTCGGCTTCGACGCGGATCAACGACGGTTCAACAATGTTCACCGCCCGAAAAACGTCTTCCGCGTCGACACCGGCAAATACCTCGGGAAAAGCTTCGGCGAACAACGGCGTGGCGTAGGTCCAAAAGGCGAAGCTGCGCCCGATGATGTTCTCATAGAAGCGCGACTGGGATTCATGAACGCTCATCGAAACGGGCGACATCAGGCCATAGCGTTTTAAATCCTGCGGCAGGCGCTGTTCGTAAATGCCGTGCCCGGCTTCATGGATCGTCGAAAAGAGGCTGGAGAAGGGGTCGTCTTCAAAATAGCGCGTCGTGATGCGCACGTCGGTCGGGGCAATGCCCACCGTAAACGGGTGCGCGCTTGTGTCCAGGCGGCCGTACGTGTAATCGAAGCCGAGCGCCTCGGAGATCTTGAGCGAAAGCGTTTTTTGCCGCTCGACGGCAAAAGATCCGCGCACGAAGGCCCGAGACGGCGCCTTCCCGCCTTTGAGCATCTCCAAAAGGCGGACGAGCCCTTCTTGCAGCGGGTGAAAGAGCGCGTCGACCTTTTCCACCGTCAATCCCGGTTCATAATGGTCGAGCAGCACGTCGTACGGATGCGCGCCGGCGCCCCAATAGTCGATGAATTCGCGGGTCATGGCGATGATTTCGGAAAGCGTCGGCAAAAACAGTTCAAAATCGTTCTTCTCCCGCGCTTCCCGCCAGATGGATTCGCCCTTGGCCACAAGGACGTGAAAGGCGCGGTAGCGCTCCGGCGGAATTTTCCTCAGGCGTTCGGCGTCGCGGTTCAAGACGACGACCATCCGCCGCTCCAATTCGGACAGCTCGGCCCCGGCCTCTTTGAGCACGGACAACGCTTCGAGAAAAACCGGCGCGGTGAGCAGCCGCTGCTGTTCGGCGCCGAAGTAGCCCATCGTCTCCGCCCGATCGGCGACGCCGCCTTTCGGCAACATCGTCTGCATGTCCCAGCCCATCAGCGCCGAGGCGGCGTTCAGATGAAATAGCGTATCGATGGTTTCAAAGACGATCTGTTTGGCCTGTTCGAGGTTCATCTTCGATCTCCTTTCAGGCTTTCAGGAGACGCGCGGCGCGCATCGTCCGAAACAATTCGCGCGCTGTTCGATACAGCCGATCTTCCGCGTCCTCGGGCGCGAGCGGCGCCTTGCCGTCGTCGCTCACCGTCTGCCACATGCCGTCAAATCGGTTCGACAGCGCTTCCCATCCTTCCCCCAGTCGTCCGGAGAGGAGTACCGCCGGCCGCCCGAGCCGGCGGGCGGTTTCGGCCACGAACAGCGGGACCTTGCCCATGGCCGTCTGCCGATCGGTCTTACCTTCGCCGGTGACAACGACGTTCGCCGCAGAGATCGCTCGCTCGAGGCCGACGATCGAGGCGACGCCTTCCGCGCCGGGGACGAGGGCGGCGCCGACGAGCGCAAAGGCAAATCCGAGGCCGCCGGCGGCACCGGCGCCGCAGCGCCGGATCAACGCCTCGGCCGCCGGTCCGGCGACCTGTTCGGCATAGCGTCTCATGGCCGCGTCAAGCGGCGCGACGATCTCCGGCGCCAGCCCCTTTTGCGGTCCGAAGACGACCGTGGCGCCGTTCGGACCGACGAGCGGCGCGGCGACATCGGTCCAGACCGTGAACGTCAAATCGCGGACGCGCTCCAGCGCCGGGGCCGTATCCGACCGGGACAGATGCAACAGGCTTTCGGCAAACGGCGGGAGCGGACGCCCGGCGGCATCCCAAAAGCGCGCGCCGAGCGCGGCGAGCATCCCGAGCCCGCCGTCGTTCGTCAGGCTGCCGCCGAGCCCGATCCAAAACCGCCGAAAGCCCATCGCCTTGAGTCGAACGATCATCTGTCCGAGGCCGAACGTCGAGCGGCGAAGAACCGGACCTGCCGCCTCCGCGGCGCTTGCGCCGGCGCCGACGACCTCGGCGCTCTCGATGACCGCCACCTGTTCACCGTCCGCTTCGACGACGCCGTACGGCACCGTTCGCGGGCGCAAGGACGGTCCTTCGACGACGAGGGTCTCCCGCCTGCCGCCGCGGGCGGAAAGGACCGCCTCCAGCGTTCCCTCCCCGCCGTCGGCCATCGGCAACAGAACCGCCGCGGCTTCCGGCCAGACGTCATCGAGGGCGCGGGCCGTCGCCTCTGCCGCCCGGCGGGCGGTCAGCGTGCCTTTGAACTTGTCCGGCGCGATCAACACGCGCATCGGCATCCCTCTTCATCATCCCTCTTCATAAGATAAGCATAAGACAGGCGCACGGGCGAATACGGTAAAAGCGACGCGCTCCGCATGCCGAGCGCACCTTCACCATCCATCCGACGGAAAGGAAGCGAACCCGATGGACGCCTTTGCCGGCATCGTCTTGTTCCGTCGCGCGCGTACGCCGCAGGCGCTTGCCGACGAAGCGCGGAACATGATCCGCCACCTTGCGGCGCGCATCGAACGATCCGCCCCCAAGATCCGGACCCGCGCGGACGCCCGCGCGGCCGTCGCCTTCGTCGCCCATCCCGATCGCCCGCTCGTCACCTTGGTTGAAGCGGGAACGTCGACGTCTGAAACGCAAACGACCGGCGGCCTGCCCCCATCCGCCCGCTGGACCGTTTGGCTCGGCGCCGCGGCGGGATCGGGCGCCGTCCCGATCGATCCGCTGAACGCGGATCAGGACACCCACGGGTTGTGGCTTACGGCGGGCAGCGATTTTGCCTGCGTCGCCTGGAACGGAGAGACGCGGACGCTCCTTCTGGCCCGGGATCCGCTCGGTTACCGGACCATTTGGCTTTATCGCATGGCGGACGGATACGCGTTCGCCTCCGATCTCGCCGCCTTGTACGCCCACCCGGCGTTCAGGCCGCGCCTCGGTCCGGACGGCCTGAACGCCCTTTTGGCCCTCGGACCGTATCGCCCGCCCGAGAGCGGGATCCTGGAAGACATGTCCGCCGTCCGCCCCGGGACGGTTCTTCGGCTCACCCCCACCGGACAAACGACGACGGTGTACTGGTCGCTCCCCCTTGCCGGCATCGCGGACACCGGGAACGACCCGGCCGGGGCAAATCTCGACCTTGTGAACGGGGCGTTGACGGACATTCGGGCGATCGCCGCTTTGGTCCGCGAACGGCTCACGGAAGCCGTCCGCTCGTGCGCCGGTAGTGAACAACCGGCGGCCTTCCTTTCAGGGGGGATCGATTCCAGCGCCATCGTCGCCCTGCTCACCCGGCAAGGTTTCGGACCGGTGCGCACGTATTCGCTCGAGTACGAAGACAATGATCGCTACTTTGCGGCCGATGCGCTCACACCGGAACGCGACGCGGCGTTTATCGGAGAGATGGTGCGTTTTGCCGGAAGCCGTCATACGGTCGTCACGCTCCGCGTCGATGCGTTGGTTGACGTCCTTAAGACCGCCCTATGGGCGCGCGGCGTGCCGGGCATGGTCGACATCGACGGCGCGCTTTTGCTTTTTTCCAGCGTGGTGGCCAAATCCGAACGCCTCGTCCTCTCCGGAGAGGGCGCCGATGAATTGTTCGGCGGCTATCCGTGGTTTTTCGACGAAACGGCGCTCCGCCTCGCCACTTATCCTTGGTCACGGCAGCTCGAGCGACGGCTTTCGTATTTGACGAAAGAGGCCCGTCGGCGGCTCCAGCCGGAAGCCTTCGTGCGGGCAACCTGGCATCAGGCGTTGGCCGAAATCGCGCCACCGCATTTTCGCCCGCCGTTAACCCCCTTCTCGGCTCGTGATGCCCGGACCGCCGGAATACCCGCCGAAAGCGCCGCCGGGTCGTTCGAGACGACGATGCGCATCATGGCGTACGTCAACTTGACCCGCTGGGCGGGCGTTCTCCTGGAGCGCAAAGATCGGATGACGCGCCTGTTCGGCCTCGACGCGCGACTGCCGTTTATCGACCGCGCACTGGTCGAAACCGTGTGGCCGTTGCCGTGGGCGGTGAAAGCCGTCGGGCCTGCGCCCAAGGGACTTCTTCGCGAGGCGCTCCAAGATCTCCTGCCGGACGCCGTCCGGTTGCGCAAAAAAAATCCCTTTCCAAAGACGTTTCATCCCCGCTACATCGCGCGCATCCAGGCCATGGCCCGAAATCGGCTACAAGATCCTTCGACGCCCCTTTTCGAGTGGATCGACCGCACGGCCTTCACCCGGACGGTCGAGACGCTTTCCGGGGGCGAGCCGTTTCCGTGGTTCGGCCAGCTCCTCGGCGCGCCGCAGTTCGTCGCCTACCTGCTCACCGTCGACGAGTGGCTGCGCGCGCTCGATCCGAAGATCGTCTAAAAACATTTAGAGAGGCGAACTAAAAGTGTTGCGAAACATGTCACGGATAGCGTATCATAGAATCGGAATCCTCACAAGAAGACGAACCGACGGACGCCCTTCCGAACTCAACAAATCACACAACAACGGCTGTGAAAGGATGGATCCGATGGCGCTTTCGCTCACCTGGGATCTGGAGTCGATCTTTGTCGGCGGCCCGACCGGCGAACCTTTTCAACGGTTTGTGGCGGATCTCGTGCGTGATATCGAGGCGCTCAAGTCCGTGCTGAATGAAGAGCCGGTGCCGCGGGACGATGCCGGCGCCGAGCGGCTGTACGGACATTTGAACGCCCTGCAGGCCCTCGGCACCCGGCTGCGCGAAGCCGGCGCCTACCTCAGCTGCCTGACGGCGCAAAACGTCGACGATGAGACGGCCAAGCGGGAAAGCACGCGCCTTTCGTCCGTATCCGCCGCCTATGCCAAAGCCCTCATCCGCTTCGATGCCCTTCTCCTGGGGCTTTCGGACGACGTCTTTCAATCCTTAAAGGCGCGGGCTCAAGCGGACGGTCTCGACTTCCTCCTCGAAGAGCGGAGGCTCATGGCGCGGGAGCGGATGGCGCCGGAGCTGGAGGCGCTGGAGGCCGATCTCGCCGTGGACGGTTATCACGCGTGGGGCGAACTGTACAACACGATCGTCGGCCGTCTCAACGTCGAGGTCACCATCGGCGGCCAGACGAAGCGCTTGTCCGTCGGCCAGGCGTTCAATCTGCTCAGCCATCCGGATCGCGCCGTGCGCAAGCAGGTGTTTGAACGCTACGACGCCGCATGGGAGTCGGTAGCCGATCTGAACGCCGAAGTGCTGAATCACTTGAGCGGCTATCGCCTGGCGGTCTATCGCCACCGCGGCTGGGACGACGTGCTCCACGAACCGCTTCGCAACAACCGCATGCGGCGCGAAACGCTGGAAGCGATGTGGGCGGCCGTCGAAAAGGGCAAACCTGCGCTGGTGCGTTACCTTCAACAAAAAGCCCGCCTGCTCGGGCTGGACGCATTGGCGTTTTACGACGTCGACGCCCCGGTGGGAGAAGCGGGCGCGCACATCCCGTACGAAGACGGCGCGGCCCTCATCATCGAGCAGTTCGCCACCTTCAGCGCCGATCTCGCCGATCTGGCCGAGCGGGCATTTCGCGAGCGGTGGATCGAGGCCGAAGATCGCCCCGGCAAACGCCCGGGCGGATTTTGCACGAGCTTTCCGCTCAAACAGCAGTCGCGCATCTTCATGACCTACTCCGGCACGCCGGACAACGTCTCCACCCTGGCGCACGAGCTCGGGCACGCTTATCACCAGCACGTCATGAACGATCTGCCGGCCATGGCCCAGCGTTACGCGATGAACGTCGCCGAGACCGCCTCCACCTTTGCCGAGCAGATCGTAAGCGAGGCGTTGATCGCCAAAGCCGACGAGGGAGCGCGCCTTCGGCTTTTGGACGAGAAACTGTCCCGCGCCGTCGCCTTCTTCATGAACATCCACGCCCGTTTCCTGTTCGAGACGCGCTTTTATGAAGCCCGCAAGTCCACTCCGGTGCCGCGGGAGACGCTGGGCGCGCTCATGTTGGAAGCGCAGCGGGAAGCCTATCATGGCGCGCTCGGCGAGTGGCACGCCAATTTCTGGCAGTCCAAATTGCATTTTTATTTGACGCGCACGCCGTTTTACAACTTCCCATATACTTTCGGCTATCTGTTCAGCACCGGCTTGTACGCCATGGCCAAAGCCGAAGGACCGTCGTTTGCCGACCGTTATGTGGCGCTGTTGCGCGACACGGGGCGCATGACGGTCGAAGCGCTGGCGGAAAAACATCTCGGCGTCGATCTCACCCGAGCGGACTTCTGGGAACAGGCGGTGGACGAGGCGACGCGCGACGTGGAGACGTTCATCCGGTTGGCCGAACGGCAAAACGGCTGACGTACGGTCCAAGCCCCTAAGCGACGCTTAGGGGTTTTTTCCTGCCCGGCGGCCTTGAAGCCCGACGGAGCGATCGGGTATACTCGAGACGGCACGTCGAACCCGATGACGAGGCGCGGGAGCGGTTGCGAGCGGACCGTCTCCGGCAGAATTTGGCGCGCCTCCGGAAGCCTGGCGATCCGGCTTTGTGCAGCTTCGGCTTTGAAAGGAAGACAGCGATGTCCGAATTGCTCGTCAATATGCCGCTGATCGCCGCGGTGACCGCCGTCGCCGTGGCGCAAGTCATCAAAGTGCCGCTGACGTATCTTACGAGCGGCAAACTCGACTGGTCCTTACTGTTCAGCCCCGGACGGATGCCGAGTTCGCACACGGCGGGGATGAGCGCGCTTTCGACCGCCATCGCGTTTCAGGAAGGACTGCGCTCCGCGCTGTTCGCCCTGGCGTTTTTGACGACGGCCATCGTCATGTTCGACGCCGCCGGCGTTCGGCGCCATGCCGGAGAACACGCCGCCTGGCTGAACCGGCTGATCTTCGAAAACCACGCCATCGGCGAAGAGGCGCGTCGGAGCGCGCATGAAGAGATCAAACGCCTCAAAGAGATCATCGGCCACAAGCCGAGCGAAGTGCTCGGCGGACTGGTGCTCGGCGTCGTGATCGGTTGGTTCTTCGCCCGCCACGCGCTTCGATGACGGACCGCTCACCGTTCGTCGACGACGCCGAGGTGCCGCATCGCCTTTTCGCCCTCGGCGTTCAGCGCATCGAGCATCGCCTCCGTCACCTGGCCGTCACCCCGAACGAGGAGGTAGACATCGACGGTGCGTTTGCCCCATTCTCGGTAGACGTCCTCGACGGTCGGATAGTAGAGGTCGATTTTCGCACCTTTGATCTTCGAGCCGGTGTCGGCCACGACGCCGTAACCGTAACCGGGGATGTACAGAATGCTTCCCAAAGGGAACAGCGCCGGATCGGCGGCGATCGTCGAGAATACGTCGCGGCGTACTTTCACGCCCGAATAGGTAATACCGTATTCGGGGTGCCCGGGGCGTTTACCGGTCGACTCCCATCCGGCGGTGTAACCCGTCGCCACGACGCGGTACCGCGGATAACGCTGCCAATCCGGCGAATCCGAATGTTCCGTCGTTGCATCCAGTTTTGTTTCGATTCGGGCGCTCATCTTCATCGGCGTCACGGTCGTCATCGCCATCACGGCCGTCCGGTCAAACCTGGCGGAGGATCGCTCACGCGCCGACGGGGAGAAGACCATCGCCAAAACCCACGCGCCGAGCCCAAAGAGAAGCGCAAGGCCGATGCCGTGAACGTGCCGGTCCCATCGGTCCGGCTTCGACATTGGAAAAATCCCCCCTCCGGCTCACAGTGTTGCCGCCGAAAGGGGGATTTATACTTTATGCTAATACATCTGATAGCCGTGTGTGCGCAAGTAGCGGATGACCAAGCCGCTTACGACCGCGCCCAAAATACCGAAGGCGAAAACGACGAGATCAATGCTCGTCAATCGGCCGATGGCCGCCCACGCGATAAGCGGGGCGAAGACGCTTAAAATCGCCGGCAGCCACGTCGTCTTGAGCACCATGTTCAAGATAAACCCGAGCGCAAAAAACAAGACGAAAAAGAGCGGCAACGAAATCAAAAACTGCAGCCAGTTCATGTGATCTCCCCCGGTGTTCAGGCAAAATAACGCATCTTTTTCAGGACCACCGGAAAGCCGCCGAGCTGCCACAAATAGCGCAGATCGGCCCCGCGCTTCAGAAGTGAGGCCCAGATGCCGTACAGCCGGCGCTTGCCGACGATGCCGATGCCTTCCCATTTGCCGAGGGACGCCAGCGTTCCCAAAAGCTCCGGCTTAAACGGCCGCAGCGGCATGCCGCGGACGAGGGCGGCGAGGTTGTAAGCGCACGCTTTCCCCTGCTGAACGGCGAGTTGCGCCGTCGGCGGATAAGGCCGACCGTCTTCTTTAAAAACGACGGACGCGTCGCCGACGACAAAGACGTTCTCGTATCCCGGCGCCCGCAAATAGGCGTCGACTTTGACCCGGCCGCGCACCGTCTCCAGACCGCTCTGTTCAACGACACGGTTGCCGCGCACACCGCCGGTCCAGACGACCGTCTTCGACCGAATTTCTTGTCCGTCTCCGAGCACGACGCCGTCTTCCGTACAGGCCTTGATCGGCGTGTTCGTGTGCACTTCGATGCCTTTTTCTTTGAGCTTGGCCTCCGCGTACTGGACGAGCGCCGGATCAAACCCCGGAAGCACCGTCGGGGCTGCTTCAATGCTGACCAGGCGCACCGCGTCCTTCGGCACATCATACATCCGGCACAAGGCCGGAAGCCGCTCGGCGAGTTCCGTGACGAACTCCACGCCCGTAAATCCGGCCCCGCCGACGACGATCGTCGTGTAGGCCGGATTTCCGCCTTCGGCATGGTAGCGGGAAAACATGTATTCGATGTGCTCGCGGATGATGCGCACCGAATTTAAGCTGCGGATCGAAAACGCGTGCTCCCGCAGACCCTCGATGCCGAACGTTTCCGGTTCGCTGCCGAGCGCGACGACGAGGTAGTCGTACGTGAGCACTTCGCCGTCCGAAAGCGTCACCGTCTGCGCCTGCGGATCGAAGGCTGACACCGTGCCCTGGCGAAAATGGATGCGGTCAAAATCGAGCACGTCTTTGAGCGGAATGCGCACCTTGTCGTCCTTTGCCGTACCCGCCGCCGGCTCATGCAAGTGCGTGGTGACGTAGTGATAATCGTGCTTGTTCACCAACCAGACGTCCGCCTCATTGTATTCCAGCGTGCGCACGAGCGACGTCGCGGTCATCAGGCCGCCGTAACCGGCGCCCAAGATGACGATTTTCGGAGTCCCCATCACCGACACCTCTTCTCCCTGGATGCTGTTCTGTATTGTTCCCGCCGTCCGCCTTCAACGTTTCGGAATCAATTGCCATCGCTTGTTCTTTTCTTCACATTTTTGTGTTTTCATTTTACGTCATTTTCCGGCCGGGTGCAAGCGGCCAAACAAAAACCGCCCCCTTCGGGCGGTCGGAACTTCTTTTCCCCTGCCGTCGAAGCGCGGCGGTCGCCTTATACGCTTTCCGGCAGCGCCTCGTCCGGCAACTGATACGACGAACCGCAGCCGCACGACGGCGCGAGTTTTGTGTTGACGACCGTAAAGCCCTGCTGAACGCCGTCGTCGATGTAGTCGATCTCCACGCCGTCGACGTAGCGTGTCTCCTCGGCGTTTACGAGGACCTTGACGCCGGAGACCAAAAATTCCTGATCGCCGTCGTGCCGCTCGGTATCGAGCATAAGCCCATACGAAAACCCGCTGCAGCAACTCGGCTGAACGCCGATCCGCAAATATCCCTCCGCCACGTCGGCTTCCTGAAACAGCTCGCGGATCTTCGTCCCGGCGCGTTCCGTCAAGACGACCATGATCTCCCTCCTTAAACCCTCTTCCGTCGTCACCATTATACCGCATCATCGAGGAAGAAAACAATACGCCGCTGGTGGAAACCTCGTTCCGACGTCGATGGAGCCGCTGATGATCCCGATCGATCGACAGCCCGCCAGACTGTCCCCCGGACGGCGCCTTTACCCGCGATGAGGAGCGCGATGATCGGATCGCCGGTACCGCATTCGACGACAGCGCTTCGAGGACGTTATGTTGCACGTGTTTCCAACCAAAGAATAGTCGAAAAGCGCATGACGATCAACACGCGTGAGGTGGCGATGAGCGGCGTAAAGTCTTATAATGAGCCTATATCGTCCGACGGATCCATCACCGAGCGGACATCCGGATCATCGCCGAACGAACACGACCGGCCAACAGGACCGGGAAAGGAGGCATCGCGTGGCGACCACCACAGGGACACTGGCCGACATCCGCGACAAGGTCGAGCGGGGCGAGCGGCTTTCGTTTGACGACGGCGTCCGGCTGCTTACGTCCAACGACTTGCTCTCCCTCGGGCAGATGGCCGATCTCGTGCGGCGCCGCAAAAACGGCGACCACGTCTACTTCATCGTCAACACCCACCTCAACTACACGAACATCTGTTACCTCGACTGCAAGCTGTGCGCTTTCGGCGTCAAGCCCGATTCCCCGCGGGCCTACGCACTCTCGCTCGAAGACATCGAGCAAAAACTGAAAGCGCTTGAAGGTAAGGGATTTACCGAACTGCACATCGTCGGCGGCGTCAACCCGCGGCTGCCGTTTGCGTACTACGAAGAGATGATCCGGATGGCCAAGGCATACCTGCCGGAAGTTCACATCCAAGCGTTCACCGCCGTTGAACTCGACTACTTGTCCCGCGTCTTTAAGATGGACATCGGCGAAGTCATCGAGCGTCTTCGCGCCGCCGGCCTCGGCTCGATCCTGGGCGGCGGGGCGGAGATCTTTCACCCCGAGGTGCGCCGGATCATCTCCGGGCACAAGACCGACGCCGACCGCTGGTTGGAGATTCACCGCATCGCCCATCGCCTCGGCATGCGCTCCAACGCCTCGATCCTCTACGGTTCGATCGAGCGGCCGGAACACGTCATCGATCATCTGCTTCGGCTACGGGCGCTGCAGGACGAGACCGGCGGATTCGACGCCTTTTTCGGCTTCGCCTTCCACCCGGAAAACACCGCCCTCGGGCGGGAATACGCCATCACCGGCGAGACGACCGGGCTTTACGACCTCAAACTGCTCGCCACCGCCCGCCTCATGCTCGACAACTTCCAGCACATTCGCGCGTTTTGGATGATGATCGGGCTCAAGCTGGCCCAAGTATCCCTCTACTTCGGCGTCGACGACCTCGACGGTACGGTCATGGAAGAAGAGATCGTCCACGTCGCCGGGGCGAAGACGCCAAAGATGACCCCGAAAAGCACGTTCATCGAGATGATCCGCGAAGCGGGCCGGATCCCCGCCGAGCGCGACACCTTGTATCGCATCCTGCGGACATATTGACGGCCTGCGGACAACGAAAGGAGCGATGTTGCATGAACGCTTGGCACATCGGCGACCCCGAACTTGAACCGATCGTCGACAAAGTGCTCTCCGGCCGTCGCCTCACCCTCGAAGACGGACTCGTCCTTTACCGCACGCCGGATCTTTTGACCGTCGCCCGGCTGGCCGACCGCGTGAACCGCAAATTCAACGGCGACCGCGCCTACTTCATCGAAAACATGTACATCAACCCGACGAACATCTGCGAAGCGAACTGCGCTTTCTGCGGTTTTAAGCGCAACCCCGGCGAAAACGGCGCCTATACGATGTACCCAGAAGACGTGCTTCAATACGTCGCCGAGCGAATGAACCCGAACATCCGCGAATTCCACATCGTCGGCGGGCACAACCATCTCGAACCGTTCGACTATTACCTGAACATCGTCCGCACGCTCAAGGAACATTATCCGCACGTGACGATCAAAGCGTACACCGCGGCGGAAATCGTCTTCTTCAGCAAAATCTCCGGTCGATCGATCGAAGACGTGCTGAGAGCGCTCATCGACGCCGGCCTCGAGACGCTCCCCGGCGGCGGCGCGGAAATCCTCTCCGAGCGCTACCGGCTGAAGATGAGCCCGGACAAGGCGACGACCGAGGAATGGCTGAACGTGCACCGCACGGCCCACCGCCTCGGCTTAAAGACGCACGCCACGATGCTCTACGGCTCGCCGATCGAGACGCTCGAAGAGCGCCTGACGCACATGATCCTCATCCGCGAGCTGCAAGACGAAACGAACGGCTTTCTCGTCTTCATCCCCCTCGCCATGCAGCCCCGCTCGGTGACGGCGAGCATCAAAAAGCGCACTTCGGCTTACGACGACCTGCGCACCATCGCCGTCTCCCGTCTCATGCTGGACAACATCCCGCACATCAAATCATACTGGATCAACATCGGCACGCAGCTCGCCCAGCTGTCGCTCACCTTCGGCGCCTCCGACCTGCACGGCACGCTTGTCGAGGAACGCATCAGCCACGCCGTCGGGGCGCTCACCCAGGCCGGGCTCACGCGCGACGAACTCGTCTGGCTCATCCAAGGCGCCGGCAAGATCCCCGTCGAGCGCGATACGTTTTACAACGTCGTTCGCGTCTACGATCCGGCGCCGGCCCGCGCCTGAACCGACGCGGGCGAAAGTCCGGCGCATGAAAAGTGCCGGCACCCTGCGGTGCCGGCCTGCCCTATGATCCGAAGAGATCGGCCTCGCCTCCGGCGTCTTCCTCGTCTTCCGCGGCGATCACCCGGCGGATGGCCTGGATGAGCGCTTCCGGCGTCTCGGCCGAAACGAATTTTCCGTTCACCAACGCAAACGGCTGCAGGAAACATTCGCTGCAATACGACAAACACCCGTATTCGACGACGTCGATCATCGGCTCCTCGCTGAGCGCATCGTAAACGCTCTGGCTGCCGGAGGCCAGATTGCTCACGCAAAACTCCACGATGGCATACATTCGACCACCTTCCGCCTCTCATCTTAGCAAAAATACACGCGGCAAGAAAAGTGGCCGTCGATGAGATCGGACAGTGGTCGAACGGCGGGCCATCGTTTATAATGGTTCTAAGAATCAAGATCCCCCGGATTCATCCTGAACGAGGTGTGGAAGATGATCACCCAGCGCGTCGAACGCATCTTAAGCCGCCTTCGCCCGGCGATCCAGGCGGACGGCGGCGACGTGGAACTCGTCGCCGTCGAAGCGGATGTCGTCAAAGTGCGGCTGAAGGGTGCTTGTCTTGCCTGCCCCAGCCGGGAGCTCACCCTAAAGGCCGGGCTCGAGCAGGCGATCACCAGCGCCGTTCCGGAAATTCGCGCCGTCGAGCAGGTCTTATGAACGTTCCAGCCACGGAATCGGCGGCGCCGTAAGTCCGCTCGGTTCGAACACCGCCCGGCGCAGGCGTGCGATGCCGGCGGTGCGTTTTTTTTCGTGGCGCGCAATCCGCTCCAAGCGGCCGATGTGTTCCGGCTTCGATGCAGGCGCTTCCGCCGCCGCCGAAAGCCACGCGGACGGAAACACCATTCGGGCATACAAAAACGGCCCGCTCTCCGGCGAAAGGGGCGCTTCCCGGCGATAACCGTCCACAAAGCGCTCAGCCCAACCGGCGACCTCCGCAGGCGGCAAAGCGCAGACGGCCCAGCCGAGAACGTCCGCAAGATCGCGTTCCGGCCAGTCGACACACCATTCATCCGAGCGCGCGACCGCTCCCGCCGACTCTTCCCGCACCGCTTCCGGACGGAACATCGTATACGCGAGGACCCGTCGTCCGGGAGCGCGACGGGCGCGTTCCGCATAACCGGCATCATGCAGGTAATAGAGGACGGTTTGCCCTAAGTGATGAAAATACGCAAAATGCGCTTCTTCCTTGTGCGGCCAGTCCGTTCCGGCGACCCGCCTGAGCTCCGCGATCCACCCCTCGACCCAGCGCCCGGCCTGAAGGCGACCGGACGGTGCCGTAAGCCCATACGTCGCCGTATGCCTTAAGGCCAGCCACCGTCCGAACGCAACCGGGGCCTCCCGGAGATCGGCCTGAAGCGCCGTCGCGAGATCCGGTGCCGGGGAAAACGCCGCCAGGCGGCGGCGGATGTCCGCGAGCCACTGCGCCTCCACCTTTCGTCCCCCCTGTCGAAAACGGCGGTCTTCCGAAAGCGCTCCGCACACCGCCTCATGACCAGTCTATGCGCCACCGAAAGGGGAAGACCTGATGCCTGACGACCGCCTGCTCCGCGAGCGTGCGCTGGCGCTTTTGAAGGCGCGCGGCGTCACCCCCGAAGACATCGCCGAACTCGTTTGGTTTTTGCAAAAACCGTATCATCCCGATCTGACGCTGGACGAATGCGTGCTGAACGTCTCCCGCGTCCTCGACAAACGGGAAATCCAAAACGCCATCTTGACCGGCATTCAGCTCGACATGCTGGCCGAGCAGGGCAAGCTCCTCGAACCGCTGCAATCGATGATCGAGCGGGACGAAGGCCTGTACGGCATCGACGAAGTGCTGGCCTTGGCGATCGTCAATGTCTACGGCAGCATCGGCTTTACGAATTATGGCTATATCGACAAGATCAAGCCGGGCATTCTGGCGAAACTCAACGATCATTCCACCGGCGCCGTGCATACGTTCCTCGACGACATCGTCGGCGCCGTCGCCGCAGCCGCGGCGAGCCGCCTGGCGCACGCCCGTTCCGGTCAAGCGCATCCGTAAAACCGGCAATCACGCGCCCGACCATAAATGCGCCGTCAAGGCGTCCAGGTCCCGAAAGCGCCCCTTCGGCGGAAATCGAAGGAGATCGCGTTCGGACGGCGGAACGCCGGTCTCCACCAGATAGGCATCGATCCCGAAGCGATGCCCGGCGGCGATGTCGGTGAGCATGTTGTCCCCCACCAGGGCGACGTCTTCCTTCCCGAGTCCGAGCACATCGAGCGCCGCTCGGAGCATCGGCGCGCGCGGCTTGCCGACCACCCGCGGCCGACGCGCGCTCACCAGGCGCAAAAGTTCGACGATCGATCCGTTTCCCGGAAGCAGCCCGTCTTCACTCGGCAAGCGAATGTCGCAATTCGTCGCGTAGAACGCCGCGCCACGCGCCAGCGCGGAGAGCGCCTGCACGAGCTTTTCGTACGTCAACGTGCGGTCGAGGCCGACGGCCACGACGTCGATCTCGCCCTCGGCCAGCGCTTTTTTCGCCGCCTCCGTCCCCGCTTCGATCACCGAAAACCCCCGCGCGCGAAGCGGAACGACGAGCCCCGCCTCGCCGACGACGAGCACCCGCGCCATCGGTCTTCGCCGCCCCAGCCACAAGGCGAGCACCTCGGCCGACGTGAGCACGTCGCCCGCCGTAACGGGAAAGCCGATCCGCGCGAGCGCTTCGGCCACCGCCTCAGACGTCCGCGTGGCGTTGTTGGTGAGGATCAGAAACGGAATACCGCCTTCCCGGAGCGCCTGAAGAAAGCGGTCCGCGCCGGGGATCGCCCGAGATCCGCGAACGAGCGTCCCGTCCAAGTCGATGAGCATGCCTCGATAGCGCATGCGCTTCCTCCTTCGCCCCCGATTCCCCTCAACCGATCATAAAGCGGCACCACGGCCCCCCTCGGCGCGACATAAGACGCGCCGGACGGAAACGCCGAGGCGTTCGGCCTGGTGCTTTGCCAACCGCTTGACCCTCTCCGCCAGCGAAAGCCCTTGGACAAGCGGCCCAAGCTGCAGCAAAATGTTATGCCTGGTTGTGCCCATCGCCGTCCTCCGCGATGAGACGATCTTCGACATCCGCCAAATCGACCCGCTCTTCGGCCAAAAAGGCCCGCACTTCCCGGATAAACGCGCGAAGCGCCGGCAGCACCGCCGTGAGCGCCCGCCGCGTATCCAGGCGCCGCGTCAGGTAATCTCGGCTGATGACCCGGTAGCTTTCCGTCAATTCGCGGATCCCCGCCGCCGTGGTCGGCATGATCGCCCCTTCTTGCAGCAAGATATCGACCATCTCATCGTATCCGCCGGCTTCCCGGTGCACGACCCACTCGACGATAATCAACCCGATGTCGCTCGTCGCTTGAAACAACCGTTCGATCAACCGCTCCTCCGCCAACGCCGTCGGCGAGACGCGGCCCTCGACCGGCGACGGCCTTGCCGCTTCCGCCCAGGCGATGATGCCCGGCGTGGCGTCGACATGACGCTCGAGATCGATCAAGGCCCGCGCCAGCGTTTCCCGTGTCGTGCGATACACGCTCGCTTCACCGCCTTTTTATCGGCGCCGCCGGGCGACGCCGAAGATGATCCCCACGGCGACGACGACGAAGACCAAAATCAAGACCCCTTGCATCAGCTCCATCATGCGCCGCATCGTCTCCTTTTAAGAAAGGATGAGCTCGATGGACCGTCAATTTCTGTACGACTTCGACGAAACGGCCACCATCCGCTTCGTCAGTTTTTTCGCCGATGAAGGCCGATTCGACCTGGCGATCGTCAAAAGCGACCATTTCTTCGGCAAGCGGATCGTCCTGGATATGCAAAAAAATCGGTTCGCCATCATCGGGGAGGACGATCTGGCAGAACCCGGTTACCTCGAGGACGCTTTCGGCCTCGACGCCGCATCGGCCATAACGCTGAAGCAATTTCTGGAGGAGGTCATCTGATCGTCGGCGGCGCCTCGTCCGCCGCGTCCATCCGCCCCGCCCCGGCTTTCTCCGCGCCGGAACGCTTCTCGGACGCGCTTTGGCCTCCGTATCTCGGCGGACGCCGCACGCGCCGAACGACAAAATATTTACAGCCGAAATTGCAATATTCCTGAATATATTGATCGAGGGCGCTGATCCGCATTTCGGGGGGCACGCCCTTATTTTTGTCGCTGTAAAAGCCCTTCAGGCGCAACTGGCCGTATCCCCAATCGCCGACGATGTAGTCGTATTTATTCAAGATGTCCTGATAACGCGCCCGAAACGCTTCGGCGTTCCACCCGCCGCGCACGTCTTCGACGAGTTCGAACGTCCCCTGCGGAAGATGGACGATGTCCGACATCGCTCCTCTCCTTTCTTCCTTCCGTCGGCGTTCCCGCGTTGTTGAAATCGCGCGCAGTGGACACACTACAGCGCGGAGGTGGTTTAAACATGCGGACGGTTCGCCATCCGCTCATCGTCATATCGAAAATCGCGTTGTTCATCAGCGTCATGGCGCTCGCCGGCGCCTGTCAAAACCCGAACGCCGCCCGAACGGACCAAGGGCTCGGACGCGGCGCGCCGGAAAACACGGTCGACGTCCGCTACGTTCCGCCCGGTACGCCGACGCCCGAACCGCTCGCCGATTACGGCCTGGTGCGCGTCGACGCGACGCAGCTTCGGCGTTTTGCCGACAATCCGCTGCGCTACGACCGCACGCTCATCGCCGGCATCGCCGCCCAGTCGATCAGCCAGATGAACGGCATTCGCTACGCAAGCATCATCGCCACCGACGAGACCGTGTTCGTCGGGCTCGAACCGTCCGGCGACGTCGACGCCGCCAAGCTCATCGCGCGCGTCAAGCAAGCCGTAGAAAGCGCCGTTCCGGGCTTCTACCGCGTCTACGCGACGACAGACCGCTCGCTCATCCAACGCGCCGTTGCCCTGACGGAAACCGCCCCCGACGACCTCGATCGACGGTTGAGCGACCTTTTGAGCATCGCACCATAAAGGTTTGCAGGTGCGTTCACGACTCGCGGACAAAATGCGCTTTGGCGGACGCCGCCTGCTCCCGCGCGTGATACGAACTTCGAACGAGCGGCCCGGCCTCGACGTGCGCAAATCCGCGCTTCAACCCCTCGGCGCGAAGCGCGGCAAATTCTTCCGGCGCATAATAGCGCACCACCGGCGCCTGACGCCGAGACGGCCGCAAGTATTGACCGACGGTCAAAATGTCGACGTCCTGCGCCCGCAAATCGTCCATCGCCTCAAGCAGTTCTTCCCACGTCTCGCCGAGGCCGACCATCAGGCTCGACTTCGTCGGGATGTGGGGAGCGATGCGTTTGGACTTGCCTAGGAGCTTAAGCGATCGCTCGTACGTCGCTTTCGCTCGGATG
This sequence comes from Hydrogenibacillus sp., assembly GCA_014896255.1. Taxonomy (GTDB): domain Bacteria; phylum Bacillota; class Bacilli; order Thermicanales; family DSM-22653; genus Hydrogenibacillus. The sequence continues at coordinate 25,340 of JADBKT010000005.1, forward strand.
CTCGGCGTAAGTCGCCTCACCGTCTCGATGTTGTGGTTTATAACGTCCGGGCGTGCGGCGAGCACCGTCTCCAGCGCCGCTTCATCGCCTCCGAAATCGGGGATGAGGACCTCGACACTCACGCCCGGAATTTTGGCCCGAAGCGCACGGATCGTCGCGGCAAACTGGGACGCGCCGCCGTCCGGGAGATCATCGCGGGCGACCGAGGTCACGACGACGTGAAGCAGCCCCATCACGCGCGCCGCCTCGGCGACGCGGGCCGGTTCCATCGGATCGACCGCCCGCGGACGACCGGGGGTTACGGCGCAGAAACGACAAGCGCGCGTACAAATGTCTCCCAAAATCATAAAGGTCGCCGTTCGGGCGTTCCAGCACTCGTAAATGTTCGGACACCGCGCCTCTTCGCATACCGTGTTGAGCGCCTTGGCCCGCATCGTCCGCTTGACCAAAGCAAAATCGGCATCCGTCCTCAGCGTATCCGTTTTCAACGCAGCTTTCAGCCACTCGGGCTTGCGTATCACCGTCTGACCCTCGGACACGCGCTCATCTCCTTTCTTGACGTTATTATAGCGAAACGACCGGCGATTGGCCAAAGGCGAGGAGGAGAGCCATGCCGAAACGTGTCGCATCCTTCATCTTCCTGGCGTATGCCCTGTTCTTCGGCCTGGATGGACTTGGGCCGATCGGAAGGGCTTGGGCACAGTCCAAAGAAGCGCTCTTTGAGGAGCGTCTCGCCCTCTACCGGGCCGTTTCCGCCTTGACCGACGTGCCCTGGCCGAGAATCGCCGCCGTCGACCAGTTTGCCCGTTCTTTACAAAAAAAACGCACCGGTGACGTCGTCGCCTTCCGTTTTCCTTCCCCTTTTTGGACCGGCTACACCCATCCCGATCCGGACGACGACGATCCCCGGCTCATCGCGCTGTTCGGCGGCCACGGCCTCGACGCCGACGGCGACGGGCACGCCTCTCCAGACGACCCCCTCGACGTCCTCGTCGTGCTCGCCGAACAGATGAAAGCTTACGGAGACGAATGGCCGGAGGCGCTGGCCTTCCTTTATCCGAACGATAAGGACCGCGCGATTCTTCGGGCGTTCGAAACGATCTACGCCGCCTACGGACGGATCGACCTGTTCGATCACGCCTTCGTCATCGACCGTCGCTACCGCTACAGTTACACCAACACGTGGGGGCACCCGCGAGGTTTTGGGGGGCGACGTTATCACGAAGGCGTCGACATTTTCGCCGCCTACGGCACGCCGGTGCAGAGCGCGAGTTACGGCGTCGTCGAAGTCGTCGGCTGGAACGTCTACGGCGGCTGGCGGGTCGGCATCCGGGACCTGAACAATATTTACTACTACTACGCGCATCTCTCCGGCTTCGCCAAAGGCCTCGCGCCCGGAAAAGTCGTCTCCCCCGGCGAAGTCATCGGATACGTCGGCTCCTCGGGATACGGGCCGCCGGGCACGCAGGGCAAGTTCCCGCCGCACCTGCACTTCGGCATGTACAAATACGACGGCCGCTCCGAGTGGGCGTTCGACCCGACGCCGCACCTTCGGCGCTTCGAACGGATAAAATCGGCGGCGGAGATGTGAGCGGCGAGCGCGGCGATGACCGACGTTACGACGATGGGGGCCCAGACGGAGTCTTTGACGGCGGCGACGGATTCGGTCCGGATCCTTCCGCCGGAGGCACGAACGGCAGCGGCATCAGGGTCCCGCCTTTAAAGTAATACTGGGGTACTTTTCCGACGATCAGTTCCTGGGCGATGGCGATACGCTGCGCGACGACGGCTTCGTTCGATGAAAAGGGAATGATCACCTTCACCCGCACTTTGACGTTCAAGTACAACGTGAGCAGCACGTTGTTGATGCCCGTCTCCTCTACAGCCGGCTCCAGCTCCACCTCCGTCGCGCCGATGGGAATGAGCGTCACCGGGATGCGCGGTCCGACGTTCGCCAATATTTCACTGTTCAACGCGACGCCGAGCGGAATTTCAAATTTCTGACGGGACAACTCATCGAGCTTCTGGAGCATGCTTTCCTGTGCCAACGCTTGAACGCGCGAGGCGGCCCCGGCGTCGAGACTGATGGCGACGACGTTGTGGTCAGGATCGTACTCCTTGATCAAAAGCTGCCGAATGTTCGGCAGTTCGTCGATGCGTTTTTTGATCGCTTCAATGATCGCCCCTTCGGCGATCTGCACCACGCGCATGTCGGCATAATCGCGGACGACCGGCGCCAAACGGCGTTCGACATAATAGTACCCTTGAACGGACAGGACCAGGAAGGCCGTCAAGAAAATAAAAAAAAGCGGACGACGCCGGAGGCGCCGCCGATAGAGCGGCATCTGTCGCTTGGCCATCGCGCTCCCCCCCTACCCACTGTATGCGGCCGGGCGGGGACTCAGAAGCATACCACAAAGCGCAAGCTCAATGGATGTTCGGATCGACGGCGTACGGTTCGCGGAGCGGGCGCAGACCTTCTTGCGAAAGCTTCTGCTTGAGCATCTCGACGACGTACAGCGATACCATTTGAAACAGCTCTTCGTCGCTCATCCCTTCGATGAAACGCATCAGATCATGGCGATCATGATCCGAAAACAATTGCAGTACGACTTCCAACGGGCCGTCGGGATGCTCGGCGAGCTGTTCACGGTATAGCTTGAACACATCGTCGACGAATTTCATCCGTCCAACCCCTCTCCGCAAGCGTCTTCCCATCGTTCGACGAATCGCGGTCGAAACGCCTCCGCATGATCGGCGCTCCGGCCGAGTTCCTCCGTCAAATAATGTCGTAAGAAACGAGGCATACAATAGACGGCCTCCTCGATCCGGCGGCCTAACGCCTCATCCATGCGCATGAAGACGAACATATCGGCGGTGGCGACGCGGAGCACGGCATCGTCGTCGAGCGGACACCCGTCTTTCTCCAATCGCACGACGAACGATTGACCCCCTTTGTGCACCACGACGACCTCGATACCGTCGACCGCCGGATGGCCCAGGACCGAGCCGCGAAAGCCGTATCCGCGAACCGACATCATCATGTGCGACGGCCGAAGCGCCTCGTTTAGAATGTGTTTTAATTCTAATGCGCTTAGAGTCAGAACGCAAGGGGAGATGGGATGCGGACAGGCGGTCAGCACCTCTCCATAGCTGATGACGCCGGCTCTTAAGTCATGCAATAGCAGACCGCTGGTGAGAAGCGCCGCGTCCGCCTCCGTGGCCCGGCGAACGGCGCGAGCGAGGACGTTGGCGAAAGGCGATTCGCGGTCGTAGGCGACGGGCAGCGGTCGGCTCAGGCGGGCCACCGGGCGCGACAGCGCCGAACGGCCGGCCGCCTCCGCCGCGGCGAGCGCTTGGCGCACGGCCGAAGCATCCGCCTCCTTGCCGACGGCGATCGTTCGGGTTCGAATCAAAGGCCGGCCGCCCGTAAAGCGGTCGTCGGTCCAGATGAGTTCCGTTCGCCCCACCTCCATCCCGCCTCTTCCGGACTGCGTGATGACGGTTCGACCGACGCGGACGCCTTCCGGAAAGCGATGATGCGTATGCGCGCCGAGGATGAGATCGATCTCCGGATAAACCTCGGCCAACCGGCGATCGACGAAGTAGCCGAGGTGCGAGAGCACGACGAGGGCGTCGACGTGCGGCCGCAGCTCAGGGATGAGTGCGTCCAGCACTTCTTGGGGACTCGCGACGTTCCAACCGAGCAAAGTATAGTACATAAACGGCGTCGTCAGGCCGATAAAACCGATCGTTCTTCCGGCGGCGGCACGGACGGCATACGGTCGGGCCCACTCGGGCCTAAGGCGCATGCCGCCGCTTTCGGCCTCACCGCGGCCGTCCGGGGCGTAGAACAGATTCGCCACCAGAACGTCGAACGGCGCGCCCTGATACAGCGCCGCAAGCGCCTTGGGCGACAAAGAAAGCCCTTCATTATTGCCGATCGTCACGAAATCATAACCGGACGCCTCGAGCACCCGGGCGTTCGCCTCTCCGGCCGTGGACTCGGTCAGCGGATGCGCACGATCGACGTGATCGCCGAGGTCGATGAGCCAGACCGCCTCTCCGCGTCGCTCGCGGCGGAGTCGCTCGGCATAGGCGGCGATCTTCGGCATCATCTCAAAGCGGCTGTGAACGTCGTTGGAATGAATGAGCGTAATGCGCAACGCGCGTTCCCTCCCGACATCCCAAGCATACGCCTTCCCGCCGACGACTTCAACCGCCGGTCCCGGATAAAATCAAAAGCCGCCGGCCCCGTCGGACCGGCGGTTCATTTTGGCGAAGATCGGCGGCCACAAACGCCCCGATCAGCCGATCGAACCTTCCATCTCGAATTGGATCAAGCGGTTCAGTTCAACGGCGTATTCCATCGGCAGTTCTTTGGCGAACGGCTCGATGAAACCCATGACAATCATCTGCGTGGCCTCTTGTTCCGAAAGCCCGCGGCTCATGAGATAGAAAAGTTGCTCTTCGCTCACCTTGGACACCGTCGCCTCGTGCTCCAAGACGACGTCGTCCGTTTTGATCTCGTTGTACGGAATGGTGTCCGAGATCGAGCGGTCGTCGAGGATGAGCGTGTCGCATTTGACGTTCGCCTTGGAACCTTTGGCGTTCTTGCCGAACATCGTGAGGCCCCGGTAGTTGACCGCCCCGCCGTCTTTGGAAATCGACTTGGAGACGATCGTCGCCGTGCAGTTCGGGGCGAGCATGTGCGCCTTGGCGCCGGCGTCCAGCACCTGTCCCTTTCCGGCCACGGCGATGGAGAGGATGTCGGCTTTGCCGCCTTCCCCTTTCATGATCACCGACGGATACTTCATCGTCACCTTGCTGCCCAGGTTGCCGTCGACCCATTCCATCGTCGCATACGCTTCCGTCGTCGCGCGCTTCGTGACGAGGTTGTAGACATTGTTCGACCAGTTTTGGATCGTCGTGTACCGGGCCCGGGCGCCGCGCTTGACGATCACTTCGACGACGGCGGCGTGCAGGGAGTCCGTCGTGTACACCGGCGCCGTGCACCCTTCGACGTAGTGGACGAACGCCCCTTCATCGACGATGATCAGCGTCCGCTCAAACTGCCCCATATTCTCCGAGTTAATGCGGAAATACGCCTGCAGCGGCACCTCGACCTTGACGCCCTTCGGCACATAGATGAAGCTCCCGCCGGACCAGACGGCGCTGTTTAAGGCGGCGAACTTGTTGTCGCTCGGCGGCACGACGGTGGCGAAGTATTCGCGGAACAGCTCCGGATATTCCTTCAGCGCCGTGTCGGTGTCCAAAAAGATGACGCCTTTCTCTTCCAATTCCTTCTTCACGCTGCTGTAGACGACTTCCGATTCGTATTGCGCCGACACGCCGGCCAAAAACTTCTGCTCCGCCTCGGGGATGCCGAGCCGTTCAAACGTCTTTTTGATCTCCTCCGGCACTTCGTCCCACGACCGCCCACGGCGCTCGGACGGTTTGACGTAGTAGGTGATGTTGTTGAAATCGATGGCGCTGAGATCCGGTCCCCATGTCGGCATCGGCTTGGCGTTGAAAATGTCGAGCGCCTTCAAACGAAATTCGGTCATCCAATCGGGCTCGCCTTTCATCTTCGAGATCTCGATCACCAGATCCCGGTTCAAGCCCTTGGGCGCCCGGTATACGGAAACGTCGCGATCCCGGAATCCATAGCGGTATTCCGAACTCACCGGCACTTCGTGGACCATCCCGTTCCCTCCTTCGGTCGATTTTCCGTCATCAGCGGCTCGGGCGAACGCCTGAACCCCGGGCAAGCGCCTGCTCAAGCGCTTTCCAGGCGAGGGTCGCACATTTGACGCGTACGGGAAACTGGCTCACGCCTCGGAGCGCCACCGCGTCGCCGAGCTTCTCCTCCCACGCTTCACCGATCGCTTCACCCTGCACGAGGCGCAAAAACACGGCGACGAGCCCCGCCGCTTCCTCCGTCGTCAGCCCTTCGACTTGTGACGACATCATCGAAGCGGAACTCATGCTGATCGAGCATCCTTCGCCTTTGAAACGGACCTCCGCCAGGCGGTCGCCTTCCTGCCGAACGTAAAGCGTCACGTGGTCACCGCAAGACGGGTTTTTCAGATCGACGACGGTCACACCGTCGCCCTCCAGCGTTCCCCGGCGGCGCGGATGCCGGTAGTGATCCAAGATGACTTCACGATACAGATTCTCCAAAGACATCGCCGAAAAACTCCTTTACCCGACGGACGCCTTCGACGAGGCGCGCAACGTCTTCTTCATCGTTATAGAGGTAAAAGCTGGCCCGCACGGCGGCCGGAATGCACAGCTGGGTCATGAGCGGTTGGGCGCAGTGATGGCCGGCGCGGACGGCAATCCCTTCGGCGTCGAGCACGGTGGAGACATCGTGGGCGTGGATGCGGCCGATGTTGAACGTGACGACCGCATGACGCCCTTCCCGCGGCCCGTAGACCGTAACCCCCGGTTCTTCCGACAGCGCCTCAACGGCCAAGGCCGTGAGCCGCATGACATGCGCTTCGACGCGTTCCATGCCGAGCGCGCCCAAGTAATCGAGGGCCGCGTGCCACCCCACCGCCTCGGCGATCGGCGGCGTGCCGGCCTCGAACTTCCACGGCGGTGCGGCCCACGTCGCCTCCATCAGCGTCACGCGCTCGATCATCTCTCCGCCGACCTCATACGGCTCCATGGCGAGGAGATGCTCGTGCTTGGCGTAGAGAACACCGATCCCGGTCGGACCGAGCATTTTATGCGCCGAAAAAGCGAGGAAATCGACGTCCAGCGCCTGAACGTCCAGCGGCATGTGCGGAGCGCTCTGCGCGGCGTCGACGACGATCGCCGCGCCGACGTCGTGCGCCCGTCGGGCGGCATGGGCGATCGGTGCGACGCCGCCGGTGACGTTGGAGACGTGGGCCAAGGCGACGATTTTCGTCCGCGGCGAGATCGCCCGATCGATCGCTTCTTCGGTGATCCGAAGATCATCCGTCGGTTCGATGTACACGAGGCGCGCTCCCGTCTCCCGGGCCGCCCGTTGCCACGGCAGGAGATTGGCGTGATGTTCCAGCGGCGTGAGGACGATCTCATCGCCGGGCCGAAGGCGCATCCGGGCGTACGCCTGGGCGACGAGGTTCAGACTGCCCGTCGTGCTGCGGGTGAAGACGATCTCCGAAGCGGAGCGGGCGCCGATGAACCGCCGAAGCGCTTCCCTCGCCCTTTCATACGCTTCCGTCGCCCGTCCGGCGAGGGTATGCACGGCGCGGTGCACATTGGCGTTGTCCCGCTCGTAAAAGCGGGCCATGGCCTCGATCACCGAACGGGGCTTTTGCGACGTCGCCGCGCTGTCCAGATAGACGAGCGGTCGATCGCCGATCATCTGATCCAAGATCGGGAAATCGCTGCGGATGTCGCGGGGAGTCCATGGACGTGTGCTCATCGCGTCAGCTTCACCTCGATCGCCTCGACGAGGCGCGCTTTCACCCCGGGGAGCGGAATGCGGGCGATGACCGGATCGAGAAAAGCGAAGAGGAGGAGCTTCTCCGCCGCTTCGCGCGTAAGACCGCGCGACATCAGGTAGTACAGTTGCAGTTCATCGATCCGCCCGACGCTCGCCGCATGACCGGCCTTCACATCGTTTTCCTCGATGAGCAAAATCGGATTGGCGTCCCCGCGCGCCTCCGGGCTTAAGACGAGCAGCCGTTCGGTCTGCTCGCCGCTCGCTTTCGTCGCCTTCTTTTCGATTTTCGTGACGCCGTTGTAGATCTGCTGCGCCTGATCGAGCAGGATGCCCTTGGCGAGCATCATGCTTTCCGAATGGCGCCCGTAATGCCGTACGCGCAGGTCGAAGTAGTTGCGCTGCGCGCCGGTGCCGACGCCGATCATGTTCACTTCGGCGCGCGCGCCTTCGCCTCTGAGTTCGCTCTGCGTCGCCATCATCCCGTTGGCGTGGCCGACTTCGCCGATCGCCCAGACGATCGCCCCGTCGCGACCGACGCGCGCCACGCGCCGGCTGTGATCGACCACCTCCGGGCCGAAGCGGTTCACGGACGCGAAAAGCACGTGCGCGCCGTCCTCGACAAAGAGCTCGCTCACGCCGTTGTGGATGATCGGCGCCGCGTCCGACGCCGCCCGGACCAGCGACAGGCGCGTCTCGATGAGTTCCAGCCGGCTTTCCGGCTCGGCGACGACGACCGTCCGCGTCGCAAGCCCCCCCTCCCCGGCGACGAAGACGAGGTTCACCGGCCGTTCGAGGCGCAGGCCCCTCGGCACATAGACGAACACGCCGTCCCGGAACGCCGCCGCCGAGAGCGCCGCCAGGCGGTCGTCTTCCGGCCCGACGAGCCGAAACAGCCGCTCGCGTAAAAGCTCCGCATGCTCGCTGAGCGCCGTGGCCAAATCGGTGACGATCACGCCTTCGGCCTCCACCGACTCGGTATGCGCCCGGTAGACGCCGGTGCCGCGATGAACGACGATCGTCGGCGAAGCATCGTCGAGGAGATGCCGCACATCGGCCGGAAGGTCCGCCGCCGCGCGCACGTCCTCGCTCTGCGTCGGAAGTTCCAGGCGATGCCACGGCCACGCGGCGATGTTCATCTTCTCGACCAGCGGATAGGGCAAATGTTGGAGGCCGGAAGCCGCTCTGCGACGAGCCTCCGCCATCCACGGCGGTTCACCCTCCGGCAGATGCGCGAGCAGCCGCTCCGCCAGCGCCTGGTACGCCCTCTCCTGCACATCCATGCTCATCGCCGTCATCGCTCACGCCTCCTGCCCGACCGCCTCGTCGACGATGCCGAGCTCTTCTTTGATCCAATCATAGCCTTTCGCTTCCAGTTCTTCCGCCAACTCCGGACCGCCCGACTTGACGATCCGCCCCTGCATCATCACGTGCACGTAATGCGGTCGGATGTAGTTGAGCAGCCGCTGATAGTGCGTGATGACGAGCACGCCGAGGCGTTCGGAGAGCATCTCGTTGACGCCCTGAGCGACGATCTTCAAGGCGTCGATGTCGAGTCCCGAGTCGACCTCGTCCAAGATGGCGATCTTCGGCTCGAGCAGCATCATCTGCAAGATCTCGTTGCGCTTCTTCTCCCCGCCGGAAAATCCTTCGTTCAAATAGCGGCCGGCCATATCGTGCGGCATCTCCAACGCTTTCAAAGCGCGATCGAGCTTACGCACGAACTCCATCAGCGGGATTTCGTTGCCTTCGCCGCGACGGGCATTGATCGCGCTGCGCAAAAAGTCGCTCGTCGACACCCCGCTGACTTCGCTCGGATACTGCATGGCCAAAAAAAGCCCTTTGCGCGCCCGTTCATCGACGGACATCTCCAGCACGTCCTCGCCGTCGAGCGTCACCCGCCCGCCGGTCACCTCATAGCGCGGGTGTCCCATCAGCGCCTGCGCCAGCGTGCTTTTGCCGGTGCCGTTCGGGCCCATGACGGCGTGCACTTCACCGCCCCGGACGGTGAGATCAAGCCCGCGGATGATCTCTTTCCCTTCGACCGCGACGCTAAGCCCTTCTATTTGAAGCACGGGTTGATGCACGGTTTGACTCACGGACTTCGCCTCCATCGTTGTCAAATTGGATCTGCTTCCATTGTACCGCTTCCGATCCGCATTTTCAACTGATTCTCAATCGCAAATGCCGCCTTGACAAAAGCCGCTTTTAATTGAAAGTTATTCTTACTTTCGTTTGTGTCCATTATACTGAAACCCCCCGGCCCGGAGCAAGGAGCGCCCGGCATATCGTTTAATTTTGGCGTTCCTCGATCTTGGACTTGAGGGCGGCAAGCCGCTTCAAGCGATCGCCGAGTTCCCGCTTCCAGAGGACGTCTCCCAGCGCCTTGGCCGCCGACAAGAGGTCGAGCGCCTGATCGATGGACGCTTGGATGAGCAAAAGCGGTTCGCCGTCGTCCCAAAGCGGCTGGTGGGCCCTAAGTTCGGCTTCGTCGATCGTGACAAAATCGTCGAAAACGATGTGCCGGGCATTGTCGCCCTGCGCATAATCCAGCAACAGTTCAAAAGCGTCGGACACCAGGGGGTGGACTTCAAACCGTCGGCAAACCGGACAATAGACGAGCGGCAGTCGTTCGAAAACGATGCCCTCGACCCTGAGCGCACCGATCGAACCGATCATCATCGCCCCGCAGCACCAGTTCATTCTCCCACCCCCTGTGTTTTCCCTTCGTCGCGGCGTTTCGTTTATTTTTTGCGCTATTCGCACCGATGCGGCGGTGTTATAATGTGAACAAAAGATGACATGTGTCACGGTCATGAATCGTTCAATCATCAAAGGAGGAGAAGCCGTGTTTCATTATATCGTGGCCGTTTTGTCCGTCATCGTGTTCATGGCCGTCCGCTCGATCGAAGTGCAAATGCTTGCGGCAGGGCTCTTCCTCGTGTCCGCTACATTGTTTTTATATGAATTTTTAAAGGGAGAGCGAACGCGATCGGGGAACCGATCCGAATGAAGCTTGGAAGCCGAATCGGACCGCCTGACGCCGCCCCGAGGGCCGAATTGAAAAACCGCCGGATCGGCGGTTTTTTCGTTGAAGTTCATTCAGCCACATGCGCCCGGTAGCCTTCCGCGTCGAGCAACGCTTCGAGTTCCGCGGGATCGCGCATCTCCACGACGATCATCCAGCCGTCGGCATACGGCGCGCGGTTGACCAGCTCCGGCTCATCGGCGAGCCGGCCGTTCACTTCGACCACTTTGCCGGACACGGGGGCATACAGCTCGGAGACCGTCTTGACGGACTCGACGCTGCCGAACGACTCGCCGGCGACGAGCTCCGCCCCGACTTCCGGCAGTTCGACATAGACGATGTCGCCGAGCTCATCTTGCGCAAAATCGGTGATCCCTATGTACGCCTTCGTCCCGTCGACGCGCACCCATTCGTGTTCCTTGGAATACTTAAGCCCTGCAGGAAACTCCACGACCGCGGCCTCCTTCCCGTCTTTACCCTCATCATACGACGTTTGGCGGCAAGACGCAAACGTGATCGCCGCAAAACCGTCGGCGGGCCAAGACCGTCAAAAAGCGCCCCCGCTCCGTGGAGCGGGGGCGCATGGTATGATCCGTCGTTCGAAGGCTTTTGGCGTCACGGCGGCCCCGGAGCGGATGCGCCGCTTCACGAAAGCGCCTCGTGGACCTTCCCGACAATCTCCATGCTCGGGTTGAGCGCCTTCTTCCCCTTCGTCCAGCCGGCCGGGCAAGCGACGCCCGGATTGGTACGGACGTACTCGAACGCTTCCAGCAACCTGAGCGTCTCTCCGGCGTTGCGCCCGACGTCGTACCAGGTCACTTCCTGTGCCCGCAAAACCCCCTCGGGATCAATGATGAACGTCCCGCGCAGCGCCGTCCCTTCCGCCTCGTTGTAGATGTTGAGAAGGCGCGCGAGCTGACCGGTATGGTCGGCGGCCATCGGAAAACGGACATTCTGGAGCAGCTTCTCCGATTCCAGCCATGCTTTGTGGGTGTAGACGGTGTCGGTGCTGACCCCGATGACCTCCGCGCCGAGGGCTTGAAAAGCGCTGTAGTGCTCGGCGAAATCGGCGAGCTCCGTCGGGCAGACGAACGTAAAATCGGCCGGATAGAAGACGAGCACGGTCCACATTTTCTTCGGGGACGACGGACCGATGTGGACGGTCCCCTCCGTCTTCGTCTCCGGGAAGTAAGCGGGAAGCGTCACATCCGGCAATGCGTCGCCGAGTTTCAAAATCCTGGTTGCTTCCACCGTGGCTGCCATAACGTCCGCATGCCTCCTTTTTGAGAAGTGTTGTCTTTGCGCATTCGACGTCGCGCGCGACATCGCCTTGCCCTGCGCTCGGAAGCGTTGTTTGCCCCTTTCCGCATCGTTCCGAGCGGCAGGGAACCCGACCACCATTATAGGGGAATTTCCCTATAAAAGCAAGGATAGACTAAATGCAAGTTCAATTAATCGCCAACGCGAACACGATCGATTTCAGCGATGAATGCCGCGAGCAGGGACCTGATGCGCTCGCCGGAGACCTCATAACAGACCCACGGCCCGCGGGCTTCGGTCACGACGATGCCCGCCTCCCGCAACACTTTGAGATGGTGGGAGACGGTCGACTGGGCCAGTCCGAGCTCGGCGACGAGGTCGCCGCAAAATTGTTTCCGCTCGATCAAGAGGCGCACGATCCGGTAGCGCGTCTCATGGCCGAGCGCTTTAAACAGCATCCAGACGTCATCCGCGGTCGTAAGCCCGCCAGACGCGTTCGAAGGTCGCTTCGTCAAATCCTCCCGTCACCCTTTCCCCGTCGGAGATGACCGGCCGTTTGATGAGTTTGCCGTGCTGAGCCAAAAGCGCGAGCATCTCCGCCTCGCTCACCGTCTTCAGCTTGTCTTTCAAGCCCAGCTCAAGGTGAGCATCGATCGATCTCTTTTCGCCGGTCGGCTGGGTCGATCCTATTGTACCATATGTTGAGCCGCGTGCTCGCCTCTGCTATAGTGTTCCTCGAAAGACTTTCCCGGGAAACGTATTCGACGGACGGAAAAGGAGTGAGGGCGAAGGCGCCCGCGGGTCCATGAGCGATGAGCAGAAGCTGCTGCACCCACAGCCGAACGACGATGCCGCCTCCCCGCTCGCTCCCAAGCCATGCCGCGCCAGCCGAGCGGTGAAAACGCGCCTCATCTTCCCCAAAGACACCAACCGTCACGGGACGCTCTTCGGCGGCGAGCTGATGCGCGACATCGACGACGTGGCGGCGATCGCCGCCATGCGTCACTGCCGGCGACAGGTCGTCACCGCTTCGATCGATTCGATCGATTTTCTGAAGCCGATCGCGCAGGACGACGCCATCACCCTGGAGGCGTTCGTCACCTGGACGGGCACGACGTCCATGGAAGTGTTCGTCAAGGTGATCGCCGAAAACATGCTCTCCGGCGAACGGCAGATCGCCGCCACGGCGTTCGCCACGTTCGTCGCCTTGGACGAAGGAATGCGCCCGGTCCCCGTCCCGCCGGTCTATCCCGAAAGCGACGAAGAACGCTTCCTTAACGACGGCGCTTTGGAACGCGTCGCCGAGCGCAAGCGGCGCAAAGAAAAAAGCCGCAACTTCGCGCGGCTCATCCGCATCAACAACGGGTGAACGTTCGACATCCGTTCAAAACGTTTACGGGAGGAGGTCAAGCGTCGACGGTATAACCGTCCCGCGCGAGGACGCGGCGGGCGATGCGGCGGCGGAGCGCCACCAAATTGGCCGGGGTGCGGCGGGTGAGCCTGCGCAGCACGGCGAGTTGCGTGCGCAAGATGTCGCCTTCTTCCATCGCCGCCAGGGCGAGTTTGGCCTGTGCTTCGACGTGATCGAAGCGGGTGTGGACGACCGCCTGAACGAGATCGAGATGCCCCTCGGCCTTCGGCGCGCCGAGCCGTTCGAGCGCTTTTTTCGCCCTGAGCAGGCTCGATTCCATGACAAAGATCTCGATGGCGATGTCCGCCGCGGCCGCGAGAAGTTCTTGTTCGCGTTCGAGCGCCTGTCCGTATTTCTGCACCGCGCTTCCGGCGATGAACAGGAAGATCTTCTTCGCCTGTTCGAGGAGGTGGAACGATTCGGCGAGGGGCGCGTCCTCGATGGCTTCATGCCCGACGGACATGAGTTCGTCCTCAAGCCGCGTTGCCGCTCCGAGGAGATCGAGTTCCCCGCGCATCGCCTTCTTGAGCAGCATGTCGGGGATGAGCAGGCGGTTGATCTCGTTCGTCCCTTCGAAAATGCGGTTAATACGGCTGTCGCGATAGGCCTTCTCCACTTCGTACTCCGACATGTAGCCGTAACCGCCGTGGATTTGTACCCCCTCGTCGACGACGTAATCGAGGACCTCGGACGCGAACACCTTGTTGATCGAACATTCGATGGCGTACTCGGCAATGCCGCGGGCCACTTCCCGACCGTCGTTCACCTTCTCGCCCAGGGCGCGGAGCATGTCGTCGAACAGGCCGGCGGTGCGGTACATGATGCTTTCGGCGGCGTAGGTGCGGATCGCCATTTCCCCGAGCTTGGCTTGAATCAAGGCGAAATCGGCGATCGGCCGGCCGAACTGTTTGCGCTCCTTGGCGTATCGGGCGGAGATGTCGATCACCCGCTTCGCCGCGCCGACGGCGCCGGCGGCGAGTTTGAAACGGCCGATGTTCAAAATGTTGAAGGCCACGACGTGCCCCCGACCGACTTCCCCGAGGACGTTTTCCACCGGCACCGGTACGTTGTCCAAGATGAGCGTGCGGGTGGACGATCCTTTGATGCCCATCTTTTTCTCTTCCGGACCCGTGGAGACGCCCGGAAAATCGCGCTCGACGATGAAAGCGGTGAACTTCTCGCCGTCCACCTTGGCATAGACGACGAACACGTCAGCGAAGCCGGAGTTGGTGATCCACTGCTTTTCGCCGTTCAAAATGTAGTGGGTGCCGGCTTCATTCAACACCGCCGTCGTCCGCGCCCCGAGGGCGTCCGAGCCGGAACCCGCCTCGGTCAACGCGTAGGCGGCGATTTTTTCCCCGCCGGCCAGCGCCGGAAGATATTTCCTTTTTTGCGCTTCGGTGCCGAAAAATACGATCGGCAGCGTCCCAATGCCGACGTGCGCCCCAACGGTCAAGGCGAACGAGCGCGCGACGGCGAAGGCCTCGGCGATCAGCGCGGTCGTCACTTTGTCCAGGCCGAGTCCGCCGTACGCCTCCGGCACGTCGCCGGAAAGAAGCCCGAGCTCGCCGGCCTTCCGCATGAGCCGGACGGAATGCTCGAAGTTGTGCTGGTTTTCGATCTCCTCCAACACGGGGAGCACATCTTTGTGGACGAACGAGGCGGCGGTCTCGGCGATCATCCGCTGATCGTCGGTGATGTCTTCCGGCGTAAAAATGCGCTCCATCGGCGGCGTCTCGAGCAGGAACGAACCGCCTTTGATGATCTCGGACATCGTAACCCCTCCCTGAGCGGCTTTCTCATTTCCCGAAACGGCTTTTGCATTGCGGCCGCTGGACAAAGCGGCTCAATCGGGCCGTTCGAAGACGCCGGCGGCGCCCATCCCGCCGCCGATGCACATCGTCACGACGCCATAACGGCCGCCGCGCCGCTTCAGCTCGTGCATCAGCGTCACGGTGAGTTTCGCCCCCGTCGCGCCGAGCGGGTGCCCGAGGGCGATCGCCCCGCCGAGGACGTTCGTCTTCTCGCGGTCCAATCCGAGCTCACGGATGACATACAGCGTCTGCGCGGCGAAGGCCTCGTTCAGTTCGATCAGATCGACCTGATCCAAATCGATACCCGCGTATTTGAGCGCCTTCGGCACGGCGTACACCGGACCGATGCCCATGATCTCCGGATCGACGCCGGCGACGGCGAAGGAACGATAGACGAGCTCAGGGGCAAGCCCGAGTTCGCGGGCCTTGTCGGCGGACATGACGAGGACCATCGCCGCCCCGTCGCTCGTCTGCGAGCTGTTGCCCGCCGTGACCGTCCCCCCTTCCTGGAAGGCCGGTTTTAAGGCGGCGAG
Source organism: Hydrogenibacillus sp. (assembly GCA_014896255.1). GTDB lineage: Bacteria > Bacillota > Bacilli > Thermicanales > DSM-22653 > Hydrogenibacillus. Next base: position 40,821 of record JADBKT010000005.1, read on the forward strand.
CTTTTCCAGCGAAGTATCCGGGCGCACGCCTTCATCGGCGTCGAACAGGCGCTCCGTCTCCACCACGCGACCGTTTTCCAGCTTGCGCTCGACGACCTTAAGCGGGACGATCTCGTCTTTGAACTTGCCGGCGGTGATCGCCGCGTGCGCCCGGCGGTGGCTCTCCAACGCATAGGCGTCCTGGTCTTCCCGGGAGATACCGAAGCGCCGGGCGACTTCTTCCGCCGTGTGGCCCATGGCCATGTACGCCTCCGGCATGTTGGACACGAGATCAGGATCGGGCGCGATCGTATGCCCGCCCATCGGGATGAGGCTCATGCTTTCCACGCCGCCGGCGACGATGACGTCCGCCTGACCGAGCATGATCCGCTCGGCGGCCATGGCGATCGTCTGCAGCCCGGAACTGCAATAGCGGTTGACGGTGATCCCCGGCACGCTCGTCGGGAGCCCTGCGGCGAGGACGATGTGGCGCGCCATGTTCATCCCCTGCTCGCCTTCCGGGAAAGCGCAGCCGACGATGACGTCGTCGATTTCCCGCGGGTCGAGGGCGGGAACTCGGGCGAGAAGGGCCTTGAGCACTTCGGCCCCCATCGCCACCGGCGACATGTGGCGCAGCGCGCCGCGCGGCGCTTTCCCGACCGCCGTGCGCAGAGCGGCGACGATGACCGCTTCTCGAATGCGCATCCTATCCCTCCTTAGAACGCATCAGTTGCGCAGCGGTTTTCCGGTCTTCAGCATGTGGGCCATGCGCGCTTGCGTCTTCGGCTCGGCGATGAGGCTGAGGAAAGCTTCTCGTTCGAGATCGAGGAGATATTGTTCATCGACGAGCGTCCCTTTCGGCAGCCTCCCCCCGGCGAGGACGAAGGCCAGCCGGTCGGCGATGCGCGCGTCGTGCTCCGTAATTGCCCGGCGGTTCTTGAGCGAATAGATGCCGAGCTGCATGACGGCGTAGCCGCTTTGCCCGACGATCGGAATCTTCGCCGGCACAGGCGGCGTATACCCGCTTCGGACGAGTTCAAGCACCGCCGCTTTGGCCTCATGGAGCAGATGTTCGCGGTTGATGACGATCTTGTCCGTCGCCCGGGCGTAGCCGATGCGGCGGGCATCCTCGGCGCTGGTCGAGACTTTGGCCAGGGCAATCGTTTCGAAGGCATGGTTCACGAACGGCTGCGGATCGGCTTTGACCCCCTCGGGAATGCGCTCCAGCATGCGGATCAAAAATTCCTTCGTCCCTCCGCCGCCGGGAATGAGGCCGACGCCGGTCTCCACCAGCCCCATGTACGTTTCCGCGTGCATCACCATCCGCGCCGCGGCCGCCGCGACCTCATAGCCGCCGCCGAGCGTCATGCCGAACGGAGCGGCGACGATCGGCCGCGGACTGTACTTGATGCGCATCGTAAAGCGTTGGAATTCCCGGACGAGGCGATCGATCTCCTCCCAGTTTTCGTCTTGCGCCTCCATGAGCATGAGCATCACGTTCGCGCCGGCGCTGAAGTTCTTGCCTTCGTTGCCGATGACCATTCCGTCGAAATCGCTTTCCAAGAGACGGAAGGCCTGATTGGCCACGGAGACGATGTCGGTGCCGAGGGCGTTGCCCCGGGAGTGGAACTCAAGCGCCAGCACGCCGTCGCCGAGGTCGACGAGGGAAGCGCTTTGGTTCCCGCCGATCTTCCGCCCGCCTTGCTTGAGACGCTCGAGCGAGAGCGCTTCCCGAGCGATGACGACCGGCGTATAACCGCTTCGGCCGAATACGGAAAGCGCCGTATCATCCTGACGGTAAAACGACGGCGACGGCTCCTGAAGGAGGGCTTCCACCCATGTCGGCAACGTCTCCCCGTCCGCCGCCATCCGCTCGGCGACGCGCCGAACGCCGAGCGCGTCCCACAGCTCGAACGGCCCGAGCGACCATCCGAATCCGAGGCGCATCGCCCGGTCGATCTCCTCCGGGGTGTTGCAGATCTCCCCGACTTTCTCCGCCGCGTAGAGGAGCGTCTTTTTCGTCACTTCCCATGCGAAGCGCCCGGCGACATCATCGGCAAACAGGAGGAGTTCCAGGCGCGTCTTTAAATTCTTGCCTTTGCCGGCCAAAAGCGACGGCGCCTCGAACTTCTGCCGCGGACCGTACTCGAGCGTCTTCAAATCCAAGGAAAGGATCGTCTTTTGTCCGTCCGCCTTGACTTGTTTATAAAATCCTTGTCCGGCCTTTTGCCCGATCATCCCGCGGTCAACCATCTCCTTGAGCACCGGCGGCACGTCGAATGCGGCCTTTTCCTTCGGATCGGAGACGTTGTCGTAGACGTTTTGCGCGACATGTAAAAACGTATCCAATCCGACGACGTCCAGCGTGCGGAACGTCGCCGACTTCGGCCGTCCCATCGCCTCGCCGGTGATCGCATCGACGGCGTCAATGCCGAGCCCCATCGCCTCCATCGCCCGCAACGTGACGATGAGGCCGTACGTGCCGATGCGGTTGGCGATGAAGTTCGGCGTGTCCTTGGCGATGACGACGCCCTTGCCGAGCTTCACTTCGGCAAAGCGGCGCATCCCTTCGACGATCTTCGGGTCGGTCTCCGCATGGGGGATGATCTCCAGAAGCGGGAGATAGCGCGGCGGATTGAAAAAGTGCGTGCCGAGAAAATGCCGCCGGAAAGCCGCGCTCCGCCCTTCGACCATGCGCGTGATGGAGATCCCCGAAGTGTTGGAACTCACCACCGTCCCTTCCCGCCAGTGCGCCTCGACGCGTTCGAGCAGCGCGCGCTTGGCCGCCAAATCTTCGACGATCACTTCGATGATCCAATCGACGTCCCGAAGGCGCTCGAGATCATCGTCGAAATTCCCCGTCTCGATCAACGCCAGCACCGACGGGTGGTACACCGGCGACGGGCTTTCTTTAAGCAGCCTGGCTTTCCCCGCTTCCGCCAGGCGGTTGCGGACGGCGCGATCCTGATGCGTAAGCCCGCGTGCCTCCTCTTCGGCTGTAAGCGTTTTCGGAACCATGTCCAGGAGCAGCGTGCGGATGCCGACGTTGGCCAAATGCGCCGCAATGCCCGCGCCCATGACGCCGGCGCCGAGCACCGCCGCGCGCGTGATGCGCTGCATCGGATCCCTCCTCGCCCTCTTGAGTGAATGCTCATTCATCTAGCTCTACTATACTGCGTCGCGAGACGATTTGCAACCGTCAAATCCGAAAACCCAAATCCAAAAACGCGCCCGGCGAGACGGTGACCGCCCGCCGAGCGCGAGCCGATCGAGGAGTCGTCCGTCAACCGCTCATCGTGGCGTCAACCATCATAAGAACGCGTGCCGGTCGACCCGGGGGTCATCATCATCGCGGCCGAGCGTTCCCGGCGCTCGAAGCGGAGGGCGATCACGGCGAACAGCACCGCGCTCGTCAACCGGAGCAGCGAGGAGATGTGCATCGCGCCGCTCAGCGAAATCGCTCCGGCAAGCCATACGCCGAACTGCGGCGCGAGAAAACCGATCACCCCGACACCGACGTTGAACGTCGCAATGTACGGTGTCCGTTCCCGCGCCGGCGAAACGTTGAGCAGCTGGTTGAACAGGAGGAGCGTCGTCCCGGCGACGAAAATGCCGGTGAAGAAATTGACGGCCACGAGGTAGAGCGGCGACGTCGAGAGGACGGTGAGCGACGGTGCGGTGCTCATGCCGACGGCGGTGACGGCGAGCATGGCCTGGTTCCCGAAGCGGTCGGCGAGGCGACCCCAATAGACGAAGGCGATGATCTGCGACAGCTGGTTGGCGACGGTAAAAAGCGACAGCCAAAGCGCCGAGGCCTGAACGACTTTCACGTTGTACAAGTTAAACAGCGGCCAGGCCATCTGCCAGGCGAAATGGAAAAACAACCCGGCGACGAAAAATCGCGCGTACGGGGCCGTGCGAAACAGACCGCGAAACGCCCTAAGTCCGAACGCGGCCTTATCGGCCGCAAGGCGCGGCGGCTCGAGATGCTGATGCAGCGTGATCGTCTCCAGAATGCCGAAGAACACGGCGATCCAGATGAACGCTTGGTACGGAAGGGCCCATCGTTTATCGAAAACGTTCAAGATGAGCCCGGAAAAGAAGACGGCGATCATCGACCACAACGTCGTATCGCGGTTGCGGCGACCAAAAAAGGCGCTCCGCCGCTCGGCGGGAATGAGTTCGCCGATGAGCGCCTGCCAGCCGAGCCCGCCCAAAGCGTTCGGCACGCTCAAAAGCGCCACGAAGACGACGACGAACCACGCCGGGTCGAGCACCCGTTGCCAAGGGGCCAAGGCGACCATGGCCATCAACATTTTCCCGAGCCCGATGTTGACCGCCGTAAACGGCTTGTAGCGCGTCAGGCGCGACAGCCAAAGCGCCCCGGGGATGAGGACGAGCACGTTCACCAGCTGTGGCAGCGAAGACAAGAGCGCCACCTGATAGTCGCTCGCACCGAGCGCCTCGATGGCGAAAAGCGGCAAGAAGCTGGAGAAGATTCCGAGAGAAACTGCTGCAAAAATACCGTTTTGAATGCTTTTGTGCATGTTGTGATGGAGCAGCGCTTCTTCGCTCATCGTCTCCGGGTCGATGCGTTTGAAGATGTTCAACACGAACAGCACCTTCTTGTGTCGGCATCACCGCCGATTGCTAAGACCGGCGTCGTCTTCCGCCGGCGAATCGCGGACGGGTTCGTCGATCCAGACCGCACCGGCCGCTTCGGCCTTCACCCGTCCTTGCGTCAGCGTCGATACGAGCGCCTGAAAGGCGGCGAGGCGATCTTCCGGAACGTCATACCAAAGCGTCACCCGATCATCATATGTCGCTTCGCGTTCCGCATAACCATCCGACGCCAAGATGGCGGCCACCGTCCCATAGGCGGCGTAATCCAGCCTAAGACGCATCCGCACGCCGCGCCGGCGGCGGACAATGTGAGCGGCGCGGACGCCGAGCAGGGCCGACTTCCGATAGGCGCGCACGAGTCCGCCGGCGCCGAGCTTGATCCCGCCGAAATAGCGCGTCACCACCACGACGACGTTGGTCAGATCCCCTTGCCGAAGCGCCTCCAACACCGGACGCCCGGCGGTTCCGGACGGTTCACCGTCGTCGTCGGCGTGCTGCACGCGGTGCTCGACGCCGACGATGTACGCGCTCACGTTGTGCGTCGCGTCCCAGTGTTTCTTTTGAATCATCCGAATAAATTCCCGCGCTTCGTCCTCCGTCTCTACCGGACGGACGGAAGCGATGAACCGCGAGCGCTCGATCGTCCATTCCGCCGCCGCGTCTTTGTCTACAGTAAAATATTGCACCGATCCCACCACCCGGTCCGACGTCCGCGACGCCATGTCAACCGCAGCGCAAAATAAAAAAAGCAAGGTCAAGCCTTGCCGTCGCGTGCTCATCTGGTGCCGAGTCGGAGAATCGAACTCCGAACTGCGCATTACGAGTGCGCCGTTATACCGTTTAACTAACTCGGCAACGTCGTTCCTCTAACGACACTGCGTTCCTCGAGGAACACAGCCTCTATTATACACGACGACGGTCGTTTGTCAAACCTTCGAGGTTATCCATTTTTTGCACAGTCCTTAAAAATTGTTGCAGGATGCGCGCGGTCATCCCCCAAATGACGTGCCCCTCGTAAAGGTAAAACAACTCCGGGACGGTTCGCCGACGAAACGGGTAGCCTCGACCGCCGGGGATCCGTTCATACGGAAAGTCCTCTCCCGGATGAACGCCGACGGCCACATCGTAGACCTGCGGGCGATGGTGGAGCAGCCAAACGAGCGGGACACAGAAAACCTCCGCCACTTCCGCCGGGTTGGGACGAAGCGGCCGAAGATCCGCGATCTTCCCGACGTAGACGTGTACGGCGATCTGATACGGAGGCACGAGAAGGCCGAGTTTGGACCAAAGATCGATCGATTGCGGCGGTATGCCGAGCTCTTCGTGCGTTTCGCGCACTGCCGCCTCGGCCGGGGACGGATCGGCAGGGTCGACCTTACCGCCGGGAAAGCTCACCTCTCCCGGTTGGCGCCTGAGCGTATGCGCGCGCACTTCAAAAAGCAGGTGCGGTTCGCCGTCGTGTTCGACGAGCGGGATCAGCACCGCGTATTCCTCCAAATCGGCAAAACCGAAGACGTTGCCCGATTCACTTTTAAAATGTTCGGCCAAGAGTTGCCAGAACCGGTCGACCCGCTTCTCCGAACGGCGCTCGCCCATCCCTCGCTCACCCCATATGATCATAATTGCATTTGATTTCATTTATGGTATGAACATGGTACAATAAACAAAAGCCCTCGGCAATACCGCGCGCCTGAGATCGCGACCGCCTTGCTGACCACATCAATCGACACCCATCGGATGGAGGGATGACGATGCCCGAACCGGCGCGTACCGTAGAAGGTTGGCATGTACTGCACGATTTTCGCACGATCGACTGGTCCGCCTGGAAAACGGCGCCGTCCGCCGACCGGACGCGGGCGCTGGAAGCGCTGGATGCGCTCATCCACGACTGGCAGCATGCCGAGGATGAAGGATACGGCTCATACGGGGTATTCCAGATCATCGGTCAGAAAGCCGATCTGCTCTTTTTAAACTTGCGTCCGACGATGGACGCGCTCATCGACGTCGAGACGGCGCTCAACAAGACGGTCTTCGCCGACTATTTGCTCCCCGCCTACAGCTACTACTCGATCGTCGAGCTCGGCGGCTACACCGGCGATCCGGAGCAAGATCCGTGGGCCAAGTCACGTCTGTATCCGAAAGTCCGTCGGGAAGAGCACGTTTGTTTTTATCCGATGAACAAAAAACGCGCCGGCGCGGACAACTGGTACATGCTGTCGAACGATGAACGTGCTCAGATGATGCGTGCACACGGCGACATCGGCAAGAAATACCGGGGCAAGGTGCTGCAGGTCATCAGCGGGTCGCAAGGGCTGGACGACTGGGAGTGGGGCGTCACGCTGTTCAGCGCCGATCCGCTGCACTTTAAGAAGATCATCTACGAGATGCGCTTCGACGAAGTGAGCGCCCGCTTCGGCGAGTTCGGACCGTTTTTTGTCGGCAAAGGCCTCGATCGCGAGGCGCTGTACCGCCTGTTCGCCGTATAGGCGCGTAAGACGCGCTCGGCTTGAATCATGATGCACGGTCGTCATCGTCTCTTGCAGCGATTGTTCTTGAGCGAGTTGCCGGCAGGCGTTCGCCGCTTCGTGCTCAGCGAATCGCTGCTCGGCATCGGCATCGGCCTTTTCAGCCTGCTTCTCAATTTTCACCTGCTCGCGCTCGGCGTCCGCGAGGAAACGCTCGGCACGTTGAACGCCGTCGGCACCGTCGCCATGGGCATGGCGGCCTTCCCCATCGCCGTCGCGGCACGGCGCTACGGCCGCAAGGGCCTGTTCATCTCGGGCATCGCCTTGATCGGGACGGGCTATCTGCTGTTTGCCGCAGGCACGACGCTTTTCCTCTTTTACGGCGCTCAGATCGTGATGTCCGTCGGCATGGCGCTCCTCATCACGACGGAAATCCAACTCCTGTTTCATTATGCGCAAGACCCGGCGCTGGAGACGACAAGCTACAGTTTGATGTTCGCCGTCTTCACGTTGTTCACCGGCGTCGGAACGCTGCTCGGCGGCGTGTTGCCGGATCTCCTCGGCGGCGTGACCTCACCGTACCAGGGATCGCTGTGTCTCGCCGGAGCGGTCGTGATCGGACTCGCCGTTCTTCGCGGGCTCATTCTCCCGCGTGAAACGCGATCCATGGCGCGTCAACCGATCGCCATCCGCTCCGTTCGGGCGTATCGGGAACGCATGTTACCCGGCGGGAAGATCTTTCGGCTCGCGCTGTTCGTCTTCATCGCCGGCGTCGCTTTTGCGCTGATCGGGCCGTTTCAAAACGTCATCTTGAAGTTTCGTTTCGGCGTTTCCGACGCCGCGGTCAGCGGGGTCATCGGCGCCGCCAGCCTTTTTTTGTTCTTCGGTTCGCTGTGGACGCCGCGGGTGATCGCCGCCCTCGGCCCGGTCCGCGCTTATTACGCGTTGTTTGCGCTGAACGCGGCGCTTTTGTTCGTGCTCGCCTTGCCGCTATCTTTTGCGCCGTTTACGGCATTGTTCTTGCTCCGCGGCGGCGCGTTTACGATGCTCAGCAACCTCATCGAGAGCCAGACGATGTCGATGATCGCCGACGCGCATCGCGACGCGTACGCGGCCATACGCAACGTCTTCCGCAGCGTCGGCACGGCCGGCGCGAGTTACGTCGCCGGCCGGCTGCTCGAACGCGGCGGCTATCGCTTGCCGTTTTTCATCACCGGCGTCGTGATCGTGCTGGGTCTGATCTACTTTACGGTGTGGATCCGGCCGTTGATCACGGATTCCGTCGCCCGTCAAAGAAAAGCGACGCCCGCAAACGATCCGCAAGGCTGAAGCCGCCGGATCAACATGCTAACACGAAAGCCTGGTTTCCGGAACGCCGGAACCAGGCTTTTGGCCTGATATGCCGTATTGGTCCGATGAATGGTGGAGGCGGGGGGAATCGAACCCCCGTCCGAAGGCCTCGCCACAACCGCTTCTCCGAGCGCAGCTCAAGTTTGATGTCGCCGCAGGCGCTCCCTTGAGCCGGATCATCCTGCGGCCTGCCTGATGGGTCTCTTCGGCGGCCTACAGGCGGAAGGCCGACCGCGTAGCCCGCTGGGGTTGACCTCTAAGCGCAAAACGCGGGCGGTTTCGCGTCAGAGGCTGGCCGGTCGTTTACGCAGCCAGAGCGAGTTCGTTCTTGTTGGCAGTTATTGTGCCGTCCGCGTTGCTGACGGGGACGCGGCCCCCCGGCTCGCTACGGTTGTTCGATCGACCCCCGTCGAATCCACTACGCCCCCAAGAGAGGCGCCGCCCTAAGGAAGCGGCAATAAGTATCATATCACAAATCACGCGCGGATTTCAATGGGTCTGGGCTGCCGCCTCACGAACGCGCCGCCGGCGCGTCGATCGACGCCGCCGCCTCGGCGCGCATCGACCCGAGCAGCGCGATGAACGTCAAGAGTATGACGGCGCTAAAAGAGGCGCCGAAAATGATGTCCTTGAAACGCTTCATGGCTTCGTCCCCCGGCCTTCAAGCAGATGGCCACCGCGATTCATTCTCCCACCTCTTCGATCTCCTGCCCCAACAACCGCTGAACGTCGCCTTCCGGAAGCGACTCCACGCTTCTCAGCCTCCGTTCGATGGTCCGCGTCTTGCGCGACGCGCTTTCGATCGTGTTGCTCGCCTCTTGCAGCTTTTTCTGCGTCTTTTCGAGGATCTCGGCGAACTTGCCGAATTCCGTCTTCACCGCGCCGAGGAGACGCCACACTTCGCTCGAACGCTTCTCGATGGCCAGCGTCCGAAAGCCCATATGCAGGCTGTTGAGCAGCGCCGTGATCGTCGTCGGGCCGGTGACGACGACGCGATGGTCCCGCTGCAGCGACTCCCACAGCCCCGGGCGGCGGAGCACTTCGGCGAACAGCCCTTCCGTCGGCAAAAAAAGAATCGCAAAGTCGGTCGTCTCCGGCGGGTGGATGTACTTCGCCTGGATCGCCTTCGCTTCGTTTCTGACGCGCGCCTCAAGCAACCTTGCGGCCTCATGGACCGCTTGGATGTCGCCCGCTTCTTGCGCTTCGATCAAGCGATGGTAATCGTCAAGGGGAAATTTGCTGTCGATCGGCAGCCACACGGCCTCGTCGTCCGCCTTGCCCGGCAGTCGGATGGCAAAATCGACACGCTCCGCTCCGCGGCCGACGGGCACTTGGCGGGCGTACTGGTCGCTCGTCAAGATCTGCTCGAGCAAGTTCTCCAACTGAATCTCGCCGAGCGTCCCACGCGTTTTGACGTTGGCGAGCACTTTTTTCAGATCACCGACACCGGAGGCCAGCGCCTGCATCTCGCCGAGGCCCTTGTGGACAAGCTCCAGCCGCTCGCTCACCAAGCGGAACGACTCCCCGAGGCGCTTCTCCAACGTGTCGTGCAGCTTCTCGTCGACGGTACGGCGCATCTCTTCGAGCTTCTTGGCATTTTCCTCCTGCAGGCGGCCGAGCTTCTCCTCGACCGTCTGGCGGATACGCTCGAGCTTCTCTTCGTTCATCGCGGTGAGCGCGATGAGCTGCTTGGACACGCCGTCGAGAAGATGTTTCTGCTGGGCGGCCTGATCGCCGAGCGTGGCGGCCGTAGAGCGGCCGAGCTGAATGATGGCCTGCGTCAGCTCCTCCCGGGCAAGCTTTGCCGACTGCTCGGCCTCCGCCCGTCCCCGGCCGAGCTCCTCGCGAAGCGTTCCCTCCAGCCGATCGACGGCCTTTTCCAGCAAGAGGACTTTTTCTCGCACCTCGGAAAGCTCATGGGCCGGCGGCGATAACGGGCGGCGGCGCACCAGAAGGATGACGAGCATGAGCGCCGCGACGAAGAGCGCCGCCATTCCGAAAGTCAAGAAGGAAAAAAGCGCTGTGTCCCATCCCGCCTTCACGTCGACGGTCTCCTCTCGAATAGCACATGATCGCCAATCGGCTTCACGACCGGGGACCTTGCTCCAGTCGAGCGACGAGCTCGACATGCGCCGTCTGCGGAAACATATCGACCGGTTGGACTTCGGCGAGCCGGTAACCGAAGGCGAAAAGTTCCCGCACATCGGAAGCGAACGTCTCCGGATTGCACGAGACGTATACGATGCGCGGCGCGCCGAGGCGGCCGAGTTTGCGCATCACCTTGCCGCCCGCGCCGGAGCGCGGCGGATCGAGGAGAACGAGGTCCACGCGGCTCTCCAGGCGTTCCAGCGCCCGCTCCATGCCCCGGCGCACGTCTCCGGCGACGAAATCGACGTTGTCCGCGCCGTTTTCCCGGGCGTTGGCGTAAGCCGCTTCGACCGCTTCCGGGACGACCTCCACGCCGACCGCCTTCCGCACCCGCCGGGCGAGCGGCAGGGTGAACGTGCCGACGCCGGAGAAAAGATCGAGGGCGTGCATGTCCGGTTCCGGTTCGGCATACTGAAGCGCCGTTTCGAGGAGGCGTTCCGCCTGCAGGCGGTTCGTCTGAAAGAACGTCTGCGGCGCGATGCGGTAGCGCACACCGTCGAGTTCGTCGACGATGTGCGGCGCGCCGAACAGATGATGCACGGCGTCATAACCGGCCTTGTCCGCCCGCCCGCCGTAGACGATCCAGAACGCGCCGGCGACGCGGACGCCGCGCTCGGCGTCGAGGGCGGCGAGCATCTCCGTCCACGCTTTCGCCGCTCGGGTGAGATCCGTCGAGGCGTCCGGCGGTACGGTCGCGAAGAGGGCGGCGAGTACGGTCCGTTCCGCCTCCGAATAGCGCACCATGAGGTGCCGGAGCAACCCTTCGTGACGGCGCTTGTCATACCCGGAAAGGCGGTGCGCGCGGGCCCAGGCAGCCGTCGCTTCGGCGACGGCGAACAAGGCCGGATGGGCGATGTAGCAGACGGAAAGCGGCACGGTGCGGTCAAAGTGCAAAAGCGCGTGGAGACCGAGCGCGCCCTCCGGGGTAAAGGTGAACTCCATCTTGTTCCGGTAGTGCCACGGTTCCGCCATGCCGATCGCCGGGCGCACGACGCCGTCGTCGAGCCCGTGATCGCGCAAAAACGCTTTCACCCGCTCGGTCTTCATCGCCGTCTGCGCTTCGGGGGCAATGTGCTGCCACGTACACCCGCCGCATGTGCCGAAATGCGGACAGCGCGCCGGGATGCGCGCCGGATGCGCGCGGATGACGTCATGAACCTCGGCGATGAGATGTCCTTTGACCCGGCGTTCGGTAAGTCCCGCCCGCACCGTCTCTCCGGGGATCGTATACGGCACCGCGAGCGTCCGCTTCCCGGCGCGGACTTCCGCCGGCGCCGCGCCGAAGCCGCGGCGGTCGAAGCGCTCGATTTCCAGTGTGATGTCCACCGCCGCCTCACCTCATCCGCCCGCTGAACTGGCGCTCGACTTCGCGCTGCACGGCTTTCGTCTTGAGCGCCTCCCGCTTGTCGTATTGCTTTTTCCCTTTGGCCAAGGCCAGCTCGACTTTCACCCGCCCCCGCTTCACATAGATGGAAAGCGGCACGAGCGTGTAGCCTTCTTCCCGCGTTTTGCCGATCAGTTTGTTGATCTCGTGGCGGTGCAAAAGGAGCTTGCGCGTGCGCAGGGGATCATGGTTGAATCGGTTGCCCTGCTCGTAAGGGCTGACGTGCATGTTGAGCAGGAACACTTCACCGTTCTTGACGTGTGCGTAACTGTCTTTCAAGTTCACCCGCCCGCGACGGATCGATTTCACCTCGGTGCCGGTGAGCACGATCCCCGCTTCGTACGTCTCCTCGATAAAGTAATCGTGTCGGGCCTTTTTGTTCTGAGCGACGACCTTCTTCTCCTCCGACATGCGTTCCCGCCCGCCTCACTTCGGTTTTCGGTGGCCTTTCATTTGTTTGTCATCGGCTTTTTCTTTGCCCTTTGCTTTGGACGTGCCGTCGGCCTTCTTTTTGGCCTTCGGCGGTTTTGACGCTTTGGACTTCGACGCCTTCGCCGGCATGGAACGGGACGCGCCCGATCTGTCGGGCAAAAGCGCCTCGCGCGGCGCCCCTTGCCCGGCGCGGATGACCTTGACCCGCCCGCGGCGCGCGGTAGCGGGCAGGCCCGCTTCATCCCAGACGAGCGCAAAGTCGATCGTCCGCTCGGCGACGTTCACCCCGATACATCGGACGCGAACCGGATCGCCCAGGCGATACATCTTCCCCGTATGCTCGCCGATGAGCGCATACTGCTTGTCGTGATAGTGATAATAGTCGTCGCCCAAGTAACTGACGTGGACCAGCCCTTCGATCGTGTTCGGCAGGCGGACGAACAAGCCGAACGACGTCACGCCGCTGATGACGGCGTCGAACTCCTCGCCGATGCGCTCGCTCATGAACTCCGCCATCTTCAGCGCATCGGTCTCCCGCTCGGCTTCCATGGCGATCCGCTCCCGCACGGAAGACTGCTCGGCAATGTCCGCCAGCTCCTCGCGGACCTCCTTAAGCACCTCCGCGCCGATGTTGCGTTCAAAATCGTACAAGCGCAAAAGGCGATGCACGACGAGATCCGGATAGCGACGGATCGGCGCCGTAAAATGGGTATAAAACTCCGCCGCCAAGCCGAAATGCCCCTCGTTCGTCGGCGCATAGCGCGCCTGCTGCATCGATCGGAGCAGCACCTGGGAGATGATCGCTTCTTCCGGCTCGCCGCGGGCTTCGTACAGGATCGCCTGCAACGCCCGCGGGTGAACGCGCCCGGACGTGCCGCGGACGATGTACCCAAAGGCGCTGATGAACTCGATGAACGCCTGGATCTTCGCCGGATCCGGCGGTTCGTGGATGCGGTAGAGAAACGGCAGGTCGCGGTAGAAGACGTGTTCGGCGACGGTCTCGTTGGCGGCGAGCATGAAGTCTTCGATGAGCATCTCGGCCGCTTTGCGCGTGCGCGGGACGATGTCGACGGGCCTCCCCCGCTCGTCGACGATGATCTTCGCCTCTTCGAGGTCGAAGTCGATCGCCCCGCGCTCCGTCCGCCGCGCGCGCAGCCGCTCGGCGAGTTCGGCCATCCTCCGGAGCATCGGCGCAAAGGGAGACAGCGGGTCGTCGGGATGGATCTCCCGCGCCGAAAGCAAGCGGTTCACTTCCGTATAAGTGAGTCGCGCCTTGGAGCGGATGACGCTCGGGTACAACGCATAATCGAGGCGCCGGCCGTGCGCGTCAAAGGTCATCTCACAGGTGACGGCGAGGCGGTCGACGTTCGGGTTTAAACTCGCGATGCCGTTGGAAAGTTCCGGCGGGAGCATCGGAATGACGCGATCGACGAGGTAGACGCTCGTCCCCCGTCGATAGGCTTCCCGATCGAGGGCCGATCCTTTCTGCACATAGTGCGAAACATCGGCAATGTGCACGTAGAGGCGCACGCGGTCGCCGAGGTCTTCGAGCGCCACGGCGTCGTCGATGTCCTTGGCGTCTTCGCCGTCGATCGTCACCGTCATCATCGCCGTGAGATCCCGCCGTCCGGCGCGTTCTTCGTCCAGCACTTCTTGCGGCAGGTTCCGCGCTTCGGCGAGCACCTCGTCGGGAAACCGCTCCGGCAATTCATATTTTCGGATGATGGAGAGGATGTCCACGCCCGGTGCATCGGCTGCGCCGAGCACTTCGGTCACGCGGCCGAAGGCGCCGGTCGTCTCGCTCGGATACTGCTCGATGTGGACGACGACTTTGTCGCCGTCGCGCGCATCCAACGTGGCGTCCGGCAATATGAAGAGAAGGGCGTCGATCCGCCGGTCGTCCGGAATGACGTAACCGCCTCCCGGTGCCCGGCGAAACGTGCCGACGATTTCCCGCTTGGCCCGGGCGAGGATGCGCACCACTTCGCCTTCCATCCGCCGCCCGGCTTCCGCCCGGCGACCTAGGCGCACGAGCACGCGGTCGCCGTGCCACGCGCCTTTGAGATCGCTCGCGTGAATGTAGACGTCCGGCTCCCCGGGGGTGTCGGGGATGAGAAAGGCAAAGCCTTTCGGATGCCCTTCGATCGTCCCGCGGACGAGATTCATCATCTCCGGCAGCCCATAGCGGCCGGCGCGCGTGCGGACGATCGTGCCCTCTTCCTCTAAGCGCCGAAGCAGCGCCGAAAGCGCGGCCGCGTCTTCTTCGGTCAAAATCCCCAGCGCCTCCTCGATTTCCGACCGCTTCATCGGCCGTCCGCGAATCGTCGACTGCAGCAGGGCGATCAATTCCGCTTCCACGTGAAATCCCCCTCGCGCGGTTTTCCTTTCAAGATCCTGTAGATGAAGAATGCCCATTGCCGGCGATTGCCCGCGGCGAACGATCGCGCGGCGATGAAGCGTTCGGCGTCCTTGGGGATGAAGAAAAACGCCACCTTCGGCCATCCGAGGCGGCGTCCGTCACGCGTACCGATAGGACTTCCGGTTGAGGCATCACTTGACGAAGTAGGCGACGAGCACGGATAAGATCATGAACGTCGCGGCCAAAATGCGCGTCAAGTTGTGCAGCACCGCATCGATGCCGCGGGCCTTCTGTCGTCCGAACAATTGTTCCGCGCCGCCGGTGATGGCGCCGGACAGTCC
Organism: Hydrogenibacillus sp.; assembly: GCA_014896255.1. Classification (GTDB taxonomy): domain Bacteria; phylum Bacillota; class Bacilli; order Thermicanales; family DSM-22653; genus Hydrogenibacillus. The sequence continues at coordinate 55,902 of JADBKT010000005.1, forward strand.
GGCGCTTTTTCCCGCCTGAAGAACGACGACGACGATGAGCGCCAACGCGTTGATGAGCAAAAGAACGGTGAGAAACATCGACAACACTTCCAACCCTCCGCAAAGCCGGCCCCATGCCGGCTCAAACGATCGATGAAGCTAGGAGTAGTCTAACACAGCGGGATCAGCGGTGCAAGGGAGGCACGCGCGTTTTCGTCAACGATGACCACCTCTCTCGACGCTCCGCTTCAAGGCGCCGTCACAAACTCAACAACTCCGCCAGCGTCTCCCTGAACTCCACGGGGATCGCCGCGATTTTGGTGCGTCGGCCATCGATGTCCGCGCGGCCGACCAAGATCAGACCGCGGATCCACAAACGACCGAGCGGCGATTCCGGTTCCTCGTGCTCCCAAAAATACCCGTCGCCTTCCATCGATCCGAATCGGCGCGTGATCGGCGCGATCCGGCTCCACCCGCCTTTTTGCAGCACATAGGACAACAGCGATCGCCCTTCTTCTTCCAGTTCGCCGAGCACATTTAAAAGATTGTCCTTTTGCATCAAAAAGTCGAGCACCTGTTTTTCCCGATCCCGGCGCCGGCGGGCCGGGTCGAGTCCGAAACGCCGGCATGCGCCTTCCAGCCATTCGGCGGGCATGTTTTTGAGCCCCTGCGAGAGCCTCGGCGCGATCGGAAGCGGCTTGTCCTCAACCGATTGCCGCATACGCTGCTCATACATCGTCTTGAGGTGCTCCGAAAACACGGCAAGTCCCAATCGGCTTTCCAAGAAGAAAAGTTTGTCTTTCTGATCCTGCGGAAACGACGCCCGATCGATGCGCTCGAAGTACCGCCGCGCCTCCCGAATCTCTCCCAGCTCCCACATCAACGCGGCCAGATTGAACAAGACCACGGGATTGTCCGGCAGCAACTTTTCCAGCACCGCAAGCAGTGACATGGCTTCTTGAAAAAGCTGTTTTTGCCGATACAGATTGGCCAGTACGAGCGCCGCCGGCGGATAAAAGATGTTCTTGTCGTGCACCAGGCGATGCAACCGTTCGATGGCCTCATCGATGTTCCCCGCCTCTTTTAAAGCGCGGGCCTCATCGACGATTCGATCCAACGCCGCGTCCGATTCCATGATGACTTTTTGCGAGCGCACTTCGATCGTCTGTTCTCGTCCGTCGATGACGGCCTGGACCGGCTCGCCCTCCTGAACGGCGCCGCGCTTGAGCAATCCAAAAAGCGCCGCCGTCTTCACCTCGCGACTAAAACTCGGCGACTTCAACAGGCGCCGGGCGAGTTCCTCGCCCCACTCCCCGCCCAAGACGACCAATGTCCGAACGGCGTCCTCCGCAGCCTTCGTCTCCTTTTCTTTGAGAACGACGGTCAAAAGCATCATCCGCGCGAAGCCGTCCAGCTCGACAGAGAGGGGCGCCTCAGCGTCCGTTTCCTCCAGGAGTTTGATCGTCGATAAGGCCGCTTTGTCGGAATACGGCAGCGGAAAAGGCGGAATGATGTTGCGATCGACCATCAGGGCAATCTGTTGCATCTCCCGGGCACTCGGATGATCGCCTGCCAACGACATCCACAACTTGGCCGCCTGTCCGTATTTCTTCAGATTGAAGGCGGCGATGCCGGCCAGATAAGCGTTTTCCCAAGAGAGATGATACGCCCGCCAGCGGCGATACAATTCCAAGACGAGGCGATGGTCATCGAGCCGTGCCGCGGCCCGCATGATCGACAATGCATATTCTCGGTACGCGTCGGGCATGCGGCCGAGCGAGCGCTTTTCAAGGGCGATGAGCGCATCGAACGCGGCGATCGCCTGCGTCAACCACTGTTTGGCCTGATCTGCCCGCCCGAGCTCGACGGCGGCCTGCGCCGCCAGCGCGTACGTAAACGGATTGGCGCCGGAAAACGGATTATCTTCCGACGAAAGGGACGGGCTTAAAATGTCAAGCGCGCGCCGGAAATCATGCTGAAGAAAGTAACAGAGCGCCAAATTGTTGCGCGCAGCGATTGTCCCGGAAAGCGCCAAGGACCTACGGAAGGCTTGCCGGGCTTTCTCGATTTTTCCTTCTCGAAGCCACCGGTGCCCTTCCCAAAAAAGCCCTTCCGCCTCGTTCGGATGATCCGCTGGACTCAAGACGTTCTACGCCCCCTATGATTGATTCCAAACGCCTGTCTGATGATCCACGATAATTATACCAAAAGCTCTTCTTTTCGACACGATCCCTGCAAATCGAACAGCCCGCTTCGTATTGACATGAATCAAAATGGTCAATATAATTTACATCAAACGATGTGTAACCGGTTACAGACGAAAGGACCGAGCGTCTTGCCCACGATCCGCGATGTCGCCCGCCTGGCCGGCGTATCGGTGGCGACCGTCTCACGCTATTTGAACAACAGCGGCTATATCAGCCAGGAAGCGGCCCAGAAAATTCGCCACGCGATCGAAGCCCTCGACTACGAGCCGAATGCGATCGCCCGCGGCCTGGCCAAAAAACGGACAAGCACGATCGCGGTCCTGCTCCCGGACATCACCAACCCCTTCTTCGCCGAGCTCGTCAAGTCCGTTGAAGCCAGCGCCCGCGACAGAGACTACAACGTCGTCATCTGGAGCATCGACGAAGGAGAAACGGCTGAACATTCCTTCAACGCTTTCCTCCGCATGCTCCAGTTGCAATACATCGAGGGGGTGATCATCGCGACGCATACGCTCGCGACGAAGCAAGTCGAAGCGCTGAAAAAACGGGCGATTCCGTTCGTTTTCCTCGATCGCCCGGCGCTCGTGACGACCGCGCCCGTGATTCGCGCCGACAACCGCAAAGGCGCGAGGCTCGCCGTTCGGCACCTCCGCGAGGTAGGCGCGACCCAAATCGCCCATATCGGCGGCCCGCAGGCGCTCCTCCCCGCGCGTGAGCGCCTCCAAGGCTACCTCGAAGAAATCAAAGCGGGAGGACGTGACATGCAGCCTGTGATCGTCGAAGGCGATTTTACTTTGGAGGGAGGGATGAACGCCATTTATCGCATCCTCGAACAAGCGCCCGATACCGACGGTATTTTTGCCGCCAACGATCTGATGGCCATCGGCGCGCTGAAAGCGCTACACCGTGCCGGAATTGCCGTACCGGAAGACATCGCGATCATCGGCTTTGACGGCATCTCGCTTACCGCCATGATCGAACCGGAACTCTCCACCGTCGCCCAACCGATCGCCGCGCTCGGCGCCCGTGCCGTCGATCGCTTGATGCACCTTGCCGAACACGGCGGCATGGACGAACACGTCGACACGCTCGAGGTCACGCTGATTGCTCGCGCTTCCACACAAAGGGGGCGCCTGCATTGAACGCGGAGAAGAGGATCTTGGTCGTCGGCAGCATCAACATGGATCTCGTCGCCGAGGTGACGCGCCCTCCGGTCATGGGGGAGACGGTGCTGGCGAACGCCCTCCATCATCTGCCCGGCGGCAAAGGGGCCAATCAAGCGGTGGCCGCCGCCCGGCTCGGCGCGCGCGTCGTCTTCCTCGGCGCCGTCGGCTCCGACCCGTTTGCCGCCCCGCTGATTGAAAACTTAAAGACCGCCGGCGTGGCGACGCACCGCATCCGGACCGTCGACGGTCCCTCCGGCATCGCCCTCATCACCCTCGCCCGGGGCGACAACCAGATCATCGTCTACCCGGGGGCGAACCACGCCTTAAAGCCGGAAGACGTGCTGCAGGCGGAAGAAGAATTCAAAACCGCTCAGGTCGTCCTGCTTCAGTTCGAGATCCCCCTTCCTGTCGTCGCGCAAGCCGCGCGATCGGCGAAGGCGCACGGCCGGCGGGTCATCGTCAATCCCGCGCCGGCGCAGGCGATCCCGACGGAGTGGTTCACGTACATCGACGTGCTCACGCCCAATCGCGAGGAGCTTGCGACGCTCAGCGGGATGCCGGTCGAACGGCCTAGCGACGTCGTCCAGGCGATGCGCAAGCTCAAAGCGCAAGGGACCAGGGCGATCGTCACCACCCTCGGCGAGGCCGGCGTGGCTTATTTGAACGCAGACGGAGAGGCCCGCTTCGTCCCCGCCTACGACGTTCCCGTCGTCGATACGACCGGTGCCGGCGATGCGTTCAACGGCGCGCTTGCCGTCGCGCTCGCCGAAGGACGCTCTCTGGACGCTTCGATCGCATTCGCCAACCGTGTCGCGGCGCTCAAGGTGACCCGAATGGGGGCACAGGCGGGCATGCCCAGGCGCGAGGAGGTCGACGGGAACTTTGCCTGGCGCACGCGTCGCCCGGCGGAAGACGGCTCTGGGAGCGAATGATGAGGCACGCATCAACGATGCGCATGAGAGAGAGGAAAAATACACATGATGGAGGTGAAATCGGTGAATGCGGACGCCCCTCGGCGCTTTTTGATCGACACGGATACGGCCTCCGACGACGCCGTCGCGTTGTTGATGGCTTTGCGCTATCCGGGCATCGAGATCGAGGCGATCACCGTGGTCGCCGGCAATGTGCCCGTCGAACAAGGCACGCAAAACGCGCTGTATACGGTCGAGCTTGCAGGAAAGCGCGTGCCCGTGCACATGGGGCTGGCGAAACCGCTCCTTCGCCCGCTGGAGAGCGCGGAATGGGTCCACGGGCAAGACGGCATGGGCGACATCGGCCTGCCGCTCTCGGGCAGGACGCCGGCGCCGGGTCATGCGGTCGACGTCATCATCGATACGCTCAAGCGATACCCGGGTGAAGTCACCGTCGTCACGCTCGGACCGCTCACCAATCTCGCCGCTGCGCTCATCAGGGAACCCGGCATCGCCAAGCTGCCGAAAGAAGTGATCATGATGGCCGGGACGGGACAAGGACCGGGCAACGTCACGCCGCTCGCCGAATACAACGTCTGGGTCGATCCGGAAGCGGCCAAAATCGTTTTCGCCTCGGGGATGCCGCTTAAGCTCGTCGGCTGGGACGTCTCGCGCGGCTACGCGGTGATCACTCCGGAAGAGGCGCAGGCGATTCGGGCGATCGACACGCCGTACGCCCGTTTCGTCGTGGACATCCAGGCGGCGCTCAGCCGTTTCTGCCGGACGGTGACGCGCCTGGAAGGGTTCGATCTGCCGGATCCGATCACCGTGGCGATCGCTCTCGAACCGGAGATCGCGACCGTTTCCCGCCGCCTTTTCGTCGACGTCGAGCTCGGCGGCGAATGGGGCCGGGGACAGACGGTCGTCGACCATCTCGGCGTGACCGGCCGGGACCCGAACGTCGAGGTGGTGTTGGAAGCCGACCGCGGGCGCTTCCTCGACCTCCTCAACCGCACCGTTTACGCCTAAGCGTTGCATAAAAACGCGGAAGAAACCGCTTCCGCGCCGACCGCGCGCCAAATACGATTTCCAACGCAACAAAACCGAAGGGGGATCAGACATGATTCGTCGACCGTGGTTGCTTTTCGTCTCTCTCGCCCTCGCCCTCTCGCTCCTTGCCGGCTGCGCCACGCAAGGCGGTGACGGCAAAAAAGCTTCCGACGGCGATCATCCGCTCTCCGTCGCGCTCGTGTTAAACGGCACGCTCGGCGACAAAGGCTTTTTCGATTCGGCAGCGCGCGGCATCCGTCAGGCGGGCGAAGAACTCGGCGTGCAGTACAAGATCATCGAAGCGACATACAACCCTTCCGAGTGGGAACCGGCGCTCCTTGCCGCCGCTTCGTCGGGGAAATACGACATGATCATCACGGGCACTTGGCAGATGACGGACATCGTGAAGAAGGCGGCGCAGGAATATCCGAACATCAAATTCGTCATCTTTGATGAGGCCGTGGAAGGCATTCCGAACGTCTATTCCGTGCGCTACGCGGAAAACGAAGGCTCGTTTTTGGCCGGCGCCTTTGCCGCGATGCTTTCCGGACCGAAAGCCGACTCGTTCCCGAAAAGCAAAGGGAACAAGACGGTCGGCTTCGTCGGCGGCATGGACATTCCCGTGATCAACAATTTCCGCGTCGGCTTTGAGCAGGGCGTCGCGCACGTCGACCCGAACACGAAAGTGCTCGTCTCCTATATCGGCGGTTTTGACGATGTGGCCAAAGGAAAAGAACTCGCGCTCGCGCAGTTTTCTCAAGGCGCGGACATCGTCTACAACGTGGCCGGCAACGCCGGTCTGGGCGTGCTCGAAGCGTCGAAGGAAATCGACAAGTATTCGATCGGCGTGGATATGGACCAAAACCCGCTCTACCCCGGGAACACGATCATTTCGATGTTGAAAAACGTCGACGTCTCGCTCTTCCGTGCGATCAAACTGCACATGGAAGGAGCGCTCCCCTACGGAAAGGCGGAAACGCTCGGCATTGAAGACAACGGCATCGGACTCGCCATCGACGAGCAGTATGTGCCGAAAGAAATCGTCGACGAACTCAGCAACCTCATCGTTCAGATGAAGAAGGGCGAGATCAAGGTCCGCTCCAGCCTCGAGTAAACGCCGCACCGCCTGTCCCTCCGGCTTGATGCCGAAACGTCTATGCCCGATCCGGGGCCGGTGCCGGGGCAAAAGCTGCTCCGGCACCCACCCGGCATTGAACGGAGGCCTGACCGATGCTTTTGGAAATGAGAGGAATTACCAAAACGTACGACGGCGGTGTCCAGGCCAACCGCGACGTGTCTTTTTCCGTGCGCGCCGGGGAAATCCACGCGCTGGTCGGGGAAAACGGCGCGGGGAAATCGACGCTGATGAAGATATTGTTTGGCCTCGAACCGATGGATGCAGGCGAAATCATCTACAAAGGGCAAAAGGTGCGCATCCAAAGCCCTGAGCAGGCGCTCGAGATGGGCATCGGGATGGTCCACCAGCACTTCATGCTCATTCCCTCGCTCACCGTCGCGGAAAACATCGTCCTCGGCCACGAGCCGCGCCTCGGCGGCGGCCGTTTTGACTTCGCGCGCGCCGTCCGCATCACGCGCGAGCTCTCCGAACAGTACGGCCTGAGCGTAAATCCCCAGGCCCGCATCGAGGAAATCTCGGTGGGGGCAAGGCAGCGGGTGGAAATATTGAAAGCGCTCTATCGCGGCGCGGAGCTGCTCATCCTCGATGAACCGACCGCCGTGCTCACGCCGAAGGAGACGAACGACTTGTTCGTTTCGCTCAAACAGCTGATCGATCGCGGTCACACGATCATCTTTATCACCCACAAGCTCCAAGAGGTGATCGCCATCTCCGACCGCGTCACGGTCATGCGGCAAGGGCGCACGGTGGGGACGATGAACACGGCCGACACGACGAAAGAAGCGATCTCGCGCTTGATGGTCGGGCGCGACGTGCTCCTCCGCGTGGCCAAGCCGCCGGCCAAACCCGGCAAACCGGTGCTCGTCACAAACGACCTTCGGGCCAAAAGCGACAAAGGAAACGAAATCTTAAAAGGGATCTCTTTGACCGTTCACGCCGGGGAAATCGTCGGCATCGCCGGTGTCGAGGGCAACGGCCAAAGCGAGTTCGTCGAGATCTTGACCGGGCTTCGCCGCGCGACCGGCGGGCAAGTCAAGATCGGCGGGCAAGACGTGACCAACTGGCCCCCGAAAGACATCCGGCGCCTTGGCGTCGGGCACGTCCCGGAAGACCGGCACGTCCACGGCAGCGCGGGGCTCGCGTCGATCGCGGAAAACTTGATCCTCGACCGCTACGACCAGCCGCCGTTCGCCGGGCAAGGCCTCGCCCGTTTCATCATCCGCCCCAAGGCGATTCGCTCGTTCGCCCGTGAGCTCATCGACCGATTCGACATCCGCGCGGAAAACGAGCTCGTGCCGGCCGGCGCGCTCTCCGGCGGCAACCTGCAGAAAGTGATCATCGCCCGCGAATTTGTCAAGCAGCCGCAGCTTCTGATTGCTGCGCAGCCGACGCGCGGCGTCGACATCGGCGCGATCGAGTTCATTCACCAAGAGATCGTGCGCCAGCGGGACAACGGCGCCGCGGTGCTGCTCATCTCCGCCGATCTGCAAGAGGTGCTCGCCCTTTCCGATCGCCTCGTCGTCTTTTACGAAGGCGAAATCGTCGCGGAGTTTACGGACACCGCACATTTGACCGAGGAAGAGGTCGGCTACTACATGTTGGGGGCCTGGCGCGATCGAACGCAGAAAGGGGAATCCAAATGAACGGGGATCGCCTGCGCCGGTTCGCCGCTGAAGCGCTCGGCATCGTCGTCGCCTTCGCGCTGGCGATCGCCGTCGGAATGGTGCTCGTCCTCTTGCTTTCTGCCGAACCGGGACATGCATTGTATGCCCTTTTGATCCAACCGCTGACAAGCGCATTTTATTTCGGCAACGTCCTTGAACGGGCGATCCCGTTGATCTTTGCCGGCCTGTCCGTCGCCGTGTCGTTCCAAGCACGCCAGTTCAACATCGGCGCCGAAGGAGCCATTTACATCGGCGCGCTCTTCGGGACGCTCATCGCCCTGTATGCGACCTTTTTGCCCGGACCTGTGCACCAGCTGGCCGTCTTTATCGCCGCGATCATCGGCGGCGCGCTGGTCGGCTGGCTGCCCGGCTGGCTTAAAGCGCGGTTCGGCGCGAACGAAGTCGTCAGCACGCTCATGCTCAACACGATTGCGATCAAGTTCACGTCGTATTTGCTCTCCGATCCCATCCGCGACAAGTCCTCCGGATATACGCAGACGGTCACGCTCCCCGATCAGGTGTTGCTCGCCCGCATTCTTCCGCCGTCCCGCCTGCATACCGGCCTGTTCATCGCGCTGCTCGCCGTTGTGGTCACGTACGGGTTTTTGTACCGGACGACGATCGGGTATGAGATCCGCATGGTCGGGATCAATCCCCGCTTTGCCGCCTACGGCGGGATCGACCACCGGCGGGCGATCGTCCTCGCTTTTGTGGTCAGCGGCATCCTCGCCGGTCTGGGCGGCATCGTCGAGGTCGTCGGCATCCACCAGAAGCTGATCGAGAACTTTTCCCCAGGCTACGGGTTCGACGGACTTTTGGTCGCCATCATTGCCCGCCTGCACCCGCTCGCCGTGCCGTTTGCCGCTTTCTTTTACGCTTATCTTCGCGCCGGTGCGGCGATCATGGAGCGCGAAAGCGACATTCCCCAGGAGATGGTCAGCGTCATTCAAGTCATTTTGATCTTGTTCATCACCGCCGAAGCGCTCATGTCGTTTTTCCGAAAACGCATGAATCGGAGGACCGAACATGCTCGCTGATATCCTTGCCGTGTTCAATTTGGGGCTCATTTTCATGGCGCTGCGCGTGACGACGCCGATCCTCTTCGCGGCGCTCGGCGGGGTCATCAGCGAACAAGCCGGCGTGGTCAACGTCGCCCTCGAAGGGCTCATGCTCTTCAGCGCGCTGATCGGCCTCTTTGTCGGCGTCACCTTTCAAAGCCCGTGGCTCGGCTTGCTCGGAGCGATCGTCGCCAGCCTTTTGCTTTCGCTCGTCTTTGCTTTTGTGACGCAAACGTTAAAGGCGGATGAGGTCGTCGTCGGCATCGCGATCAACGTGTTTGCCGTCGGTTTTACCGTCTTCCTCATGCAGGAATTTGGCGGCGACAAAGGAAGCTACAACCCGGCCCATCCGGTCGCCCTGCCGAATGTCCCGATCCCTTGGCTGAACGGCGTTCCGGGGCTCGGCATGATCGTAAACGGGCCCAACGGTCAAGGGCTGAACGTCATGACCTATCTCTCGCTCCTTTCCGTCCCGCTGCTCACCTTTTTCCTCTACCGGACGGTCTTCGGCCTCCGCCTCCGCTCCGTCGGCGAGAGCCCCCTTGCCGCCGCTTCGGTCGGTATCCGCGTGATCCGGATGAAATATTACGCGATCCTTTTGACCGGCATCTTTACCGGAATGGCCGGGGCGTTTATGAGCATGGCCTACGTGAACATGTTTCTCCGCAACATGACCGCCGGGCGGGGATTCATCGCGCTCGCCGCCGTGCTCCTCGGCGCGCGCAAACCGTGGGGCACCTTCTTGGCCGCCCTGCTCTTCGGTTTTGCCGAAGCGATCTCGAACATGGCCCAATCGCTTCGCCTTCCGTCACAGCTCGTTACGATGTTCCCCTATGCCGTGACGATCATCACGCTCACTTGGTTTTCCGTCCGCGATTACCGGCGCAGGCAACGTCGCGAAGCGGCCCTCTGACGAACGGCCATTGGACACGGAGGTGTGTGAATTGTCCCGGCAACCCGTGATCATCGACTGCGATCCCGGTCACGACGACGCGATCGCGATCCTCTTGGCACTCTCGCACCCGCAACTGGAAGTCAAGGCGATTACGACGGTGCACGGCAACCAGACGCTGCCCAAAGTGACGGACAACGCGCTCCGGCTGCTCACCGCCATCGGTCGGACAGACATCCCTGTCGCCGCCGGGTGCGCACGCCCGCTCGTCGCAGCCCCCGTCACGGCTCCGGAGATCCACGGCGAGTCCGGGCTCGACGGGCCGAACATGCCGGAACCGGCTTTTCGCCCGCTCGACGAGCACGCTGTCAACACGATCATCCGCATCCTTCGCACCTCCGATCGGAAGGTCACGCTCATCCCGACCGGACCGCTCACCAACATCGCCGCGGCGCTGCTTAAAGCGCCGGACATCATGACGAACATCGAACACATCTACCTCATGGGCGGCGCGATCCACGAAGGGAACAAGACGCCGGTCGCGGAGTTCAACATCTACGTCGACCCGCATGCGGCCAAAGTCGTTTTCACATCGGGGTTGCCGATCACGATGATCGGGCTCGACGTGACCCACCAGGCCCGCATGGGCGAAGAGGAAATCGCCAGGCTGCGCGCGATGGACCGGCCCGTCGCCCATCTCGTCGCCGATCTCATCACCTTTTTTATGGGCACGTATCGACGCGTCTTCGGCTTTGATTACGCGCCGCTCCACGACGCCGTCGCCGTGGCGCAAGCGATCGCGCCCGGCATCGTCGCGACGCGGCGGCTCCACGTCGATGTCGAGACGACCTCGCCGCTTACGTTCGGGCAAACGATCGTCGACCTTTACGGCGTAACGGGCCGCGAACCGAACGCCAATGTCGGCTTTAGGCTTGATCGCGACGCGTTTTTGGAGATGCTTATGGCCGCGATTGCGACGTATTGACGCGAACGGACGCGGATTAGGGCGGATCGCCTCGTGTGACAAAGGAGGGTCAGGCATTGCCTAAAAAAGTGATTCTCGATGTGGACACCGGCATCGACGACGCCGTCGCCATCTTGCTGGCGGTCCATTCGCCGGAACTCGAGGTGCTCGGGATCGGGACGGTGCACGGAAACACCACCGCCGACGTCGCCGCAGCCAACACCTTGCGCGTGCTTAAAGCTGCCGGCCGCCTCGATATCCCCGTCGCCACCGGCGCCACCCGCCCGCTCAATCAGCCGCTTGCGACCTCTCCGCTCGTGCACGGTGAAGACGGACTCGGCAATTTGAATCTGCCGCATCCGCAGGCAGCGCCAAGCGGCGAGCATGCCGTCGACCAGATCATCCGGCTGGCCGAGGCGCATCCCGGTGAGATCACCTTGATCGCCACCGCGCCGCTGACCAATCTTGCCCTCGCCCTCGCCCTCGAGCCGCGTCTTTCGGAACGCATCGCCGAAGTCGTCATCATGGGGGGAAGTGCGTTTTACGGCGGCAATTTGAGTGCCTGGGCCGAAGCCAATATCGGCCACGATCCCGAAGCGGCCGCCGCCGTCTTTCAGGCCGGTTGGCCGGTGACGATGATCGGTCTTGACGTGACGATGCAGGCCTGGTTTACGCGCGAGATGCACGCGGCGCTCGGCGCCAGTCCAAAGCCCGGCGCGGCGCTCGCCTACGAGGCGCTCCGGCATTACCTCGATTTTTACGAACGGTTTTACGGGCAAGGCGGCTGCGCGCAGCACGACGCGCTCGCCGTCGCCTACGCGATCGATCCGTCGCTGGTGACGACCGCGCTTTTGCCCGTCCGGATCGAAACGCGTGGCGAGGCGACACGCGGCATGACCGTCGTCGATCGGCGCGCCTTCTTGGCCGATCGCGCACCGTTTTTGTTCCCCGATCGCAACGATTGGCACACGCGCGTTGCCCTCGCTGTCGACAGCGAACGCTTCCTTAATCTTCTCATGGAACGCTTGACCTAACTCTTAAGGCCAAGCGCGACGGATGAAGCCGCGCCAATCCTTATCGCGCGGCCGGTCGCGCGCGTGATGATCCCGACCGTTTGTCGCCGAGCAATCCGGGCAGGAGGGTTGTCGATGGTTAAAGTGTGGCAATGGGAACTCGAGGCCAGACGGCAGGCGCGCCCGAAGATTTTAAGCGAAGAGGAGCAAGGCTGGGAAGCCATCCTCTCGCTCCGCGCCCACGAAGACGAGCAGGTCAAGCGCTGGTGGCACTCCACGGTGCCCGGTTCCGGCGCGCCCGAGTGTTTGATCGCCGGCGCCATCCAGTCGATGGAAAACCGCGGTTATGTCGTGGAAGCGGCGGAGCGGTTGTTCGAACAAGGGCTTCAGGCCTTGCATGAAGACGACATGATCACGCTCCACCGAACGACCTCGCGCATTTTGCGGGCGCTGATGGAAGCCCCGCAAGACCCCAATCACCCGTACTGGTCTTTTCAGGCGCCGGATACGTGGGAGGCGTATGCGCAGTCGGTCGCGTTTCCCGAAGCGGCGGCGGTCGATATCGATGCTGCCGAGTTTGCCGAAAGGATGTACGGGGGTTGGCTCGCGCAAATATGCGGCGCTGCACTGGGCACGGCACTCGAAGGTTACACGACCGCGCGCCTGGCGGAAACGTTCGGTGACATCCGCGGTTACGTCCGCAATCCGAACACATGGAACGACGACATTACGTTTGAACTGGCCTTTCTCAGCGCTTTTGAGCGTCACGGCTACGCGGTGACGTCCAAAGCGATCGCCGATGAGTGGGTCGCCCGCATCCCTTTCGGCTGGTCGGCCGAAGACATTGCGTTAAGGAACCTTAGGCTCGGCATCGCGCCGCCGGAGAGCGGGCGGCTGGCCAACCCGTTTTCCGAATGGATCGGCGCGCAAATGCGCGGCGTCGTCTGCGGCATGGTAGCTCCCGGCGACCCTAAGCGTGCGGCCCGCCTGGCGTGGATCGACGGCGTCATCTCGCACGCGCGAAACGGCGTGATCGGCGAAGCGTTCAACGCGATCATGGCCGCCCTGGCGTATACCGCAACGGATGTGCGGACGTTGGTGCAAACGGCCGTCGCGCTTTTGCCGCCCGACAGCGAATACCGCGCGATCGCGAGCCGCACCTTGAGCATCTGTCAGGCCGCGTCGGACTGGCGGGCGGCTTGGCAGCTGTGCGAGCAAGGGTTCGAGCGATACAACTGGGTGCATGCCTATCCGAACATGGCCGCCGAGATCGTCGCCCTCTGGTTCGGCGACGGAGATTTCGATGAAACGATGCACATCATCGCGATGTGCGGCCAAGATGTCGACTGCAATGCGGCGCAGATCGCGGCGATTCTCGGCATCGCCTTCGGGCCCGGAATCGTGGGCGAAAAGTGGACGGCACCGCTCGGAAATGCGGTGCAGACGTACGTCCGCGGCATGGAATCGCTGCGCATCGACGAGCTCGCCGCGTGGACGGTGCGGCTCGTTCGGATGCACCGGGCTTCGCCCGAAGAGGCCTGACCACGCATCACATTCGCACATCAGGAGGATCAGCGATGAGTCTGCTCGCCATCCATCCGGAAGTGGCCGAAGCGCTTGCGCGCGGCTTTCCGGTCGTCGCGCTGGAATCGACGATCATTTCACACGGCATGCCTTATCCGGACAACGTCCGCACCGCGCTGGACGTCGAACGCGTCATACGCGCCGCGGGGGCCGTACCGGCCACGATCGCGTTGTTGGACGGAAAGATCCGCATCGGGCTTTCGGAGGACGACATCGAACGCCTCGGCTCGAGCGGCTCAGGCGGCACAGGGAGCGGTGCGGTCAAAGCGAGCGTGAAGGACATCCCCCGGGTGCTTGCCGCCAAGGAGATCGGAGCGACGACCGTAGCCGCCACCGCCCATGCGGCAAGCCTCGCCGGAATCCGTTTCTTTGCCACCGGCGGTATCGGCGGCGTGCATCGCGGCGCTGAGGAAACCTTCGACATTTCCGCGGATCTTGTGGCGCTTTCCAGAACAAAAATATGTATCGTCAGCGCGGGCGTGAAGTCCATTCTCGACATCGGCAAGACGCTCGAGTTGTTTGAAACGCTCGGCATTCCCGTCTACGGCTTCGAAACCGACCGCTACCCGGGATTTTACGTGCGTGATTCGGGTTACTCCGTCGAAGCGATCGATTTGCCGACGCTGGTGGCCCTGCTCAAAATCCAGGACGAACTGGATCTCCGCCACGCCGTTCACGTCGCCGTTCCGATCCCGGAAGCGGAGGCGCTCGATCCCGCCTTTGTCGAGGAGACGATCCGACAGGCACTGAGAGAAGCAGAGCGGCAGGGCATTGCCGGAAAAGCGGTCACCCCCTTTCTGCTCTCCCGGCTCGTCGAGCAAAGCGGCGGAAAAACGCTTCAGGCAAACATCGCCCTGATCAAACACAACGCCGAAACGACGGCCAAGATCGCGGCCGCGTATCAGAACGCTAAAAACAGGTGAACAACCATGATCACCGTCATCGGCGACGCCGTCGTCGACATCATCGTCCGCCACGGCGAGATTCAACCGGCGACGGATACGCCAAGCACGGTCATCGTCCGCGCCGGCGGTCAGGGGAACAACGTTGCCGCTTGGGCAGCCCGCGAAGGCGCGGCGGCTCAACTGATCGCACGCATCGGGCACGACGTTTTCGGCGATTTCTTGGTCGAGGAAGCGGAACGACAGGGGATCGCCGGACATTGGATCCGCGATCCGTCCGCAGAAACCGGAAAAATCGTCATCCTGGTCGAACCGAAACGCGGCGAACGCACGATGTTTGTCGACCGCGGCGCCGGGGCGCGGCTTCACCCGGACGATCTGCCATCTCTCTCATCGTCGTCCCTGCTCTATGTTTCTGCGTATGCGCTTCTCGGCGCTTCGTCGCGTCGCGCCGTGCTGCTTGCGCGCGAGGCAGCGTTTGCGCGCAACCTCCCGCTGGCCGTCGATCCGAGTTCGCTGACCCTCATCAAAACGGATCGCGCGCCGCTCATCGATTTTGCCCAAGGGGCGACGTTTCTTTTCCCCAATTACGACGAGGGCGCCGCGCTCACCGGAGCGCGCGATCCGGAAGCGATCGTCCGCGAACTCGCCCGCTTCGTTCGCATTCCGGTGCTCAAACTCGGTCAAGACGGCTGCTTGCTCTATGTGGACGGACAAATGCATCATGTGCAAGGCCATGCGATTCGCGAAGTCGTCGATACGACCGGTGCGGGAGATGCCTTCGTCGGCACATTCCTCGCCGCGTACGTGAAGACGCGCGACGTCTTGCACGCCGCAGCGCGCGCCGTCACTGTGGCCGGGGGGGTCGTCATGCAGCCCGGAGCACGTCCGCCGCTTTCCCGGGCAAATCGGGATACGTGACCTTCCCCGTCGTCCGTAGACACAATTGCGCGCAGTCAAAAGCCCCTGCAGGTGCAGGGGCATATTTTTTGCGTGAAATCGAGATCATTGCTTCTGTCCGGAATGAACCGCATCTCCTTCTGTGTCCGCGCAGACGCTCACCCCATCCGGACAGGCGACGCCGACCGGCGATTTGACTCGGATCCCCAACGCTTCTTTGATCGCGACCAGCTCGCGCACGCGCGCGTTCGAAAGCACTTGAACGCGGCCGAGCTGCCGCGCGAGCCAGTGGATCTTCGCCATCTGCTCGACATTTTCCAGCAGAAAGTAAGCCGCCCACAAATCTTCAGCCCAGGCGAGCGCACCGTGATTTTCCAGAAGGAGCGCGTGATGATCGGCGATGTACGGAGCGATCGCCTCCGGCACTTCGTCCGTGGACGGCAGGCCGTACGCCGCGATCGGGACTTCCCCCACATAGATGACGGCCTCCGGCAAAAAGGCGCGCTCAAGCGGGATGCCGGCGACGGCATGGGCGGTCGCATACGGCGGATGGGCGTGCACGACCGCCCGGATCTCCGGCCGATCGCGATAAATGCGCAGATGCATCTTTAACTCCGACGACGGCCGCCCCTCGCCCTCGATCGGGCGTCCGGAAAGATCGACCTTCACCAGCATGTCCGGCGTCAACATGCCCTTGCTCACGCGCGTCGGCGTGACGATGATTTCCCGATCCGACATGCGAACCGAGATGTTCCCTTCTGTGCCGGCCACAAAGCCGCGTTCAAACAGGAGCTTCCCGACACGGCAAATCTCTTCGCGCACCCGGCGCTCAGCGTGATCCCCGTCGATGTGCATTCAGACACCCGCTTTCCGTGACGATGTCGCGCGGAACCCCTCTTCAGTCGTTGCCGCGGGTTTCAATCCGCATCGAACAGCTTCGGCAGATTTTCCTCATACGGCGGATGCACGATCCCCTTCTCCGTGATGATCCCCGTCACGAGCGCATGCGGGGTCACGTCAAACGCCGGATTGTACACCTTCACCCCGACGGGCGCAATCCGGCATCCGTGGCACGTCACGACTTCCTCCGCATCCCGTTCTTCGATGACGATGTCCTCTCCCGCGGCGGTGTCGAGGTCGATCGTCGAGCGCGGTGCGGCCACATAAAAGGGAATGCCGTGCGCCCTGGCCGAAAGCGCCACGCCGTACGTCCCGATCTTGTTCGCCACGTCGCCGTTTCGGGCGATGCGGTCGGCACCGACGATGACGAGCTCCACCCAGCCGCGTTGCATCACCATCGCGGCCATATTGTCCGTGATGAGCGTGACGTCGACGCCGGCCTCCTTCAATTCCCAGGCGGTCAGGCGCGCCCCTTGCAGCAGCGGTCGCGTCTCGTCGGCGAAGACGCGGATGTGCATCCCGCGCGCTTTGGCGAGATAGATCGGCGCGACGGCCGTCCCGATGCCCGCCGTCGCGAGCTTCCCGGTATTGCAGTGCGTCAGAACGCCCATGCCGTCCTTAAGGAGCGAAAGCCCGTGCTCGCCGATCGCCCGGCACGTCGCCTGGTCCTCCGCTTGGATGGCCATGGCCTCATCCAGGAGCGCCCGCTTGATCTCCGGAACGGAGTGGTCTCGAAGCGCCTGCGCCCGCTTTTCCATCCGCTCCAGCGCCCAGAACAAATTGACCGCCGTCGGACGGGCAGAAGCCAGATAGGCCTTTTGCTCCGCGAGCCGTTTCAAAAACGCCTCCGCGGACGTCTCCGGCGCCTCTTGAACGCCGATGACGAGGCCGTAGGCCGCAGCGACACCGATCGCCGGAGCCCCACGGACGCGGAGCTTCCGGATCGCCTCAAACACGTCCTCCACCGTGTCCAGGACGAGAAAGCGCTTTTCCCCCGGCAACCTCGTCTGATCGATAAGCACGAGCCGCCCGTCTTCCCAGCGGATGTATGCCTCTTCGGCGGCAGACATCGCACATCCCCCTTCATTCGCCGTCTGTACTCGCCAGTGAAGCGTCTTCGCGAGCGCGGGCGGCCTTAAGCGTCTCGACGAAGTCGGCGCCGTCGCGATGGGCGACCCGTCGCATGATGAGCATTTTCGCCGTCCTGAGCAGAATCCGCTCGGCCCGCGCGCGCCGCTCGGGATCCGCAATCGAGGTAATGTCCTTCACGTGCGCCAGACCGATGATGCGCCGGGCCAGTTCCAGGCCTGCCACCCCGGCGCTGTCGGCCACGATGCGCGACACATAATCGCGCGCCACCGCCTCATCGTGCGCCAGCGGATCCCGCGCGTCCTTGCGCCAGGCGGCGAGAAACTTCGCCTGAAAGCGGTCGACGACGCCGGCGATCGTCTGCTCCAGCCAATGGAGATCATCGGAGCGCTCCATCTCCGCCTCGATCGTCGCCTCCGCGTGCGCCCAGGCGAACATCAGGTTGGCCACGACGTTCCCGACGTCATAGCCGATGGGGCCGAAGAACGCGAACTCCGGATCGATCACCTTCGTCTCCCGTTCATCCACGAAAATCGAACCGGTGTGCAGATCGCCGTGGATGAGCGCCTGCGCTTCCGTCATGAACTGCCACTTGAGCGCCGCGACTTCCCGGCGCAGCGCGGCATCGCCGTAAATCTCGCGGGCAATCCAGTCCCGGTTCGGCGGGAACGGATCGTTCCGCCGCTTAGCGTCCGTAAACGGCTCCGTGTAGACGAGGTCTTCCGTGATCTCACATAAGTCGGGATTGATATACCGCCGGACGAGCGCCTTTTTTTCCTTCGGATCCAAAGCGATATCCGTCGTGTAAAACAACGTCTGGACGAGGAACGTCGTGATGTGTTCCACAAAATGCGGGAGCCTGCGGCGCGCGATCAGCGCCTCGCGCATGATCGTCAGGTGCGACAGATCTTCCATCGCAAAACAGTGCATCACGTCATCGTAATCATACACCTTCGGTGAGAGCCCCGGGGCCAGTTCGTTGTAGCGCCTGAGCATTTCATACTCGATCCGCACGCGGTCGGTCGTGATCTTAAAGGCATCGGAGATGCGCGCCGTCTCCCCGGCCTGCTTGATGATGATCGCCTGCCCGGTCGCCTCATCGCGCACCCGAAACACATAATTGATGTTCCCGTCTCCGATCTCCCGGCACGAAAGCGCCGCATCCGGCGCGAAAAAGCCGCGGTGCCGGGCATAGCGGGCGGCGTCTTCCGGCTGCATGACGAAGAACCGATCGAACCGCAACTTCCTTCACCCCCTCTTTATGGCCTCTGGTGCCAGTACGTCGAAGCGAGCGCCAGCGCCAAAATCGAGCCCTTGACGATGTTCATCGAATAATAGGGCACCGACATCATCACCAGGCCGTTTTCCAGGACGCCGATGAGCACCGCGCCGGCAAACGTCCCGATTGCGTTCGGTTTGCCCTGCCCGGCAAAGGAAAAGCCGATGAACGCGGCGGCGACAGCGGGCATGAGATACCCGGCTCCGGCGTTTACCTGCGCCGAGCCGATGCGCGCGGCGATCAAGATTCCCCCGAGCGCGGCGAAGAAAGACGACAGCACGTAAGCGAGGGTCCGGTACCGGTTGACCGGAATGCCCGCCAGGCGGGCCGCCTCCATGTTCCCTCCCGTCGCGTACATCAGCCGGCCGTACTTCGTATGCTGGAGGAGGAAGTGGACGACGATGACCGCCGCGAACATGATCAGGATGATCGCCGGCACCTGGCCGAGCGTCTTAAGGAGCGCCGGGATCTTGCCGTACGTCGGCGTTCCGTCGAGCCGCGGCATCCCTTCGCTGATCGACCCGCCGCCGGTGTACGTCATCGCGATGCCTTCAAAGATGAACATCGTCGACAGCGTCGCCACGAGATCGGGAATGCGGAACTTGACGATCAACAGGACATTGACGAGCGCCACGCTGAGCGAAAGGACGAGCGCCAGGGCGAAAGAGAGCCCGAACGGCAGGTTGTACCAGACGAAAAACGAGACGATGAGCGAGCTCGCCAGCGTCGCCGTCGAACCGATGGACAGATCGAGCCCGTTCACCGCGAGCGCGATCGTCAGCCCGATGGCGATGACCGTCACGATGGAAATGCTGCGCAAAATGGAGATGACGTTCGACGGCGAGAGGAACGCCGGCAACAGCAGCGCGAAAATGCCGACCAAGAGCCCGATGGCGATCAATACGCCCCACTTGCTGAAAAACGAAAGCCACTGCACGGTGCCGTCGCGCTTCACCTAGACTCCTCCCGTCGCATGGTACAATAAAGATGCCTCGGTCGCCTCCGCCGTCGACATTTCTTTGACAACGTTCCCTGCGTACAGCACATAGATCCGGTCGGCCACCTGAAGCAGCTCGGAAAATTCACTCGTCGCGTAGAGGATCACGTGCCCCTCGTCGGCCAGCCGCCGGATGAGCTGCAGGATCTCCTGTTTGGCGCCGACGTCGACCCCTTTCGTCGGTTCATCGAAGAGGTAGACGTCGGCCCCCCGCATCAACCATTTGCCGATGACGACCTTTTGCTGATTGCCCCCGGAAAGGAAGGCGACGCGCTGGCCGACGTGCGGCGTCTTGATCGACAGCGTCTTCGCCATCCGGTCGCTTTGGCGCTCCACCTCACGCGGCCTTACGACGCCGAAGACGCTCAGCGCGTCCAAGGCGGCGATCGTCAAATTATGCGCGACCGACTCCTCGATCCACAGCCCTTCCTTGCGGCGCTCCTCCGGGATGAGCGCGATGCCCTTCCGGATCGCCTCGCTCGGGGAGCGGAGCGCGACCGCCTGTCCGCCGACGGCCATCGTTCCGCGCGCAATCGGGCGCGCGCCGATCATCGCCCGGCAGAGTTCCGTCTTTCCGGCTCCGACCAGCCCGGCGATGCCGACGACTTCGCCGCGATGGGCGTACAGGGAGACATCGTGAAACTTTCCGAACCGATCCGTCAAATTGCGGATCTCCACATGAGGCGCCTGCGCCGATGTCGGTTTTGTCCCCCGGGGCATCCGGGAGGGGGAAAGCGCCTTCCCGAGCATCGCCTGGACGATCGCATCCGGCGCGATCTCCTGCATCCGGGTCGAGGCGACCACCTGCCCGTCGCGCATGATCGTGATGCGATCGCCGATTTCATAAAGTTCCGGGATGCGGTGCGAGATGAACAGCACGCCAAGCTGATCGCGCCGGACGAGCTCCCGGATGACGCGAAACAGCTCTTTCGTCTCCTGCCGGCTGAGCGCCGCCGTCGGTTCGTCGAGGATCAAAAACCGGCGTTTCTCGACGATCGAGCGGGCGATCAGCACGAGCTGCTTTTCGGCGAGCGTGAGCGAGTGCACCGGACGCCGGACGTCGATTTCCACCCCCAGCGTCGAAAGCGCCCGCTTCGCCAACGCATGGACGGCCCGCCAGCTCACCCACGGCGAACGGCTTCCGGCGCCGTGGGTGAGCCAGTCGAGGGCGATGTTTTCCGCCACCGACAAGGACGGGACGAGGGCGGTGTCGACTTCCTGGTACACGATGTCGATGCCGAGTTCCCGCGCATCCGCCGGACGGGCGATGCGCACCGGCCGCCCGTCGAGGCGGATTTCGCCCGTATGGTGCGCGTAGACGCCCGAGAGCACCTTCATCAAGGTCGACTTCCCGGCGCCGTTGGCGCCGACGACGGCGTGGACTTCCCCCGTGCGGAATTCCGCATCGACCCCGCTCAACGCCTGCACGCCGGGAAACGCGAGGCTCAAGTCATGCACCGACAGAACGTGGGCCATCGGATCACACCTTATTCATATTCATGAATGCTTGCCGTATTTTTCACGCAGAAGCTTCATCCACGGCTCGTCGAAATCGACCGCTTCGCCCCAGCCGGGGACGACGTCTTTCAGATTGGTCATGTTCGTGTCCGGCTTGAGCTGATCCCGGTTGACGAGCTTCGGTTCGAGCTCGTACGTCTCCGGCGTCGGTTCACCGGCCAGTTTTTTCGCCAAGAGGCGCATGTCGATGATCCCGATCGCCTTGGGATCGACCGCCGCGGTCGCGACCCACGGGCTTCCTGCTTCGCGCATCAGGTTGATGTCCTGGTTGGAGATATCGATCGAGATCAACCGGATGTCTTTGCGTCCCGACTCCTCCAGCGCCTTGTACGCCCCTTTGGCCATTTCGTCCCACGAACCCCAGATCGCGTCGACCGACCCCGGCGGATATTTCGCCAGGACGGCGCTCACTTTGGAGGCGATGTCGCCTTGCACGTCCTGGAAATTCGTCGGGCCGATCGTCTCCAGCGTCTTGATTTTCCCTTGCTGTTCATATTGCTTGTAGATCTCTTCGCGGCGGTCGAGGGGCGGGACGCCGCCGAACCAGAGCTTGATCACGCGCGCCGGTTGTTGATTCGGGAACTGGCCGACGAGCGCCTCGAGCGACAGGGTGGCCAGCATGTGGTCGTTTTGGAACGTCGTCGTCACGTCCGGCAACGTCGCGCCGTTTTTGTCGATCACCGTATCGAAGGTGACGACCTTCATCCCTTTGTCCAGGGCCGGCTTGATCATGTCGTAAGCGTAGTCTTTTTTGCCGTGGGAAATGATCAACCCCCGGTAATCTTTTTGAATCGCCTGGGCCACGAGTTCTTGAAACTTGGCGTCGTCGTTTTCGGAGATGAACGTGTCGACTTTAAAGCCGAAGGCCTCGCCCTCGCTGCGGGCACCGTCGAGAAACTGTTTCGTGTGGTCGTCCGAGGGCAGATTGCGGATGACGGCGATTTTGATGTTCCCCTGAACCTCTTCCGGGACGCCCTGAAGCTTTTCATTCGCTGCCGAACCGGACGGCTGACCGCCTTCCGTCGCCGGCTTGGCCCCGCAGGCCGCCAAAACCCAAAGCGCAACGAGCGCCGCCAACACGATCCCGACTTTCTTCATGTGTTTCCCCCCTCGCATTCATACGCCAATGGTCAATTTTAATAATAAACGAACAACACATCCAAAGTCAACAGATCAAACCCGTTCACAACAAATTTTGTTTTGAATTTCTGTGTTTCGAGCACGTCTATCTGTGACTCACTTGTTTTTCGAGTCGCTTTGTTTAAAATATCATTAGACATTCGCCCATGGCGTGAGGAGTTGGATCGATGCTCGGCGTCGAACGGCGCAAAAAAATTATGGAACTTCTTTTGTTACATGGAAACGTCGTCGTCTCCGATTTGAGCAAGCGCTTCAACGTCACCGAGGAGACGATTCGCCGCGATCTCGAAAAGCTGGAAAAAGAAGGCCAACTGATTCGTACGCACGGCGGTGCGTATTTGTCCGAATATGTGACCAAAGAATATCCGATCGCCCTCCGAGAAATCGCCTACGTTGAAGAAAAGAAGCAAATCGCGACGATCAGCGCGGAGCTCATCCAGTCCGGCGATACGATCATGCTCGATGCGAGCACGACGTCGCTGTTCATCGCCCGCTTCCTCAAGCGCATGCGCAAAAAAGTCACCGTGATCACGAACGCCCTGAAGGTGGAGATGGAGCTGGCCGACCAAGAGCAGATCAAACTCGTCAGCACCGGCGGGACGTTGCGCACGTCATCGCTCTCGCATGTCGGTTATGCGGCCACGCGCAGCCTGGCGACGTATTTTGCCGATAAGGCGTTCGTGTCGTGTACCGCCGTCCATCCGAACAAAGGGTTGATGGATTCCAACGAATATGAAGCGGAAGTGCGTAAACGGATGCTCGCGCAGGCGGAACAGAAGATCCTCGTCGCCGACCACACCAAATTCGGCAAAACGGCCTTCAATCTGATCGCCACAATCGATGACATCGACATGGTGATCGTCGACCGGCCGTTGAGCGAAGAATGGCGTGCCACGTTTGAATCGCACGGCGTCGAAGTGCGGCATTTCCGTGCGGATGA
>JADBKT010000006.1 GCA_014896255.1 Hydrogenibacillus sp.
GTGCCGTTTACCGGCGGGGCCGATCAAGAGACGTTTACGATTCAGGTCGCCGACCGTTATACGATCGCGATCTACAATACCGATACGCATGAAGTGACGGTCCAAGGATACGTTACGCTTTAATGACGCCGATCTCCTCTCCTTTCCGCTTTTTTTAAAAAAACGAATGAAGCTCGTCTTGTCGACATCTGACTGGTCCATAGCCGACGATTTGATGTTAACACCAATAAAAAACTCAGAGAGCCATTTCCACCCCCTCTGACCATCGCGGACTCGTACGCGCCATGTACCTGGAATGGCGCGCCGCGGCAAGGCGTAGAGACGTTCGCAGAACCTTACAAAATTGTAAGCTTCCACGGCGCTTTTGTCACCTTTGGACAAGGCGCTTTTTTGTTGAATCGTTCACAATGAAGGTGTCTGAAAGGCGTCCGTTTATGCAAAATTAACATGCAACCTATTTTGCGTCTCATCGTCTTCCAATAAGGTGATGATTCTAGGAATGTTGTGCCGATCATCGAACGCAAGGGGCGGGTGACATGCGCGCGAATCCGGACATCGAATCTGACGTCCAACGCTGTCGCACCGACGACGAGACGGCCGTATGCGTCGAAGCGGTGACCTTCTCCGTCTCCACCCATGGCGGACGGCTCGACATCTTGCGCGGCGTCGACCTGTCCATCCCGAAAGGAACGCTCGTCATGCTCCTCGGCCGCTCCGGGACGGGAAAGACGACGCTGCTCAACTGCTTAAGCGGGCTGGAGAATCCGACGAGCGGGCGCATCCGCCTCGGCAACGTGGATCTGACCGCCCTTTCCGAACGCGCCCGTACCCGCTTTCGCCGCACGTCCGTCGGCATCGTCTTTCAGGCGCACCCGCTCGTGCCGCACCTGACCGTCGCCGAGAACATCGCCCTCACCATGCGCCTGGCCGGTGTGCCGCGCGGATCGTGGAAAACGCGCATCGACGAAGCGCTCGCCGGCATCGGTCTTTTGCGCCGCGCCGAGCACTTTCCCGATGAACTTTCCGGCGGCGAACAGCAGCGCGCCGCCATCGCCCGGGCGATCGCCCATCGCCCGCCGTTTTTGTTCGCCGACGAGCCGACGGCGGAACTGGACAGCGCCCGGGCGGCCGAGGTCATCCGGTTGTTTCGCCGCCTGGCGCACGACGACGGGTTGACGATCGTCATGACGACGCACGATCTCTCCTTGCTCGAATTCGCCGACGAGGTCTATGAGATGTCCGACGGACGGGCCGTCCGGCGGACATCCGTTCCGGCGCGGGCGGAACCTGTCGTCCCGCCTGACAACGCGTCTTGAGCATGCAGAAAACGTTCACCGGTAAGGAGTCATCCCATGCGATCCGTCCTGTTCATGCTCGGTCTTTGGACCATGCTTTCCGCCGTCCTGACGGCCTGTTCCATCATCCCGGCCGAACCGGCCGAAGAGCGGCTCCCGGACATCGAGCCGCCGAAGATTTCGCAAAAGCCGGAGATGACCGTCGAGCGCGGTCGCATCGCCTTGACCGCCCGCGGGCAAGGACAGGTGATTTCCGAACGAGAGGAAAACCTGTTCTTTTCTGCCGGAGATAAAGACGCAAGCGCCGACGGCGGACAATCTCAGGCGCTCAAACTCAAGCGGCTCGCCGTCAATCCCGGCGACACCGTGCGGAAAGGCGCGCTGATCGCCGAGTTGGACACGAAAAACCTCGACCTCGAAGCGGAGAAAAAGCGCGATCAGTTGAAGCTCGAAGAGCACAAACTGATCGCCGAACTGCGCAAAGTGCCGGAAAACGAAGCCGAGCGCATTGCCCAAGAACAAGCGAAAGCGGCCTATAGAGAGCAAGCGCGAGCGCTGGCCGCCTTGGAACGCACCCTGGCCGGCTCCCGCATCTATGCGCCGTTTGACGGGGAGATCACGCGGGTCTTTTACAAGGTCGGCGATTCGGTCAAGCCGTACGATCCGGTGGCCACGATCATCGATCCGAACGCCCTCGTCGTCGGCGTACAGGTCGCCGACAAAGACCTGGAGCACATCCGCGTCGGCATGCCGGCCGAGGTGGAAATCGGCGGTTTGAAAGAGGTCTATCGCGGCGAAGTCGTCCGGCTGCCGTCCTCCGGATCGGACAGTGCCCCGCGCGATCCGTTCGGTCCGCCTTCCGGGTCCGACGAGCGCGACAAGATGGTCTGGATCCGCCTGGCCTCGCCTCCGGAAGGGCTGCAGGCCGGCGCTTTCGCCCGGGCGACGTTTGAGCTTTTGGCCAAAGACAACGTCGTCAAAATCCCCCGGGCGTACTTGAACACCTACGGCGGCCGGACGTACGTCATCGTCAAAGACGGCGACGTCAAGCGCGAAGTCGACGTCGAAACGGGCCTGGAGACGGCGACCGAAGTGGAGATCATCCGCGGGCTCTCCGGCGGCGAGCGCATCATCGGCCGCTGATCATCGATGTCCCGCGCACGGGAGCGATGCCTCGATGTGGCTTCTCGCCTGGCAGAAGTTCAAGAACAAAAAAGGGATGACCGCCATCCAGGTGCTCGGCCTCGCCCTCGCCGTGGCCCTGCTCACCGCCGTCCCGCTCTACGCCAACGGAGCCCTGGCCAACGTGGTGACAGAGACGCTGAAGTCGGCGCAAGGCGACGCCAAAGGGCTTCCGCCCGAGGCGCTCACCATCCGCTTTCAGGCGGTCGGAAACATTGCGCCGGATCCGGCGCAGGTCCGCGCCTTTTTGGATTACGCCGAAGGCGCGCTGGCCGAAGAGAGCGGGCTTTCGCTTCGGCGCTCCCTCGGCGCTTACGGGCTTCGGCCACAGTCGTTTACGCTCCTCGGCGAAGATAGCCCGCGCCGCGCCACACTTTCCCTGATGGCCCTCACCGATCTTCCCGGCGCCGAGCTGTTCGACGGGCGCACGATGCGCGACGAACGGCAAAGCGGCGGCGTGTTGGAAGTGATCGCCCATCGGGATCTTTTGCTCGCCCATCATCTCAAAGCCGGCGACACGCTTCGGGCGCAGCTTACGTCCGGCACCAAACGCACCACCGTGACGGTGCGCATCGTCGGCGGCTTCGACCTGCCGGAGGAAAGCGACTTGTTCACCTTCCCCGGGCGGACATTCTTCAAACAGACGCTCATCGCCCACCCGAAGGCGCTTCAAGCGGCGTTGGCGGGCGGAGAGGTCCCCCTCTCGACGGCGCAGTGGCTGTACGTCTTCGACTTATCGCAACTGGACGCCTCCCGCTTGGCACACGCCCGGCAGTGGCTCAGCCGTTTGGACATCGCCCTCGAGCGGCGGCTCGAGCAGACGCGGGTAGAAGTGTCCTTCGCCGACTTGCTTGACCGCTTCCAACGCGAGAACGCCCGCTTGAAGCAAATGCTCATCGCCTTGGTCGCTCCGGTCGCCGTGCTTTTGCTCGATTTCATTCATACCACCGGGCGGTTCGTCATCGCGGGAGAAACCCACGAGATCGCCCTCCTTCTCGGGCGCGGCGCACGCCGGCGACAAATCTACACCCTTTACGCCTACGAGACGTTTTTGCAGTGGGTCTTCGCGTTGCCGTTCGGCCTCGCCTTCGGCTACGGCCTGGCCCGCGTCATCGGCGCTTCGGCCGGCTTTTTGGTTTTCGTCCGGCGCAAATCGATTCCCTTAAGCCTCACCCCCGACATCGCCCTGTACGCGCTCGTCGCCCTCGCCGCCGCCTTCGGCGTCCGCCTCTTCCTCGCCCGACGCCTCTTAAGCGACGCGGCGAGCGTCCGGGCCCGCCGCCGCGAGCGATCCCGTGTCGCCGCCGCCGTCGGATTGGACATCGGCCTCCTGGCCGTCGCGGCGTACGGCTGGTTTGCCCTGCACCGCCAAGCGGGCTTGAGCGGCGCGACAGGTGCCGATGCCGCGGGCAGCATCGACCCCCTCTTCATCCTCGTTCCGGCCCTCGCCATCGTCGCCGTGACGCGCTTTCTCCTGCGCCTGTACCCGTGGATCATGGGCATTTTGCAGCGAATCGCCGGGCGCTTCGGCCTGGCGGTCGAACTCGCGTTGACGACGCTCTCGCGCACGCCGAAAGATTATACGGCGATCATGCGGCTGGTGTCGCTGACGCTCGCCCTCGGCCTCTACAGCGCGGAGACGGCGGCGACGCTCAAGACGAACTGGGAGAACGCCTTTACCTACGCCACCGGCGCCGATGCCGTGATCCGCGCCCAGTGGGAGACGACGCTGGATCCTTCTTCGCTCGTCTCGGTCGGCGGGAGCGCCGGTACGCCGGGGATTCCCGGGGGCACCGGCGGCGGGGGGAGCGGCGGATTCGGCGGGATGCCGGGCGGCTTCGGCGGAGGACCCGGCGGAGGGAGAGGAGCGGGCGGCGGAGACGGCAACGACGACGGGCCGAAGCTCCGCTACGTCTATGTGGAACCCCCGTTCGAGTTGTTTCAACACCTCCCCGGCGTGGCCCACGAAGCGCGCGTCCTCGTCCGGGACGTCGCCGTCGCCGCCGGGACGAAGGCGCTCGGGAAAGGCCGGCTGATGGCCATCGACAACGTCGATTTCGCCCAAACGGCATACTTCCTGCCCGATCTGTACGCCCCGCACCACCCGTTTGACTACCTCCGCCTGTTGGGCAAGCACGAAGCGGCGCTGATCGCCTCCGACGACTTTTTGACCAAAACCGGCCTCAAACCGGGCGACGTATTGACGCTTTCGCTCGAACGTAAAACGGCCGAATTCATCATCTTCGCCGGCGTGCCATACTGGCCGACCTTGGCGCCGGAAGACGGCCCGTTTTTCGTCGCCAACCTGGCCTATGTGCAGGATGTCTGGCCCCTCGAGCCGTATGACGTCTGGCTTCGGCTGAAGCCGGACGGGCGCTTGGCCGATGCCGTTCAAGCGCTCCTCGATAAAGACGTCCCCTTAAGCGAGGTGATCGATCACCGTTCCGAACGCATCCTCCAGCGCAAACAGCCGTTTTTGGGCGGCGTCTTCGGCACGCTCACGCTGGATTTTCTGATCGCCGCTTTTGCCACGCTCTCCGGTTACGCGCTCATCACCGCTTTTACCTTGCTTCGCCGCGCACCGACGTTCAGCCTGCTCCGCGCCTCCGGCCTTTCGACCACGGAGCTCATCCTCTGGCTCGTCGTCGAACAGGTACTGAGCGTCGGGAGCGCCCTCGCCCTCGGCCTCGCCGGCGGCGCCTTAGCGGCCAGGTTATACCTTCCTTTTCTGGAGCACAGTTTTGCGGGCGGGACGAAGACGCCGCCGTTTGCCGTCGTCTTCCGCCCGGAAGACGCCTGGACGATGGCGACAGTGGCCCTCCTGGCCCTGGCCGCCACCGCCGCGATCATCATCCGCGAGGCATTCCGCCTGAAGCTCGGCGAGACGCTGAAACTCGGCGCCGAACGATAAAGATGCCCGCCAGGGAATCGATCAGGAGGCGAGATCAGCATGATTCGACATCTTCGACATCCCCGCGCCGGAAACGGCCCCGATGAAACCGATCGTTCGGATGCCTCCCCAGCGCCGGAGATTGCGGACGACGCCTTCGAGCCGGTCATCGTCTGCGAAGACGTGGTCAAAATTTACAAATCCGACGATGTCGAGGTCACGGCGCTCAAGGGCGTGGATCTCACCGTCCCTCGCGGCGCGCTGATGGCCATCATCGGTGCGAGCGGCAGCGGCAAATCGACGCTCATGAACATCCTCGGCGGCCTGGACCGCCCCTCGGCCGGAAAGGTGCGCGTCGCCGGTCGGGATTTAAGTCGACAACCGCTCCGGTCCCTCGTCGACTATCGCTTAAGGACGGTCGGCTTCGTCTGGCAAAACGGCTCGCGGAACTTGCTGCCGTACCTGTCTGCGCTGGACAATGTCCTCGTCCCGATGCGCCTCGCCGGGCGCGTCGACCGCGATTACGCCGTCGAACTCTTGACCCGCGTCGGGCTCAAAGAACGCCTGCACGCCCGGCCGCACACCCTCTCCGGCGGGGAACAGCAGCGCACGGCGATCGCCGTGGCGCTGGCCAACCGCCCGGAGGTGCTCCTCGCCGACGAGCCGACCGGCGCCCTGGACAACCGCACCGCCCAAAGCGTGCTGGACGTCTTTCGCACGCTGAACCGCACCCTGGGCACGACGATCGTCATCGTCACCCATGACCTGTCCGTCGCCCGCGCCGTCGACCGCGTCGTCATGATGCGCGACGGGCTCATCTCCACCGAATTTCTCCGCCAAGCCGAAGACATATCCCCAACCGGCGAAACGACCCATGAATCGAATCAAGCGCAAAAACCGGCAGATCAGGCGCTGAAAACGTTGGGCAGCGCTGAACACCGCTCCTACGCCGTCGTCGACGCCGCCGGGCGCATCCAGCTCCCGGAAGAAGACCTGCAAGCCCTCGGCATCGACCGCCATGCCGTCGTCGAACGGCGCGGCGACGCCCTCGTCATCCGCCCGGCGCGCCAAAACCGCGCGGCCCGTGAATGAATCGCCCCGCCATGCCGATCATCCGATATAGAAGGAGTTGATCCCCATGCGCCTAAGACGGCACACCGTCCGAGCCCGCCTGTTCATCGTCCTCGTCCTCACCGTCCTCATCGCCGGTTGCAATCCGGCCCAAAACACGACCGGCGGCACGCCGAAGACGCTCCGCGTGCTCGGAGACGCGTATTTTCTCGACCTTTACAACGCCGTCTTCGCCGTCACCCATCCGGATGCGGAGATCGAATTCATCGACATCAACCGTGCGCGCGAAGACGCTTTCCAAGCTTTCCAGCGCGACGCCGCGAACAACCCGGGAGGAGAAACATCCGGACCCGGAGCATTCAATGAACTCAAACTGTACGAGCAACTCCTAAGCGGCCCGGAAGCGCCGGACGTCGTCGTCTTAAACAGCGATCTTCTGGCGTCTTTGTCCCAAAGCGGATTCCTCGCCCCCCTCGACGGCTACGTGGAAAAAGACAAGTTCCCGCTGGATCGCCTGGCCCCGAGCCTCGTCGAAGCCTTGCGCGATCTCGGCGACGGCACGCTCTACGGCCTCGCGCCGACGTTCAACGCCGTCGCCCTGGCCTACAACAAAGACCGCTTCGACGAACTGAATCTTCCCTACCCGACGGACGACATGACGTGGAGCGAACTGTTCGATCTGGCCGAATCGCTCACCGGCGAAAAAAACGGCCAGCCGGTCGCCGGACTCTCGATCGGCTCATTGGGCGATCTCTTAAATTTTGCAGAATTTTTGCTCCAGCAGAAGGGCGTCCGGCTTCTCTCCGATGACGGCAAACCTCAACCGATCGACACGCCGGAGCGACGAGACGTCTGGACGAACGTCGTCGACCTGGAACGCCGCGGAGTGATCACCCGGCCGTATTATGAGCGATTGGAAGAGATGAACAAACAGGGTGCGACCGGCGGTGCGAAAGTGATACCCCGTATGCACCCGTTCGAAGACGATGATTTGTTGAGCGGGCGGGCGGCGATGAAGTTCGTCCGGCCAACCGATCTGGACCAGTTGCAAGGGGTGCTGAGCGGCCGTTACAACTTCATGTTCAACGACGAAACATGGCAACCGCCGTCGTTTGCCTGGGACATCGCCGCTGTTCCCGTCGATCCCGATCATCCGGACGTCGGCGGGCCGGTCGACATCTATCAAATCTTTGCCGTCAACGCCAACAGCGCCCAACCCGAACTCGCCTGGACGTACATCCGCGAGGCGATGAGCGAAAAAGTGGCCAAATCGCTTCGCACCAAAAGCTACATGTCCGAACTGAACGCCTACGTCGACTTCAACAAACGTCCGGAATTCGCCGACATTCACTTCGACGCCTTCTGGCTGCGCAAACCGCCTTCTCCCGTCGGGCAATACCAAGAACAGTATTACCAAATTCAATCGATTTTAAGGTCAGCCATGGATCAAGTGCGTCGCCAAAACGCTAGCGTGGACGAAGCGCTCCGTCAAGCCGAACAAAACGTCCAAGCGACGCCTGGGGGCGGTTCCCGCTGATCGCCGTGTCGAGCAAAACATCGAACGAGGAGGTTTCCGCCGTGCGCATCTCCAAGCCGCCCGTCGTCCGTCCGGTTTTCCCCGCGCTTCGGTCGCTCGCGCTCGCCATGACCCTGATCGCCGTCCTGCTCGCCGGTTGCAGCGCATCTCGGGAAACGTCCGGCGGCGCTCCGAAGACCCTGCGCATTCTGGGCGATACCTACGGGCTGGAAGTGTACAACGCCGTCTTTTCCGCCACCCATGAGAACGTCGACATTGAACTCATCGATGCCGGAGAAGCCATGCGCGCCGCGATTGAAGAAGCGCGACGAAAGGAAGCCGAAGATCCCGAGGCCGGCGTGCGCGTCGATTATGTGCAAATCTATCGCGATCTGTTGAGCGGCCCGGAGGCGCCGGATGTCGTCGTGCTGTTCGACGATCTGCTCACGTCGCTCGTCGACGAAGGTCTCCTCATGCCGCTCGACGGCTATATCGAACGGGATCGCTTTCCTCTCGACCGCCTGGCGCCGGGACTCGTCGAGAGCTTGCGCGAACGCGGAAAAGGCGAACTGTACGGATTGGCGCCGAGGTACAGCAGCTCCGCTTTGGCTTACAACAAAGACCATTTTGACGCACACCAGCTTCCGTACCCGACGGACGACATGACGTGGGACGAACTGTTCGATCTCGCCGAAGCGCTCACCGGCGACAAGAACGGCCGACATGTCGCCGGATTCTCGCTCGGCCAGTCCTTCGGGAACTTGTTCTTCTTCGCCGAGCTGCTCTTAAAGCAGCAAGGCATCAACTTCTTCGACGAAGAAGGCCGCCTCAACCCGATCAACACCCCCGAGCGGCGCGCCATCTACGCACGCCTCGTCGACCTCGAACGCCGCGGGGTCATCGCCAAACCGCAACATGATTGGTTTATGCAAGAAGTGCAAAATCAAAGCGAGAACGGAGAGGCTCCGGCGGTCATCTCCCAGCCCGCTGCTGACGGACCTTTCAGCTTGAATGACTTGATCAACGAGCGTGCGTCGATGCAAATCGTCAATGTATCGGATGTCGACGAAATCGTCGGCGTGTTGAGCGGGCGCTATTCCTTCGGCGATCAAAGTCCGCCGTCGTTTGCCTGGGACCTCGTCCCTTTTCCCCATCCGGCCGATCATCCGGACATCGGCGGGCCGCTCTTCGCCATGCAGATCTTTGCCATCAATGCCGTCTCCGGCGCACCCGATCTGGCTTGGGACTACATCCGGCTGGTGATGAGCGAAAAAGTCGCCCAATCCATGCATTCCGCCGACGGCTTCTCCGGTCTGAAGGCATACAGCGATCTCAACAACCGTCCGGAATACCAAAATCTCAACATACAAGCCTTCGGCATGCGCAAACCGTTATCCTGGATCGAGGGCGGTACCCAAAACATCGATGCCCTGTCCAAAGTCTATGAAGCCTTGAACAAGGCGATGGACCAAATCCGCCATCAAAACGTCGACGTCGACACGGCGCTCCGCGAAGCGGAACAACAGGCGCAAGCCCTCGTTCAAGACATGCAGCAAAGCATGCGGTGAGTGCGATCCATGACGCACCAGAGATCCGGACCGCTTAAGCGAGGTGAAGCCTTAAGATGCAGCTCCGTGACCGGCGAACGGCCCTCCGATGCTTGCGCTTGACCGCGCTTTTCAGCGCACTCCTCTTTCTCCTTCTGCTCCCGCCTTCGGGTGAAGCGGCCAAAGACGGCGGCGGAAAACAGGGTGCGCAGGGCAAGCATGACGACCGGGCGACAGCCCTCTCTGAGCCGCTTTCGATCAACAAAGAGGTTCATCTCCAGCTCAACGCCATCCACCATCTACCGAACGCGGACGGCGGCGAGACGTTTGCGTTTATCCTTCAGCTTCAAAACGCATCCGGCGAGGTGTTTGACTTTTTCCCGTATTGGTTGCGTCTCGAACTCGACGGCAAGCGCATGCCCATCGCCATGATCCAGCCGGATCGGACGCGCGTTCTTCCGGGAATGACGACCGATTTCGTCTTTTATGCCACGCTTCCGGCGGCCGACGTCAAGGACCGGCTCAAACTCCGCCTCATCCGCTGGGACATGGGCCAGCCCGATTTTGAACGCACGCTGGGTGAGATCCCGATCCGCTGGGAAGCGGTTCAAGCCGTCGAATCGGCACCCCAGCAAAAAATCCCGCTCACCGACGGCGCCGTCCAGGCCGCCTTCGCGCGCCGCTTTGAACAAGTGCGCGGAGAGCGGAAGACGCTCGCCTTCGATTTGACCCTCGAGAACATCGGCAAAACGGCGCGAAAGCTCCCGGATTTGCGCTATTTTCTCATCACCGATGACGGCGCCGCCTATCCGCTCCTCGCCGACGAGGAGACCAAAAACCGCGGCGAAGACGCCACCCTCCTGCTCCCGCGCCTCCCCGTCCGACTGACCTACGCCGCCGATGTCCCCGCCGAAGCGTCCGTCGCGCAACCGTCGATCGCCGTCTTGTATCATGACGGCGGCACGGAAGGAAGCGAGGGCAAAGACGTGCCGATCGCCGTCTTCCGCAACATCCCGAAGTCCTCGACCGAAACGCGCGATGCGTCCGAAGAACGCTCGCTGTTCGATCCGGTGATCGTCGACGGCCCACGAGGCGCGCGGGCGCAGCTCGTCTTCGACGGCTTCCCGGCCCGCATTCCCGATGGACGCGAAGACGTCATCACCGCCCGCTTCAGCGTCTCCAACACCGGCGAAGGAGCGATCGAGCTTTCTGCGTGGCAGGGCGAGCTGAAAGACGGTTCCGGCACCGCCTTCCCCGTCGTCGTCGCGCCTGAAGAGGAGAAGCCGGCGCTTTATCCCGGCCAACGCCTCTACTACACGTTGAACGTCCGCGTCCCGTATGACTGGACGATCACGCAGGCGACGCTCAACCTCACGCCAAATACCGACACGGAGCGTCCGGCCAATATCCCGTCCAAGGGAACGCTCCCCTGGCCGACCCTCCATTATCGGCTGTACAACGACTCTCTGTTGCTGTCGACCGTCGTCGACGGCAAGCAGACGATCCAACATCGCGGACAAGCCCTGACGTTTAAAACCATCGAACGGCGCGTCGAAACCCATCTGCAGGACGATCTCGTGACCACCCTGCTTGAAGTCGCCAATCTCACGCCTCGGCCGCTTGCCCTGCCGACGTTCCGTGCTTACTACTGGACGGACGACGGCCGCCTCTATCCGGCCTTGGTGGAGGCGCTTCGTTCAAAGGGCGACGAGGCGGAAAGCGCCGCGAACGTCCTCGCTGCGAAAGGGACCGTCACCCTCGCCGCAAAAGCCCGCCTGCCGGAAGGTGAAGCGGCGAATCTCCGCCTCGTCGTGGCCATCGAAAATGCCGCCCAAAGCACCGCAAAAGACGGCGGCGCGTCCGCCGCGCTGCTTCGGGCCGTCGCCCAGTTTTCCGTCCCCCTCTCTCTCGGTGAAGGGACGCCGCGCCTTCGGTTGAATGAGCGCTACATCTGGAAGGGAAGAGCAGGCGCAGAAGCGACGCTGACCTTTGTCGACGCGGCGCGCCTGCCGCGCGGTTCGGGCGACATCCTCTCGTTCGTCTTTGATGTGGAAAACAGCGGCCGGTACCCGTTTGCGACGGCTCCCTGGCGCGGCGAACTGCGCCTCTCCGACGGCAAGCGCTACCGGACGGACATCGCCCCGGAAAAAGACCGCGCGCGTCTGGAACCCGGCGAGCGCCTGCGATACATCGCGAACATCCGCCTAGACCGCGATACGAAAACCGCCGGCGCCGTCTTCGTCTTGATGCCCGAGTCGCTTCCGCTTCCGAACGATGCCGTCCCCTGGCCGACCATCGCCTACACCGCCGATCGCGACGAACGCGATGTCGACATCGTTTCCGTCGGCAGTCGGGCGACCGTCGAAGTGGACGAGCAGAAAATCACCGGCGTCGTCCGCGAGCGGCGCACGTACTACGGCGACGACTACGACATCGTCTCCACCGTCGTCGAATGGACGAATGACGGCCAAGACATCATCCGCCTGCCGCAGTGGAACGCGTCCTACATCGACCGCGACCGGCGCTTCTATCCGGCGAAAGCTTCGGCATCGGACGTCGAACTTTTGCCCGGCGGGAAAATCGTCGTGGAATACTACGGCCATCTGCCGGAAGGCGACATGACCGGCCTCACCCTCCTCCTGTCGAACGAAAAGACGCTCGGCAGTCCGGACAGCGGGCAGTCGACGGTCATCGCGCCGATCGTCCGATTCGCCGTTCCCGACCGCGACGACCGAGCCGATCCGGCGCAGGACGGCATCGGCTTAGACCAAATCTTGTCAGAGCCAGACGGCAAGCGCGGCACGTTCGCCGTCGACCTTTATCCGCGTACCGTCACCGTTTCCATAGACGTTTACCAAGACAACGACTCCTATATCATCATCAACGGCACGTATACGACCCGCAGCGAAAAAGGGATCCTAAGCAGCGGCAAGCATCACGCCATCGACATCGAATGGCTTGATCCTAAAGACGACCGGATCCTCGGTACGACCAGGATCGAACTCGCCTCCGGCAAGCCATCCGGCAGCTTGAAAGAGCTTAAGGTGAATGAAAAAGACATCCGTCTCCGCGTCGTCGACGTCTTCCAGGGAGATCAAGGGGAAGAGGCACGACGAACGCCGATCTCAGCCGTTCATTTCCAGCGTTAGTTTCAGGAGTTGCCGTGCCGGCACATTCACCGCCCGCGGATGTCCTGCCGCATGAACAGCGTGAATGAGATGCCGAACAGGGCGACGCTCATGGCGACGAGCCCGGCGACCTGAGGCCAGATGAGGAGCAGGCTCTGCCCGAAGGGAAGCGGCGTCGGAATGGCGCCGACGCTTTGTTCTACGGTGATCGGGCCGAGGGTGCGGACGTCCGGGGAGAGCAGGATGGTCGTCGCTTCTTGATAGAGCGTCACCGGCGACAGGCGACTTAAAAATTGGTGCCACCCGATCTGCCGCAGCACTTCGTCGACCGTCCCCTGAGTGCTGATCGGGGCGATGAGATCGACGATCATCGGATAAAAGAGGTTGAAGAAAAGCCACACGGCGATTCCGGCGAGCACGCTCGTCGCCGCCTGGCGGAAGCGGATCGAAAAGAGAATGGCCAGGCTCAACCAGACGGCGACGTACAAGGCGGTGACGAGGAGGAAAAAGACGATGCGCAAGACCTCTTCCGCCGTCGGGGGAATGCCGAAGAGGAACAGGCCGAGACCCATGACGAAAAAGCCGAGGGCGAGGAAGAACGTCCCGACGACGGCCAATGCGGCGAACCATTTGGCGAGGATGATGTCGTCGCGGTACAGCGGCTGGGCGAGGAGCCTGACGAGCGTTCCTCTGTTCCGCTCGCTGGAGATGGCGTCAAAGGCCATGCCGAGGCCCAAAAGCGGGGCGAGGAAGCCGACGAAGGCGACGAACGTCGGGAGCTTCCCGTCGGAGGCCGTAAACAATTTCAAAAACAGGCTCACATCGCCGAGCGGCGTGTCCAGCTTGGGCACCACGTCGCGGATCGACTGGGCGGCGGTGTACATCGACGCCAGCGCGGTGAGGGCGATGAGGGCAATCAAGATGTTGAAGCGCCATGAGTGGATGTGGTCGGCGACTTCTTTGCGGAACAGCACGGAGAGGGTGCGGCGCACGTCAGTCCCTCCCTTCGAAGTAGCGGTGGTAGATGTCGTCCAATCCGAACGCCCGCCGGCTTAAACGGGTGAGGGCGCTGCCGGCCTCGACGACGGTGCGGGCCACCTCGGCGGCGACATCCGCCGAAGCGCGGATGAGCACGCCGTCCATCGTGCGTTCGACGGCGGCGACGCCGGGGACGGCGCGCAACCGGTCGATGAGTTCATCGGTGAGCGGTTCGGCCGCAAGCTCGACGCTGAACCGTTCTTCGGTAAAGAGCGTCGCCGAAAGCTCCTCCACCGTGCCGACGGCGATCAGCTTCCCGCCGACGAAAATGCCGACGCGATCGCACACCGCCTGTACCTGATGGAGATGGTGGGAGGAGAGGAGCACCGTGAGTCCCTCTTCTTTGCTGAGGGTGCGGATCAAGGCCAAAAATTCGCGCACACCTTCCGGGTCGATGCCGAGCGTCGGCTCGTCGAGGATGATGATCTTCGGCCGCTTGATGAGCGTGTCGGCGAGCCCCAAGCGCTGGCGCATGCCTCGGGAGTAGGCGCCGACCTTTTTGTCCGCCGCGTCCTTGAGCCCGACGCGCGCCAAAAGCGCTCTGGCCGATGCTTCCGCTTCCGGGTCGCTTTGGCCGTTTAAGCGGGCGGTGAGGACGAGGTTTTCCAGACCGGTGAGATCGTCGTAAAATCCGACGTCGTCGGGGAGGTAGCCGACGACTTGTTTGACCCGAAGCGGCTCGCGGGTGGCGTTGATGCCGAGAATACGCGCCTCACCGTCGGTCGGTTCGACGAGGCCGAGCATCATCAAGATCGTCGTCGTCTTCCCGGCCCCGTTCGGGCCGAGAAGGCCGAAGACCTCTCCCTCTCGGATGTCCAGCGTCAGAGCGTCGACGGCGCGGACGTGGTCGTATTGTTTGGTGAGGGACTTGAGCTCGATGACGTGAGACACCGTCACCGCCTCCCGTATTTTTGAATCAAGGCGTACAGCGCGCCGAGGACGGCGGCGATGATCACGACGGCGACGATTCCCCAGAGGAGACTCGTCTTCACCGTCACGCGGAACGTCGCATTGTCCTCCACCTCCGGCGTGCGCGCCGTCATGGAGACGACGTAGTCGCCGGTGATCGCTTTCTTGTCGGCGCGCATCGTGGCCGTGACGTCTTTCGACTCATTCGGGGCGAGCGTGTCGATGGTGTCCGGATCGAACTTCACATCCCAACCGACCGGCGTGTCGGCCGAAAGCTGAATCTTAGAGAGCGGCGCGGAGCCGGTGTTCTCCACGCGGATCGTAAGACGCCGCTCGCCGCCGGCGTTGATGTCCGTCGACAGGACGCCGCTCGGCGTGGAGAGCTTTAGGCCGTACGTGCCGCGGATGACGACTTCCAGCGTCTGCTCGGCGCTCAAGTTTTTCGTCTCCGCTTTGATCGGGATTTTGTACGAGCCCGCTTCGATACGGCTCGGCGGATTGACGGACACCCGGATCGTTTTCTGCGCGCCGGGGTCAACGGTCACCGAGGTCACGTCTTTGCCGTCGACGGTGAACTGCACGTTCCATCCGGCTTCGGTCTCCGCGCGCAGCGCGAAGGTCTGCGTGTCGGGGGTGCGGTTTTTAAGCTTCAGATCATAGTTGAAGGTCGATTTGTTCGTCCCTTCCATGTTCGGCTGGTCGGTGGAAAGCTCCGCCTGGTACGTGCCTTGTTCGGTAACGTTGATGTTGAGCGGCAAGACCGGTGAGCCGTCCGCGACGAGGGTCACGCGATAGGAGCCTTTGTCGATCTTGAGCGGCACGTCGACGGTCAAGGTCACGGTCTCGCTGTCGTTTGGCCGAACGGCGATCTCTTGAATTTTGTAGCCGCCGGCGGTGAGGTTCGTCTCCCAGCCGCTCGGCGCTCCGACGCCGAGGGTGAGGCGTTTGATCTCGGCGGTCGTGTTTTTCACTTCGACGCTGTAGGTGATCGTCTCGCCGGGCGTGACGGCGACGTCGGTATACGGCGTGAAAAAGGTGACCCCGGCGGGGGCGGCAAAGGTGACGGGCGCCGGGATCACGGCAAGCGACATCGCGAGCATCAGCGATACGGTCACAAGCGCTTTGGCGGCGTGCGCTGTCAGTCGGCGTGTACGCATGTTCGACAACCCTCCTTGGTTTGGTCGGCGTCGGATTCCACCTACAAATTGATTCCACCTTCAATACGATCACGACAAATGATCGGATGATGCATATATTGCCCAAACGGATGCTTGAGCTCTCGGTTCGGGTGCGCTATCGTGAAGGGCGAACGGGATCGACCGAGCATGCGTCTTTGGGTGCGCGGATCACGGAAGGTCAGCGATGCGGGGGAAGGCGCCTTGTCGTCCAAAGGAGATTCCAAAGGGTATATCGACGCGGAGACGTTCGACGCCGTGTATCGTCGCTTTGCGCCGTCGGTCTATCATGTGGCGCAGTCGATCTTGGGCGATGACGCGCTCGCCGAGGACGTGACGCACGACGTGTTCCTTACGTGGCTCAAAGCGCCGGAGCGGTTCGACGGGGCCCGCGGAACGCTCGGCGCTTACTTGCTCGTGATGGCCCGCTCGCGGGCGCTGGACGAGCTTCGCCGCAAACGGCGCGAGCGCACGCTGGTCGTCTCCGGCGCCTATGATGCGGCGCATGTAGAGGCGGATGACTGGGAGCGCGCCGAGCGGCGATTGTGGGCCGAAGGGGCCCGCACGCTTCTTGCGTCCGGCCTGAATGAGCTTTCCGACGCGGAGCGGACGGCGGTGATCGGGCATTATGCGCTCGGTTTTTCGCACCGGGCGCTTTCTGAAGCGCTCGGTCGCCCGCTCGGGACGGTCAAATCGCAGCTCCGAAGCGGCATCGCGCGCCTCCGAAGGCGATTTGCGCAAGGCGGTTGGCTGTCCGACGAGGACGGAAGGGGGCGGTGAGCGCGGATGGCGGAAGGATTTACATCGGAGCAGGCGGCTTGTCCGCCGGAGACGGCGTGGGTCGAGCGTTGGGCGATGCGCCTCGATCCCAAGACCGAAGAAGCGCTCGATCGGCACGCTCGGACATGCCTCATGTGCGCCGAACGGCGCGCGGCGTGGCAAACGCTGATCGCCGGACTTCCGGAAGAGGCGCACCAGGTGTTCGATGCCGCGGCCGAAAGCGTCGGAACAGCGGCCCGTACCGCGCGAAAGCGCGCTCCGTCGGAACGGGTTTATCTCCGCCTCCGTCGCGCCCGGCTGCGGTTGGCCGTGTCGCGTCGAGTGCATTCATATTTGGCGTCCATCCGCGCGCTGGCCGCGCGTCCGGCGCTTTCCCGTTCGACGGTCGCCTGGGTGTTCGGGGTGCTGTTGTTTTGCGTCGGTTTTTCCGGCTGGTTTTTCAGCGAATGGCAGGGCGAGCTGGCGGAAGAAACGGCCGATACCGTGCGGACGACGGCCATGCCGGTTAAGGCGGTGTGGGCGGACGCGAAGACCGGCGCAAGGAACGCGGCCATCTGGACCAACCGCCGGGACGAGGCAGGGGAGGCGTCGCGCGCGGCGATGGACGGCGATGGCGACCGGCGTGTCCCTGGCGGCGGCGAGCCGTCCGGCACGGCGCTCCCGGAACCGATCACCGTCGTCTGGATCGATCGGCAGACCAAGGCGGTGCATGTGATCATCGTGATGCGGCAGGTACAAGGCGCGCAAAGATGAGGCGCGCAAAGACAAGGCGCTCTTGAAAGTGGATTCTGAATTTGATACAATTGGTCTAGCCACTGGTCCAGTGGTTCATGTGACAAACCGGGGAGGGTCAAGATGAAACTGGCGACGTATCGTGCGCACGGAGAGGAACGCATCGGTCTCGTCATGCAGGACCTTGTCGTGGCTTTGGCGCCGGAGCTCAACGGGCTCACGCTGCCGCCCGGCAATTGGAGCCGGGACATGCTGGCCTTTATCCAGGCCCAAGAATCCGGCCTCGAAGCGGCCGGACGCGTTCAGCAGGCCTTCGAACGCGGCCTGGTCAAGGACGCGGCCGTGTCGGAACTGGCGTCGGTGGAGTTGCTCGCGCCGCTCCTCCGTCCGGTGCGCAACATCTTTTGCGTGGGGCGCAATTATCGGGAGCATGTCGAGGAAGGCGACCGGGTATGGAAGGGCGCGGCGGGCGTATCGGAAGCGTGCATCTTTTTTACGAAGGCCACCACGGCCGTCAACCATCCCGGCAAGCCGATCACCGGCTACGGTCTGACCCGCGAATTGGACTATGAATGCGAGCTGGGCGTCGTCATCGGTCGGGGGGGACGCGACATCGCCCGGGAAGATGCGCTAAAGCACGTCTTCGCCTACACGATCGTCAACGACGTTACGGCGCGTGATTTGCAGCAGTCGCATCGGCAGTGGTTCAAAGGGAAAAGCCTCGACGGGTTCTGCCCGATGGGTCCCTGGTTGGTCACGGCTGACGAGTTTTCGCATCCGCTGGCGCTGGAGATGCGCTTGACCGTCAACGGTGAATTGCGCCAGCGCATGAACACGCGCGACATGATTTGGGACATCCCCGCCATCATCGAAAGTTTGTCCCGAGGTCTTACGCTTCTCCCCGGCGACATCATCGCAACCGGAACGGGCGCTGGTTGCGGTTTTGCGTTCGATCCGCCGCGGTTCTTGCGGCCGGGCGATGTCGTACGGGCCGAAATCGAGCACATCGGCATCCTTGAAAATCCCGTTGTCTGACTTAGCCATGCCGCATCAGCGCCGCTGGCAGCCGTGGTATACCGTGGTGATCCTCGCCGGCATCGGCTGGGTGTTCATGTACGCGAACCGTACGGTGCTGTCGCCCGTCCTGCCGCTGATCGGAATGGAATGGGAGCTCAACCAGACGCAACTCGGGCTCATTTCCTCGCTGTTTTTCCTCGCGTACACGGTCGTCCAGATTCCGGTCGGCATGTTGTCGGACCGGTTGGG
Organism: Hydrogenibacillus sp.; assembly: GCA_014896255.1. Taxonomy (GTDB): domain Bacteria; phylum Bacillota; class Bacilli; order Thermicanales; family DSM-22653; genus Hydrogenibacillus. Next base: position 18,530 of record JADBKT010000006.1, read on the forward strand.
CCGCCGCTTGCCCATCCTGGTGCCCGGATTTCTCTTGTTTGGGTTTGGGACGTTGTTGACCGGATTTGTGCCCAGTTATGCCGCGCTGTTGCTTTTAAGCGTTTTAACGGGCGTCGGACAAGGCACCTACTATCCGACCCAGTTTTCCTTGTCGACGGCGATGGTGCCGGTAAGCCGCCGCGGCCTCAGCGCGGCGATCATCAACAGCGGCCAAGCGGTCGGAATTTCCCTGGGGCTCTTGGTATCGAGCTACTCCGCATTAGGTTTCGAGAACGGCTGGCGTTTGCCGTTTATCATCCTGGCGGTTCCGACGTTGCTCACCGGGTTGGCTTTTTGGCGTTTTGTCCGGGAGCCGGCGACAGGAAACCGCCGTCCGGCTTCCGTTCCGGCGATAGATGTCGACGAAGGGATCGAGAAGCCGCCGGCAGGGCTCGGGAGGGAATGCCGCCCTTGGTCTCGCAACCTGGTTCTGCTTTATGTGCTGAATTTCAGTTCGCTTTACGGGTTCTTCGTCATTTTGACCTGGCTCCCATATTACCTGCAGACGGTGCGGGGTTATGACGGCGTTGCGGTCGGCTGGATTTCGTCTCTGGTGGCCTGGACGGCGGTGCCGGGAGGTCTCATGGCGAGTTGGGCGAGCGATCGCCTCGTGCAACGCAAAACCGTCGCCATGATCATGCTGCCGTTCGCGGCGGTCTCTCTGGCCGCCATTCCGCTTTTGAGGTCGGATTCGGCTTTGATCGTCTCCTTGATCGTCTACGGCCTCTTCGGCAAGATCGCCTTGGATCCGGTCTTGGCCGCGCTGGTCGCCGATCTCGCCGATCGACACGTTTACGGCACGGTGTTCGGACTGTTCAATTTTGCGGGCATGTTCTCGTCCGTATTGGCGCCGTATGTCACCGGCTTTTTGGCCGACCGCAGCGGGACGCTCGACGTCGGATTTTATCTGGCGGCCGGGCTGGCCGCAGTCGGGATGTTTGCCGCCGTTCTTTTGAAACCGAAATGAGAAACAGGAGGATGAGCAAGGTGGAACGCAAGAAAATTGGCAAACTTGGGCAGGTTGAAGAGTTTCGGGCTCGCGACGGAAGGCTCATCGGGCTCCTCGTCAAGGGGAACTTCACGGATTACGAGAGTTTTCCCCCGTTTGTTCACACGGAATCCGAAGTCGAGCACATCAATCAAGCGTATCAGGTCTCAGATCCGCTGAAAGAGCGTTATACCAAAGCCCACGTGACCGCCGACGAATTGCCGCTGCAGATAGTCGTGTTGGCTCGTGAACAAGGATCGCGCGTGAAGCCGCATTATCACCGAAACGACGAACAGCCGTCGACGCCGACCCGCCACCAGATCATGATCTGTCAATCCGGCGCGGCGCGCATCGGCCTATATACCAAAGAAGCCGAGCACGTGGCCGATGTGCTCATCCGACGTGACGACCTCATTTTGATGTGTGAGGGGCATTCGATTGAGTTTGTCGAGCCCGGCACCAAACTGATCGAGATCAAAATGGGGCCCTTTCCCGGTACCGACGCGGCGGACAAAGTGGATCTGCCGATCGATTGAGCTTACCGTCGATCCGGGCGCTCTGCATTGATTCGTGGAGGTGCGTCACTCGTCGCGTGCCGTTTTTTCGAGTTGAGCGGCTGCAAGACGTCGGACGTTTTCCATGTGCGCCGCCATGGCGGCTTGCGCGGCTTTCCCGTCACGCGCGGCAATCGCTTGGGCGATGGCGAGGTGGTCCGCCGTTGAAATGCTGACGCCTTCGGGGGCGGATAAGGAAAGACGGCGCGTTTCGCCGATGGCGTTGTGGATGACTTCGAGAATGGTGAGCACGATCCGGTTTTTGGCCGCTCGGGCTACGGCCTGGTGAAAGGCCGAATCCTGTGCCAACCAGCTGTCCAGGTCGCCTTGTTTGGCCGACATCTGTTCGGCGAGTTCAGTGAGTTGCCTGATTTCATCGTCTGAGCCGCGCTCTGCGGCAAGCCGAGCCACTTCGGGTTCCAGAAGGCTTCGTACTTCGAGCGCTTCGGTCAAGCGGACGCGAGCGTGGTCGAGGAGATGCGCCAGGCGTGCCACGGCAAACTCGGGACTCCTCCGCCTCGCGTACGTTCCGCTGCCGATGTGTGACTCGATCAGTCCTTTGGCTTCCAAGACGGCCAGGGCTTGCCGCACCGTCGTGCGGCTGACGCCCAACGTCTCGGCGAGATCCCGCTCGGGCGGCAACCGATCCCCCGGCTGAAGCTGTTCGCTCATGATGTAGGATTCCAGCTGCTCGACGATGGCCAGGTAAAGGCTGGTACGGCGCAGCGGTTTCAGCTCCATGAGAAATACCTCCTATTTTGCGATCATTTGTTTTCAGACTGTTGACACGCATGAGACGGGCTGTTAGTATTGGAACAAAGACTTAGTGGCTAGGCCATTTTTTCGGTGAAGAGCAATGCTTTCGGGCGTTTGGATACAGAGCGTCGATGTGCCGTCGCGCTCGCCTTCAGTGTAACAAGATTGATGCGATGCGCGCAAGCTCGAACGGGCATACGCCGGGATCGATCCAAAGATCGAGGCGTCGAAGGGGAGGCAGAAAGCGTGCGAAAGGGGTGGCAGGACCTGTGGGCGTACCCGTTCTGGATATGCGAGGCATCAGCAAACGTTTTCCCGGCGTTTTGGCTCTGGATCACGTCGATTTCAACGTCTCGGCAGGGGAAGTCCACTGCCTGTTGGGCCATAACGGTGCCGGCAAGTCGACCCTGATGAAAGTGTTGTCCGGCGTTTACGCCGCCGATGAAGGCGAAATCCGCATTGACGGAAAGTCTGTCACGCCGCGCAATCCGGCTCATGCAAGGCAACTGGGCATTCGCACCGTCTTTCAGGAACTCAGCCTTGTTCCGGCGCTGAGTGTGGCGGAAAACATCTTTTTGGAACGTCTGCCGGGGAGATCGGCGTGGGTGGATCGGCGGCAGATGTTTAAGGCCGTACGCGAAATTCTTAAGTCTTTGGACATCGATGTCCGGCCCGAAGAACCGGTTTACCGACTCTCCTTGGCGACGCAGCAGCTCATTGAAATCGCCCGGGCGATTGCCTTTCGCGCTCGAGTGTTGATCATGGATGAGCCCACCGCCTCTTTATCGTCGCGAGAAACGGAGACGCTGTTCCGCATCATCCGACGGCTTAAAGCCGAGGGCGTCGCCGTTGTTTACATTTCCCACCGTTTGGAGGAGATTCAGTCCATCGGCGATCGCATCACCGTGATGCGGGATGGACGAAACGTCGGCACGCTCCGGGTTGAGCAGGCTTCCACCGATACCGTCGTCGAGCTGATGCTCGGCCGGCGGCTGGAAGAACAGTATCCGGCGCCGGTGGGACGACGCGGCGAGCCGGTGCTCAGCGTGCGCGACCTCTCGCTTGCGGGCGCCTACGAAGGGGTGAGCTTTGATCTGTATCATCAAGAGATCCTCGGCATTACCGGGCAGGTCGGTGCAGGTGTGCATGAACTTGCCCACAGCCTGTTCGGTCACGGCCCGCGCCCCCGCGGCGAAATTCGTATCGGAGGCGCACGTTTGCCTCATTCGCCGCGCGCCGCCATCCGTTTCGGCATGGGTTTTATTCCGGAAGACCGGCGCAACGCCGGATTGGTGCTCAAGCACGCGATTCGTGAGAATATGGCCCTTCCCAGTCTAAGGCTTCGTGCGGCATACGGCTGGCTTAAGCTGGGCGAAGAGCGCCGGAAGATGACGGAACTGGCTCAGGCCGTCGGACTTCGCATGACGAGCCTGGAGCAGCCGATCGGGTTGCTCAGCGGGGGCAATCAGCAAAAGGTGGTGGTGGCCAAGTGGCTGGCCAACCGATCGCGCATTTTGCTGTTTGCCGAGCCGACCCGCGGAGTGGACGTCGGCTCCCGCGCGGAAATCTATCGGCTCATCGCGGAGCAGGTGGCGGGCGGTGCCTCGGCGATTCTTTTTTCTTCGGACCTGGAAGAGGTTGTCGGCATGTGTGACCGCATTCTGGTCATGCGGCGCGGGCGCATCGTCGGCGAACTGGGGCGCGGCGCGCGAGAAGATCAGCTTTTGGCGCTTGCGGTGGGTCGTGCGGATTCCGGGGGTGGGCCATGAAGGAAAGGGGAAATGCCGGAGCTTGGTACCGTTGGGAAGCGTGGGGCGGATTTCTGTTTTTGGCTGTGGCCTGCTTAATCGTCGGTTTGCTCAAACCGCGTTTTCTTTCTCCGGCCAATCTTTTGACCATTGCTCAGCAAGCCAGTCCGCTGTTGATTGCGGCCGTCGCCCAGGCTTTTGTGGTCATGGCCGGAGAGATTGACTTGTCTCTGGGATCGGCCGCCGCCGTCATTTCCATGGTCGCGGTCATGAGCGCCAAGTCTTTGGGGACCGTCCCCGGCATTCTCATGGGACTTCTGACGGGCGCATCGTTGGGTTTTCTGAACGGTATCGTCGTGACACGCCTGCGTGTGCCGGCGTTCATCGCGACGGTGGGCATGCTGACCTACGCCCAAGGGATCGCCCTGTATTTAGGAGGCGGGGTGCCGATCGAGTTTCCGCCCCCCTCGTTCGCTTGGCCGGGGCAAGGGTTTTTGGGTCCGCTGCCGGCGGTGACCGTCATCGCCGCGATGGTCCTGATTTTCGTCCATCTGGTCCTTACCCGGACCGTCTTCGGCCGGCATTTGCGGGCAACCGGGGGGAATCGTCTCGTGGCCCTCCTTTCCGGCGTTCACGTCCAACGCGTGCGCTTGGCCGCCTTTGTGCTTTCGGGAACGTTTACCGGCCTGTCGGCGATCGTGCTTGCCTCCCGTGTCAATTCGGGTCAGCCTTATCTCTACCCCAGTCTTCCCTTTGAAGCGATCGCCGCCTTGGCCGTCGGGGGGATTTCGCTGCGCGGCGGAGAAGGTACGGTCCGCCAGATCTTGCTGGGCGTGCTGATCTTCAGTGCGATGTCCAACGCGTTGAACTTCTTCGCCATTTCTTCGTATGTGCAGCAAATGATTACCGGTGCCATGACCGTGCTGGCGCTGCTGTTTTCGCGTTGGCAGGGTCTCCCGCGCGCCAAGGAGGGGGGGTGAGGCTGTGCGGAAAGGAGCATGGGTCGCGCTTTTGGGCGGACGATTCAGTCTGCTCTTGATCCTGCTGTTGATGGGTCTCCTTTTTGGTCAGGCCGACCGACATTTTTTGACCGTTTCCAACGCCGTCAACGTTTTGCTCCAGGCTTCGCCCCTGCTGCTTGCCGCCATCGGCCAGACCATCGTGATCATCTCCGGAGGGTTGGACATCTCGGTCGCTTCGAACGTAGCCCTCTCCAGCGTGATCTCCGCCTCGGCGGCGAGCGCATACGGACCGCTCGCCGGCATTGCGGCCGGCATCGGCACCGGCGCGGCAGTGGGGACGGTCAACGGTGTCTTGGTCAGTCATTATCGCATTCAGCCCGTCATCGTGACGATCGCCATGCTCACCTTTGCGCGCGGACTCGCTTTTGAGCTGACGGACGGATTCCCGATCACGGGTCTGCCGCGGAGCTATACCCAGCTTGCTTGGGGGAAATGGTTCGGCGTGCCGATGCCGATTCTGATCGCCGGCGTGATTCTGTTGCTCGTCGTTTTTGTCATGGGGCGTACCCGGTTCGGTACCTATCTGTATGCGATCGGGAGCAATGAAGAAGCGGCCCGTCTCGTCGGCATCCGCACGGTGCCTCTGAAGGCAGCCGCCTACACGGCGGCAGGCGCGTTGGCGGGCATGGCCGCCGTGATCTATACGGCCCAGGCCAGTTCCGGACAGCCGACGTTGGCCAATGGGCTGGAGCTTTCGACCATCGCCGCCTCGGTGATGGGGGGAGCTTCCATCGGCGGCGGCACCGGGACCCCGATCGGCACGCTCTTGGGGACGCTGATCATCTCTGTGCTGGGCAACGGCATGAATATTGCCGGGGTTACGCCTTACGTGCAGCAGGTCGTGCTGGGGACTGCGATTATCCTGGCGGTCGTGTGGGATCGCCTGCACATCAGCCTGGTTCAGGCGGCCAGGCGAAAGGGCGAACCCGCATCGCAATAAAAAAACGGTCAGCAGGTGAGAAAGAGGGGGATTCAAGTTGAAACGACTGAAGGGGTTCTTGCTGCTCGTCATCATCGGCGTCCTGCTTACCGCTTGCAGCAGTGGAGGAGGCGGAACCGACCAGGGAAGTCCGCGAAACGAAACGGGCACCCGGACGGAAGGGGATGCGGGCAAGGGAGAGGATACCGGCAAGAAAATTACGATCGGTCTCGCCACGCCTGCCGTCGCTACCGCCTTTTGGGTGTCGCTGTATTACGGCGTCGAAGATGAAGCCAAGAAGCAGGGAGTGGAGCTCATCGCGCTGGATGCCGGCGGTTACGATCAGTCGAGCAAGCAGATTCAGCAGATTTTGGATCTGATCCAGCGCAAGGTGGATGCCATTTTGGTCGGCGCGACGGACGGACAAGCCATCGCGCCGGTGGTCGAACAGGCGGTGGATGCGGGAATTCCCGTCGTCGGCGTCAGTTCCTTGCCTGCCACCGACAAGCTGGCCGTTACCGTCGGCGCCGATCACTACGGACTCGGGCAGCAGCAGGCGATCTGTCTCGGTAAGAAGCTGGAGGGTAAGGGCCAGGTCGCGCTGATGGCCGGTCCTCCGGGCGTCAACTGGGCCATGGAGCGGGTGCGCGGGTTTAAGGAGACATTGGCCTCGATGTTTCCGGAGATGGAGTTGGTGGCTGAAAAGCAATCGAACTCCGACCGCACTTCCGGTCGCAAGATCATGGAAGACTGGCTCCAGGCCTATCCCGACCTTAAGGGGATCGGCAGCGTGGTGGATGACCTGGGCGCCGGGGCGGCCGACGCCCTTGCTTCTGCCGGCAAGACAGGCAGCATTCAAATCGCCAGCTCAAACTTGAGCGCGATCGGCCAGCAGTATTTACGGGAAGGAAAAATCCTCTGCGAGTCCACCCAGCAGGTCGTTCTGCAGGGCCGTTTGGCGGTTCAGGCTGCCGTGAAGCTCGCCCGCGGCGAACAACCCGCTCAGACCAAGTACGTGACGGACGCGGTTCTCGTGTACAAAGACGATCTGGACACCATGGATATGTCGCTGATTTCAGCGCCGAATGATTACAAACCCAGCATCAAATAATCTGCTTCAATGATCGTATGGACAATCCCCCGGGGCGCAAGACCGGGGGATTTTTGAATCGCCGGGCATTCAAACAGAACGGTTTTGTTTCGGCAGCACCGAGACGAACGGATGATCATGAATCCAAAACCGCCACAAGTAGTCCCGCGCTTCTTCGGCGTAATCGATGCCGATGCGCTTGCCGCGCACGATCCGCTCCGGCGGAACGTCGTCGCCGCAGGCGATATAAAGCGGCGGGACGAACAGCGGCAGGCCGTAGTGGGCGGTGGTGATGCCAAGCGCCTGCGTCAGGCGTCCGGGGCCGGCGGTGAGCAGTTTGCGCTGCTTCGGACGGCGACGGCGTTCGTGCATCAGCGTTTCGCCGAATACCGGCTCGAGGGCGCGGATGAGGACGGCCTGCGGTTCACCTTCGGGGCCGGCGGTGACGTTCAGGCAGTCGTACATGCCGTAAATTTTATACACATAGCTGTAACCCGGCGGTCCGTACATGATCCGCGTGCGCGGGGTCATCCGGCCGCCGTAGGAATGGGCCGCCTTGTCATGCGGGCCGAGGTACGCTTCGGTTTCGACGATGCGCCCTGCGGCGACCCCTTCCGGAGCGATGTGCACGACGATTTTGCCGAGCAGCGCTTGGGCCAACTCCAGCGTCGGTCGCCGGAAAAAGGAAGCGGGAAGCGGCGGATGCGCCTTAAGCCATGATTCGACGCCGATGGTGTCGGACGGATGGTTCATTGTTCGTGCGTGCCTCCTCCGCGTTCAGTATAGCGAAGAGATGCGCTTCGTCCAATTCGGTCCGGAATGCTCCCCGCATGGGCGGGTCCGTCCGGTGCGTTCCCACGGTTGAGCAGGCGATGTGTGCGCGGTATAATGAAAGCATTTCGAAAGTCGAAGGAAGTGTATGCGATGCCGGCCATCTCGCTCGGTGAAGTGAAGTGCATCACGTTGCCGACGCCTTTTCGCGTCGGGGCCGTGAACGTCTACGTCGTCTACGGAGACGGGCTCGTGCTCGTCGACACCGGTCCGAACACGGACGAGGCCTGGGCCGCGCTCGTTCAAGGTCTGCGGTCGCTCGGTCTTCACATCCGAGATTTCGACGCGCTCGTGCTTACGCATCACCATATCGATCACGTGGGGCTTTCGGCGCGCCTCCTCGACGTTCGTCCGATGCCGCTTTACGCCCATCCGTCGGCGGTACCGTACGTGACGCAGGATATGTCTTTTCTGGTGGAGCGTCAGGCGTTTTTGGAGGCGCTGTATCGGAAATCCGGGGTTCCGGAGCCGCTCATCGCCGAAGCACGGAAAGTCTACGCGGATTACGTGCGTTTTATGGAACCGCTCGCGCCCGACGGTATAGAGACGGTCCGGGAGGGCGACGCGCTTCCGATGCTGCCCGGTTGGCGCGTGCTTCACACGCCGGGGCATGCGCCGGATCACGTCTCTCTTTACCGAGAGGCGACGGGCGAGCTCATCGGCGGCGATCATCTGCTCGGGCACATCTCGTCCAACGCCTTTGTCGAGCCGGCCTACGGCACGCCGGAGCGGCCGCGCTCGCTCGTCGTCTACCGGGAGGCATTGTCGCGTCTGCTCGCCTTGCCGCTTTGCATCGTCTACCCGGGGCACGGCGAGGAGGTCACGGATCCGCATGCCATCATCCGCGAACGGCTCGTCAAACAGGAGGAGCGCGCCGAGTTGATCCTCGGGCTTCTGCATGAAGAGCCGACGGCGTTCGGCCTTTCCCGTCGTGTTTTTCCGAAGTTGTATGAGAAGGAGATGCCGCTCGTCATCTCGGAAATCGTCGGACACCTCGATTTCCTCGTCGAACTGGGGCGGGTGACGGTGGAGGCGGGCGAGCGCTTCCTGTATCGGGCGCACGTGCGTGGCGAAAGCGCCTCGGAGAAGTCCTGACGTTCCGCGCTGCCGCCGGCATAATTCCCCTCCGGTTGGTTAGCTTATACCTGACGAAGGATCGCCGTAACGGATCGGAGGGCGTAAGGATGTGGTGGAAAAGCGGAAAATCGGCCGCTCGGGCCGCCATGTCTTTGGCGGCCGCGTTGTGGCTCGGTGCCTGTTCGCCGCAGATCATGGAAGGGGGGCAAAACGCGCGGACGTCCCAAGAGGCGCGGAACGCGCTTTCTGAGATGAGCGCGGCGTTGGATCGGGCATCTTTTGAATTCGACGGCGAGGTACACTGGCAGGATGCCGGGAGTGCCAGCGAGCCGGCGGCACTGTTTCACGGCGGTTCGTCTCCGTCGGCGTTTTACGTCATGCTTTCGGTGACGCCGAAAGACGGCGGTTTTGCCGATGATATGGAAATTTTCACCCGTGGCGAAGAGGTCTATATGCGTTTTGCCGATGAAGTGAACTGGGAAGCGGTCGGCGGCGGCGAGCGGAAGTCCGTGCGGGAAGAGATCGACAACTGGGATCCCCGGGCACACGTGAAGCGGATGCAGGCATTGGCCCAAAACGTGGTGTTCAATGTGCCGCCGCGCGGCGACGCCGGCATCATCCGCGTCGAACTCGATCCTAAGGCGTTGCTCGCCGAGCTGCGCCGCGACATCGCCGGACGGTCGGCGCCAGAGCCGGCTTCGACCGAACGGGCCGTGGAACATCTCTCCGCCGGTTCGAAGGTCGACGACCGGCCGTATGACGGTGATGAGGAACTGTCCGGGACGTACATCGTGACGTACGACGTCAAGACCGCCTTACCGAAACGGATCGAGTACATCGAGCGTGCGGTGTACGCCGACCAAGGCGCGCGGACCGACGATACGACGCGGTATGTGTTTACGTTTCGTCGCTTCGGGGAATTCGTCCCGCCGGATCTGGTCGGTATCCCTGAACGGCGCGGCGGATGATCCGCCTAACGTCAAAAAATCCCGGACGCAGCAGGATTTTGCCGGTATGCTGTCGAATGAAATCGACAAAACGGTGAGTACGTCGAAATGGGCCTGCCCGATCTTGCAGGTGGTCGATCGACCGAGAGGAGAAGCGGCGGATGCAAAGCCGTGGGCACATCATCGGACTGCTCGTGGTGCTGTGGGTGTTGGTCAGCTTCGGTGGGCACAGCCTCGGGGCCGGCGGATCGAAAGCGTCCGTCGGGGATGAACGGCTCATCGATCGGATCGGCTTGATCGATCCCGCGGATCGTCCGGAACTCGAACAGGCGCTTGCGAAGACGCCGTATCCCGTATGGGTATACATCGCGGATGGGGGATCGTCCGCGGATTCCGACGGGCTTCTTACGGCATGGAAAGCGATCGGCCAACCGGACGCCGGCCTTTTGTTGTTGTACAACGCGCAGGAAGGCGTACTCCAAAGCCGTGTCGGCGATCGACTCGCCCAAGCGGGCGTCGACCCGCCGTCGTTGGAGTCCAAGATCGAAGCGTACTTTCGTCCGACGCTCACGAGCGACGGCCTGGTGCCGGCGCTTTTGTACCTGATTCGTGCGTTGCCGATGCCGGATCCCGTACAGGCGGCGCAGGCCGGGAAGTCCGACGGCCGGCTGACCGGAGACGGGCAGACGTCGGAGGTTTCCGATTCGGCGACGGCGATCGCCGAATCGGGGACACGGTCCGCCGGCCGAAGCCCCGTGAGCGGGTTGGTACTCGGCCTGTTTTTGTCCGTAGCGGCGGCGGCGCTCTTGATCGGGGGTTTCCGCGCCCACGCCCTGCGGCGCGAATTGCGGCTTCAGAGCCGGCGTTTTTCCGAGGCGCAAGATATGGTTCGCATGCTTCGTGCGCTGACGGAAACCGATCAGAGCGCGCTGGATACCGAGTCCTGGCGGGATGTCGATGGCGGTGCGCCGTCCGAAGCGTACCGCGCGCGGCGCGAATTGGAGCGCTACATACGGTTCGTTCTCCCTGAGGTCAAAGCGGCGCTTGCCGAAGGAGATCGCGTGTTGCGCCTTTTCCGGCTCATTCGCGCGGAGGAAGAACTCGCCTTTGTCCGAGCGGCGCTCGATGAGCTGGAGGTGCTGTTGCACCAGGCGACCGTCGCCGACGCGAAGTCCCGAACGGAGGCCGGGGAGCGGCCGCCCCTTTCGAGCCCGGCGCCGGAAGCCGAGAAGCGGAATCGACCCGCGGCGCGTCCGGAGCCGTCGGCCGATGCCATGCGGAGCGCATATGAGGCGTTGCTCGACGACTGGCAGTCGTATATCGAAACGTGCGGTGCGCCGATGCCCCGCATCCGGGCGCGTCTCTCGGCGCTCGGCGAGGCGATCGCGAGCGGAACGTCGTCTGAAGCGGCGCTTGAAAAGGAGCTTGAGGCCTTGAGGGCGGCGCTTTCGGATGCCGATGCGCAAAGCGAAGCGATCGAATTTCGACTTCCGCAGGCGATTAAGGCGCGGGAGGCGCGTCTTTCGGCTTTGGAACGGACGGGCAAGGTGGAAGACGCGGAGACGTACCGCCGGGCGCTTCAAGCGGCCAAAGCGCGCTGGGACAAGATGTGGCCGCTTTGGGCCGACGGCGACTTGGAGGCCGTGCGGGCGGAAATCAATGCCGTTTGGCAGGCGCTCGCAGAACTGGACGAACGCTTGAAGGCCGAAGAGCAAGCGCGCCGTGGCGTCGATCAAGCGTTTCTGGCGGAACAGGAGGCGCTTGAGGGGCACCGGGAGACACTGCAGACAATCGAAGAAACGATTCAGAAGCTGCGCGAACGTCTGTTGTTGGATGAGGCGGTCCTGCAGGAACATCGGCAGGCGCTTGCCGCGGCGCTTAAGACCTACGAAACGGCCTTTCTGACCGTGGACCGGCTGCTTCGGGAAGGTCATTTCCTTTTGGCGGAAAATGCGTTGTCGGATCTTCGGGCCGAGCGCCAGGCGTTCGAGGCGGCGTTCCAACGCTTGGCTTCGGAGGTTCAGGCGTTTACCGGCTGGGAAACGGAGGTTCGCCGGACGATCGAAGCGCATCGGGCGCGAATCGCCCTGGCTCGGCAGAATCTGGCGCGAGCGTTTCTGGACGCGGCGGAGTTCGGGTTCGAAAAGCGGCTGGCACACGCTGCCGGGCTGCTCGATCGGACGCTGCTCCTCCTCGATCATCGCCCGATCGCCGTTTCGACCGTCGAATCGGCGCTGAAGGAAGCGACAACCGCCGCCGATGCGATCGTAAAAGACGTGGATCAGACGATCGACGACGCACGGCGCGCGGAGTCGATCATCGCTCGGCTCAACCGTTTCCGTTTGCACGAACCGGACATTGGGCGCTTCCTGATGCAGGCAGAAAACTGCTATCGCGATCGCGACTTTGCCAAGGCGCGCGCGTATGCCGAGCGCGCGCTGTCCGCCGCCGAAAAAAAATACGCGGCGCTGCCGTAGACGGCAGGCCGCAAGGCGTGGGTGGGCGGGGAATGGTTTCATCCATACCATATGCTGAACGCCCAAAAGCGTGCTTCGGTCTTGGACGCCGAGGCACGCTTTTTGGATTGGCAAAACCGGGTTCTCCAAACATTGGTCTACAATAAAACGGTCTTCGGCGGCAACGCTAAATGCGGGGTGGTCGCTGTGCTTCGGCGCTTCAATCTGCTGGTGCGCTTCTTGGCGCTTCTCTTGGCGGCGTTCCCCTCCCGGCGGTCGCCGTGGTGGATGAAGTTCGTCTGGCCCCTCGTTCTGCGCTTGCCGCCGATGAAGCGGCTCGTGTTGCGCGTGCGCTTGGGATAGGCGGCGACGAGCCGGGGAGATGCACGGATTGCCGAGAAGGTTCATCCAAGGGATATGGCAAAGCGGGGTGTGATCATGGACGAGCGAAAGACGAACGACGCATACGGGCACGATTGGTACGAGCGCGGCGGTGGGTCCCGCCTGACGGGCGCCGAAACGGAGGCGTCCTATGAGCTCGCGCCTAAGGAACCGGCGGCGGCCGACAAAGGGGCAACCGCCCGCGCGGACGACGCCGGGATTCGAACCGGCGAAGATACGCGCGTCGAACGAGACGTTCGCGGGCGAGGGCTCGGCATCGCCGCGCTCGTCGTCGCGCTGCTTGCGCTTTTTTTCTGGCCGCTCCTGTTGGGACTCGCGGCCATCGTCATGGGGTATTTTGCGTTCGCCGGCGGGAGTCGGGCGCTCGGACTTTGGGCGATGGGGATCGGCGCCCTCTCGGTGATCATCGATCTCGTCGCTCGGTTCATGTCGCCCGCGTTTTGATTCGGCGGTTGCAGCGTGCAGTTCGCTCGAGCGAGCAGCGACGGTCCTTCCGGGCGGAAGCCCGGAAGGATTTTTTTCATCCATGCTGTTATGTTAAGATGAAAGCGGTGATGTGCGGTGATCTACCTGGACAACAGCGCGACGACGCGGCCGGATCCGAGCGTCCTTGAGGCGTATGTCCGCGCGTCGCAGGAAGTTTTCGCCAATCCGGCGTCGCTGCACGTCCTCGGTGCGAGGGCCGAGCAGTTGCTCGGGCAGGCGCGGACGCAGGCGGCAAGCTTTCTCGGGGTTCACCCGGAGGAGATCGTTTTTACGTCCGGCGGCACCGAAGCGAACAATCTCGCGCTGTTCGGCGCCGCGGAGGCATACGGCGGCCGCGGACGGCACATCGTCGTCTCGCCGATCGAGCACCCCTCCGTCCGCGAACCGATCGCCGAACTCCGCAAAAGCGGTTACGATGTGACGGAGCTTCCCGTCGACCGCTTTGGCCGCGTGGATCCGGACGCGGTGGCGCGCGCGCTGACCCCGGAGACGATGATGGTGAGCGTCATGGCGGTGAACAACGAACTCGGAACCGTCCAGCCGCTTGCGGCGATCGGGCGCACGGTGAAGGCCAAAAGCCGCGCCCTCTTTCATGTCGATGCGGTGCAGGCGTATGCCGTGCAGGAGGTGCGGCCGAGCGACTGGCAAGCCGATCTCGTGACCCTCTCGGCGCACAAATGGCACGGGCCCAAAGGCGTCGGGCTGCTTTACGTCCGCCGAGGGGTACGGCTTCTGCCGCTTTTCTACGGCGGCGGACAAGAGCAGGGGCTTCGTCCGGGCACGGTGAACGTCCCGCTCATCGCGGCGATGGCCCGCGCCATGCGCCTGACCGAAGCGGCGCGCGCCGAAGCGGTCGCTCGTTTTCAACGGATGAACGCGATGCTGCGTGAAGCGGTCGAGGCCGCGGGCGGGACGGTGCTCTCGCCGGACGACGGCGCGCCGCATATCTTGGCCGCGGCCTTTCCGCCGATCCGCTCGGAGACGCTCATCCATGCGCTGGCGGAAGACGGTGTGATCATTTCCACGCGTTCGGCGTGCACGAGCAAGAGCGGTGCGCCGTCGGCCGTCCTCCGCGCCGTCGGCGCGTCGGATGCACTTTCGCGGAGCGCGGTACGCATCAGTTTCGGTCGCGACAATACGGAAGCGGAAGTCGAGCGGGCCGGCGCGGCGCTCATCGCCGCCGTCCGGAGGCTTAACGCCGTCGTCGGCTGAGCGGCCGTGCGTGCGACGACCATAAGCTGCGTTGGGGCGTGAACGGGATGTATACGACGGTTTTGCTCCGTTTCGGAGAATTGTCGTTGAAAGGGAAAAATCGCGCGCAGTTTGAGCTGCGCTTGGTAGAAGACGTCCGCCAGCGGCTGGCTGCTTTTCCGGCGTTGACGTTTCGCCGGGTACACGGACGGCTGTACATCGAGCTGAACGGGACGCCGTTTGAGGCGTTGAACGAACCGCTGTCCCGTGTTTTCGGCGTGATTTCCTTCTCCCCGGCAGTGCGCGTGAAGCCCGAATTAGAGCCGATCCTGGAGACGGCGCTCGCGCTCATACAGGCGGCGGGACCGAAGACGTTCAAAGTGAGCGCCCGGCGAACGGCGCGGAATTTTCCGTATTCTTCACAGGAGATTCCGCGCCTCGTCGGCGCCCACATCCTCAAAAACACGCCCGGTTTGAAGGTCGACGTGCATACGCCGGAAGTGGAGCTGTTCATCGAGGTACGCCAGGAAGGCGTGTTCATCTACGATCGCGTTTACCCCGGCGCGGGCGGTTTTCCCGTCGGCACGTCGGGGAAAGTGCTCCTGCTTTTGTCCGGCGGCATCGACAGTCCGGTCGCCGGCTGGTACATGTTGCGCAAGGGGGCGACTTTGGGGGCGGTCTATTTCCACAGCCCGCCGTATACGAGCGAGCGGGCGAAGCTCAAGGTCATCGAGCTCGCCCGCATTTTGAGCCTGTGGGGAAATCGCGTGCGGCTTACCGTCGTGCCCTTTACGGAGATTCAGGAGGCGCTCAAGGCGCGCGTTCCGGAATCGCTGCTCACGACGTTCATGCGCCGCTATATGATGCGCATCGCGGAAAAGATCGCCGAAGATGCCGGTGCGCTGGCGCTTGCCACCGGGGAGAGCCTCGGCCAAGTGGCGAGCCAGACGCTGGAAAACATGCACGTGATCAATGCTGCCACACGCCTCCCGGTGTTGCGTCCGCTCGTCGGCCTGGACAAGACGGAGATCATTGCGATGGCGCGCAAGATCGGGACGTACGAGACGTCGATCTTGCCGTATGCAGATTGTTGTACGGTGTTTACGCCGGAGAGGCCGCAGACGAAGCCGCGCCTCATCAACGTCGAGCGCATCGAAGCGCGCGCCGGGCTCGATCAGGAGGGGATGATCGCCCGCGCCCTTCAAGGCGTCGAAGTGCTCGACATCACGCCGGATATGCCGCAGATCGTCGAGGGGCTGGTCGACGTGTACCTATAAGCCGTCGTTCGAATGTACGCCATGAGATGCGCCGATCTCCTGTGCCTTTCGGTACCATCGGCCTTTTTCCGCGTATTCGCGGACGATGCGCGCGTGTTCGCGGCGATCGTCTCACGTTCGATGCAAATAAAGAAAGGATGACGCGCGATGCGCGAACGCTTCATCGCCCGTCGCCGGGCGCTCGCCGCAGCGCTCCGCTCACACGGCGCGCCGGCCCTGATCACCGATCCGGTGTCCATCGCCTATTTGACCGGCATACGTCTAACCCCCCACGAGCGATTTCTCGCCTTCGTGCTTATGCCCGATCTGACGGCGTTTTGGATCGTGCCGGAACTGGAGGCCGAGGCGGTACGGCCGAGCGGGATCGAGGCCGTCGCCTATCGCGACGGCGAAGACCCGTTTGTCCGGTTGGTCGAAGGGTTTTCGAAGGTGCGCGTCCAAACGCCGCGGGAGCTGTTCGTCGAAAAGCGGGCGCTTGCGCTCGAGCGGGCCGAGGCGATCGCCGGCGTGATTCCGGGGGTTGTCTATCAAGATATTACCCCGACGCTCACCCGCCTGAGGCGTACGAAAGACGACGCCGAACGTGCGGCCCACCGGCGCGCGGCCGAGGCGGTCGATGCCCTGATCCGGGAAATCGCGGCGGAGCTCAGACCCGGGATGACCGAACGCGACGTGGCCTTTCGCCTTGAGGCCCTTGCCCGCGCCAGGGGCGTAGCGGCGATGAGCTTTCCGACGATCGTTTTGAGCGGCGCGCGGGCCGCCCTTCCGCACGGCGAACCGGGAGACGTGCCGATCGGTGGCGGCATTTTGCTCATCGATCTGGGCGTCGCCGTGGACGGCTATCACGCGGACATCACGCGCACGTTTTTCCTCGGCTCGCCGGATGACGATTTTGTCCGACGCTATGAGGCCGTATTGGCCGCCCAACAAGCGGCGATCGACGCCGTGCGTCCCGGCGTGCCGTACGCCGAGCTCGATCGGCGGGCGCGGGAGATGCTCGAGCGCCATGGATGGGCACCGTATTTTACGCATCGCCTGGGCCACGGTTTGGGCCTCGACGTGCATGAGCCGCCTTCGATTCACGGTGACTGCGCGGATGTGATCGGCGTCGGCGAAGTCTTTACCGTCGAGCCGGGCATCTATCTGCCCGGATGGGGCGGCATTCGCATCGAAGACGACGTGCTCGTCGACGTATCCGGCGCCGTGGTGTTGACACGCGCTCCCAAAGCGGTTGAGGAGATGGTGATCGAATGGCCGCGTGGCAATATTTTCAGTGAATGAATGCCTCGTCTCTCGCGGATTCTATGGATACACCGCGAGAGGAGGTGAGTCCAGATGGCTCAACAAAACACCCAGTCTCGTAACCGAAACCAGCTGGTCGTTCCGGGGGCGGAGCAGGCGATCGATCAGATGAAGTATGAGATCGCCTCGGAATTCGGCGTGCAGCTCGGCCCGGATACGACTTCACGTGCCAACGGTTCCGTCGGTGGCGAAATCACGAAGCGCCTGGTTCAGTTTGCCCAACAGCACCTGGCCGGCCAACATCCCCAAGGATTCTAACCCCATAATGGCATAACTTCTCTCGCAGGCGGCGGAGTTTCGTCGCCTGCATCGTTTGTTTCGGCCTTAAAAAGCGCGGTCGAAGCGATTTCGGAGGTGAGTCGACGAAGATGGCGTTCGGCACGCTTGCGTCCATCGCGCTGTTCGCCGGGGTCTTGATCATCGTCTTGTGGGCGGTGTGGATCTCGCCCGTGAGCATCCATCTCGTGTTGCAGGTCGACCGCCGATGGGCGGTGACTGCCGCCGTGGCGGTGACGTTTCTGTACGGACGCGTTCGGGTGACGCGCGATCTTTGGCCGTCGTCCGGAAAAACGACGCGGACGGGCGGCCGCACCGCGGATAAGGCGGGCGAGCGGGACCGATCGCGAAGCGGACGCACGGGCGGAGATGCCGGAAGGCTCTTTCGCGCCGTCCTTCGCCATCGCCGAGACTTCCGGAACATTCACCTCACTTCCTTTCGTTGGCGGTCGATCGTCGGAACGGGCGACGCGGCGGAGAGCGCGATCCTCTCCGGCCTGGCGCATCAAGTGAAAACGTTCGTCTGGGTGCTCCTCGCTTCTTGGACGACCGCCGAGCGCGTTCCGGAACTGACGGTGAAGCCCGACTTTCGGGCACCGAACTTTACCACCGCCCTCGACTGCATAGCGCACATTCGGCTCGGTGATGCTATGCTCACGGCGATCAAGATCGCATACGCGATGCGAGGAAGGCGGGAGATGTCATGGACAATCATCCCATCGAGGGCCTGATGGCCAAGGCCTTGGACAACATCAAGGGCATGGTCGACGTCTCGACGATCATCGGGGAACCGATCGTCACTCCGGACGGGAGCACCATTTTGCCGATCAGTAAGGTCGGGTTTGGATTCGTCGCCGGCGGGACGGAATTCGATCCCGGTACGTCCCAAGATGCGGAGCTGCCGTTCGGCGGCGGCAGCGGCGGCGGGGTGTCGATTCAGCCGGTCGGGTTTCTTGTCGTCGGCAGGACGGATGTGCGCTTTATTCCGCTGGAGCCGACGGTCCACCTGTACGATCGTTTGATCGACTTTGCGCCTAAAGCGTTTGATAAGCTGAACGCGCTTATCCGCGGTACGCAAAACGGAGGTCAAGATCGAGGCGCCCAAGGCGCACAAAAAGGGTCAAAACGGGTGGTGCAGGTCGAGACGGAAGAAGAAGAGGCGTAAAGCAAAATAGGCTTTGACCGGCGTCCGGTGGTCCAATCAAGAATCGATGTACCGGCGTATAACGAAGATGAAAAAAGCGCGGCCGATGGCGCGACGGGGCGGAGGGATGGACGTGTGGCACGAGTATTCGACGGTAAAACTGCTCCAATACCTCATCCCCGCATCGCATTTTTTATTCGTCGATCGGCTCGGTGAAGACGAAGCGATTTTTCACTATCGCCGGGGCATTTATTTCGTCTACGACGACGGCGCCATCGTCGGCATGCCCAAGCCGAAACGCTGGGAGACGCTCTCTTTCGCCGATCTGTGGGGAATGCTGTACCGCTCGCCGTTTGTCAAAGATTACGATGAAGCGGGGATCTTCGATCTCGGCGAGTTTTTGCGCGACATCGGGTACGTCGTGGCGACCAAACGCACGCCGCTTGCCCATCTGTTTACCATCGCTCCGCGATATACGCCGGACGACGTCGTCGAGGAAGTGCGCATGCAGGGCGTTTCCTTTCCTTTTGCATTGTATCATGCCGTCATGGCTTGTACTCGGCATTATCACGAGAGCGGCCAGGAGGTCGAATTCGCCATCGTCGGCATCGATTCGTACTCTTTGCCGAAGGAGCGGTTGGCCGATCCTTGACGGACGCCGATAGGCCGAAGACGCTCCCTTGTGGGCGGCGCACGGACCAACGGCGTGGAGCGGCGGAGGATGAACGGGCGATAAAACGGCGTGCTTGCCGGGCCGTCTTCGCTCTGATATAATTTCCTGTGATTAAATCAGGTGGAGGCGGCGACGATGGCTTTATTACAAGATCGTACATATGTCGTCATGGGGGTGGCCAACCAGCGGTCGATCGCTTGGGGGATCGCCCGTGCGCTGGACGCGCAAGGCGCCCGGCTGGTGTTTACGTATCAAGGGGAGCGGTTAAAGGAGGCCGTCGAATCGCTGGTCAAAACGCTCGGCCGAGACGACGCCCTTCTGTATCCGCTCGATGTGACGCGGGACGAGGAAATCGACGGGTTGAGGGCCTTTTTGGAGACGAACGTCGGCACCATCCACGGTCTCGTGCATGCCGTGGCCTTCGCCAAGAAAGAAGAACTCGAAGGCGAATACGTGGATACGTCCCGCGACGGGTTTCACCTCGCGCACGATGTGAGCGTCTATTCGCTCGTCGGCGTGTCGCGTGCGCTTCGGCCGCTCTTCCGGGAAGGCGGGAGCATCGTAACGCTCACCTACCTCGGCAGCGAACGGGTCGTCCCGAACTACAACATCATGGGTGTGGCCAAAGCCTCGCTCGAGGCGAGCGTGCGTTATCTGGCGAACGACCTGGGGAAAGACGGCATCCGCGTCAACGCCATCTCCGCCGGGCCGATCCGCACCGTGTCGGCCAAAGGGGTGAGCGGCTTCAACGATATTTTGCACGTCATCGAGGCGCGCGCGCCGCTGCGCCGCAATGTGACGCAGGAAGACGTCGGCGCGGTGGCGATGTTCTTGATGAGCGATCTTTCCCGTGCGGTGACGGGGGAAGTGATTCACGTCGACAGCGGCTATCACATCATGGGGCTTTAGTGTGCGCCTGGAGCGGTTTTTCCATGGCCACGTGTTCGATGCCGGCTTCCGTAAAGGGCGCCCCGAGCTTCCGGTAGCCGAGCCGTTCATAAAAACCGACGACGGGCCGTTGGGCGTGCAGATACGCTCGAACGTGCCCGTTTGTTTTTGCCCACGCCTCCGCCGCTTTCATCAGCGCGCGTCCGGCACCGCGGGAGCGAAAGGACGGGAGTACGGCGACGCGTTCCACCTTTACCGCGCCGTCGCGGTACGGCCGAAGCCTTAAGCATCCGGCCGGTTCGCCGTCCATCGTGAGCAGAATGTATACGGTTTTCGGATCGTCGTCGTAGGCGTCGATCTCGAGCGCCTCCGGGACCCCCTGCTCGTCGATGAATACGCGGCGACGGATGTCGAAGACGGCGCGACGGGTTTCGGCTTGATCGCCAATGTCGTGATCGTTGGGGATGATGTGCGCTTGTACGGTCATGGTCGATCACCGCTTTCCACAACTTTTCCTGTCGCATTGCGTAGAAATGGATGATCTATGAAACGACGGAGGCGGACGGAGCCATGCGGCCGTTCAACAGGTTTTGGGCATTATCGCTGGCGCTTTCTTTATTGATCGTGCTGTTCCTGGGCTGTATGTACGACGCGGCGTCGGCCGCCGGAGAACTCGATGTGGGGAAAATCCGCGTCAACGACGAGGTCGTCTACGACGCCAAGTCTCCATCGAGTACGCTCATCGCCTCTCTCGGCGGGCAGGTCCGGCTGGCGCTTCAGCAGTTGGCGTCCGCCTTCAACGTGATTTTTAATTGGGATCCGGCCACGAAAACGGCGAGTTTTTATCAACCGGAAGTGCATATGCTCACGGCTTCGCTCGTGGAAAAGAAAGAGGAAGGCATCGAGATCAAGTGGCCTTTCGGTCTTGTCAAATCGGGCGACAAGCTCGATCGGTTTTTCGTTTATGTGGAAGTGAACCGCCTGCCGGAACGCGGAATGGAGTTCCGGTTGAACGTCGGGGCTCCCGGAAAACCGGGCAGCGGAGAGTTCGCCGTGGTACCCGGAACGGTCAAACTGGACGACACGAGCGGGTGGATCATCTTCGAGGTGCGGAATGCGCGTTTCGCCGATGCCGGCGACTATCGCATCCAATTGCAGGTCCGCGGGTCGAAGACGAACGACCGCTATGTGACGATCGGCGAAAAGACGATCGTCGCCACGCGCTAAAATCGTTCGATGAGCTCGATCGACATGTAAAAACGCCGCTCGGTGCGCGGCGTTTTTTATTTTTTCTTCCCGGTGAAGTACTGCAGGCGGCCGTTGAACAAGATGAGTTCGGCGTGGTAATGTTTGGCCAGGTAGCGGGCGAGCTCATTCGCCTTGCCGAGGTCGCCCTGCGTCGCGTCGTCCGGAAGGGTGATCTGGACGACGCCGATGCCGTCCGTCGTCTTCGCGGTCATGAGCAGCCGGCGGTACATGACGGGATCGTGGCCGACGAGCTCGAGGTAGGTCAGGTCGCCTTGCCGTTTTTCTTCAATCGTGTACGGGAAGGCGTAGTGCGCATAGTCCCAGCCGAGCTGGACGCCCGTTTTCTCCAGCTGGGCGCGGTATGCTTCCAGCGCCTTGCGCAGGGTGTTCACCGACACCTCTTCGCCTTCTTGCGGTGTCCAGCGGATATAGGCGCTTTTGGGCATGACGCTTCATCCTTTCATGATGTGTCTTGAATCCAAAAGCGACTGCACGTGCCCGATCTTACGCTTTCGTACCGGCGGTGCTTCTGGCCGCCAGCGCGTCCCCCAGTTCTTCCAAAAATTCTTCGAGGTCGTCGCCGAAGACGACCTCCCGCCCGATGAGCGCATACGGGACGTCGTCGCAGAACGCACAACGGTTTTGACACTTGGCGACGATGACGTTCAAGCCGGCGCGCCGGGCCATCTCTTCGACGGCCGCGACGACTTCGGTTGCGGCGTTGTTTTGGCAAAGGCTCACAAATCGCGCCATCGCCATCGGCTCCTTTTGAGCGAGCGAATTGCTTGAGACCATTGTACCACAATGCATTCGGCAAAAGGAAGGGATCCGTCCGTGACGAAAGGAGCAGGATCATTTTTCCATTGACATCAATGAGCTATACCGTATAGAATAATGACACATAAGAAAGCGGATTCAAGAACAAACAGTAGGACATATTGTCCGGGAGGGGCGAGCCAGATGGGGCAATACGTGTGCCGATCGTGCGGACGTGTCGTCGGGCATTTTGAGACACACAAAGTAACGGTGTTGTTCGTCCGTCCGGACGGCATGTGCCCGGCCTGTCGACGGGAAGAAGCGCGCTATGCGGTGCAAAGCACGGTATTGTCCGGCGATCAGTAGCGGGACGCGGTTCGAGGCGCTCCGATCGACAAAAAAAAATCCCCGGCGCCGCCAAGCGCAGGGGATTTTTTGTATGCTTGTCGCGATCATCGGAGCGGCGTCCGCTCTTTGATCACCTTGACGGTCTTTAATGTCGCGTCTTCCGGACCTTGAACGGGGAGCCCTTCCTCGACGTTCGCTTTGATGTATTCGATGTTTTCCCGGGTCAAAATTTCACCGGGCATGACGACGGGGATGCCCGGCGGGTAGACCATGATGAACTCGGCCATGATGCGGTCTTCCGCGGCATCGAGCGGCACGCGCTCCGTCTCGGCGTAGAACGCATCACGCGGAGACAGGGCGAGGGCCGGCATCTCCGGCAGGAGGATCGGCCGCGTCGCTTTGGCGCCGTTTTGCCGGTGCGCATGCGAGAGCCGGCGAAGGGCGTCGGTGAGCCGGCGGACGGCGTCGTCGTCGTCGGCCAAGGTGAAGAGGAACAGCGCGTTGTATAGGTCCGACAGCTCCACTTCAATGCCGGCGTGTTCCCGGAGCCAGACTTCCGCATCCGAGCCCGAGATGCCGAGGCCTAAGACGTGGACGGTGAGTTTGGTCGGATCGAGCCCGAAGGCGTCGGGCGGTACGTCGTCCGCTTCCAGGGCGACGAGCCCGGGGATCGTGCGGACGGCGCGCCGGACGATCTCCGCGCGCTCCATCGCCGCCTCCAGCTTGTCCCGCCCGAGTAAAGCGAGCTGCCGGCGGGCCGTATCGAGCGAGGCGAGCAGGAGGTAGGAGGTGGATGTCGTCATGAGGAGCGAGAGCGTAACGCGCAGCCGCTCCGGCGTAAGGCGCCGTCCCTGGTGGAGGAGGAGCGAGCTTTGGGTGAGCGATCCGCCGAGCTTATGCACGCTCGTCGCCGCGGCGTCGGCGCCGGATTGCATCGCCGACGGGGGCAGTTTGGGATGAAAGGCAAAGTGTGCGCCGTGGGCTTCGTCGACGAGCACCGGAATGTCGCGCCGGTGGGCCGCTTCGACGATCGCCGGAAGATCGACGGCGACGCCGTAGTACGTCGGACTCACGACGAGCACGGCTTTGGCGTCGGGATGCTCGTCCAGCGCCTTGTTCACCGCCGCGGCGCTCACGCCGTGGGCGATGCCGAAGCGTTCGTCCATCTCCGGGTAGATGAAGATCGGGACGGCACCGGCGAGGACGATCGCCGAGAGGACCGATTTATGCACGTTGCGCGGGACGACGATCTTCTCCCGCGGGCCGACGGCGGCCAGCACCATGGCCATGATCGCCGTCGATGTCCCTTGAACGGAAAAAAAGGCGTTTTCCGCGCCGAACGCTTCGGCCGCCAGGCGCTCGGCGTCGCGGATGATGCCCCGGGGGGCGTGAAGGTCGTCGAGCGGGGCGATGTTGATGAGATCGATGGCCAGCGTCTTTTCCCCGACCCACTCCCGAAAGGCCGGGTCCATGCCGCGGCCCGCCTTATGCCCCGGGATGTGGAACGGGTAGGCGCCGCGTCGGGCGTGCGCGATCAGCCCTTCAAAGAGCGGTGCGCGCGTTTGGTCCACCGCTGTTCACCTTCTTCTGTGCGGCATAAGTTCCATACAACGCCCCACAGTATAGCAGACGATGCCGGTGAGGAAAAGCGGCCCGAACGCTCAATATTAAGATTCGTTTACAGCGCTTTCACGTCCATGCTCCAAGATGGTATAATGAAATCGGCTCGTCGCTCGCCGCTTGGATGAACGGGGGAGAACGAGAGAAAGGATGAGCGCTTCGGATGAACATCGCTTTCTTCTTGTTGCCGAAAGAGGAAGTCGTCTACGTCACCCCGCGCACGACGATGCGACAAGCTTTGGAGCGTATGGAGCGCCATCGGTATAACGCCGTGCCGATCGTCGACCAACACGGTTGTTACGTCGGCACGCTCACGGAGGGCGATCTCCTATGGAAGATCAAAAACACGCCGGGACTCGATTTTTCCAATACGCATACCGTGCGCGTCGAGGAGATTCCGTTGTACAAACAACATCAACCGGTGCGCATCGACGCGACGATGGAAGATCTCATCAATCTGGCGATGGAACAAAACTTCGTGCCCGTCGTCGACGAACGCGGCGTGTTCATCGGCATCGTCCGCCGCAAGGAGATCTTGGAGTATTGCGCGCGCAGCTTAAAATCGTCGGATAGGTCCGCCGAATTATACGCCGCGAGCCAGGCGGTAGAGCGGGAATAAGGTTTGAAATGTTTCCTCCGCGACGGAAAGCAACCGTTCGCCGGGCGTGCTTGGCGATACAAGCGTTTCTCCGACCACAACAACCGTAGCACAGCGGCGGATTTTCCGCAAATCCCCCTTGAAATTCTTCCGTGTTCATAGTAAGATAGGATTACCCCAGACAAATAGTATGAATTCCCTGAACACATTTTCTGGAAAGGGGGGGCGAACGGGGTGCTGGCGTTTATGCTGGAGGTTTCGGATGTGGATCTGCTCTGCTCCGTGGAGCAGATGAATGAACTCCTCCAGGAGCTGCGCGCGCGAGGAATCTCCTTTTCGACGGAAAGGTACGAAACGTCGCAGATCATTCGTTTCAACGGCGAAGACAGCATCAGCCTCGAGTTCCGCCTCCGCGAAGACGGGTACAAGCTCGTCAACAAACGGCTGAAGTTTCACGATCCGGTTATTGCCGAACTCTTCCGCGATTTCGTTGTTCGATATAAAGGGCACGCCACGATCAAGATGTTCCGCTCCGACACGCTGTACATCCATCATGTCCAATACGGAGAGGTCGTTCGCATTACGGAAGTCTCCGGCAATCAGCGCAAGGTGCTGTTGGACAAAAAAGAGATGGTCACCATGGAAAAGGTCATGCAGATGTTTTTGCTCAACGATATTGAAACGCGCATTCCGAAGCTGCGCGAAGAAGTCGACGCCGAGCTGGACGCGCTCCGCGAAGCGCTGGATGCCGGCGACCAGGCGGCGATTTCGGCGAGCAAGGAGCGGTTAAAGCGGCTTCGGCGCGAAATGTTGCTCTATGAAGTGTAAGCGAAACCATTATGTGATGATCCTGCGCAGGCAACTTTGGCGTAGGATTTTTTGTTTTTGGAACGCGTTTTTCCTGTACAATAAAAAAGTGTACGGATAAAGTGCATGTCGGCGACGAATCGACGCAAGGAGGATGGTCTGATGCGGATCGGAATGATCGGACTCGGCACGATGGGGCGCCCGATGGTCGCCCGACTGCTCCAGGCCGGCCATGAGGTGGTTGTCTATAACCGCTCCAAGCCTCCGATCGAATGGGCGGAAGGGCTCGGCGCCCGAGGCGCACGGTCGCCGAAAGCGGTCGCCGAGGCGGTGGACATCGTCATGACGTCGCTTCCGTACCCGGAGACGGTCGAAGCCGTTTATTTCGGCCAGGACGGCGTCGCCGAAGGAGCGCGTCGCGGGCAGATCTGGATCGATTTAAGCACCATTGCGCCGGTGCATGCGAAGGATTTTGCGCGCCGGGCGGAACACTTTGGTGCCGCCTTTCTGGACGCGCCTGTCTCCGGCGGGCCGATGGGTGCCGAATCCGGGACGCTCACGATCATGATCGGCGGAGATGCGGCGGCTTACGAGCGGGCGCGGGAGGCGCTTTTGGCCTTCGGGAAAAAGATCGTGCGCATCGGCGGTCCGGGAAGCGGGAGCGCGGTGAAATTGATCAACAACCTGCTCGTTGCCGTCCACACCGCCGCCTTATCCGAAGCGTTCGTGCTCGGCGTCCGGGCCGGCATCGATCCGGCGGTGCTTCATGATGTGCTTCGGTCGAGTACCGGACACAGTTACATGATCGATCGGACGATCGATCTCATCCAAGATCGGGACTTCGCCCCGCGCTTCAGCATCGCGCTGCTTAGCAAAGACGTGCGCCTGGCGCTTGCGTTCGCCGAAGCCGAAGGCGTGCCGCTGGAACTCGGCGCCCTCGCCAAGCAGCTGCTCGTCCGGGCGGAAGTCGAAGGTCACGGTCAGGACGATATCGCCGCTCTCGTTCGCCCGTTGGAGCGTTCCGTCGGCGTCACCGTCGCACGGTGGGCGGACTCTACGGCCTCAACGGAGACGAATCGGTAGAGAGGGGATATGGTAATCACGGAGTCCGAAATCACGCTGTTTTCGAAGGGGGAAGTCGATCTTGACAAAAAAGAAATATTATCTGATAATCAGTATCAATTCGGGGGTCGAACGCGGATCCTTTAATGAACCATGAACGACCCGGGGAGATGGGAGTCATGTCGGAGCATATGCCAGGCGGCCGGTTGCCTGAAGATCCGTCACCGGAGGCGCGGTTCAACGCTTTGTTCGACGCCTGGGCGGCGACGTACGACGCGGTCGTGAGCGGGGCGGATGATGAGTATGCGGAAGTGTTTGCCGGGTATGATCGGATTCTGGAGCGCGTCGCCGGAGAAATCGACCGGCCGCCCGGGGCTCTTGTCGTCGAAATCGGCGTCGGCACGGGCAATTTGACGCAGAAGCTTCTCGCCCGCGGCTATCGCGTGATCGGGGTCGAACCGTCGCAGGCGATGCGCAGAGAAGCGCGGCGCAAGGTGCCTGAGGCGGACGTTCGAGAGGGGAGTTTTCTCCATCTGCCGCTCGATGAAGCCGGTGGCGAAGCGTACGTCGACGCGTTCGTCAGCACGTATGCATTTCACCATCTGACGGATGCGGAAAAAGAGATGGCCCTCCGGCGGATGGCGGCGCGCCTTGCGCCGGAGGGGCGCATCGTCTTTGCCGATACGGTGTTTGCCGACGAGGCGGCGCGGCAGGCGGTGATCGAGGAAGCGCGACGGCGCGGGTTTCATCAGCTCCTGCGCGATCTGGAGCAGGAATTTTATCCGCTCTTATCCGATCTGGAGGATATTTTGGCTCGGGTCGGGCTCCATGCAGTGTTCGAACGATTGAATCGTTACGTTTGGATGTGGAAGGCGGTGCGCCGTCGACCGTGAGACGCGCATTTTTGGCCCGGCCTGCTTTTCGGGCCCGACACGTGTATTCTGGGGTGCGTTCTCTCGTCGGTCGGACGCCGCTCATCGAGATTACGGCGTTCCCGCTGCCGAACGGCGTTCGGATTTTTGCCAAGCTGGAAAGCATGAATCCGGGCGGGAGCGTCAAAGACCGCCTGGGGCTCGCGCTGATCGAAGCCGGCGAGCGAAGCGGCCGCCTTTTGCCGGGGGGGACGATCGTCGAGCCGACGGCGGGCAACACCGGAATCGGGTTGGCGATTGCGGCGATCGGACGGGGGTATCGCCTGATCTGCGTCGTACCGGAGAAGTTTTCGTGGGAAAAGCAAGTGCTCATGCGCTCGCTCGGCGCGGAGATCGTGCATACGCCGTCCGAACGCGGCATGACGGGCGCGATCGAGCGCGCACGGGCGTTGGCGGAAGCGATTCCGGGCGCGTATCTGCCGGATCAGTTTTCCAATCCGGCGAACCCGGAGGTTCACTATCGGACGACCGGTCCGGAGATCTGGGAACAGCTCGCGGGTCGGGTGCACGTTTTTGTGGCCGGCGTCGGCAGCGGCGGGACGTTTATGGGGTGCGCGCGCTTTTTAAAGCAGCAAAACCCGCGCATCCGGACGGTGGTCGTCGAGCCCGAAGGCTCGATTCTGGGCGGCGGGCCGCCGGGACCGCATCGGACGGAGGGCATCGGCGTTGAATTTGTGCCGCCGTTTTTGGATTTTGCTTATGTCGACCACATCTACACCGTTCGCGACGACGACGCCTTTCGTCTGGTGGCGGAGTTGGCGCGCCGGGAAGGGCTGCTCGTCGGCAGCTCGTCCGGCGCGGCGTTTTACGCCGCGCTGCGGGAGGCGGAAGCGGCTCCGGCGGGGACGAATATCGTCGTCATCTTTCCCGACTCCAGCGAACGGTATTTGACGAAGGACATTTATGCCGAAGGAACATGACGGCGAAATGAGCATCATTGAGGGGGCTTCAATGTGCGGCCGAAGACGAAGCTGATCCACGGCGGCAGCGAAGGTGATGTGCGGGTCGGCGATGAGGCGACGGGGGCGGTGAACGTACCGATCTATCTCTCGAGCACGTTCAAGCAGGATGGCCCGGGCCGCCATCGGGGGTACGAATACGCGCGCACCGGCAATCCGACGCGGGCGGCGCTTGAGGCGCTCATCGCCGATCTGGAAGGCGGGGTGCGGGGTTTTGCGTTTGCTTCCGGCATGGCGGCGATGACGGCGGTGATGATGCTTTTTCAGCAGGGCGACCACGTCATCGTCGGCGACGATGTGTACGGCGGGACGTATCGACTGATGACGCGCGTGCTTCAGCGCTTCGGCCTGGAGGCGACGTTTGTCGACGCGAGCGCGGGTGGGGAGCGCGCCGCGGACGGCGAGCGGCATTCGGCGGACGGCGGTTCGTCGCTCCGCGAGACGGACAGGCCGGCGTCCTTGGCATCTGCGGTGCGGGAGAATACGCGCGCGGTGCTCGTCGAGACGCCGACCAACCCGCTGCTTAGCGTCGTCGATCTCGAAGCGGTCGCGGCGTTTTGCCGACAGCATGGTCTTCTGTTGATCGTCGACAATACCTTTATGACGCCGTATTGGCAGAATCCGTTTGCATACGGGGCGGATATCGTCGTACACAGCGCCACCAAGTATCTGTCGGGTCATAGCGACGTCGTCGCCGGGTTGGTCGTGGTGCGGGACCCCGAACTCGGAGAACGGCTCCACTTCTTGCAAAACGCGACGGGCGGGGTTCTGGCCCCGCACGACGCTTATCTTTTGATCCGCGGCATCCGAACGCTGGGCGTGCGCATGGAGGCGCATGAACACAACGCGGCAAAAATCGCCCGCTTTTTGTCGGAACGCAAGGACGTCATCCGCGTCTATTATCCCGGCCTAAAGACGCATCCCGGCCACGAGGTGATGGCGCGGCAGGCGCGCGGTTTCGGCGGGATGATCAGTTTTGAGGTGGACAGCGGCGAGCGGGCCGAGCGTATCGTCCGCGCGGTCCGGCTTTTTACGCTCGCCGAAAGTTTAGGCGCCGTGGAGAGCTTGATTTCCATCCCGGCGCGGATGACGCACGCGTCCATTCCGCCGGAACGCCGAAAGGCGCTCGGCATCACCGACGGTCTCGTGCGGCTTTCGGTCGGTATCGAGGATGCGGACGATCTCGTCGACGATCTCGCACAGGCGTTCGAGCAGGCGCGCTAACGCGTGTCGGCGGTGAATGGGTGATCTTGATGGCAGGACAAACGGAACCGAGGCGATACGCGCTCGTTTTGGCGTGGATCGTGGCGCTGGTCGCGACTGCGGGGAGTTTGGCGCTGAGCCATGTGTGGCGTTATCCGCCGTGCGAGCTGTGCTGGTATCAGCGGATCTGCATGTTTCCGTTGGCGCTGATGCTCGGGATCGCGGCGTATCGCAAAGACGCCGGCATTGTCGTCTATGCGCTGCCGCTGTCGTTTCTCGGTGGGGCGATCGCCCTCTATCATACGATCTTGCAAAAAGTCCCGCCAAAGGCGGCAAGATGTTCATTCGACGTGCCGTGTACGGAAGATCCGCTCAACCTCTTCGGTTTTGTGACCATCCCGACGCTCTCGTTGATCGCTTTTGCATTGGTCAGTGCGTTGCTCATTCGCGCGCGTAGTGCATAATTTTCCCCTTGACGGCGGTCGTTCACCTTCGTAGAATGATCTTAAGTTTTCCGCTGAAGTTGACAATTCCATCGCAAACACCTTCTTATCCAGAGCGGCGGAGGGACTGGGCCCGATGAAGCCCGGCAACCGTCTTGCGCGGATGCGTCGATGATGGCGGATCGAAAGCCGCATCGATGGCGCGTGCCGCGCCGGAAATGGTGCCAACTCCTGCGGAATGTGCCTCGTGTATGCGACTCGGCGCTTCATGCGAGAGCATTCCGAGAGATAAGAAGGGGTGTTTCAGCCGTGGCGTGAAAACCCCCTTCTTATCGAAGGGGGTTTTTGATTGGCCAGCGCTCCTCCTGAGCCCCTCCGTGATGGTGACGGATGCGTACAAATTCATTGGATACCCAACCTTGTAGGGTTTATGGGATCTCAGGATATCGCCCAAGGAGGGAGAGGGCCATGCATTTTGTGACGCCCACTCGATGTACGTCTTTACCGGATGTGGTCGTCGAACTCGATACGCCCCGAGCGCCTGACTTTACGCGCTACCGCAAGGCCGCGGCGCGACTTCGATCGACGGGGGTGACGCACGTCACCATTGCCGACAATTCGCTTTCCCATGCGCGGGTGTCCAATGTGGCCGCGGCGTTTGTCTTGAAAAACGAGTTTGGACTGGAGCCGATCGTCCATTTGAACTG
Source organism: Hydrogenibacillus sp. (assembly GCA_014896255.1). Classification (GTDB taxonomy): domain Bacteria; phylum Bacillota; class Bacilli; order Thermicanales; family DSM-22653; genus Hydrogenibacillus. The sequence goes on from JADBKT010000006.1 coordinate 49,279, forward strand.
TCGCGATCGGAACCTGCTCGCGCAACAGTCGACCGTGTTCGGGCTGATCGCCTTAGGAATCCGGCATTTTTTGCTGATCAGCGGCGATGCGCTCGCGTTGGGCGACAACCCGTCGGGGAAGGCCGTCTTCGAGACGGACAGTTTGGGGCTCATGGAACGGTTTCAGCGGCTTGAAGCGGGGGTCGACTTCTTCGGACGGACGCTGGATGAACCTCTGGACGTCTGCTACGGCGGGGCCATCAATCTCGGCCGACGATCGCCCGCCCATCTTCAGCGGATGCAGGCGAAAATCGCCCGCGGCGCGCGCTATTTCTTTTCCCAACCCGTCTTTGCGGAAGAAGATTTGCTCCGGTTGGCTGAGGCGCAGGATAAGGTCGGCCAAACGGCCGCCGTCTATGTCGGCATGATGCCCCTCATCTCTGCTGCGAGCGCCCGCTTTCTGTCCCGCGTTCCGGGCGTGTTCGTTCCGGAGCGGGTGATACGGTCGCTGGAGCCGTTTGAAGGAGAGGCGGCGATCACGGCCGGCTTGGCCTATGCCGAATCGCTCGTTCAGACGGCGATGGCGTACGGGCTTCGCCGTTTTTACTTAATCACGCCCTTTTTGCGCGCTTCGACGACGGCTCATCTCGTACGGCGCATTCGCGAAGCGATGCCGAGGACAGATCGGGCGCATGGCCCCGGACGAATGGGTCGGTCGTTCGATAGCGACGTCAAAAGCGCCCATATGACATAAGGAGTGAACGAACATGATTCAAACCGCCAACCTCGGTTATCCCCGTCTCGGCGAGCGCCGTGAATGGAAACGCGCTTTGGAGCGCTTCTGGCAGGGGAAGATCTCCGAAGAGGAGTTGGAGAGGACACTCACTGACATTCGGCTTGCGCGGCTTAAAAAGCAACAAAAGGCCGGAATCACGTGGATTCCCGTCGGTGATTTTACGGCATATGACCACATTCTCGACATGACGGCGACGTTCGGCCTGGTGCCGCGGCGCTTTCATCCGTCCTTTCAATACGACGGTGGGCCGCTATCGACGGCGCTGTACTTCGCCATCGCGCGGGGGAGCGACGAGGTGCCGGCGAGCGAGATGACGAAGTGGTTCAACACGAACTATCACTACATCGTCCCGGAGCTGGACGCCGTCGCGGAAGGGCACGCGCCGGCGGTGGTCGACAACCGTCCGCTCAAAGCGTACCTCGAGGCCAAGGAAACGCTCGGCATCGACGGACGGACGGTCATCGTGGGACCGTACACGTTCGTGAAGTTGTCCAAGGGCTATTCGGAGGATGCTTTTCAAAGGATCGTCCGGGCGTTCATTCCGGCATACGCGGAGCTCATCCGGTCGCTGGATGCCGCCGGGGCGACGTGGATTCAAATCGATGAACCGTCTCTTGTCGGCGACGTTCCGGCGGAAGATGTGCCGCTTCTTCGGGACGTGTACGGTGCCTTGGCCAAAACGCGCCGAAACGTGAAAATCATGTTGCAGACGTATTTTGAGGCCTTGGATCGGTATCCCGAGATGGTCCGGTTGCCTGTCGACGGTATCGGCTTGGATTTTGTCCACGGCGCAAAGGAGAATGTGGACAATCTCAGGCACCATGGTTTTCCGGAGGATAAGGTGCTCGGCGTGGGCCTGATCAACGGCCGCAACGTCTGGCGGGCGGATTTGGAGGAGCGTGCACGTTTTCTGCACGATCTCTCCGCAGTCGTTCCATATGAGCGCATGATCCTTTCGCCCTCGGCGAGTCTCCTCTTCGTACCGATCACGCTGGTACGGGAGACGGAGCTTGATCCGGCCCTAAAGAACGTCCTCGCTTTCGCCGATGAAAAGCTGGCCGAACTTGCCCTTCTGGCCAAAGCGGATGCCCCGGACGCCGAGACCGAGGCCGCCTATCGAGCGGCGAGCGAGGCGCGGCGCCGCTTCCTTAAGCTTCATCCGTTCCCGGCACCGGAGGCGGTGACGCCGGAAGAGACGACGCGGGCCAAGCCGTTCGAGGCGCGGCGCACCGTCCAGGAGGAACGCTTCAAGCTCCCGCTGCTTCCGACGACGACCATCGGCAGTTTTCCACAGACGAAAGACGTTCGCGAAGCTCGGGCGCGCTGGCGGAAGGGCGAACTCGACGACGAAGCCTATCAGGCATTCATCAAGGAGAAGATTGCGGAGTGGGTCCGCATCCAGGAAGAGCTCGGGCTGGACGTCTTCGTCCACGGGGAATTCGAACGGACGGACATGGTCGAATACTTCGGGGAAAAGCTCGGCGGGTTCGCCTTCACTGAATACGGTTGGGTGCAGTCGTACGGTTCGCGGGCGGTGAAGCCCCCGATCATCTACGGCGAGATCGTCTACCGCGCACCGCTTACCGTCGCTGAGACGGCGTTCGCCCAGTCGCTCACGTCCAAGCCGGTGAAGGGGATGCTCACCGGTCCGGTAACGATCCTGCAGTGGTCGTTCGCTCGGGAAGACGTCGTGCCGGAGGCGATCGCCTTCTCCATCGCCCGCGCGTTGCGGCAAGAAGTTCAAGCGCTGGAAGCGGCAGGCATCGAAATGGTGCAGGTCGATGAACCGGCTTTTCGCGAAGGACTTCCGCAAAAGCGCGCCAAGTGGGATCATTATCTCGATTGGGCGGTGAGGGCTTTTCGCCTGGCGACGGCCGTCGCCAAGCCGGAGACGCAGGTGCATACGCATATGTGTTACAGCGAGTTTTCCGACATCATCGAGGCGATCAAGGCGCTGGACGCCGATGTCATCTCCATCGAGACGTCCCGCAGCCACGGTGAACTGATCGGGGCCTTTGAAGCCCATACGTATGACAAAGGGATCGGGCTCGGCGTCTATGACATCCACTCTCCGCGCGTACCTGACGCCTGGGAGATGAAGTCCCTAGCTCTCCGCGCATTGCGCGTTCTTCCGAAGGAGCACTTCTGGATCAATCCCGACTGCGGGCTCAAAACGCGGGACGTGCCGGAGACGATCGCGGCGCTTCGGAACATGGTCGAAGCGGCCAGAGCGCTGAGAAGAGAGCTCGGCGCGGAAGTCGGGGACGGGGCTTCGCGTCCTTGAGGATGTGATCTTCCGTGTGGGCGGACGCGTATGTCGAGGCGGACGAAGGAGTATGACGGTGGAGGCGGGGGCGATGAACACATGTTGCCCGAAGGAAAGGGGCGGTGAGCGTCGTGCGGTATGACACGCGGGCGGTGCTTTCCGGTCTCCCGGACGATCCGTACGGCGCGGTCGGTCTGCCGATCTATGCGACGGCCGCTTTCGCCTTTTCGTCTCTTGAAGAGGGGGCGCGGCGTTTCGCCACGGGTGAGGGCTATACGTACAGCCGGGCGCAAAACCCGACCAACCGAGCGTTGGAAGAGCGGCTTGCGGCGCTGGAAGGCGCTGCGGATGCGGCCGTCTTTGCTTCCGGTCAGGCGGCGACGCTTTCGGCCGTCATCGCTTTGGTGCAGGCCGGAGATGAGATCGTCGCCGCCACCGGGTTGTTCGGGCAGACAACAGGCCTTTTCAACCATGTTCTCGGACTCATGGGCATCAACGTGCACTACGTGCCGGCGGAAAGGGATGCGGTGGCCGAGGTGCTCAGCGATCGTACGCGGGCGATCTTCGTCGAGACGCTGTCCAATCCGGATCTTTCGATCCCTGATTTTGAGGGGATTGCCGCCTTGGCCGAAGCGCACGGGATCGCGTTCATCGTCGACAATACTTTCGGGGCGGTCGGTGCGCTGGCCCGGCCCTTGACCCTCGGCGCACACGTCGTGGTGGAAAGTCTGACCAAGTGGGCCTCCGGGCACGGCTCGGTTTTGGGCGGCGCCGTGCTCGCGCGAAGGACCGATCTGTGGCAGAGGTACGCGCCCTATACGACACAAAATCGGCAGTGGGCCCTGGAAACGCTGGCCATCCACGGCGGTCTTACACCTGACCCGGTGACGGGGGCGCGTGCCCTTCCGATTTACAACACGACATCGTACGTCTTTCGCGACACCGAGCATGCCGCCAATTGTTTGCGCTGAAGGAGCTCGGCTACATTTACACCCCGGATCCACAATCCGACGACCGCGCTTGGCGGATGGCGCTTTTGGACGGGCGGCGTCGGGGCGCTGGCGCTTGCGAGCGGTCGACGGCACGGATGCGTTGGCGATCCCGCAGACATCGCCGGCGCCGGCGACGAAGATCGTCGCCGCGAGTCCTTCTACGGCGGCACGGCTCAACCTCTTTGCCGTGACGCTCCCGCGCCTATGGGATCAGGTGCGCTTCGTCGACTGAGGCTCCGGAGAAACTTCCGCCGAGGGCGATCACCGAAGACAAAGAAGGCGATTTTCATGAAAACGATCCGCAGCCCCGAGGCCTTGATGTGCTCGACATCGGGCGGTGGCGAAGATCGCCCGAGCCTGAGTGGCGCTCATCGTCGGCACACCGGCGCTGCTTTCCAGGCCGGTTTGACTACGGCACTACGAACATTAAAATCGTCTACTCGGCGACGAAGTGGCTCACCGGCAACGAGAAAATGTCATCGCCGGGATCATCGTCGACGGCGGACGCTTTGACTGGCCGAAGAGCGCTATCCGGCCCTCCACGAACCGGACCCGAGCTATCACGGCGTCGTCTACAGCGAGGCGTTCGGTCCGGCGGCGTACATCGTCAAGGCGCGGGTGCAGCTCCTTCGGGACACGGGACCGGCGATCCATCCTCAGGGCGCGTTTCAAATCGCGTTGGGCTTAGAGACGCTTCCTTTGCGGATGGCCCGGCACGTGGAAAACGCGCGTCGCATCGTCCAGTACTTAAAGGGTCATCCGGCGGTCACGTGGGTGAACTATCCGGAACTTCCCGAGCATCCGTCGTACGAGTTGGCGAAGAAATATTTGTCCAAAGGCGCCGGTTCGATCATCACCTTCGGCATCCGCGGCGGCCGGGAAGCCGGGCGGAAGTTTATCGAAAGCCTCACGCTCTGGTCGCATCTCGCCAACGTCGGAGACGCGAAAAGCCTCGTCATCCATCCGGCGACGACGACGCATTCCCAATTGTCCGACGAAGACCTGCGCGCGTCCGGGGTGAGCGACGATCTTATCCGCCTGTCGGTCGGCTTGGAGCATGTCGATGATCTCATCTGGGATCTCGAGCAGGCTTTTCTGCAGGTTTCGGTATCGGTATCCGGTTGATTCTTCAAGATACAAATTATAAAAAAGGAGTCGGAGGGAAAACGCGTGTCTGAGCGAACGCTGGTTTCTCAGCGGCGGAAAGCCGCCTTTGCGAGCCTCATCGGCACGACGATCGAGTGGTATGACTTTTTCGTGTACGGTACGGTCGGGGCGCTGGTCTTTCCGCAACTCTTTTTCCCCGGATCGGATCCTTACGTCGGGTTAATGCAAACATTGGTGGTTTACGCCGTAGGCTTTGTGGCGCGGCCCCTCGGCAGCATGTGCTTCGGACACTACGGAGACCGCATCGGCCGCAAAACGGCCTTGATCGTCACGCTGCTTACCATGGGCATCGCCACGTCGCTCATCGGCCTATTGCCTACGTATGAGCGGATCGGCGTTTGGGCGCCGCTCGTTTTGGTCATCTTGCGTTTCCTGCAAGGTTTTTCCGCCGGAGGGGAGTGGGCCGGCGCCGTGCTTCTATCCGTAGAATGGTCGGTGCAGCGTCGGCGAGGGCTTTTCGGCAGCTTGCCCCAGCTGGGTTCGCCCCTCGGGCTCGTGCTTTCCTCGTCGGCCGTGTCGGCCGCTTTGGCCTTAAGCGGTGATGCTTTCCTTCGCTGGGGCTGGCGCCTCCCGTTTTTGGTCAGCATCTTTTTGATTCTTGTCGGTCTTTACAGCCGACTCAAAGTGCTGGAAACCCCGGTTTTTCAGCAAGTGCTTGAACAACGTCAGGTGGCCCGCGCGCCGGTGGCGGAGGTCTTCCGACTGCAACCGCGAAATGTGTTGTTGGCCTCGTTGCTGAACATTCCGCCGAACGGATCGTTTTACGTATTCAATATCTTTGTGCTCGGTTACGGCAGTTCGGTTCTCGGCCTTTCTCGGGAACCCCTCGTGAACGCGACCATCATCGGAGGGATTGCCGCGGCGTTGTTCACTTTGCTTTTCGGCCACCTCGCCGACCGGTTCGGCCGCCGGAGGGCTTACCTTGCCGGTGCCGTTATGCTCGTGCTCTGGGCGTTTCCGGCTTTCTTGCTCGTGCACACGCGGGATCCGATCTTGGTGAGCGCGGCGATGGTCGTCGGGTTTGCGATATTCGGCATGATGTACGGACCGCTGGCCACCTTTTTGGCGGAAAGTTTTCTTCCCAAAGTGGGTTACAGCGGGGCGGGGATCGCCTACAACATCGGCGCCATCTTCGGGGGCGGAATGTCGCCGATCGTCGCCAACTACTTGGTCAAAGAGTTCGGGACGGTGTACAGTGTCGGCGCGTATCTCGTGTTCCTCGCGTTCCTCGGCATCTTCGGCGCACTCGGCTTGCGTTCGTCCGTGCCGACGGCGGTAGACATCGTCGGAAGCGAACAAGTCTCGGGGACATCATGAGCAGGAGGCAGACGCATGAGCGCGCATACACCCCATCTCTTCCAACAACTTTGGTCTCGTCCGCAGTGGGAGGAACTCCCGGTTCACCGGTCCTTGCTCACGCCGCTCAGCTTTCTCGAACGGGCTCTGCATGTTTTTCCGGATAAAGTGGGCGTCGTCGACGGCACGCGACGCCTTCGGTACGCGGAATTCGGCGCCCGCGTTTACCGCCTGGCGAGTGCCCTGGCACGTCACGGCGTCGGCGTGGGGGACCGTGTCGCCGTGCTCTGTCGCAATGCGCTCGAGGTCCTCGAGGCGCACTTTGCCGTGCCTCAAGCGGGCGCGATCTTGGTGCCCATCAATACCCGACTTTTCAGCGGAGAAGTGCATTACATCCTTGAACATTCCGGCGCCAAGGCGCTTCTTCTTGATGCGGCCCTGGCCCATTTGCTTGAACCGATACGCCCCCTTCTTCCTGACCTTCGCCTGGTGATATGGATCGACATCGACAGTCGGCACGGGTCGGCCGCGCCTTCGGCTCCGGCGGTCGCCGATGAGGAATATGAGGCTTTTCTCCTTAAGGGCTCGCCCGAACCGACGGTTTACCCGCTGCGCGATGAAGAGGAGACGCTCAGCGTCAATTACACGAGCGGCACCACAGGCCGGCCCAAGGGCGTCATGGTGACGCACCGCGGGGCTTATCTCAATGCGCTCGGCGAAATCATCGAATCGCGGATGACGCCCGAGAGCGTCTACTTATGGACGCTGCCCATGTTTCATTGTAATGGATGGTATTTTCCATATGCCGTAACGGCCGTCGGCGCGACCCACGTCGTACTGCCGAAAGTTGAACCGGCACGTATTTACGCACTGATCGAGCAAGAAGGCGTCACCCATTTTTGCGGCGCACCGACGGTGTTGACCATGCTGATCGGCGAGCGACCGCACCCGGATTATCGAGTTCCTCGCCCGCTCACCGTGCTGACCGCCGCCGCTCCACCTACGCCGGTGCTGTTGCAGCAGATCGAAGAAATGGGCATCAAGATCATCCATGTCTATGGGTTGACGGAAACTTACGGACCGCATACCGTTTGCGAATGGCAAGAAGCGTGGGAGGCGCTTTCGCCGAAGGAACGGGCCCGCCTCAAGGCTCGTCAGGGGGTCGGATACGTTCATGCCCCGGAACTTCGCGTCGTCGACGAGGAAATGCGCGATGTTCCGGCGGATGGCCGGACGATCGGCGAGGTCGTCATGCGGGGCAACAACGTCATGAAGGGCTACTACCGGGATGCGTCGGCAACTGCGGAAGCATTCCGCGGGGGTTGGTTCCACAGCGGCGATTTGGCCGTGGTGCACCCGGACGGCTACATTGAGCTGCGTGACCGCAAGAAGGACATGATCATTAGCGGGGGCGAGAACATCTCGACGATCGAGGTCGAGCGCACCCTCAGCGAGCACCCTGCCGTTCTCGAGTGTGCGGTGATCGGCATTCCTGACGAGAAGTGGGGCGAGGTACCGAAGGCGTTCGTGGTGCTCCGGGAAGGGGCCGAGGCGACTCCGGAGGAGCTCATCGCCTTTTGTCGCGAACGGATGGCGCACTTCAAATGTCCGAAAGTCGTCGAACGTGTGGATGCACTGCCCAAAACGTCGACCGGCAAGACGCAAAAGTTCTTCCTCCGTCAGCGGGAATTATCCGGCCAAGAGAAACCGGTCCGCTGAGCAATGCGTTCGTGCGTCACCGGGAATGGAGGTTGAGCGCTTTGGCGACGGAACAAGATCTCTATCGTGAATATGCCCTGGAAACGTTGGCCGTCCACGCGGGTCAGGCGCCGGATCCTGCGACAGGGGCCCGAGCGGTGCCCATCTATCAGACCACGTCTTTTGTCTTTCACGATGCAGACCATGCGGCCCAACTGTTCAATTTGGACGAACCCGGGCACATCTACACGCGCATGGGCAACCCCACCGTAGAGGTTTTCGAGAAACGGATCGCCTACCTCGAGGGGGGTGTGGCGGCGGTGGCCACTGCCAGCGGCCAGGCGGCCACAATGCTGGCGATTTTAAACATTACCCGCACGGGTGACGAGGTGGTCTCCGCCGCCAGCCTCTATGGCGGAACCGTCAATCTTTTGGCCAATACCTTCTCCGACTTGGGCATTACCGTGCGCTTCGTAGACCCGAAAGATCCGGAAAACTTCCGCTCGGCCCTCACGGAACGTACACGCTGCATTTATGCCGAGACCATCGGGAACCCACGCCTTGATGTGCTCGACATTGAGGCGGTTGCGCGCATTGCCCATGAGCACGGTGTGCCGCTGATCGTAGACAATACTTTTGCGACGCCTTACTTGTGTCGGCCCATCGATTGGGGCGCGGACATCGTCGTACATTCCGCCACCAAGTGGATCGGCGGACACGGGACGTCGATCGGAGGCGTGGTCGTGGACTCGGGCCGTTTTGATTGGGGCAACGGGAAGTTTCCGCGCCTGGTGGATCCCGACCCGGGTTATCACGGCATCTCTTACTGGAAAGACTTCGGGAGCTTGTCCTACGTCACCAAGCTGCGCGCGCATATGATGCGGGATCTCGGCGCCTGCATGAGCCCCTTCAACGCATTTCTCCTCTTGCAAGGGCTCGAAACTTTGCACGTGCGCATGGATCGCCATTGCGAAAATGCGCTGGAGATCGCCCGTTGGCTAAAGGAGCATCCTTCGGTGTCGTGGGTCTCCTACCCCGGGCTGCCCGATCATCCTTTTCATGCCCTGGCCGGCAAATACTTACGTCCGGGTCGCTACGGCGCAGTGGTCGTTTTCGGCATCAAGGGAGGACTGGAGGCGGGCATTCGCGCCATTGATTCGGTGGCTTTGTGGTCTCATTTGGCCAATGTCGGTGACGCCAAATCGTTGATCATTCATCCGGCCAGTACGACGCATCGCCAGCTTACCCCGGAGCAACGGACGGCAGCCGGCGTCAGCGACGATCTGATCCGACTCGCGGTAGGCATTGAGCATGTGGAGGACCTCAAGGCGGACCTGGATCGGGCGTTGCGACGGGCCACCGGAATGTCCGCCACGGCATCGGTAACTGCTGTCGCGTCGGGAGACGGCCGGACCATGCATCCGGCGACGGATAACGTGATGACTGCGCGGCCGGTGTTGAACGACGAAAAGATCATTCGTTCCATTTGTGCCAGTACCTTCACGGAGGACGAACGAGGCCCTCGGCCGCAGGTGCTTGCCATCGTAGGGCTCTCTCCTGATCCGGCACGACCCAGCTACCGGGTGGCGCGAAAGCTCAAGCGCCTGGGCTACCGCATCATACCGGTCAACCCGCGCGCTGCGGAGATTCTCGGAGAACGCGCATACGCCCGCGTCACGGATGTCCCGGAACCGGTGGATGTGGTCGTGGTCTTTCGGGCGAGCGAGCATGCCCCGGCGGTAGCTCGCGAGGCGGTGGAGCACGGCGCTCGCGTGTTGTGGCTGCAGGAAGGCGTGGTCAGCCCCGAAGCGGCGCGTATCGCTGCGGACTCAGGATTGGCCGTTGTCATGAATCGCTGTATTTACAAAGAGGCGCAACGTTGGCGCGGACATGCGGCTACGTTTCGCCCCGCATAACGAAAAATGGAGCAGGAGAGGACATGATGACGAGCGACAAAACGGCATGGATCGTCGATCGGCCCGTCGAAGGGGCGTTGTTCATCGATACGCGTCCGAAGGCGGCTTATTTGGTCGGGCACGTCGAAGGTGCGCTTGCGCTGGATTTGACCCAACCGATGCCCAGGCTGCGTTCAGAGGAAGATCTGATCGCTTTCGAAAAGGCGCTTGCCGAACTGTTCGGACGGCTGGGTCTCGGGGGGGAACAACGACCCGTCGTGCTCTATGATGAGGGGCTCACGTCGCGACTTTGTCGGACCGCTTTCCTTTTGGGACTCGGCGGCCTGGACGTGTATCTCTGGCCTTACGGTTGGGAGAATCTGGCCCGCGACGCTTCCGTCCCCTCGCCGGACCGAATGCTGCCGAACGTCCGTCTGAGGCGGGATTGGCTGCTCACTGCGGATGAGGCCGCTCGGCACCCGCGGCTCTACGATGTCCGCGGTTACGAAGAATATGTCGGCGCTGTGCATCCGCCGTGCTGTCCGAGGGGCGGACGAATTCCGGGTGCCCGGAACGCGCCGCTTCCTCTGTTCTACGACCCGACGGTGTTCACGGAACGGACCCGATTCCTGGAGCGACTCGGCGTCAAACCGGGTGAGGAAGTCGGCGTCTACTGTCACAGCGGAGCGCGGAGCGCGGTCGCCTTCTTTGTTTTGCGCGAGCTCGGCGTTCGTGCCCGGAACTATCTCGGCAGTATGCACGAATGGCTGCAGGAAGGGTTGCCGGTGGACGTAGGCTGAGCGGTTCGGATTCGTCTCAGGGGCAGTCAAATTGCCCCGTTTGGATCATCAACATGACGAGCGTGGATCGCTCATCGGCGAAAGAGCGCGGATCAGTCGTCCGACGCCCTCTTCGACGCGCCGGCGCGGGGCGGCGACGTTCAGCCGAATCCAGCCTTCGCCGCCGGGGCCGTACTCTTCGCCGAAGTTGACGGCGACGTGCGCCTCTTCCAAGATACGCCGCCGGCGTTCCTTGGCATCGAACGGCAGGTCACTGAGATCCATCCAGACGAGGTAGGTGCCCTCCGGCTCCATGATGCGGACGCCGGGCAACGCCCGGAGGAAGGCGGAGCGCACGAACTCGATGTTCTGCCGAATATAGGCGAGCGCCGCATCCAGCCACGGTTCGCCTTGGCGGTAAGCGGCTTCCATGGCCACCAGGCCGAGCGCATTCACGTGTTGGAGATGAAGGCGTTGAAGGGCATCCTGTACTTTTTTCCGTAGCGTTCGGTTTGGGATGATCATGTACGAGACGCGAAGGCCCGGGATGTTGAACGTCTTGCTTGGAGACCACAGGGCGATCGTCCGTTCGGCGGCCTCCGGAAGGGATGCCAGCGGAGTAAAGGCGCCCGGGGTAAAGACGATGTCGGCGTGGATTTCGTCGGAGATGATCAAGGCGTCGTGACGGCGGGCGATCTCGGCGAGGGTGGAGAGTTCCTCGCGGGTGAAGATGCGCCCGCCCGGGTTGTGCGGATGACAAAGAAGGATCAGGCGGCTTTTCCCGGAGGCGAGCGTCCGCTCCAGCGTTTCGAAATCGATGCGGTATCGCAACCCGTGTCCATCGGCGCTTTCCTGCATCGGCCGGAGCACACAGGCGGGCGATGCGGTCTGAGATCGTGTGTCTCGATTCGGCCGTAAGGCGTACGGACCCAGCGAAAGCGGAATGGACAGCACGCGGCGGTGGTTCTGTTCGACGGCGTGAAAAAAGGGCGTATACACCGGCGGGAAGACGACGGCCGCCTCTCCCGGCGCGCTGAACGCGTCGATGGCCAAGGCCAGCGAAGTGACGACGCCGGGGCTGATGACGATCCACTCAGGTTCAACGGACCAACCGTGACGTCGCCTGAGCCATTCGACGATGGCCTCGAGCGTCGAATCGGAGACGAGCGTATAGCCGAAAATGGCGTGTTCGATGCGCTTTTGAAGCGCTCGGATGATCGCCTCCGGAACTTGAAAGTCCATGTCCGCGATGGACATCGCGATCCAATCCGCGGGCGTCGCGGCGCTCGGGTCGCCCGGATAGCGTTCCCACTTGGCCGAATACGTCCCTCGGCGATCGATCGGCCGGTCGAAGAAAGAAGGATCGAAGTCGTGCTGGGCGGCGTTGGTCTCGGGCATCCGTTTCCGTCCTCCTATCGATGCCTGCGTTTGGTTGTCGTCATTTTATCACACGGACACACGGACTGCTTAACCCGCCGACCACGACGCGACATGAGACGAGGGACTTTTATTCTTTCGGGTTCCGATGTATCATGGAGATGGACATCGATGGGTCAGGAGGGGACGTATGATGCGCGTGGAAGTGTTGAACGGCAAACTGTTGGAAGTTCCGGCGGACGGGCTCATCGTCGCTGTATCGGAGGCGGGACTCGATGAAGGCGGACTGTTGCCCGAATTGGACGAGCTTCTTGCCGGGGCGGTAGAAGCCGAGTGGCGCGCGGAACGGATCACCTGCAAGCGTGGCCATGCGTTTGCGCTACATACGATGGGGCGTATCCCGTCGCGCTATGTGATCTTCGTCGGCATCGGCGAGCGGGCGAAGTACGATGCCCAAGGGGTCAGGGAGGCGGTCGCCGAAGGGCTCGCCGTGGCCCGGCAGTATCGCTTGAGCGACGTGCTCCTCTGCTATGATGCCTTGAAGGCGCCGGAGGTGACGCCGGAGACGATGGGCCAGGCGATCGCGGAAGGGGCGATCCTCGGGCAATACCGGTTTGACGGGTATCGCTCGAAGCGGGAGGCGGATGAAGCATTTCGCGTGTCGCGCCTGTCCGTGGCCATGCCTCCGGAGGTACGTCAAGCGGTCGAGACGGGGTTTACGATCGGGACGGCGACGGCCGAAGGCGTGAATCTCGCCCGTACGCTCACAAACACGCCGGCCAATAAGCTCACGCCGGAGGTGCTCGCGCAAGAGGCGGTCGGGGTGGCCCGGCGCCATCGGTTTGAAGTGGAAGTGCTCGAGCGCGCGGATATGGAGCGGCTCGGCATGGGGGCGCTGCTTGCCGTCGCCCAGGGGAGCGCCAATGCGCCGCGACTTGTGGTGATGAAATACCAGGGACGGGAGACGTGGGACGACGTCATCGCTTTCGTCGGCAAGGGCATCACCTTCGACACCGGCGGGATTTCGCTGAAGCCCGCGCAAAACATGGAGTCGATGATCATGGACATGGGCGGCGCCGCGGCGGTCATCGGCGCGATGGAGGCCATCGGTCGGCTGCGACCGAAGGCGAACATCCTGGCCGTGACGCCGCTGGTCGAGAACATGCCGGACGGAAGGGCCTATCGACCCGGTGACGTGCTCCATTCGATGAGCGGCAAGACGATCGAGGTGATCTCGACGGATGCCGAAGGGCGGCTCATCTTGGCCGACGCGATCACATACGCCAAGCGGCTGGGGGCGTCGTTCATCGTCGACCTCGCGACGCTCACCGGCGCCGTGCTCGTCGCCCTCGGCACACAGACGACCGGCGCGATGACGAACGACGCGGCGTGGTGGGCGAAGCTGGAACGGGCGGCGGCGCGCGCCGGAGAGCGCGTGTGGCTGCTTCCGTCATTCGACGTTTATCTTGAGCAGATCAAAAGCCCGGTGGCCGATCTGAAAAATTCCGGCGGACGGAACGCCGGGACGATCACCGCCGGCATGTTCCTCAAAGCGTTCGTCGAAGAGACGCCGTGGGTGCATCTCGACATCGCCGGGACGGCGTGGGAAGAAAAGGGCACGGCGCTTACGCCGAAAGGCGCAAGCGGCGTGATGGTGCGCACGCTGGTGGAACTCGCCCGCCTCGTGGCGGAAGAGGGCGCTGCCTCATAAACGGCGTGCGACCGCCATGGCGCCGCAAAACGGCAAATGCAATCGCGCGAGGGGCCGCTTTCCCGCGTCTGCGGGGGAGTTCGGCCCTTTTGCGTTGTCTTCGCTTCGGGGGCGCAAATTCATTTGCCACGGGTGTATCCGGCTTTGTTGTCTTTTGCCCGTGTGGTACAATCGGGTGCAGGGACGACCATGGAAAGCCAGATGACTGATAAGCACGAGTAAGCACGAGCGAAGGGGCGAACGGGGCAGTGATGAGGCTGGCGGAGGGCGCGGCGCTTTCGGCGCCGATTTGGGAACGCTTCGAAGTGAAATACGTTCTGATCGTCGTGCTGCTGTTCATCGCCTTTCGACTCGGCTTTGAGCGGCCGTTGCCGCTCCTTAAGCGTTTCATCGTGTATGCCGCCCTCGTCGTCGGGGCGTTCCCGCTGATCATTTTATCCTATGGGCTGCCGATCGAGGGAACGCTGATCGTCACCGTGCTGGTGCTCGTGGCGTACCGCTTGCGCCGTCGGGTGCAAAACCGCTCGTAATTTTCGACATTCGGCGATCGCCGTTTGGCACGCGGCAGCAGATGTGTACACGAAAGGGGGATCGTCCATTGGCGGTGCAAGACGCGCTTCGCCATTGGTTGGAGGCGGATGCGGTGGCCCAAGCCCGCCCGTTCGATCGGCCGGCGCAAGAGACGGCCAAGCTGTTTTACCAAATCTTGCAGGAAGAACACGGCGTGACGGTGGAAGCGGTGGAGCGCACAGAAGCGCAGTATGTCGTCCGTTACCGCGAGCAAAGCGACGAGGCGGGCGGGTTGAAGACGGCCCGTTTTGACCGCTTTCAGGTCGAAGCGCTGCTTTTGGCGATCGAGCAGGAGCCGAAGTACGGCATCGTCTATCCGGAAGTGCCGGATGAACCGGAAGAGACGGAGGGAACGGAAGCACCGGAGGATCCGAAGGATTCGACAACGTCGGAATAACCGACGAAACCGGCCGACGAAACAAGGCCCGTGCCTAACGGATGTTGCTGCGGTGTTGATCGACAAGATCGAGCAGGTTGGCGATATACGCACCGATGAGCGGCAGCGTGACGAAATGGCGAAGGACGAGCACAACGACGGCAAAAACGACCGTGGCGCCGATCGTGATGCCCAGCCCGCGGGTGATGCCGGCGAGGAGATTGGTGTAGACGATGCGCCATGGGCGCGTATAGTTGTACAGGAGATCGTAAAATTCCCCTTGTTCTAATGTTTTTGCCATGTGCTCGAGCGTGCGGTGAGACGTATGCAGTTCTTCGATGCGGGCCAGGATCGCCCCGAGCTGTTCGGCGGTGTTGGTGCCGGGCGATGGGGATTCGGGCTTGGTTTCGGCCGTGGGGGCATCGGCAGGGCGCTCGGCAGGCATCGGGCGTCTTTCAGGGCGGTCGATCGAGGATACGAAACGCTTCCTCACGCAAGCGGCCTCCGCTTCTGGCGCTCGGCGTATGACGGCGCCGGTGCTTGCGACTCAGGCGTCGTCATCCCGGGCGCGTTCGCTCCCGGTTGCGGCATGCCCGGAGCGATGGACGGCCGATCGGCGTCGCTCGGCGAGCGCGTTTTGGAGCTGCGCGGGAGTTGCGGCGAGATGCGGCTGACGATGTCGGCGAGTTCGTCGAGCACGGCGGTCAGCGGTTCGCCGTGCGCCATTTTGTCGCGCATCTCTTTCAGGCGCGCGGTGATGTCGGGATCGGCGGTGACGATCGCTCGAGCGCCGTAGGGGTCGTTTTTCAGCGCTTCGGCGACGGCGAACTTCGTCGTCGTCACTTGGGCGTTGTCGAGAGATCCGTCAACGTTGATGCCGACGACGGCATAGGGACCCAGGACGACGGCGGTGGCGCTTTTCACATACGGATCGGCGAGGGCGATCTCGACCAGTCGATCGGCGATGCGTTCGGCCTCGGCGCGGTTTTTCGGGGCGTGTCTCGGCGGTTCGTAGGTGATGGTGTTCGGTACTTTTTCGTGCGGCATGCGCCCCGGATGTGCCGACGCAGGGTTCGGCCGCTCGCCGGTTGTTCCTGGCCCGCTTTCTTTCGGCGACGCCCAGGGGAGCGTGCAGCCGGCGATGAAGATGAGTAAGGCGAATGCCATCAGGACGGTGATCCGCGCCATCCGTCCTCCCTCCTCGTGCGGAACGCTCCGTTTTTGTGCTTTGAGGAAGCATCGTTGGTCTTCGGATAGTGTGTCCGGAAAGGGAGGCGGCTATGTCGTCTCGCGGATGTCAGGCGCGTCTTCGCGCCGCGCTGAAGGAAGCGGGTGGAGCGATCGGCTTCGGCACGTGGATGCGGATCGCACTGTACGATCCTGAATGCGGATATTACATGCAAGATCGTGAGAAGATCGGTCCCCGCGGTGATTTTTATACGAGTTCCAATGTCGGTGCGGTGTACGGCGCTTTTTGGGCGCGCGTTTGGACGCGGCGGTTCGAGACCAGGCGGGCAAAGGCGCGGTCCTCTTGGCACGTCGATGGTCCCGGCGGTTCGGATATCGAATCGGAGGCCCCCGAGACCTACGGCGATTTCTGGGTGATCGAACTCGGCGCCGGGGACGGGCGGTTCGCGGCGAGCGCCCTTGATGCGCTGTCGGAAGAACGCGCGGATGTGTACCGCCGCCTGCGTTATATCGCCGTCGAGGCATCGTCCGCTCACGCGGAGCGGCTGCTTCAGCGGACGAAGGCGCATGCGTCCCGCGTGACGGTCGTAAGCGACATCGCGGAACTCGAACGCCTGCAGTTGCAGAGGACGGATGACGATGCGCGTTTCGCTTCGCCACCCGTCAAGGCGAGGCCGGAGGTCGTTCTTTTTGCCAATGAGTTTTATGACGCGCATCCGGTGGAACGCCTCATCCGCCGGGGCGGCGCTTATTATTGGACGGTCGTTCGGGAAACGGGAACGGGTTTTCGCCTCGATTGGTCGAAAGACGTCCCGCCGGCGGTCTTGGCTTATGCCGAACGTTATGGGCACCACTTTCCGGATGATCATGTGTTTGAGGCGCCGCTTTCCGGGCTGGAGACGTACCGGACGCTTACGGCGCGTTTCCCGCATGGGCTGTTCATCACCGTGGATTACGGGCTGGATTTTGCCGAACTCGCCGTACCGGCGCGCCGCAACGGGACGGTGGTCGGGTTTCGGCATCACGCGTTGCGTGAAGATTGGTTCGACCATCCGGGGGAGATGGACATCACGGCATGGGTGCCGTTTGAGGCTTACCGGGAGGCGGGCGAGGCGGCGGGACTGACCACGCTCGCCTATACGACGCAAGGGGCGTATCTCGCGCAAAACGGGATCTTTGATTTTCTTAGGGAGACGCTTGCCGACGAAGCGTCACGCGATCCGTTTCATCCGAAAGCGCGTCAGAACCGGGCCGTACGGATGCTGATCGCGCCGGAGGGCTTCGGTGCCGCGTTTCGCGTCCTTGTGCAAGCGGGTGAACCGTAGCGGCGGACGCGTACCGTGCGATCGGCGGAGCACGGTGCGCGATGCGCCGTGTCGTCGACGGCAACGTGATCCGGCATAAAAATCGATGATTGGCGCATCTTAACTTCAATGAGGAGGTGCGCCAGTTCATGTGGATGACGACCGTGCGCGCCCGCAGAACGGTGGCGGCGGCGACGCTGGTGTTGTTTGGGGTGACGTTCGCTTTCGGTTTCTTATGGGCGGATTTTGTCTCGGAAAACGGCGCGCAAGCGGCGGCGACGCCGGAGTTCGACGTCAACAGCACCGTGCGCCAGGGAAAAGTGTATCTCGAGTTTCGGCTCCATCATTTTCGCCTCGTCTCACCGGCGGCGCAGGCGCCAAAACGCTACGGCGAAGGGCATATCGTACTGTATGTCGACGGGCGGACGGCGGCGAAGCTCGATCGCCGGGCGTATGTATTGCGCGCGCTTTCGCCGGGCGTGCATACGCTCCGCGCCGAGCTCGTCCATAACGACGGCACGCCGTACGGCATCGACCGCGAATGGACGGTCACCCTCCCCTGAGGGGCGCTCGTCGGGGACTGATCGCCGGTTTCGAAATTTGTCCTGCGGGCCACTGGCCGGTGTTCCTTGACGATACTTAACGGAGCAGTTCTTTGCTCGGTTCCAGGAACTTGACGATGGCGCAGATGAAGGCCAACAGCGTGGAGAGATGGAGCATCACGTGGGCCGTATTGGGCACGATGCCGTGGCGAACCGGCAAAAAGGCGTGCGTGTTCCCGAACATCGCCTGATATCGTCTCACCAGTTCGGGGTCTGCCCCAAAGAAGTACGGACCCCACCAGGCTTTGTACTCCCCAAATAAGAACAAGGCGTAAATAAGGATGAAGAATATTTTTACAGCCAACGGATAAGGTTTCCCCAGGTAGGAGGCGCTCAGAGCCAGCGCCACCGCAATGGGCAGGGCGTTCGCAAAGGTGTTGAAGATGTTCTTCTGGATCGACATCTGGCTTTTGATGGCGGTCACGTCGTTGAACGGCCCCAAAGGAATCCAGTCGTGGAGCAGCAAGAACAACAGGATGAAGCCCTGAAGCGCGATGAACGCGATATCGGCTTTCATCGGTTTGTCTCCCTTCCCCGTCGGTTTGTCTCTCCGCTTGAAAATCGCGCTGTCTCTTTACTCCAAAAATATATGATGGAGTGGCCATTGGATCAAGCGGAATCGCCGAAAGGCGACCGCCCTATGCGCAACAGATCAGGCGCCTCACCAGCTGCGCAGCGGTGGGGCGCCGTTTTTCGTCTGCGTGAGCAGTTCGACGATCGGCCACGTGTAGGCGATGAGGATGAGCGCGCCGACGATGGCCACCCAAAGCCCCCAGCGTTCCAGGATGGGCGGCGGGGGCGGCGCTTTGTCGCGCACGTCGCCGATCGGAAATTCGACGACCCGCTCCGCCTGCGGAGCGTACATCATCAGGTAGACGATCACGCCGAGATAGACGACGATCCCGAGAAAGAGGAAGACGGCGCCGCTGCCCATGAGCGCCCGCCAGAAGACCCAGCTTTCGACGACGTCGGCCCCGGCGTAGTCCGTATACGCCGTTCGCCGGGGTTCGCCGAGCACGCCGAGGACGTGCATCGCCGTCGACATGAAAAGCATCCCGGTGCTCCACAGCACGACGACGAGGTTGGCGGCGCGGTTGGCCTGTGGAGTGTACGTGCGGCCGGTGAGGGAGGGGATGGCCCAAAAGGTGATGGCGATATACGTGAGAATGACCGTCGTGGCCAGCGTCAGATGAAAATGACCGGGCAGCCAAAGGGTGTTGTGCACGACCTGGTTCAGTTGGTAGCTGGCATTGATGATGCCGCCGGCGCCGCCCGGGATGAAGAACAGCATGCCGACGACCGGAGCGAGGAAGCGGGCGTCTTTCCACGGAAGTTTTTTGATCCACTCAAAAGGCCTCGTGGCGCCCTGTCCGCGGCCGGCTTCCTCGAACATGGCGATGACGGCAAAGGCGGTGAGCAGTGTCGGGATGACGACGAAAAAGGTGAGCGTGGCTTGGATGAACTTCCAGATCGGCTCGATGCCGGGATCGCCGAATTGGTGATGCAATCCGACGGGAATCGAGTATAAAATAAAGAGGACGAATGTCAGCCGCGGAAGAAGGTTGCTGAAGATCTTTCCTTTGATCATCCGCGGGATGTTCACGTACCAGTAGATGTAGGCGGGGAGCAGCCAGAAGTAGACGACGGGGTGGCCGAAAAACCAAAAAAACGTCCGCGCCGCGCCGACATTGATCGTCTTCATCCAGCCGAGCGACCAAGGGATGAGCATGAAGGCGAGCTCGAAGAGCACGCCGAGCGTGGCGATGAGCCACAAGATGTACGTCGCCACGGACATGTACGCAAACAGCGGGGACGGCGCGTCAGGATGCGCCTTTTTCCAGCGTCTGTAAGCGGCGAAGATGGTCCCGCCCGGCAACCAGCTTCCGAAGAGGACGAGGAAGACGCCGATGTAGAAGATCGGCATGGCGCGCATCGGCGGATAGAAGGTGTATAGGACGGTCGCTTCGTTGGTCAGAATGGCGACCGCGTCCAGCGCCACGCCGGCGAGCATGAGCACGTACCCGCCCCAGGCCAATCGGCGCTCCGGCGGCGTGAAGGTCCCTCCCGTCGTCTTCGCCGTCCCGAGCAAGAGAAAGCCGACGATGGTGAACGTCGTAAAGACGTATGCCAGCATGATGCCGTGCAGGGTAAGCAGCTGATAGTAACCGATCGCCGCCGGGAGCACAATGAGTCCGGTGCGCGAGATGCCTTGCAGGAGCCCGGCGACGGCTCCGAGGAACAAGGCGAAAAAGGCGATGATGAAATGGGCGAGAAATAGTCGCCGCTCGGGCAGAGGAAATTCATGTTCGGCGGTGTGAATCGTCGCGCCGTCATCGCCGCGATTCATCGTCATTCCTCCTTGACCGTCCATTTGGCCATCATCATCTGGTGGCCGGCGCCGCAGTATTCATTGCACAAGAGGAGATATTCGCCCGCGCGTTTGAACGTGTACGTAAACGTGTTGACCTGACCCGGTATGACCATGATGTTGACGTTCGTCCCGGGGATGGACAGCCCGTGAATGACGTCCGGGCTGGTGATCATGAAGTGGACCGTCGCCCCTTTGGGGATGGTGAGATCGCTCGGGATAAACGTGAACAGTTTGGCGATGATCACCGCCCGGTATTCGTTCGGGCCGATCGCATACAGCCC
Source organism: Hydrogenibacillus sp. (assembly GCA_014896255.1). GTDB lineage: Bacteria > Bacillota > Bacilli > Thermicanales > DSM-22653 > Hydrogenibacillus. The sequence continues at coordinate 69,927 of JADBKT010000006.1, forward strand.
CGGCTGGTCGAAGGGCGGCGTTTCGTTCACCCGCGTCGGATCGATCGCGTATCGGCTGCTCGCCGGATGCAGGTGAAAACCGAAAGCCATGATCCCGATGATGAGGAGAAACGAGGCCAGCGTTCCGATGCTGATCTTCAGCCAGAGCGCTTCGAGCCTCGGCAGATCGAGGCGCACGATGGGATCCCCCCTGGTCAGCCGAAGACTTACAAGCGTATCAAAAAAACGATCAACATGGTGAGCCACATGGCGAGCATCAGTCCGCCGATGACGAGGGTCAACCGAAACGTATCGCGAAACGACGGCTCCGCTTCCCTTTCCTCGTTCGATCCGGCTTCGGCCGTGCGGTCATCGGCCGTGATGTTTTCCATCGGTCATCCCTCCGCCGGTGCTTCATTCCGCGGATGATGCCCGCGGATGATGCGTGCTGCTCCGCTTCCTGTCTTTTGCCAGTCTTGCCCGATGACGGGGTTCCGTATACCTGTGTGGCCGATCCATTCCCGGCCGAAAAGGAGAGATCCTCATGCGACGCTTCCGATTATTTTCAGTCTTGCTCTCGATTTTCATCCTGTCGGCGGGCGTATCGTTTAAGCGCCCGGCTTCGGGAGGGGCGGAAGCAAGCGCGAACGCGCAAACGGTCGTTTTGGCCGCCCGATCGGCGCCGCTCGCCGCCCCGACGGACTCCTCCGCGCATCGAATGACGCCCGTCGCTGCGCTCGGCGCCGATCTTTCGCCCGAACAACAGCAATCGGTGCTCAAGCGGCTCGGCGTCGATCAAACGGCGCGGATCATCACCGTGACGAACGCCGAAGAACGGGCGCTTCTTAAGGAGCGTTTCACCGCGCAAGAGATCGGCACACGGGCCATCTCTTCGGTCTATATCGTTCCCGCCGCGCCGGGAGCGGGCATCCAGGTGACGACAGAGAACATCACCCGCGTCGATGCGGCGACGTACGAGCAGGCGCTCCTCACGGCCGGTGTTCATGACGCCGTCGTCCGCGTCGCCGCGCCCTTTCCCGTCTCCGGCACGGCCGCTCTCGTCGGCGTGTTCAAGGCGTTTGAGGCGATTCAGGGCGCCGCGCTCGATCCGGAGCGCAAGTCGGCCGCCGTTTTGGAATTGGCCGTCGCCGAACGCCTTCAGGAAGCCAACGATCCCGAGAAGGTGGCGGAGCTTTTTTCGACGCTCAAAACGTCTCTCGCCTCCGGTTTGTTCAAGTCGCCGGAAGACATCGAGGCGACCATCCGCCGCGAGGCGGCGCGGCTCGGGCTTGTGCTCAGCGAACAGGACATCGCCGCGGTGCGGGATTTGATCGAACGCCTCAAAGGGCTCGACATCGACTGGGACCGGGTAAAAAAGGAACTCAAAGCCGTTCAGGACGCCGTCGGGGAATGGCTCTCGCAACCGGAGACGCAGTCTTTGCTGCAGAAGATCGGGAATTGGTTGAAGCAGCTGTTCCAAATGGTTGTCGATTGGTGGAACCGGTGGTTGAACAGTGAACAAGAAGTCGCCGGCGGGTTGATCGTGCCGGCGGCTTGACCGTATAATAAGAAGAAAATGCAAAGGAGGAACGTCATGGATTACGCCGTTTTGACCGGGCATCTGGACGAACTCCTTTGCCTCATCGATGAGAGTACAGTGGCCGACGACTATCGTCGCGCCGCGCTTGCCCTTCGGGGCGATGCGGAAGCGAAGCGGCTGATGCACCGTTTTATAGAGATCAAATCGCGGTATGAAGAAGCGGCGCGCTATGGTCGCTATCATCCGGATTACGCCCGCCTTCGACGCGAGGCTTACATCGCCAAAATGCGACTCGAGACGCATCCGACGGTGGCGGATTTTCGCCGAGCCGAAAGCGCGCTGGAATCGCTCCTGGAAGAAATCGCCCGGATCATCGCGGCACGTGTCTCGCCGTCGGTGTTGGTCGCCACCCGCGATCCGTTTTATCTTCGTCCAGGCGGCGCGGAAACCGCCGGCGCCGGGGTCGCTTCGAGCTGTGCGAGCGACGGCTGTCGATGCGGAACGCGCTAGAACGGGTTCACATTCACGGTTTGCCGGTAGAACAAGGTGAAAGGAGAGAGAGAATGCACGGCAAAGTATCGCTCGCGGTGTGGCTCGATCACCCGCGCTCGGCGCGGTTTCTGCGTCGCTATGGGTATGTGCACTATGTCTCGCAACGGATGAAATACGCCGTCGTCTACGTCGACCGCAAGCAGGCGCCGGCGATCATGCGCGCGCTGTTGGCCAACCACCACATCAGGCGCGTCGAGCCGTCGCCGTATCAGGAAGCGGTGCATGCGGTCGTCCATCACGGTTCGCCATGAGGCGATCGATATCGCTGAAGTGCGTTGATCTGCGCCATGCGGCAATCGTTTGCGGTGTGCCGCGCTTTTTTTTTTTTTTGCTTTTTTTATTTTTTTATGGTCGAAAGGGGCGCATCGCGCCTGCGCCCGGCAGGCGTGCACGTACGGGCGATCTCTCCCTCTTGAAAATTTCGGTGAACGAAATATAATCAAGGGAGAAGAAAGGATGAACGCCCATGGAAGTGTGGAAACGCAATCTGGCCGTATTGTGGGTCGCCCAGTTTTTGGTCATGAGCGCGATGAACCAAATCATGCCATTCTTGCCGCTTCTGCTCACCAAAGAGCTCGGTCTGGACGGCGCGCGGGACGTGCACGTTTGGACCGGCCTTATTTTTGGCATTAATTTTTTGCCGGCGCTCATCTTCGCGCCCATCTGGGGCAACCTCGCCGACCGCTACGGGCGTAAGATGATGATCTTGCGCTCCGGTTTCGGGATGGCCATTGCCAACGGGCTGATGGGGTTCGTCACCTCCCCGGAGCAGCTGCTCGTGTTGCGTTTTTTAAACGGCATGATCTCCGGATTTATCCCGGCCTCGGTCGCCCTTGTCTCGACGAACACGCCGCGCGAGCGGATCGGTTTCGCCCTCGGCGTGCTGCAGTCCGGCGGCGTGGCGGGAACGATTTTGGGCCCGGCGCTCGGGGGGTTGCTCGCCGATGCCATCGGCTATCGGGCCATTTTCTGGGTCACCGGTGGGGCGCTTCTCGTCGGGACGCTGCTCGTTTTGTTCTTCGTCCAAGAGGTGAACAAACCGTCCAAAGCGAAAGCGCCGGGCGGCGGTTTCCGGCGCGATTTCGGTCGGATCTGGCATACCCGACCGCTTCCGGCGCTCTTTGCGACGAGCATGCTCATCCAGTTCGGGCTGATCGCCCTCATGCCGGTTCTGGCGCTCTACACCGAGGCGCTCCTCGGTTCTGCGGAGCGCGTCGCTTTTTATGCCGGTTTGGTGATGGGCATGACCGGCGTGGCGAACATGATCGCCTCGCCGATCCTCGGCCGCCTCGCCGACCGTATCGGCGGAACGCGCGTGCTTTTCGCGAGCCTCCTCGCCGGCGGGGTGTTCATGTTGTTCCACGCTTTGGCGCATGCCGTCTGGCAGCTCATGCTGGTGCGCTTTTTGTTCGGCCTCGTGGCCGGCGGTCTCATGCCGGCGGCGAATGCGCTCATCCGCCAGTACGCCCCGGCGGGGATGGAAAGCCGGACCTTCGGCTATGCCAACAGCGCCATGTTCATCGGCAACATGCTCGGTCCGATCACCGGCGGCCTGATCTCCGGCGCGTTCGGCATGGAGAGCGTGTTTGTCTTCTCCGCCCTCGTGTTCTGGGTCAACGCCTTGCTCGTCCACCGCACGCTTTTTCCGGCGGTGGTATTTTCGGTCAAGGGCGCGGGCCAACCGCGCGACAAGGGAGAGAGCGAAGCGCGGCCGGCGAACGGCGTCGGCGCCGCCGGCCGCGGATGATGGGCCGTATGGCGTTCAGGCGGTGACGGGTCATGCCTTGCGCATATGAAGCCAACGCCGGGAAAGGCGGATGAGGCCGTGGACGAGGGCGACGGCGGCGGAGAGAGCGAACAGGAGCGCTACGGCGAACAAAAGCCGCTGGGCGGCCGCTTCCATCCGTTCCAGCGGGCTTGTGGAAAGCGCGCCGTACATATCGGCAAAGACCGGTTCGCTCAAGTGCGGGTTGAGGCGCGTAAAGCACGGCCAGGACAACCGGAAGACGATCGGGGCAAGCGCGGTGTGGAGGAGGCGGGCGATCCAAAACGGCGCGAAGCGGATGTCGGTATGGGCGATGATCGTCGCCACCTGCGATTGCACGGACAACCCGGCCCATGCGAGGACGGCGGAAGCGACGGCGAGCCGCTCCGCCGGGGCGAGTGCGCCCGGCGCTTGGGCCGCGGCCTCTACGCCGATCGTCACTTCGAACAGCCCGTGCGTCAAGGCGGGAAGGAGGGCGTCGGGCACGCCGAGCGGCCGGGCGATGCTCCGAAAGAGGCGTTCCAGGATGCGCATCACGCCGGTCGTTTCAAAGATCTGCATGAGCACTGAAAAAAAGATGATCAAGCCGCCGATGACAAACGTCGTGCTCAAGGCGGTCTGCACGCTGTCGGCGAGCAGCCGGCCGAAGGGGCGGCCGTCCTGGCGCCGGGCGTTTTCCATCGCCCGGTACGCTTGGCCGAGGAGCGGTTCGTGGGGCGCGGCGTTTTGAGGATGTTCGAGCTCTTCCGAGGCCTCGTCTTCCGCGCGCACGCCGTAAAAACGATACAGCAAACCGATCAGCACGGCCGAGCCGTAGTGCACGGCGGCCAGCACGGCGGCATAGGCCGGCACTTGAAACAATCCGACGGCGACGACGGCGGAGATGAACACCGGATCTGAAGTCGTGGCAAAAGCCACCATCCGTTCCGCTTCCAAACGGGTGACGTCCCCGCGCTGGCGCATGCTCACGGTGAGCCTCGCCGTCATCGGATAACCGGAAGCAAAACCCATCGTCAAAACAAAACTCGCCACGCCGGGAAGGCGAAACAGCGGCCGCATGAGCGGCCTTAAGAAAACGCCGAAAAAATGCGGGATGCCCAGCCCGAGGCTCATCTCGGCGAGGATTAAAAAGGGGAGCGTCGCCGGGAAGACGACGTCCCACCAGATGGCCGTGCCCTGCCGTGCCGCCTGAAAGACGTCGGCGGGATGGGAGAGATAAGCGACGACGATCCACATGACGCCGACGATAAGGATCAGCGCGCGCGAGCGTCCGACCATGAAGCGCGTCCCCTCCGTTTCGCTCTTCTCATGTATACAAGCCGCGCCGGGCGGTTAGACCTCTTGGTCATGCCGATCGCTGTTCGATTTGTGTTAGAATAATGACGAACTCGTGGTTCAAAGGGGGCTTAGGATGGCACCCAAAGTCGGCGTGGCGCTCGGCAGCGGCGGGGTGCGCGGCTTTGCCCACCTGGGCGCGCTTCGCGTGCTTGAAGACCATGAAATCCCCATCGATTGTCTCGCCGGATCGAGCATGGGAAGCGTCGTCGCGGTTCTCTATGCGAGCGGCATTGAACTCAAATATTTGATCAAGCTGGCCGAACACATGCGGCGCAGCCTCCTCGTCGACTACACCGTGCCGCGCTTCGGCCTGCTCAAAGGCGAGCGCGTGCGGGAACTCATCGCCCTGCTCACGAAAAACAAGCGGCTTGAGGAGCTCTCGATCCCGACGGCCGTCGTGGCCACCGATCTGGTCACCGGCGATCCGGTCGTATTGCGCCAAGGGTCGATCGCCGATGCGGTGCGGGCGAGCATCTCCATCCCCGGCATCTTTGAACCCGTCGAATGGGACGGTCGGTTGCTCGTCGACGGCGGCGTCGTCGATCGCGTGCCGATGCAGGTGCTCCGGGAGATGGGCGCGGACGTGGTGATCGGCGTCGACGTATCGCACAAATCGGTGCCCGTCAAAATCCATTCCATCTACGAAGTCATCCTGCAGACGATCGACATTATGGAGAGTCAAATATTCCGCGGTCGGATTTCGCCGGACGACGTGCTCATCCGGCCGGAAGTCGGCCAGTACAGCCCGCTGTCGTTTCAAAATATCTCCGAGATCATCGCCGAGGGAGAACGGGCGACCCGTGCCGTGATCGACGAGATCGCCGCCCGGGTATGGGGAGCGAACCGTTGATGTGGGGTGAACGACGCCGGCGCGTCTTGTTTTACCGGTGGTCGGCGGCGGCCGTGCTCGTCGCCGCCGTGGCCGCTTTCGGGCTTTTGTATCCGCTTCCGTATTTCATCATGGCGCCCGGATCGGCGATCGATCTGGAGGGCGTCGTGCACGTGGAAGACGCTTTTCACGATGAGGTCGGTTCCTTCGTCATGACGACGGTACAGGCGGATCAGGCGACGCCGTTTACGCTCCTCATTTCGGGATTCGTCCCGGAGCGTGAGATCGTCCAGGCGAACGCCGTGCTGCCGCCGTATGAGGACGCCGAACATTATTTCGCCCGGCAGCGGGCGGTGATGGAAGCTTCGCAACAAGTAGCGCTGATCGTCGCCTTTCGTAAGGCCAATCTGCCGATCGACGTGAAGGAAGTCGGTGCCTTGGTCACGACGACGATTCCCGGAACGCCGGCGGCGCGTGCGCTGCGTTCCGGGGACGTGATCACCGCCGTCGACGGCCGGCCGACACCGACGGCGGAGGCGCTCATCCAGGCGCTCGGCCGTAAAAAGATCGGTGATGCGGTGCGCGTGACGGTCCGCCGGGACGATCACGTGCAGGTGCTCTCTCTCACCGTCGATCGCCTGCCGCAGGCCCCCGGCGTCCCGGAGCGGAGCGGCATCGGACTTTTGCAGCCGCTTACCGCGCGGGAAGTTCATCCGTCGCTCACGGTGACGTTTGATCTGGATCAGATCGGCGGCCCCTCCGCCGGGCTGATGATGACCTTGGCCATCTTGAACCGTCTCGTACCCGGCGATCTGACGCACGGGCACCGCATCTCCGGGACCGGAACGATCGACGTCGACGGCCGCGTCGGCCGCGTCGGCGGCGTGGAGCTGAAGGCGATCGCCGCCGCGAGGGCGCATGCCGAATATTTTCTCGTCCCGGACGACGATCCGCCGCCCGGGAAGCGTTCCAATTACGACGAAGCGCGGCAGGCCAACGCGCGTTTTCGCTTGGGGCTGAACATCGTTCCGGTCAAGACGATCGACGACGCGTTGGCGTTTTTGTCGGCGCTCCGTTGACACCGTCGGATGGCGCCGGTATAATAAGCTCGTATTGTCTGGAGTGAGGGCGCATGCAGCTCTTATTTTCCGATGTGCGCAAGAAGCACGGCGAAGCGCTCCACGTCGCCGGCGTCATGCCTTCGAGGAAACCGGAGAAGATCCGCGAGGTTCAGGCGATTTCGCCGCTCACCTTTCAGGGGGAAACCCGATGGGAAGACGGCGGGGTGCGCTTGACCGGCGTATTGTCGTATACGGCGCAACTGACGTGTGTGTGCTGCTTGAAGGCGTTCGAAGCGTCTTTCCGCGTGAGCGTCGACGAACGGTTCCGACCGGCGGCCGTCGCGTCGGTCGACGATCGCACAGGTGGGCGCGGCAACCGGCGCAAGACGCGCCCGGGATGTCCGGGCGAGTCGGCGGCGGAAGAGGACGCAAGCGGCTTGAACGTCGAAGTCATCGCCGGTGAAGCGATCGACGTGGAGCGGGTGCTTCAGGAGCTTTCGATCGTCCATCTGCCGTGGACCCCGGTCTGCCGGGCGGATTGCCGCGGGCTGTGCCCTTCTTGCGGGCGAGATTTGAACGAGGCGACGTGCGACTGCGCGCTCGAGACGATCGATCCGCGGTGGCTTGCGCTTCGGTCGCTTCGGGATCATCTGTGAGGCGCGCCGTTCGTGTGTCGCAAGGGGCATCGTGTCGTTACGGGCTTATGTAAAGATGGGAGGCATTCGATCATGGCGGTACCTTTTCGGCGGACGTCCAAGCGGCGCAAACGCCTGCGCCGGACGCATTATAAGCTCGAATTGCCGGGTATGGTGCGCTGCGAGCAGTGCGGCGAGTGGAAGCTGACGCATCGCGTATGCCCGCATTGCGGCTATTACAAAGGTCGTCAAGTCGTCGAGAAATAGACGGGAAGAGGCGCATGGTGCGCCTTTTTTCATCCGTTGAATTATCACCTGGTCATAAAAACAATGCCGCTGCCGTCGGATGGAAATGGGAAGGGGGGATCCGCCTGCGCCTATCGAAAGAGGCGCGCCGTCAGTCTCTTCGCGCCTATCTTCAGGAAAACCCGTTTGTGACCGACGAGGCCTTGGCCGAACATTTCGGCGTCAGCGTTCAGACGATCCGCCTCGATCGGGCGGCGCTCGGCATCCCGGAGTTGCGCGTGCGCCTGCGCGACGCCGCCGAAAAGCTCTATGGGCGCGTGCGTGCCCTCGACGCCGACGACTTCATCGGTACGTTGGTCGCGTTGGAACTCGATCGGCGGGCCGAATCGACCCTCGTCATCGAACCGCTCCACACCTTTCGGCGTTCCCGCATTGCCCGCGGACACGTCCTCTTCGCGCAAGCCAATGCGCTGACCATCGCCTTGGTCGACGCGCCGTTCGCTCTGACGCGCAAGGTCGTCCTGGACTACATGGCACCGGTCATGCTCGGCGATACGGTGTGCGCGAAGGCGGTCGTCGCCGAGCGCCCGAGGGCGAATTGGCGCCGCATTCAGGTGCGCGGAACGGTCGGGGAACGCCTCGTCTACCGCGGCGAATGGCACGTCGCGCTGTTCGATTCCTTGGAGAAAGCAGGTGAAGCGGATGCGCATCGCGCTTGACGCCCTCGGCGGGGATCACGCGCCGCAGGCCGTCGTCGCCGGGGCGGAGGCGGCGCTCGAGCGTTTCTCGGATCTTTCGATCGTCCTCGTCGGCCCGCCGGAGGCGATCGAGGCGGCGATGAGCGACGTCGGCAAACGCCACCGAGACGGCGGCCGGCTCCTCATCCACGCGGCGGCGGAGCGGATCGCGGTCGATGAAGAGCCGACCCGGGCGGTGCGCCAAAAGACGGACAGCTCCCTGGTGCAGATGATTTATCTCGTCCGCGACGGCGCCGCCGAGGCCGCCGTATCCGCCGGAAGCACGGGGGCGCTCCTGGCGGCGGGGCTCCTCTGCTTGGGTCGCCTGTCGGGGGTGCTCAGGCCGGCTTTGGCGCCGATCATGCCGACGACAACCGGGCGCGGCGTGCTCGTCCTGGACGTGGGCGCGACGAGCGACGGCAAACCGGAGTATATCCGCCAGCACGCCGTACTCGCCAGCCGCTATGCGGAAGCGGTGCTCGGCTGGGCGCGCCCGCGCGTCGGACTGCTGAACGTCGGCACCGAAGCGGCCAAGGGAAACGCCTTGGCCAAGGCGGCGTATACGCTCCTTCGTGAAGCGCCGGTGAACTTCATCGGCAACATCGAGGCGCGGGACGTTCTCTTCGGGGCGGCGGACATCGTCGTCACCGACGGTTTTACCGGCAATGTCTTCCTTAAAGCGACGGAAGGGGCGGCGTCGGCGATTTTGTCGATGTTGAAAGACGCGCTTCAATCGGGCGTGCGGTCCAAGCTCGGCGCGCTGCTTTTGATGCCGGAGCTCAAGCGGCTCCGCCTACGGCTCGACTACGCCGCTTACGGCGGAACGCCCTTGCTGGGACTCACCAAGCCGCTGATCAAAGCGCACGGTTCAAGCGGTCCGGAGGCGATCGCCCAGGCGATTACGGAGGCGCGGGCGTACGTCGAACGGGGCGTCGGAGAGGCGCTCGCGCGAGAGCTGTCCGCTTTCTCGACGGAGACAAAATCGCCCGCGATGGCCGGCACGGCACAGGATGCGGCGGACGGCGCGGCGGGCGAATCGGCGGAGAACCATACGGAAGGGGAGCGATGAGGATGCCGAAGGCCGGCATTTTGGGCACGGGCAGCCACCTGCCGGATAGGGTGCTCACCAATTTTGATCTGGAAAAGATGGTCGACACGACCGATGAATGGATCCGCGTGCGCACCGGCATTCGCGAGCGGCGCATCGCTTCGCCGGAGGAGGCCAGCTCGGACCTCGCCTATCACGCCGCGCGGCGGGCCCTCGAGGCGGCGAAGGTGGCGCCGGAAGATCTGGAGCTCATCATCGTGGCGACGATCACGCCGGATTCGGCGTTTCCGTCGACGGCCAACATTTTACAGGATCGCCTGGGGGCGAAGCGGGCGGCGGCGTTTGATCTGGCGGCGGCGTGTTCCGGATTTCTCTACGCCGTGGCTGCGGCGGCGCAGTTCATTGAGGCCGGCGCTTATCGTCACGTGCTCGTCGTCGGGGCGGAGACGCTGTCTAAGATCGTCGATTGGGAGGACCGCAGCACGTGCGTGCTCTTTGGCGACGGCGCCGGCGCGGTGGTGATGGGTCCGGTCGAACAGGGGGGCCTGCACGCGTTCGCGCTCGGTTCCGACGGCAGCGGCGGCTGCCTGCTGGAGCTTCCGGCGGGCGGCTCGCGCCGCCCGGCGTCGCATGAGACAGTCGATCAGCGGCTGCATTATTTGAAAATGAACGGCCGCGAGGTGTTCAAATTCGCCGTGCGCATCATGAATGAAGCTTCGGAAGCGGTGTTGGCCAAAACCGGCTTGGACAAGGGCGCGCTCGATTTTCTCGTGCCGCATCAGGCGAACCTGCGGATCATCGAATCGGCGCGGGAGCGGCTGGGATTGCCGCCGGAGAAGGTGGTCGTCAACCTCGATCGCTACGGCAACATGTCGACGGCTTCGATTCCCGTCGCGCTGGATGAAGCGGTGCGCGCCGGGAAGATCAAAGCCGGCGATCGCGTGCTGTTGGTCGGCTTCGGCGCCGGGCTGACCTGGGGTGCGGCGATCGTCGAGTGGTCGTACACGCATCAGGCGATCGTTGCCGAACCGCCTTCCGCAACGCGGTCGGCAGAAGGGGCGCGTACGGAGGGTGTGCGATGAGCGTCGCGTACGTCTTTCCCGGGCAAGGATCGCAGGCGGTGGGCATGCTCCGCGATGTGTACGAACGATCGGCGGAAGGACGGGCGATGATCGAGGCGGCAGATCGGACGCTCGGCTTTGCCCTCTCGGCGCTCATGTTCGAAGGTCCGGAGGAGACGCTCCGGGAGACGGAAAACGCCCAACCGGCGCTGTTTGTCGCCGGCGCCGTGCTGTATACGCTGTATCGCCGGGCGCTTGAAGCATCGGCGCCGGAGACGCCGGCGTTTGTCGCCGGGCACAGCCTCGGCCAGTACACGGCGCTTTTTGCCGCCGGGGCGCTCGACTTTGAAGAGGGCGTGCGCCTCGTTCGACGTCGCGGGGAGCTGATGAAGGCGGCCGGGCGCGGCCGGGGGACGATGGCCGCCGTGCTCGGGGCGGATGAGGCCACCGTGAGGGAAGTGCTTGCAGCGCTGCCGGATCACTTGCGCGACGCCGGCGAGATCGTCGAGGCGGCCAACATGAACGGCCCCGGGCAGATCGTCCTCTCCGGGACGGAAGCGGCCCTCGCTTGGGCGGAGCAAGCGCTCCGCGGGCGGGGCGTTCGGCGCGTGATTCGATTGAACGTGAGCGGTCCGTTTCATTCTTCGCTCATGGCCGGTGCCGCGGCTTCCCTTCGCGAAGCGCTGACGGCGACCGACTGGAAGCCGCCTGCGGTGCCGGTCGTCGACAACGTTACGGCGGAGGCGCTGCCGTTCGATGCGCTGATCGACCGGCTCGCCGAGCAGGTGATGCGCCCCGTGCGGTGGGAAGCGTCGGTGCGCGTGATGGTCGCCGCCGGCGTTCGCCGCTTCATCGAATTCGGGCCCGGAAACGTCCTCTCCGGGCTCATCCGCCGCATCGCGCCGGACGTCGAGGCGATGTCGCTGTCTGCGTTGGATGATCTTGAGCGGTACGCCGGATCCGGGCGGTAAGCGGCGCATCGAAGGATTTTGGAAGGAGTTGACCGTGGAAATGACGAAGTCCAACGAAGGGAAGGCGGAGGCGCGCGTCGCGCTCATAAGCGGCGCCTCCCGCGGTATCGGCCGCGCCATCGCCCGCGCTCTTGCGGAAGACGGCTTGATCGTGCTCGTCGGTTATGCGACGAACGCCGAGCGGGCGGAAGCGCTCGTGCGGGAGATCGAAGCGAGGGGCGGAACGGCCGCGGCCGTGTCCGTCGACGTGCGCGACCCGAAAGCGGCGGAAGCGGCGGTAGAGACGGCGCTCGAGCGTTTCGGGCGGCTGGACGTGCTCGTCAACAACGCCGGGATTACGCGGGATCAGCTCTTGATCCGGATGAAGGAAGACGATTGGTCTTTGGTGCTTACGACGAACTTGACGGGTGCCTTTTATCTCACCAAGGCCGCCGCCCGACCGATGATGAAGGCCCGCTACGGGCGGATCATCAACATCGCTTCGGTCGTGGCGCGGCTCGGAAACGTCGGCCAGGCGAACTACGTTTCGGCCAAGGCGGGCTTGATCGGCCTCACGAAGGCGACGGCGCTGGAGCTTGCGCCGCGGGGCATCACGGTGAACGCCGTGGCGCCGGGCTTCATCACCACGGACATGACGGAGGCACTCGATGCGGCGGTCAAAGAAGAGCTCCTTCGCCGCATTCCGCTCGGCGCGTTCGGCACGCCGGAAGACGTTGCCGAGGCGGTGCGCTTTTTGGCTTCCGACGCGGCGCGCTACATCACCGGACAGGTGCTCGGCGTCGATGGCGGCATGAGCATGCCGTCTTGAGCGATCGAAGACGATCAGGCCGAGCATGGGCTTCTCTCTCATGTGATGGTCAAGGCCGCCGGTTCATGCTATAATCGGTCGAGGAGGTGAGAACCATGAGCGATGCGCTCTTTGAAAAAATCCGCGCCATTATCGCCGACCGGCTCGGCGTGGAGGAAGAAAAAGTGACGCCGGAGGCGTCGTTTAAGGACGATCTCGGTGCCGATTCGCTGGATTTGGTGGAACTGGTCATGGAATTTGAAGACGAATTCGAGATGGAGATTTCGGACGAAGACGCGGAGAAGATCAACACGGTCCAAGACGTCTTGGACTACATAAAGTCCCATCAGGGCTGATGATCCGGTTGATCACCCGCTGAAGCACGAGAGGCATCCGAGTACGCGAGGACGTCCGTGGGTTTTCCCCACCCGCCTCGCGTTTCTTGGTCATGGGGCTGTTTTTGCCGAAGATCTTTCGGCGGGAGAGCTTTCGAGGCGGGCTTCGGGCGTTGATCAGCGGACGTTCATGCCGATCGGGCAAAGGAGGGAGTCGCATGCGTCGTCGCGTCGTCATCACCGGGCTCGGTGTCATCACGCCGATCGGTAACGACGTCGAAACCTTTTGGTCCAACCTCATCGCCGGCAAATCGGGCGTCGGACGGATTACGGCCTTTGACGCCAGCGAATATCCGACGCAGATCGCGGCGGAAGTGAAAGATTTTGATCCGGGCGCGTATATGGACAACAAAGAGGCCCGGCGTGTGGACCGCTTTATCCAGTTCGCCGTGGCGGCGACGAAAATGGCCTTGGAGCAGGCGAAGCTCACGATTACGTCGGAGAACGCCGAGCGCGTCGGAGTGCTCATCGGTTCCGGCATCGGAGGGCTGGCCACGCTGGAGGACAATGCCAAAGTGCTCTTGGAGCGCGGACCACGTCGCGTCAGCCCGTTTCTCGTGCCGATGATGATCGCCAACATGGGCTCCGGTTATGTCTCGATCGTCTTCGGAGCCAAGGGGCCGAACGCGACCGTCGTCACCGCCTGCGCGACGGGAACGCAGGCCATCGGCGAAGCGTCGGAGATGATTCGCCGCGGGTCAGCCGATGTGATGATCGCCGGAGGAAGCGAGGCGACGATCCGTCCGCTGGCGCTCGCCGGTTTTTCCAGCATGAAGGCGCTCTCCACGCGCAACGACGCGCCGGAGGCGGCGAGCCGGCCGTTCGACAAGGACCGCGACGGGTTCGTCATGGGCGAGGGCGCGGGCATCGTCATCCTCGAGTCGCTTGAACACGCGCAAGCGCGCGGGGCGAAAATCATCGCCGAAGTCGCCGGATATGGTCTTTCCGCCGATGCGTATCATCTGACCGCGCCGGAACCCGACGGCCGCGGTGCGGCGCAGGCGATGGCGCTGGCGCTTAGGGACGCCGGCGTCGCTCCGGAGGAAGTGGATTACATCAACGCCCACGGGACATCGACGGACTATAACGATGTGACCGAGACAAAGGCCATCAAGGCGGTGTTCGGCGAACACGCGAAGCGCCTGATGGTGAGTTCCAACAAATCGATGATCGGGCACCTGCTCGGCGCCGCCGGCGGTGTGGAGGCGGCGGCGACGGCACTCACGATCGAGCGCGGCGTCGTTCCGCCGACGATCAACTTGGAGACGCCGGATCCGGAGTGCGATCTGGATTATGTGCCGCATACGGCGCGGGAGTATCCGGTGCGCGTGGCGCTCTCCAATTCGTTCGGTTTCGGCGGGCACAACGCCGTGCTCCTCTTACGGCGCTATGAGGCGGAGGCCTGATATCGTGGCGGAGGGCACGCGGTTGGCGCTGGATGCGTTGGAGCGGTCGCTCGGCGTCCGGTTTCGCAATGCGGAACTTTTGACGCGCGCCTTTACGCACGCGTCGTATGTACACGATGTCGGCGGCGACCTGGAAGACAACGAGCGGCTGGAATTCCTCGGGGATGCCGTTTTGGAGCTCGTCGTTTCACACTATTTGTTCCGGAAGGAGCCTCCGCTTTCCGAAGGCGAGATGACCAAGCGACGAGCGGCGATCGTCTGCGAGGCGTCGCTCGCCGCTTTGGCCCGCATGCTCGATTTTCCGCGTTACATTCGCCTCGGCCGCGGCGAAGAACTTTCCGGCGGTCGGGAGCGGCCGGCGCTGTTGGCCGACGTGTTCGAAGCGTTTGTCGGGGCGCTGTTTTTGGACCAAGGGCCCGAGGGTGTCGCCGCTTTTTGTGAGCGGCACGTCTTCCCGCGGGTCGAAAGCGGCCTCATTGACGCCCACGCCGATTACAAGAGCACGCTGCAGGAATGGATTCAGCGGCAGGGGACGACCGCCATCCAGTACGAAGTCGTCGCCGAACGGGGACCGGCGCATGACCGCGAGTTCGTGTCGCGCGTCGTGATCGATGGGGAAACGTTCGGCGAGGGCGTCGGACGCTCCAAAAAAGAAGCCGAGCAGAAGGCCGCCTACGAAGCGTTGAGAAGGCTTGGTGTGCTCGATTGAGCGCGCGTCGACGGAGGAGCGCCCGTGTATCTCAAACGGCTTGAACTCTTCGGCTTCAAATCGTTTGCCGAACGGACGGCGCTCGAGCTTACGCCCGGGCTCATCGCCGTCGTCGGCCCGAACGGGAGCGGCAAAAGCAACATCGCCGATGCCGTGCGCTGGGTGCTCGGCGAGCAAAGCGCGCAAAAGTTGCGCGGCGGGAAGATGGAAGACGTCATTTTTTCCGGGAGCGAGTCGCGCCGCGGGGTGAACGTGGCCGAGGTGACGCTCGTCTTGGACAACGCCGACGGGCGGCTTCCGCTCGATTACGCGGAGGTCTCCGTCACGCGGCGGCTGTACCGTACCGGCGAGAGCGAATACCTTTTGGGCGGTCTTCCGGTACGCATGCGCGACATCGCTGAGCTGTTTTTGGACACCGGGCTTGGCCGCGAGGCGTTTGCCATCATCGGGCAAGGGCAGATCGACGCCATCCTCTCGCAGCGGCCGGAAGACCGCCGGGCGTTGTTCGAAGAGGCGGCCGGCATCGCCAAATACAAGCAGCGCCGCAAAGACGCCGAACGCAAACTGGCGGAGACGGAGGAGAACATCGAGCGCGTGCGCGACGTGCTTGACGCGCTGGAAAAGGAATGGCGACCGCTTCAAGCCGAGGCGGAGCGGGCAGAACGCTATCTGGCCGTGAGGCGCGATTATCTGGCGCTGGAACGCGATCTCATCGTCTATGAGATCGAACAGGCGCTCGAAGAGCGAGATGCTGCGCTTCGGCGCATCGCCGAGCAGGAGGCGGCGCTCGCTTCGGCGGAGGCGGAGGCGACGCGGCTCGGCGCCGAGCGTTCTACGCTCAGCGCGCGGCTCATCGAACTGGAAGGGGAGATCCAGCGCCAGGAAGAGGCGCTCGTTAAGGCGGCGACGGCGATCGAAAAGCACGAGGGCGAGCTGTCCGTGCTTGCCGAACGGGCGCGCGGCCGTTCGGAACGTGCCTTTGCGCTCGCGCGGCGCCGTGAACAGGTGACGTCGGCCCGGACGGCGCTTTCGGAGGAAGTGGCGGCGCTAGAGGCTGAAGCCGAAGCGCGTTCGAACGACCTCGGCGCCGCGCAACGCGAGGCGGAAGCGCTGCGCAAAGAACTGACCGTCGACGAGGATCCGAAAGCGCGCCTGGAGGCCGAGAAGACGCGTTACTTTGATCTCCTCGCGGCGCAGACGCGCTTAGACGGCGAGGTGAAGCGGCTTTCTGCCGCCCTCCGCCGGGCCGAGGCCGCCCGGGCCGAGCTTCGCGAGCGGCTGGTCGCCGCGGAAGCGGAGCAGGAAAGTCTTCGGGCGGCGCTTTCGGCGGCCGAGGCGGCGCTGGCCTCGGCCGAGGCGCTGGCCGAACGCCGGGCGGCGGAAGCCGAGGCGCATCGACGCCGGGCGGAGACCGAACGACAGGCGATGGAAGAGGCGCGCCGAAAAAAAGCTCGAGCAGAGGAGCGTCTGGCCGGAATCCTGGCGGAAGTACGGGCATATGAGGCGGCGGAGCGAACCGGGGCCGGTTTTCAAGAAGGTGTGCGGGCCGTCTTGAAAGCTGCGGAGGAAGGACGGCTTTCCGGCATCCACGGACCGGTGCTGACGCTTTTCAGCGTTCCCGAAGCGCTCACGACGGCGATCGACGTCGTCCTCGGCCCGGCGGCAATGAACATCGTCGTCGCGGACGAGGCCTCGGCGCATGCGGCGATCGACTATTTAAAGCGCGGGCGCCTCGGGCGCGCGACATTCTTGCCCCTCGACGTGCTCCGCGCGCGGGCGAATCCGGCGGAGTTCGAGGCGCTTCGGCGGGAGATGCCCGGCGTCCTCGGCCCGGCCTCCGAGCTCGTCGAATCGGCGCCAGCGTACGCGGTCGTGCGGCGGTTTTTGCTGGGCGGGGTGCTCGTCGTCGAGACGTTGGACACGGCGACGGCGGCGGCCCGCCGGCTCGGCTACCGTCACCGCATCGTGACGCTCGACGGGGAATTGCTTCACCCCGGCGGGTCGCTCACCGGCGGGTCGAGCGCCAAAAAAAGCGGCGCCTTCACCGCTCGCGAGCAGGCATATGCGCAGTTTCGCGCGGCGCGCCGGGCGGCGGAAGCGGCCCTCGCCGAAGCGGAGGCGGCTTACGCGCAGGCGGCGGCGTCGTATGAGGCGGCGGTTCAGGAAGCATCGGCGGCGGCCGAACGGTTGGTGGCGGCGCGCCGGGCGCTGGCCGAAGCGCAGGCCGCCACCGATGCCGCCCGCCGTCAGGCGGAAGACGCTCAAGCGGCGGTCGATCGCTTAAGCGATGCAGATCGGGTGGCCGAAGCAGAAGTGCAAGAGATGCAGAGATCGCTGGAAGAAGCGGCGGAGGAGGCCCGGCGCGCGCAGGCCGCCTCCGATTCCGCGTATGCCGCGCTGAAAGCGTTGGAAGCGGCGGCTCTGGAACGCGATCACGACGCTTCGACCAAGCGCGCTCGTCTGGCCGAGGTGGAGCTTTCCGTCGCCCGCCTGGAAGCGGCGCTGGCCGCCGAACAGCGCCTTTTGGATGACAAACGCGCGCAACTTGCGGCATGGGAAGCCGAAGCGGAGGAGCTTTTGCGCGAAGCGGAGCGGCTCTCCCAGGAGGACGCCGAAGATCGCCTTCGCGCCGAGGAAGTGCGCGCGGTGCTCGCCGAGGTGCGTGCGCGGCGAGACCGCTTGTCGGAGGATCGGATGCGCCTGTACGCTGAACGTGAATCCGTCCGCGCGCGCGTTGGCGTCGTCGAAACCGCTTTGGAGGAGCAGCAGCGGACGATCGCCGCGCTTACCGCGACGCTGGCCGAAGATCGGCTGAAGGCCGAGCGCGCCGGCGACGTGCTCGATCGGCATCTGAAGCACCTCGGCGAGGTGCATGAACGGACGTATGAGGCGGCGCGGGAAGACGCCCGAACCCTCACGGCGGCAGAGATCGACGAGGTCCGGCGGGCGCTCCGAGAGAAGAAGGCGGAATTGGACGCTTTCGGCACGGTGAACGTCGGCGCGGTGGAAGATGCCGAGCGTCTCGGCGCGCGCCTCGCCTTTTACCGCACGCAGCTTCATGATCTTGACGCGGCGAAAGCCAAGCTTTCGCGGTTGATCGAGGAGATCGACGAGGAGATGCGGGTGCGTTTTTGGGAGGCGTTTCAGGCGATCCGCCGGGCATATCAGGAGACGTTCGAGCGCCTGTTCGGCGGCGGTAAGGCCGATCTGGCGTTGGAAGGCGACGACCCGCTCACGGCGGGGATCGACATTTTGGCTCAGCCGCCGGGGAAAAAGACTCGCCGCTTGAGTCTCTTATCCGGCGGCGAGCGGGCGCTTTCGGCGATCGCCTTGTTGTTCGCCGTTCTTTCCGTGCGCCCGGTGCCGTTTTGCGTGTTGGACGAAGTCGATGCCGCGCTGGACGACGCCAACGTCGGCCGGTTTGCCCGCTTTTTGCAAAAGCTAAAGGACGAAACGCAGTTTATCGTCATCACCCATCGCAAGGGGACGATGACGTCGGCGGACGTGCTGTTCGGCGTGACGATGGACCGGGGCGGAACGAGCCGGGTTTACGCCGTGGAACTTAAGGACGCCGAGCGGTACGCGGAGACGATGTGACGGTCAGTTTACGGTGCATTGGAAAGGGGGAGGCGCCGTGGGGCTTTTTCAACGGCTGAAGGATCAGCTGGCCAAAACCGGCGAAGCGATCACGAAATCGTTCCACGACGGACTGGCGAAGACGCGCGAAGCGCTCGGCGGGCGGCTCGGGGGGCTGTTTCGCCGCGGCGGGAAGCTGGACGAATCGTTTTATGAAGAACTGGAAGAAGCGCTCATCGCCGCCGACGTCGGGGTGAACACGGCGGTCAAGCTGGTCGATGAACTTCGCGCCGAGATCAAGCGCGAGAAGGTGAATCATCCGACGGCGGCGTTGCCGCTTTTGGAGAAGCTGATTTTAAAACGTTTCGAGGACGCTTCGGCGATCGAGCTCGTATCTGCCGCGTCGGGGCCTACGGTATACGTCTTTGTCGGCGTTAACGGCGTCGGTAAGACGACGACCATCGGCAAGCTCGCGCATCAGCTGAAAAGCGCCGGACACAGCGTCATTTTGGCGGCCGGCGACACGTTTCGCGCCGGGGCGATCGAGCAGCTTAAGATTTGGGGGGAGCGCGCCGGCGTGCCGGTGGTGTCCAAAGATCCCGGAACCGATCCGGCGGCGGTCGTCTTTGAGGCCGTGCAGCGGGCAAAGTCTTGGGGCTTCGATTTTGTCCTCTGCGATACGGCGGGCCGGCTGCAGAATAAGACCAACTTGATGAACGAATTGAACAAGATCATCCGCGTCGTCGGTCGGGAGGTGCCGGGAGCGCCGCACGAGGTGCTGCTCGTGCTCGACGCGACGACGGGACAGAATGCGCTCCTGCAGGCGCAGGCCTTTCGCGAGGCGGCCGAAGCGAGCGGGATCGTCCTGACGAAGCTGGACGGGACGGCCAAGGGCGGCGTCGCGGTGGCGGTACGGGATGCGCTCGGCTTGCCGGTCAAGCTCGTCGGCCTGGGCGAAAAAATCACCGATTTAAAGCCGTTCGATGCCGAAGCGTACGTCAGGGCGCTGCTCGCAGGAGCGGAGGAAAGCGCATGATGGAAGGGCGGAAGGCACGGACCGGTGCGGGTGCATCGTCGGAAGCGGCGGAAGCGGAGATGCGTGTCGAACAGGCGCATCTTGCCGACATCATCGCCCGCATCCAGGCGCACATCGAACGCCTGGGGGCGGCGTCGGGGAACCTCCGCGCGGCCGCCGAACGGGTTTCCGGCGATTTTTGGGAGGACATCTCGCTGGACGAATCGACGTCCGACGATCTTCTGGAAAGCTATGCGGACATCGCTCAGCAGGCGGCGCTCGTCGAGGAGCTCCGCGCCCGTCTCGGCGCTTCGGAAGCGGAAGTGGCGGCGCTTGTGAAGATGATGCAGCGGCCGTACTTTGCACGCATCGATTTTGTGCCGGAAGGCGAAGAACCGCTCACGCTTTATATCGGGCTCCGGGCGTTCTATGACGAAACGCGCGGAGAGGAGCTCATCGTCGATTGGCGCGCTCCGATCGCCGCCCTCTACTATGAACACGCCGTCGGTCCGGCCGCCTACCGCGCGCCGGGTGGAGCGGTGCGCGGGCGGTTGACCAAGAAGCGGCAGTTCATTATTCGCGGCGGAAAGCTTAAAGCCATGTATGATATCGACGATGTGGCGGCCGGCGACGAGCTGTTGGGCGAAATCCTTTCCCGCCCGGCCGAGCCGCATCTTCGGGCCGTAGCGGAGACGATCCAGCGCGAGCAAAGCGCCGTCATTCGCGACGAGACGCACGGGGTGCTCATCGTCGAAGGCGCGGCGGGGAGCGGTAAGACGTCCGTGGCGTTGATGCACATCGCCTATCTTTTGCACCGTTTTCGGGGAACGCTCTTAAGCCGCGATGTGCTTATCCTCTCGCCGAATGCGTTGTTCCAAGAATACATCGGCACCGTGCTGCCGGAACTCGGGGAGACGAATGTGCGCCGAACGACGCTCGCCGAGCGGCTGCGTTCGGTGCTCGACGGCGCGTCGATCGAGACGCTTTTCGATAAGCTGGAGTTTTTGCTCGGCGGCGACGCCGACGACGCCCGGCGCGTCTTTCGTCGGGAGAGCGACGCGTGGATCGGCAGCCCGGCGTTCGTTCGGCTGCTCGATCAGTTCATCGAGGCGCTCACGCCGGAGATGATCGCCTTCGTCGATCTCGGGGACGAGGACGCCGTCTGGTTCCCGGCGGAGCGCATCCGCGAAGCGGCCCGCCGCCTGGCGTCGCGCGATCGGCATCCGGAGGCCTGGCTTGTCGCTCTTAAGGCGCGTCTTCGCGGCGCGCTCGCCAAACGCGCCGAGGCGATGCTCCGCGCGTCGTGGGTCGATCAAGCGCTGGACGGCGTGGATCCCGTCCTGGCCCGAAAAGCCTATGAAGCGGTGCTCAAAGAAGAGGGACCGCTTCAAGAATTGGACCGGCGCTATGAGCTGCGCCTCCGGCGCACCATCGTCCGCCGCCGGGCCAAAGCGCTCGCCGAGCGGATCGCGGTGTGGGCGTTTATCGATTGGACGGAGACGTACCGCCGCCTGTTCACCGAAGCCGACGGCCGAACGAAGGCACTGTGGGAACGGTTCCGCGCGGAAACCGGTTTGCCGTCGGCCGCCGTTCGCCGGTTCGTCGCCGGGGTCGTTGAGAGGCTACGGAGCACGCCGCTCGTCTATGAAGATGCGTTGGCGCTCGCTTATTTGCGCACACGGCTCGTGCGCGACGGAGAAGATGCCTCGGTGCGACACGTCGTGATCGACGAAGCGCAAGATTACGGGCCTCTGGAGCTTGCCTGGCTGCTTCGGCTTTTCCCGAAGGCGCGCTTGATGCTGCTCGGCGACCGGGCGCAGGCCCTTACGCCGCGGCCGACCGTATTCGAGGAAGCGGTCGTCCAATCGCTGATGGAGCATGCCACGCCGTCTCGCGGACCGTTCGGCATCCGGCGGCTCCCGGCGAGCTATCGCTCGACGAAGGAGATTCAGGCGCTCGCCTACCGGGTGCTCGGCGAACCGATGCCGGAAGGCAGCTTCTTAAGAAGCGGACCGGAACCGCGCTTGATCGTCGTGCCGTCGTATGATCGGTTGGCACGGGAGATTGTCGGCGAAATTCGGCGTTTCAAAGACGCCGGCTTCGGGATGATCGCCGTGCTCTGCAAGACGGAACGGGAGTGCGAGACCGCCGAAGCGTATCTCGCCGGGCGGATCGGTTACCAGCGCGTCTATCCGGAGACGCGGGAGATGAAAGGCAAAGTGCTGCTCATGCCGGCGGCGATGGCCAAGGGAATCGAGTTCGACGCCGTCATCGTCTTCGACGTCTCCGGCGCCTGTTATCACGAGGCTTACGACCGCCATCTGCTCTACACGCTCATCATGCGCGCCAAGCACGCTGTAACGCTCTGTTCCGTCGGCGAACCGACGCCGCTCATTCCGAGAGAACACGTGCAGGTCCTGACCTCCTCCCCGGATTGAAATCCGGGGGTTCCGCGGTACTTGACGCCCTCT
>JADBKT010000007.1 GCA_014896255.1 Hydrogenibacillus sp.
CCCGCTTTTCCCCGGGCTGAAGTCCGGGGCTTGCGCGGGGGGATGGATTTCTGTCACTTCAGCGCAAAGCTGACACGCCGCCGATGCCCGGTTCATGACCGCCCATGGAAAAAAGCCGGAGTACGCCCGCGTACCTGACTACTCCGGCCTGTGTTCGGTGGATTTCGAGCTTTTCGGACGCCGCGGAAGATCGTCACGGCTTTTTAGGACTCGGAACTGGCTGCGCCGGTGGTGCGGACCGAACAGCGCCGCTTCCCGCGCTTTGGGAAAGAGCGCTTCGAAATGGACGAAGAAGTACATCGTCCACATGTACGCCATGGCGTGCAGCCGTTCGTTATAGTCGTTGTAACGTGCGAGCGCCTCTTCGCCGTACTGTTCGACGAAGGCGTCGACCGGCGTTTTGAGCGTCGTGCGGAACGTGAAGTGGCGGAGGATCATCCGCGTCGCGCTTTCGTCCATTTTCAAGATCGGTTCGGCGATGACCTGTTCCAAGGCGTAGACGGCGGCGAGGAAAAATTCGTTTTTGGCGTTTTCCCAAAAAGCGTCGTCCTGCGCCGGGTGGATGCGTTCCCACCAGGCGTCTTCGTGGTTGTCGAACAGGGCGTCGAGCAGGTAGTTCTCGATCTGCTCCTGCTCGTTCTTGCCGTACTCGTGGGGCGCTTTTTCGATCGTCTCGTAGACGTCCTGCCATATGCGGTATGTCACCCGGAGGTCGTCCATCATCTGCCAAAACGATTCGACGATCCAGTCTTCGAAAAACGTCTCCCAAATCACGCTGCGTCACCTCCGAATCCGGGGACAGTGCGCAAAAAGATGAGCGTACCCGTCGCTTGGACGGTGTACGCCGGTACGTCGGCGGGAATGAGCAAGGTGTCGCCCGGCGCGAGCGCAAGCCGCGTCACATCGTCCGGTGAATCCGCGGACCGCATCGGCGCGCCCGTCGCACGAATCGACGGACTGAGATCCATCGTCGATGCGACCGACGTGGGCGAAGGCGCGATGACCCCGTCCGCCGTGAGGATGCCGGGGCCTTCGGCGACGACGATCACCTCCGGCAGGCCTGCCGCCTGGGGGGAGAACGTCATCCTGCCGCCGGTTTTAAGCGCATGACGTTCGATGGTGAAAAACGGCGTGTGAAGCGCCGTCCGGCTTTTTTCGGCGAGCGAGTCATCGCCGTAACGAATGACGTCGGCGGCTTTTTCGATATGCAGTTCGCGGGGCTTCCCGGTCACGACGTCGATGCGGTCCCAGTCGTAGATGCGGTAGGTGACGTCGGACGGCTGTTGGATCTCGATCACGGTCGTGCCGCCGAGGAGCGCATGGACCGTTCGGGACGGGATATATACGAGTTCGCCGGGGGTGATCGGCTGCTCGAGCAAATAGCTCTCTACACGTCCTTCGGCGACGGCCCTGAAGTATTCTTCCCGCGAAGCGAAACGGTGCCCGCTGATGATGCGGCCGTCTTCCGGGGCGTGGAGGATGTACCATGCTTCGCTTTTGCCGTAGTCGCCTTCGACCGCCCGGCTGTAAGCGTCGTCCGGATGAATCTGAACCGAGAGATCGGTCGCGGCGTCGATGAACTTGACGAGGAGCGGAAAGCGGTCGGTCTTGAGTCGTCCGAGATAGCGCTCCCGTGCTTCACGGATCAGCTGATCGAGGGGACGGCCGCGGAGCGGCCCGTTGGCGACGACGCTGGTGTGCCGCGGATGCGTGACGAGCGTCCACACTTCGCCGATCGGATGCCGACCGCTTCCGTCCCGTTCGGCATGCGGAAACATCGTCGTAAGCGCCGTGCCGCCCCAGATGCGTTCGACGGCGCGGGGGATGAAGCGGAGCGGATAGGATGTGACATCATGAACGCTCACACCGGCTCCTCCTTTGCATGTTCCACAATCATCATAAGCGATTTTAAGAGGGTGCGCAACGGGCTCGATCCAGGTGTGAAACAGTCCGCTCGCCGGAACATTTGCGCCTTCGCCAATGATCCGGCCGGAACGGGCCAGGAAGGCTACATCCTGATCGGAGTTCATGACGATGGAGGTTGTTCAGGGATTAGGATTACCGCGTTATGAAGATTTCCGGGAACTGGCACGCATCGTCGCCGAGCGGAGCTCGATCCTCTGCCGAGGTTTCAAGCAAAACGTGGTAAAGGTAAAATTTGCTCCTTGACATTTACGGGGGAAATGTCTACAATTGCAATTGTCGCTGCCAAGCGCGGCGCGTGGGGGCGTAGCTCAGTGGGAGAGCGCTTGAATCGCACTCAAGAGGTCGAGGGTTCGACTCCCTTCGCCTCCACCAGTACATAACGCAGGAAGCCCTTGAAAATCAAGGGCTTTTTTCTTTTCTTTTGGTCCGTCCGAAGTGCGCCGGCGGTGCTCTTCGCCCGCCGCGGGGCGCGGGTGGCCATTGTCGACGTCGATGAAAAGGGGGCCGACGCACGGAAGAGATGATCCGGGCGCCGTATCGCTTGTCGCAGGCGCTTTATCCGCATTTTGCCGAAGGAGCGGCGATCGTCAACATCGCCTCGATGCGGGCGCTCATGTCCGAGCCGAACACGGAACCGTACAGCGCATCCAAAGGCGGAATCCTGGCTCTGACCCACGCCCTCGCCGTCACGCTGGGGCCGCGCACCCGCGTGAACGCCGTGAGCCCCGGGTGGATCGACACCTCGGCTTGGGTGGTATCATCGGCCTGACCAAAACCCGGCCGCCGCAAGCCCCGGGCTTTAGCCCTGGGGATAAGGCGACCAAATCTTGTTTAGATATCTTCGTGCGGTATAATATTCTCATGGAGTACAAATCCAATCGAAACGTTGTGTATTCATGCAAATACCACGTTGTCTGGTGCCCGAAGTATCGCCGAAAGGTTCTGATCAGCGGTGTAGAAGAACGGCTCAAGGAAATTCTCCGAGCCGTAGCGGATGAACGCCGTGCCGAAATCATCGGACCAACTCCTACTTTGTCTCCACCGTTGGGGGTGCGCCGCTTGCCGTCATCAAAGGGACCAGACGCAGCCGCCTACTTCATACCGATTTTTGGTTTTCGATGTCCTGTTTGATGACGGCAAGCGGCGCACCCCCAACGGTGGAGACAAAGTAGGAGTTGGTCCGATGATTTCGATCGCGGCGTTCATCCGCTACGGCTCGGAGAATTTCGAGCCGTTCTTCTACACAACTGATCAGAACCTTTCCGGCACTTCGGGCACCAGACAACGTGGTATTTGCATGAATACACAACGTTTTCGATTGGTTGTACTCCATGAGAATATTATACCGCACGAAGATATCTAAACAAGATTTGGTCACCTTATCCTGGGGCTAAAGCCGGGGCTTGCGGCCGGGTTTTGGTCAGGCCGATGATACCACCCAAGCCGAGGTGTCGATCCACCCGGGGCTCACGGCGTTCACGCGGGTGCGCGGGCCCCAGCGTGACGGCGGGCGTGGGTCAGAGCGGATTCCGCCTTTGGATGCGCTGTACGGTTCCGTGTTCGGCTCGGACATGAGCGCCCGCGGAGACGGCAGAGCGTCTGATCCGGGCGAAATTCATCCGGCCGCGGTCCACGACGGGACGCAGACGACGATATACAACGGTCGGGAACTCCGAGCCAAACGGCAGTACCGGAACAAACGGCTCGCCCGTCTTGCCGCCAAGCACGGCGGGCGAAAGAGCACCGCCGGCGCACTTCGGACGGACCAAAAGAAAAAAAAGCCCTTGATTTTCAAAAGGGCTTCCTGCGTCCAACGAAAACGACTACATCAGCGGGCAGCAAATTCTGGTCGACGGCGCGCTCGCGATCGCGAATTGCGCAAGATGGTCTATCTTTAAAGCTCGGCGCGCTGCACGTTGATCCGGCCGCGCGGCGCGTCCGAATTGTTTTCCTCTTCGTCGGGGATGTTCACCATATGCATCGCCGTCTTGGTGAGCCGTGCGAAAGCGAGTTCCTTCGTAAGGGGGTCGATCCCCGCCTCGTCGAACGCTTCGCCCATGAGTTTCAGCCACCGTTCGGCGCGCCGCGGGCTGATCGGGAACTTGAGGTGCCGGGCGCGGAGCATGGGGCTTCCAAATTCGGCCGAATACAGTGCCGGACCGCCGAAAAACTGGGAAAAAAACAGAAACTGTCTGCGCGCCGTCTCCGTCAGATCGTCGGGAAAGATCGGCTTTAAAATCGGATCTTCGGCGACACGTCGGTAAAACGCATCGACGATGCGCCGGATGCCTTGTTCGCCGCCCAAGGCGTCGTAGAGCGTGGTCACGATGCTGCGGCCTCCTTACGCCTTGATGATCAGCTGTGCTCGGAATCAAGCCCATCACGTGTATCCAGTATATCAGAAAACGAGCCGAACGGCACCTTCGCGTCCTGGCGCGTCGGGGGGAGATGGCCGACGGATGAAAGCGAATACACGGAAAGGATGATGACGGATGGCGGGTGGGCGCCTTCGCTTCGAACGTTCGCCGTATCTCTTGCAGCACGCTACAGACCCGGTCGACTGGTTTCCGTGGGGCGACGAGGCGTTCGAGCGGGCTCGTGCGGACGACAAGCTCGTCTTTTTGTCCATCGGATATTCGACGTGTCACTGGTGCCACGTCATGCACCGTGAGTCGTTCAAGGATCCCGAGGTGGCCGCCGTCCTGAACGCCCATTACGTGGCGGTCAAGGTCGACCGCGAGGAACACCCGGATGTCGACGCCGTGTACATGACCGTGGCGCAGGCGATGACCGGACGCGGCGGCTGGCCGTTGACCGTCTTTCTCACGCCTGAGGGCCTGCCCGTTTACGCCGGGACGTATTTTCCGAAGACGCGCCGCTTCGGCCTCATCGGGCTCGTCGAGCTCTTGGAGCGCCTTTCGCATCTGTGGCGGACGGAGCGCGAGCAGGTGCTGTCGGTGGCGAAAAACGCGGAACGCGGCATGCAGGCGCTGTTTGCTTTCGATCCGCGCCCGTTCGAGGCGTCGCTCATCGACGAGGCATACCGGGCGCTCAAGCGCGAATTCGATCCCGAGTACGGCGGCTTTGGCCGGGCGCCGAAATTTCCCTTCGCCCACCGGCTGATCTTTTTGTGGCGTTATGCGACGGTGCGCGACGTGCCGGAGGCGTCGGCGATGGCCGAAAAGACGATCCATATGATGCAAAAAGGAGCGATCCGCGACCATCTCGGCGGCGGATGGATGCGCTATGCGACCGACCGCGCCTGGCGCGTGCCGCACTTTGAAAAGATGCTCTACGATCAGGCGCTCATGGCGCTTGCGCTCGTCGAATCGTACGACGCGACAGGGGAAGCGGCGTATCGCGCGCTCCTTGAAGAGACGCTCCGCTACGCTTTGGAAGCCCTCGGGGCGCCGGAGGGAGGATTTTGGACGGCGCAGGACGCCGACGTCGACGGCGAAGAAGGCGCGTACTACGTGTTCACGCCGGACGAAGTGGCGCGCGTCCTCGGCGCCGAAGACGCGGCCGTCTTTTGCGCGGCGTACGACATTCAAGACGGCGGGCCGATCGACGGGAAGAGCGCGCCGAATACGCTCTTCTTCGACGCCGCGGTGCTCGCCGAGCGCTTTGGGCTCACCGAAGCGGCGCTTCGGGAAAAGCTCGCGCGACACAAGGCGGTCCTCCGCCGCTACCGCGATGGGCGGCACCGGCTGTTTACGGACGACAAAATTTTAAGCGGCCCGAACGGCCTCATGATCGCCGCTCTGGCCCGCGCCGGGGCGAAGCTCGGCGGGGGCGAGACGATCGCCCGGGCGGAGCGGGCGTACGCGTATCTCTTAGACCACCTCGTCGACGAGGCCGGCCGGCTGTACGTGCGCTACCGCGACGGGGAGCGGAAGACGCCCGCCACGCTGGACGATGTGGCGTCGGTGGCGTGGGGCGCGCTGGAGCTCTTTTTTGCCACGATGCGCCCGGCCTACTTCGCCGAGGTCCGGCGCTGGGCGGATGTCGCGCTCGATCGTTTTGCCGCCCCGGAAGGGGGATTTGCGCTTACCATGGAGGGCGCTCCGATGGGCGTCCGCGTGCGCAAGGCGGCCGACGGGGCGCTTCCTTCGGGCAACGCGATGATGGCCTACGTGCTCGCGCATCTCGTGCGCCTGTCCGGGTCGGAGGCGGACGCAAAGGCGCTGTCGAGGCTCCTGGATGCATTCGCCGGCCTCGCCGTCGTCCACCCCGCGGATCACGCCTTTTTGCTCACGGCGGCGATGCTCGTCGAATGGCCCGGCATAGAGGTGGTGATCGTCGGCGAGCGGGGCGCAAAAGACACGGAAGCGCTCCTCACCGCCGTCCGCGGCCTGTACATGCCGCAGGCGATCGTCTTCGTGCGGCCGCCGGAAGGGGCGGAGGAGGCCGCCGAGTGGGACCGGCTGCTCCCCGACACGGCGGTGATGCGGACGCTTCAGGGCCGGGCGGCGGCGTACGTGTGCGAGCGGATGAGCTGCCGGGCGCCGACGTCGGACCCCGGGGCGCTCCGCGAGGCGCTTCTTTCCGCCGGCGCGCGGGCGCGCGGCCGATGGACCCCTCCGCGTTAACGCACCATCTTTTCCATCCGCCGTCCGGAGGCCAAGATCTCGGGCATCATGGCTTCCATTTTTTCTTTCGTCATGCGCTGGATCGGCCCGGAGACGGTGAGCGCGGCGAAGAGGTCGCCGTTCGGCCGGAAGACGGGGATGCTCACCGCCGCGACCCCTTCCTCCCGTTCTTCGAAGCTCATCGCATAGCCCTTGCGGCGGATGTCGTCGAGCGCCTTCCGGTAGGCCTCGCGGTCGATATGCTCCGGCCACTTAGGGCTTTGGAGCAGTTCTTCCAGGACGGAAGGCGGGGAGAAGGCGACGAGCACTTTGCTCGAAGCGCCGACGAACAAAGGCAGCCGCTGGCCGATCGGCGCCACGCGGCGGATGATTTGATTGCTTTGCACGGCTTGAACCCGGACGCGCTCCAACCCGTCGCGCACGTACAGGCTCACCGTCTCTTCGACGGCGTCGCGCAGGCGTTCCATCTCCGGCAGGACGAGGGCCAGCGGATCGTCGGCGTCGCTCATGCTGGCGGCGAGCTCCCAGATGCGAAAGCCGAGGCGATAACGCTCAGAGTCGGAATCGCGGACGACGAATCCTTTTTTCTCCAGAGTGTGTAAGAGGCGGAAGACGGTGCTTTTATGCAGGCCGACCTGCTTGGAGACCTCCGTCAACCCGAGTTCGCGCTGTTCCGTGAAACAGAGCAAAATGTCCAGGGCGCGCTCCACCGAGCGCACCGATCCGCGGTCTTCGTCCATGGTCATGGCGTTCTTCCTTCCTGCATCGTTCCGCTTCACGCGTGATAAAAAACCCCGCCGCTTAGGGGCGGGAGGGCCGTGTGAGCCGTAGCGCGGTTCAGACGGATCCGTCGCCGATCCTCGTCCTTCGTCCGTCAAGCGATCGTAAACGGTTCTTTCACGCCGAGTTTTTCGTGCAACGCGCGAAGCGCCGCCTCCGCCTTTTTCACCATCTCCGCGGGAATGTCGCCTTCGTAATCGAAGCCGTGATGATAGACGGCACGCAACACGCGAATGTCGCGGACGGCGATCACGGCCCGCGGTTGTTCGATGTACCCGCTTACGGTCTCCACGTCGATGCGCAGGTAATAGTCGTGCGTCGTCTTACTCTTGTGCAGCACGTAATCGAACGAAGCGGCGTGATAATCGAACGTCTCGTTCATGTCGAATCCGAGTTCGCCGACCGTCTCGGCAAACGATCCAAACTCGAATGTCCGCCCGATGAGCGGGCTTTCCACGCGGCGCATGGGATTCCCTCCAATTTCATATTGAGTCGGCCTTGTTCTTATTTTAGCATAGAAAAGAGCAGAATCCATATATCATCGAGCCTTCGGATGGCTCCTGCCGGGTGAAGGAGGCGTTTGGATTGTCGCACCGCTGTCCGCGTTGCGGGCGGCCGATGGAGCTTACGCTGCGCACGCTTCATTTTCCGCCGCACGTCATCCGCCGCGTTCCTGTCCTAAGCTGCGTGGAGTGCGAAGAGCACCGCTTGGAGCCGGTGACGAAGGTCATGCTTCGGGGGCTGCTCGATCAGATGGTCAAGCGCGCCGAGCCTGAGACGGTCGATTTCGGGGCCTGGCCCGATTTTGCCCGCCTGATCCGCATGCTCGTCGAAGGCGCGTCGCCGCGGGCGCCGGGAGGCGAACAGGGCCACGACGTCGATCGTTTGCTCTCGCTGTTGGATGTGGCGGAAGAAGCGGGCGACACGGCGTGGGTGGAGGATTTGACGAGGAAAATTTTGGACGCCATCGTCTCGTGACGCTTAACGATCGGTGCTCCATGCGACGGCATGATGGGCGGCGCGTACGGCGTCTTGTCCGGCGCGGCGTTCGGCGTGTCGGCCGGCGGCAGAAGCCCATTGCAGCCGCACCAAAGCGGCATACATCCCGTTCTGCCGCATGAGCGCCTCATGCGTGCCCATCTCGCGGATTTCCCCGCTGTGGAGGACGACGATTTTGTCCGCGTGGCGGACGGTCGACAGGCGGTGGGCGATGATGATCGTCGTCCGTCCGCGCGTGAGCGTGGCCAAGGCGTTTTGCACGACGTGCTCGGTCTCGGTGTCGATGTTCGCCGTCGCCTCGTCGAGGATGAGGATCGCCGGATCGCGGGCCAGGGCGCGGGCAAAGGCGATAAGCTGCCGTTCGCCGGCGGAAAGCGCCGCACCGCGTTCTCCGACGGGCGTGCGATATCCTTGCGGCAGGCGTTCGATGAACGGCCCGAGGCCGATCGCCTCGGCGGCCTTTAAGGCCTTTTCTTCGGTGATGGACGGATCGCCGAGGCGGATGTTGGACAGCACGTCGCCGGAGAACAAGAACACGTCCTGCAAGACGATGCCGATGTGTCTCCGAAGATCGCGCAACCGCACCTCGCGGATGTCGACGCCGTCGATCGTGATCCGCCCTTGATCGACGTCATAAAAACGCAACAACAGTTGGATGAGCGAGCTTTTGCCGGCGCCGGTCATGCCGACGACGGCCACCGTTTCCCCCGGCTCGATCGCGAGATCGATGTTTTTGAGGGCCCACTTGCCGGGCTTGTAGGCGAACCAGACGCCCTCAAAGCGGACCGCCCCGCGGGCTTCGGGCCAGGGCCGGGCCTCTTTTGCGTCGACGATCTCCGGCGGGGTATCGAGGAGGGCGAAGATGCGCTCCGAAGACGCCATCGCCGACTGCAGGACGGTGTAGTTTTCGCTGATCTCCCGAATCGGTTGGAACAAGCGACCCAAATAATCGATAAAGGCATACAGCAGGCCGATTTCCGCCGCGCCGGAAGGGACGAGCCGTCCGCCGGCGAGGAGGATGAGCACCAGGCCGACGGCGTAGACGACGTCCATGACCGGGCGAAAGACGGACTGCGCTTTGAGTTCGGCCAGGCTCGCTTCGTAATGCTCCCGGTTGACGGCGAGAAAATGCTTTTGGGCGGCTTCCTCGCGGTGAAACAGCTGGATGATGCGCATGCCGCTCAAATATTCGGAGAGCGTGGCGTTGATCCGCGCGATTTTGACCCGCACGCGGCGAAACGCCTCGCGGGCGACGCGGCGGTAGAGGCGCATGGTGACGTAGACGAGCGGAAACGTGAGAAAGGCGAAAACGGCCAGGCGGGCGTCGAGGGCGAGCATGGCAAAAGCGATGCCGAAGATGAGCACGACGTCTTTCACCAGCATGGCGAGGACGGTGGAGAACATCTCCGAGAGCGCTTCGACGTCGTTGGTCACCCGGGTCACCAGCCGGCCGATCGGATTGGCGTCGTAAAAACGGACGGAGAGCGTCTGCAGATGGCGGAACAGCGTCCGCCGGATGTCGTACAGAATGCGCTGGCCCGTGCCGAGCAAAAGGCGCGTCTGGACGAACGTCAGCGCAAACGAGGCGACGGCGAGCCCCAGATAGAGTGCCGCCAAAACGCCGACGGCGCGGATGTCGTCCGCGGTCGGATGTCCGCCGGGGGCGGTCAGGTGAGCGTCGATGGCCGTCTTGATGACGATCGGACCGGCGAGTTCGGCGGCGGTGATGGCGAAGATGAGGGCGATGGAGAGGGCGATGGGCCAGGCGTACGGCCGGGCAAAACGAAGCAGGCGACGGACGAGCGTTCGGTCGACGACGTTGCCGAGGGGCGCTTCGTCGAGCGATTTCGGTTCAGCCATCTGCTTCTCTCCCCCTTGAGCGTGTGTTCGGTCGGACGGTTTCCGGCGCGCGTTCCGGAAAATCCGTCTGTTCAAAGCGATCGATCAGCTCCTGCATTTCGGCCAGGCGGGCGTAACGTCCGCCTTTTTGCATCAGTTCGTCATGCGTCCCGCGCTCGACGATCCGCCCTTCGTCCAGGAAGATGATTTCATCGGCCATGCGGACCGCCGAGACGCGGTGGGCGATGACGATCATCGTCAGCTGTCCGCGCAGGGCCCGAAGCGCCTCTAAGATGTGCGCCTCGGTCCGGGCGTCGACGGCGGACAAGGCGTCGTCCAAGATGAGGATCGGCGCGCGGCGGACGAGCGCCCGAGCGATGGCGACGCGCTGCTTTTCGCCGCCGGAGAGGGTCACGCCGCGTTCCCCGACGATCGTTTTCAGCTTGTCGGGGAAACGTTCGATCGTCTCGCGCAAGCCTGCCGCGTCGATGGCCCAATCCAGCGTCTTTCGGTCGACGTGATCGACGCCGAAGGCGATGTTCTCTTCCAACGTCGCGGAAAACAAAAATGCTTCCTGCGGTACGACGGAGACCGCTTCGCGGAGCACGGCGAGGGGGATGGTCGTGAGCGGATGGCCGTCGATCGAAAGCGTTCCCTCCGGCGCTTCGTACAGCCGGGCGATGAGCGCGGCCAAGGTCGATTTGCCGCTCCCCGTCGGCCCGATCACCCCGAGCGTCGACCCCCGGGGAAGGGTGAGATCGATCTCCTGAAGCACCGGCTTGGACTGCCCGGGATAGGCGAACGTGAGCTTACGGACGACGATGTCGCCGTGGATGGCGGTGATGCGCGGGTCGGTGCGCGCGTCGTCGCGGATCTCCACCGGCGCTTCCAACAAGGCGTTCAAGCGCGTCATCGACGCGGCGCCGCGCTCGAGGATGTTGATCACCCAGCCGGCGGCGCGCATCGGCCAGACGAGCATCCCGAGATAGGCGGTGAAGGCGATGAGCATGCCGATGGTGATCTCGCCGCGAAGGACGAGCGTGCCGCCGTAGAAGAGGACGATGAACATGGCGATGGCGACGAACAATTGCACGATCGGCTGAAAGACGGCCTGCAGGCGGATCAGGCGCACGTTTTTGTCCATGAGTGCCCGGTTGACGTCGTCGAATCGGGCCTCTTCGTACGGTTCTTGGGCAAAGGCCTTGATCACGCGGGCGCCGGAGAGGTTTTCCTGAACGCGTTCGGTGACCCTTCCGAACGCTTCCTGCACGTCGCGAAAGCGGCGGTGGATGTGCACCCCGAAGCGCCGCGAGACGACGGCGATGAACGGGAACACGGCGGTCGCGGCGAGGGTGAGCCGCGCGTCGATGGTCGTGAACATGATGCCGACCACGAAGAGCACCAGGATCACCATGTCGAAGAGCATCACCACCCCGCCGCCGAAGGCGAAACGGACGGCGCCGATGTCGTTCGTCGCATGGGCCATGAGGTCGCCCACTTTGTGTCGGCCGTACCACGCGGGGGAAAGTTTCAACAAATGACGGAAGAGCATGTTGCGCAGTTCATATTCGAGCGTGCGCGCCGCACCGAAGATGGCCATGCGCCACAGGTATCGGAAGAAAAAGGTGGCCAGCGCCGCACCGAGGATGAGCCCCATGCCGCCTATGAGGAGCGTCCCCGTCAGGCGCTTTGCGGCCAGGGCATCGATGATCTTGCCGAGCACGTTGGGCATGACGAGCTGCAGCGCGTCGGCCAAGAAGATGCACAACAGCCCGAGCGCATATTGCCGGCGATGCGCTTTTAAAAAGGGCAAGACATGGCGAAAGGTTTTGAGCACCGGAATCGCTCCTCGCCGACGGACTGAAGAATTATTTCGTCAATCGAAGTATAGTCTATGTCAGTCGACGCCCGTTGTAAAGCACGGCATTTTATGCATGGTCGATGGAGGCGTTCGGCGGGTGACAGGCGTCCCGCGACTTGCTATAATAGCTGGCAACGAGGACTTTAACGGTTAAAAGCCCTAAAGGACCGTGGCAAAAACCAACATAGACGAGGAGAAGGGGAGAACCATCATGTCCAGCGAGCTGGAAGCGCTGCGCCGCGAACTCGATCAGATCAACGAAGAGATCTTGAAGTGGCTCAACCGCCGGGCGGAAGTCGTGCAGGAGATCGGGCGGCTCAAGCTGCGCCAAGGGATCAACCGCTTCGATCCGGTGCGCGAGCGGCAGATGCTCGACCATCTGGTGTCGATCAACACCGGCCCGTTCGACGATCAGACGATTCGCGCGCTGTTCAAAGAAATCTTCGCCGCTTCGCTCAAACTCCAAAAGAAGCAGCACGAACAGGCGCTTTTGGTCAGCCGCGCCCGCAAGCCGGATGACACCGTCGTCACCGTCGGGACGGTGAAGATCGGCGGCGGCACCCCGGTCGTCGTGGCCGGGCCGTGCTCGGTCGAAAGCGAGCCGCAGACGGACGCCGTGGCCCGGGTGATCGCCGAACACGGGCTCGGGCTGATCCGCGGCGGAGCGTTCAAGCCGCGCACGTCGCCGTACGATTTCCAGGGCCTCGGCGTCGAAGGGCTCAAGATCTTGCGCGAAGTGGCCGACCGCTACGGGCTCAAAGTGGTGAGCGAGGTGATGACGCCGGGCGATCTGGACGTCGCCGTGCGCTACGTCGACGTCATTCAGATCGGCGCCCGCAACATGCAAAACTTCTCGCTGCTCAAGGAAGTCGGCGCGCTCTCTACGCCGGTGCTTTTAAAGCGCGGCATGTCGGCGACGATCGAGGAATTCAAGTTCGCCGCGGAATATATTTTGTCTCACGGAAACCCGAACGTCATTCTGACCGAACGCGGCATCCGCACGTATGAAAAGGCGACGCGCAACACGTTGGACATCTCCGCGGTGCCGATCCTAAAGCAGGAGACGCACCTGCCGGTTTTGGTCGACGTGTCGCACGCCGCCGGGCGGCGCGACATCCTGCTTCCGCTCGCCAAGGCGGCCATCGCGGCCGGCGCCGACGGGGTGATGATCGAAGTACACCCGGATCCGACGGTGGCGCTGTCCGACGCCCAGCAACAGATCGATCTCGATCAGTTTCGGCGTTTCATGGCCGAACTGAAGCAGGCCGCCGTGGCCTTCGTCTGAGGCGCGGCTCGGATGCCTGCCGTGCCGCGTAATCGGCGCAGCATCGAAGAAAGTGAAGGACCGGCAGATGTTGCCGGTCTTTTTTTGGATCGTGATCTTGTGAAACGTTTCATGGCCTTACATCGCGTTCGTTGTGAAAGCGCATTCAATTCGTTTTGAACGCGCCTTCAGGTAAACGCTTTCGGACGTTTGCCGCTTGTCGTCGCGCATTTTTTTGAAAAACGATCATCGCGATTGCAAGCGGTCTTTCGAATGTCGTATGATAGAATCAAAAGATCGGCTGAAAGGGGGATGGACGGTGTCGGTGACGATTTATGACGTGGCCCGCGAGGCGGGCGTCTCGATGGCCACCGTGTCGCGCGTCATCAACGGCAGTGCCAACGTGAAGCCGAGCACGCGCAAGAAGGTGCTTCGCGTCATCGAAGAGCTGGGATATCGGCCGAATGCCGTGGCGCGGGGACTGGCGAGCAAGAAGACGACGACGATCGGGGTCATCCTTCCGGACATCTCAAGCGTCTTTTTCGCCGAACTGGCCCGCGGCATCGAAGACATCGCGACGATGTACCACTACAACATCATTCTCAGCAATTCGGACCAAAACGTGGACAAAGAATTGAAGCTGATCAACAATCTGTACGAAAAGCAGGTCGACGGGCTCTTGTTCCTCGGCTCGCAGGTGACGGAAGAACACCGGCGGCTCCTCAAGTCGTCGATCCCCGTCGTCTTGGTGGCCACGGAAGATCCGCTAGGAGAGTTGCCCTCGGTGCACATCGACGTGCGCCAGGCGGCGTTGGATGCGGTCAAGCATCTGCTCGCCCGCGGGCACCGGCGCATCGTCTTTTTGACCGAGCGGCTCACGACGAGCCTCGGACGAGCGCGCTATGAAGGCTACAAGGCTGCGCTCGCCGCGTACGACGTCCCGCTCGATGAGACGCTCATCGTCGAGGTGCCGCCGTATTACGAAGCGGCGCTGAAAGGGATGAAGACGGTGCTCGCCCTCGCCGACCGGCCGACGGCGATCTTCGCCGCCAACGACGAGGTCGCCGTGGCCGCCGTGCACGCCGTTCAGGACGCAGGGTATCGCGTGCCGGACGATTTCGAGGTGATCGGCTTCGACAACACGCGCATCGCGCAGATGGTGCGTCCGATGCTCACCTCCGTCGTGCAGCCGATGTATGATCTCGGGGCGGTGGCCATGCGGCTTCTGACCAAGCTCATCCACCAAGAAGACGTACAGACGAAAACCGTCGTATTGCCGCATCGCATCGAGTTCCGGCAGTCGACGCGCGGGGAGTGAGCCTTTCGGATGATCGCCATCATCGGCGCCATGGCCGAAGAAATCGAAGCGCTTACGGCCGCCATGGCGGACGTCCGCAAGCAGCGGATCGGGCCCTTGGAGGCGGCGACGGGACGGCTTGAGGGCGAGCGGGTCGCGGTGGTCCGCTCCGGGGTCGGCAAGGTGAACGCGGCGATGACGGCGCAGGCGCTCATCGATCGCCTCGCGCCGCAGGCGCTTTTGATGATCGGCGTCGCCGGGGCCGTCGATCCGGCGCTGGAGATCGGAGACGTGGTCATCGCCGAGGATGCCCTGGAGTACGACGTCGACGCGACGGCGCTCGGCTTTGCGCCGGGGGAGATCCCCTTCGATCCGGTGAGCGTCTTTCCGGCCGATGCGGCGCTTCGGACGCGCGCCGTGCGCGCCGCGCAGGCCCTCTTTGACCGTGCGCCGATCGTCGGTCGGGTGCTCTCCGGTGACCGTTTCATCGCCGACCGGGGGGCGGCATCGGCGCTCCGCGAGCGTTTTTCCGGGACGTGCGTGGAGATGGAAGGGGCGGCCGTGGCGCACGTCGCTTACAAAAACGGCGTCCCCTTTTGCCTCATCCGCACGATTTCCGACCGCGCCGACGGCGAGGCGCCGCGCGATTTTCCGGCTTTTTTGAAGGAGGCGGCGGCCCGGGGCGCGGCGCTCATCTGCGAAATGCTCCGCCGGGCGTGATCCCCTTCGACGGATCAGGCGCGGAAGAACGACAGCACGCGGTTTAAGACGACGGCGTTTTTTTCTTGAATTTCTTTGCGCCGCGGGATCGGCGGAAACGGCGGATCGAGCAGGCGCCGGGGGAGCGGAACCGGCGCCTTAGGCTGCCAGCGCTCGATAAAGGACGGCGGGATGTCGGCGTCGAGGAGCGGGGTGTGGTTGGCTTCCGCCCAGAGGTAGGTCCACGCCCGGGGGACGACGCGCCACACGTCGTACCCGCCGCCGCCCAAGGCGAGCCACCTTCCGCCGGCATAGGCGTCGGCGAGGGCGTGTACCAACTTCGGAATGGCGCGGTAGGCGTACGTGCTCAGGGCCAGATCGGCGAGCGGGTCAAAGCGATGTGCATCGACGCCGTTTTGGCTGACGACGACGTCCGGACGGAACCATTCAAAGGCCGGGACGAGCACTTGTTCCAGGACGGTCAGATAATCGTCGTCTTCCGTAAACGGCTCGAGCGGGACGTTGATTTTGGTGCCGACGGCTTCGCCTTCCCCGCGTTCGTAAACGTAGCCCGTGCCCGGGAAGAGGTATTTGCCCGTCTCGTGCAAAGAGACGGTCATCACCCGCGGTTCGCCGTAGAAGATCGACTGCACGCCGTCGCCGTGGTGGGCGTCGGTGTCGATGTAGAGCACTTTGACGTCGTAACGGTCGAGCAGATACTGGATGGCGACCGCCGCGTCGTTGTAGATGCAAAACCCTGAAGCCTTATGGCGAAAGGCGTGATGCAGACCGCCGCCCAAGAAGACGGCGTGGCGTCCGGGATGGGACATGACGTATTCGGCGCCGGTCAAGGTGCCGCGGACGGCCATGAGCGCCGCCTCGTGCATGTCGGAAAAAAGCGGGACGTCTTCCGTTCCCAAGCCGTAGTCCAGCGCTTCGTCGGTCACGACGAGCGTCCGGCTGTAATGCTTGACCATCTCCACATACCGCTTGCCGTGAATGCGGTAAAGCGGCGCTTCATCAAAAGGGGAAGGCGGGATGATCTGTTCGGGCTGAATCAGTCCCAGCGTTTCGATGAGGTCGAGGGTGACGGCGATGCGCCGCTGGCTGAACGGATGATCGTCGTGAAAATGATAGCGAAAGATGTCCGGGTGATGGATCATCACCGCCTGCCCCATGAGATCGGCCCACCTTCCTTGTCGTACAGCGTCCGACGGAATGTTGCGTCGACTTTCGGCGTTTGGATCCTCAGGCGTTTGGATCCTCACGAGAGGGTTTCGTGATCGGGGTGCGTCGGCCAGCGAATGATAAACCCGGCCTCTCGGATGGAGGCGATCAGCCGCCGGGGATCCATCGTCCGGGCGCGGACGGCCACGCGCCGGTAACCCGGCGTCGTTCCCCGATAGACGAACAGGCTGACGATGTTCACCTCTTGCGCTTTGAAAATCGCCGTGAGGTCGGCGATCATCCCGGTTCTGTCCGGCACCTCGATCTCCAGGCGGGAGCTCGGCTGATCGACGCCCATGAGGGTAATCACGGCATTGAGAAGATCGGAATGGGTGACGATGCCGACCACCTCGCCCCGGGAGACGACGGGCAGGCAACCGATCCGGTATTGCTTCATGATGAACGCCGCTTCCTCGACGAATTCGTCCGGGTGCGTGGTGACGACGTCGGTTTTGGCGATGCGCGTGATCGGTTCGTCGAAGACGCGAAAATCGTCTTCATCGTAGTGCAGGCGGGACGGTCCTGCCTCGCGGACGTCGCGGTCGGTGACGATGCCGTAGAGGCGGCCGAGGGCGTCGACGACCGGCAGATGGCGGATGCGGTGCTTGAGCAAAAGCGCCATGCCGTCGCGGATGGTGGCCGTCTTCGGGAGCGTGATCACCGGCGCGTGCATGATGTCTCGGATGAGCATGGGTCGACTCCTTTCCCGGAATCGTCCGCATCACGACGGACAATCCGAATCTCGCTTCACGACAATGGTCGGCGGAGAAAACGTCGGCGATCGAAGGCCTCCACCGTCTCCCTCGGCACATGCGCACCGATGCGCACCATCAGGCAGTTCGCCGGATGGGCGGTGATGTCCGGATCGTCGGTGGCCATCCGCGTAAGGCCGGCGGAGCCCATCAGCCGTTCCATCAGCTGTCGGTATGCCCACACGGAAAGGCCCGTTCCCTGAAGATCCCAATGCCAGTAAAATTCCATCGTGTAGACGAGGTACGCCTCCATCGCCGGGTCGGAAAAGGCCACCTGCAGCAGTTTTTTTCCCAGGCCGGCGCCGCGGTAAGGCGGCGCGACTTCGATGCCGCCGAGCTCAAGAAGGCGTTCATCGGGGATCTCCGCCCAGCGTTCCAGCGGGTCCGGACGGTGAAAGGTGACGTAACCGACGATCGTATCGCCGTCTCGGGCGATGATGATCCGCCCTTCCGGAAGTCCGGCGATTTCGACGAGCGCGCGCTTTTGCGCCTCCGGCGCCCGAAAGGCGGTAAGGCCGTCGTGCATCGTAAGCCCTTCCAACGCCTTCGGTGCCAGCGGGCCCTCGACGATCAGCGGAGTGCCGTCCGGGGATTGAAATTCGGTTCGGACGTACCTCTTTCGATGTTCCATCGCCGGTCCCTTTCGCGCGCTTCATGCGATGATTTGATGCCATTATACACCAATAAGGGACACAAAATAAGGCGGCCGCGCCGCCTTTTTTTAAAAAATGGCGAACAATGCTACCGATCGGCCTGAGGGGCGACGCACGCCGTTTGGTTGCGCTTCAGGCAGTCTGTGCTATAATGTAGGAGTTTAACAGGTGGGAGGGAAAGACTTGAAAGCGACGGTGGAAAAGCACGATCGCCATCGCGTGGCGGTAACGGTAGAAGTCGAGGCCGAGCGTTTCGACGCCGCGCTGGATCGGGCGTTTCGCAAGGTGGTCCAAAAAGTGACGGTCCCGGGATTCCGCAAAGGGCGCGTTCCGCGGCCCATTTTCGAAAAACGGATGGGTCTCGGGCTTTTGTTTGACGAGGCGCTGGATGAACTGTTGCCCGAGGCGTATGCGGAAGCGGTGAAAGAGACGGGGATCGAGCCCGTCGAGCGACCGGAAATCGAAGTCGTACAGATCGACAAACACGCGCCGCTCATCTTCCGCGCGATCGTCACCGTCAAACCGGAGGTGACATGGCCGGAGGGCGCCGAACGCCTGAAACTCCAAAAAATCATCCGCCCGGTCAAAGAAGAAGACATCGAGGCGCGTCTCATGGAGATGCGGGAAAAAGTCGCCGTATTGGAAACGCTGGAGGAGGGCACCGTCGAGTACGGGGACATCCTCACCATCGATTTTGAAGGCTTCGTCGACGGAAAGCCGATCGAAGGCGGGAAGGGAGAACGGGAAACGCTCGAAATCGGAAGCGGCCGTTTCCTTCCCGACTTTGAATCGGCGCTCGTCGGCAAGACGGTCGGGGAGACGCACGAGATCGAGGTGACCTTCCCTGAAAATTACCAATCCGATGCACTCTCCGGAAAAACGGCGCAGTTTCGCGTCACGATCCACGACCGGAAGACGAAGCGCTATCCGGCGCTCGACGACGACTTCGCCCGCGACGTCAGCGAATACGAGACGTTGGCCGAACTTCGCGACGCGATCCGGAAGGAAATCGAAGCGGAGCGGGAGAAGGAAGCCGAAGAGGCACTTCGTTCGGAGGCCGTGCGTCGGTTCGCCGAACGCGTGGAGGTCGATCTGCCGGACGTCATGGTGCACGAAGAAGCGCACGAGATGGTCCACGAGCTCGAGTACGCCTTGAAGCAGCAAGGCATTCCGATGGCGCTTTACTATCAGGTGATCCAAAAAGACGAACGGATGCTCATCGACGAATACCGCGAAGCCGCGACGCGTCGCTTGAGAGAGCGACTGGCGCTGGAAGCGTTGGCCGATCGGGTGGGTATCGAGATCGGCGACGACGAGATTGAGGCGGACATCGACAAGGTGTCCAAAGCCTGGAATCGGAGCGCCGAAGAGACGCGGAAGATTCTCGAAGGACAAGGGCTCTTGGCGCTTCTCATGCGCGACGTGCGCTTCCGTAAAGTGGTCGACTGGCTCCTCGAGCACGCCGAGATCGAAACGACCCGTGCCGACGTGGATGAGACGGCGAGCCCGACGGAAGCGGCGGATGCGGCGGCGAAAACCGGCGCGGCGGATTCAGCCGGCGCGGACGGAGACGGCGGCGGTGAAGCGGCGCATAATATATAAAGCGTTTGACGGTCCGTGGTGCGGCGCCGTTGGGGCGCCGCACATTCACAAACGCCGCCGTTTGATGTACAATAACGACAAAAGGAGGTGACGACCGGCAGAGGCGCCAAAAGGCGCCGGTGCCGGGAAGCGATGCTCGTACCGATTGTCATCGACCAGACGACGCGCGGAGAACGCGCCTATGACATTTATTCCCGCCTGCTCAAAGACCGCATCATCGTCCTCGGCTCGCCGATCGACGATCATGTGGCCAATCTCGTCGTCGCCCAACTCCTGTTTTTGGAAGCCGAAGACCCGAATAAAGACATCTATCTGTACATAAACTCGCCCGGCGG
The DNA here is from genome assembly GCA_014896255.1 of Hydrogenibacillus sp. Lineage (GTDB taxonomy): Bacteria > Bacillota > Bacilli > Thermicanales > DSM-22653 > Hydrogenibacillus. Next base: position 19,824 of record JADBKT010000007.1, read on the forward strand.
TTCCGTCACCGCGGGGCTTGCGATCTACGACACGATGCAGTTCATCAAGGCCCCGGTGTCGACGATCTGTATCGGCATGGCCGCGTCCATGGGCGCCTTTCTCTTGGCCGCCGGCGAGAAAGGGAAGCGCTATGCGCTCCCGAACAGCGAAGTCATGATCCACCAGCCTTTGGGCGGTGCCCGCGGTCAGGCGATCGACATCAAGATCCACGCCGATTGGATCATCAAGACGCGCGACCGGTTGAACCGCATCTTGGCCGAACGCACCGGCCAGCCGCTTGAGCGCATCGAGCGGGACACCGACCGCGACTTTTTCATGGACGCGGAGGAGGCCAAAGCGTACGGCATCATCGACGAGGTGATCGTAAGCGCCCAGTCGATGCATGGCGAAAAGGGGTGAGGGAGATGGCCAAACAGACCGACGATCGGAATTCGATCCGCTGTTCGTTCTGCGGCAAGACGCAGGATCAGGTGAAAAAGCTCGTCGCCGGCCCGAACGTTTACATCTGCGATGAATGCATCGAGCTGGTAAACGAAATTATTGAAGAGGACAACGAACAGACGAACGGAGAAGAACTGAAAGACGTGCCCAAGCCGATCGAGATCCGGCGTTTTCTCGATGAGTACGTCATCGGCCAGGAACATGCCAAAAAGTCCCTATCCGTGGCCGTCTACAACCACTACAAGCGCATCTTCACGGATAAAAAGAAAGACGACGTGGAACTCACCAAGAGCAACATCCTGCTCATCGGTCCGACCGGGAGCGGGAAGACGCTCTTGGCGCAGACGCTCGCGCGCATGCTCAAAGTGCCGTTCGCCATCGCCGACGCGACGACGCTCACCGAAGCGGGGTATGTCGGCGAAGACGTGGAGAACATTCTGCTCCGCCTGATCCAGGCCGCCGACTACGACATCGAAAAAGCCGAGCGGGGCATCATCTACATCGACGAGATCGACAAGATCGCCCGCAAATCGGAAAACCCGTCGATCACCCGCGACGTCTCCGGCGAGGGCGTTCAGCAGGCGCTGCTCAAAATTCTGGAGGGCACGGTGGCCAACGTCCCGCCGCAGGGCGGGCGCAAACATCCGCACCAGGAGTTCATCCAGATCGATACGTCGAACATCTTGTTCATCGTCGGCGGCGCCTTCGACGGCTTGGAGACGATCATCAAGCGGCGCATCGGGGCCAAGGTGATCGGCTTCGGCGCCGACGTGCAGGCGGTGTCGCTGAAAAAAGGTGAATACTTGTCGCGGGTCATCCCGGAAGACTTGATCAAATATGGGCTGATCCCCGAGTTCGTCGGGCGGCTGCCGATCATCTCCGTCCTTGAGCCGCTGGACGAAGGCGCGTTGCGGCGCATTCTCACCGAACCGAAAAACGCCCTCGTCAAGCAGTACAAAAAGCTGTTTGAGCTCGATCACGTGGAATTGGAGTTCACCCCTGAGGCGATCAACGAGATCGCCAAAGAAGCCGTTCGGCGCGAGACCGGGGCTCGGGGTCTGCGTTCGATCCTGGAGAGCATCATGCTCGACGTCATGTACGAGATCCCGTCGCGCACCGACGTGGCCCGCTGCATCGTCACCGGCGAGACGGTCACCCGCCGTACTCCGCCGCTTTTGTACGGCAAAGACGGCCGACCGATCAACGTAAAGAGCGAAGAAACCGCGTGACGGAAATCGCGTGCCTGCACGCAAACGTGAAGCGCCGGCACTGAGACAAATCGCGAAGACAGCGCCGGGTCGACCGGCCGTGGACCGCCGCATCCCGCTCCGGCGGATCGAATGCGGCGGCGCTTTTTTGTTTATGCACCGGGCCTTCCGGCTATACTTCCACGTAACGCGCCTCTTTATGAGGTCGAGTTTGCGTGAGGAGGCCGGAACGTGCTGGGTATCCAAATCTTGCTCGTCGCCTTGCAAGTGTTCGTCGGTTTGGCCGTCGGGTTGTACTTTTTAAGCGTCCTGCGCCGTGAGCGTGTCGGGCGCTTGTCTACGCATCGCGACGCCGGGCGTGAACTGGAGACGCTGCGCCAAAAACGCGCCGTAGCCTTAAGCGCACCGCTTTCCGAACGCACCCGACCGGCGTCGATCGACGAGATCATCGGCCAGGAAGAAGGCTTAAAAGCGCTCCGCGCCGCGCTGACCGGCCCCAATCCGCAGCACGTCATCATCTACGGGCCGCCCGGTGTAGGCAAAACGGCCGCGGCGCGCGTCGTGCTGGAAGAAGCGAAAAAAAACCCCCTGTCCCCGTTTCGTCCGGAGGCGCCGTTTGTCGAATTGGATGCGACGACGGCGCGTTTTGATGAACGCGGCATCGCCGATCCGCTCATCGGTTCGGTGCACGATCCGATTTATCAAGGCGCCGGCGCCTTCGGCCAGGCCGGCGTGCCGCAGCCGAAGCCCGGCGCCGTCACCCGCGCCCACGGCGGAATCCTGTTCATCGACGAGATCGGCGAGCTGCATCCGATTCAGATGAACAAGCTGCTCAAGGTGCTTGAAGACCGCCTCGTCCGTTTTGAGAGCGCCTACTACAGCGAAGACAATCCGAACATCCCGCCGCACATTCACGACATCTTTCAAAACGGTCTGCCGGCCGACTTTCGCCTCGTCGGGGCGACGACGCGCATGCCGGAGGAGCTTTCGCCGGCGCTTCGCTCGCGCTGTCTGGAGGTCTTCTTTCGGCCGCTCACCGAAGCGGAGATCGAGCGCATCGCCGCGCGGGCGGTGCACAAGATCGGCGCCGGCGTCGAGAAAGGGGCGCTTGAACTCCTTGCCCGCTATGCACAAAACGGACGGGAAGCGGTCGGCGCCGTGCAGCTGGCCTACGGCGTCGCCTTGTCCGAGGGCCGGACGACCATTCTGCTTCGCGACATCCAATGGGTCGTCGAGACGAGCAGGCTCGCCCCGCGGCCGAAGACGCGCCTCGGCGAGCGGCCGGAAGTCGGCCGGGCGTTGGGCCTGGCCGTCTACGGCCCGAACCTCGGCGCGGTGATCGACGTCGAGGCGACGGCCGTATTGGCCAGGCGCCCGGGGAGCGGTCGGCTCACCGTCACAGGCATCGTCGAAGAGGAAGAGCTCGGCGTCCGCGCCCGCACGCTGCGCCGTAAAAGCCTGGCCAAAGGCGCGGCGGAAAACGTCCTCACCGTATTGGAAAACCTCGGTCTACGTCCGGCGGATTACAACATCCACGTCAATTTTCCCGGCGGCACGCCGGTGGACGGCCCTTCCGCCGGCGTCACGGTGCTTACCGCCGTCTACTCGGCCCTCACGGGGATGCCCGTCGATCATCGCGTGGCGATGACCGGCGAAGTCGGCATCCGCGGCACGGTGCTTCCCGTCGGCGGCGTGAAGGCGAAGCTGGAGGCGGCTCGCGAAGCCGGCTTGGGGCGCGTCATCGTCCCGCAGGCGAACGTCGAAGCGCGCTTTCTGAATCTCGGCGTTCAGATCGTCCCCGCCCAGACGATCGAGGACGTTCTCCGGGCGGCGATCGTCGCCGAACGTCAGGACCAAGCCGCCGGCGAAAGCGCTCTGCGCCCGCCTTTTGCCGCCGGCGCCGCCCCGCAGGGGCCCCCTTCGCCTTCTTGGCCCATTCAGCTTTCGGGCGGTTTTCCGGTCGACCTTGCATTGCCGGAGGAAGACCCTTAGAATGATGAGACGGAGGTGTGGTCGATGACCGCAACCGCACGCGGCGGGCACCCGACGTTGCCCATGCTCCCGCTTCGCGGTCTTTTGGTTTTCCCGTCGATGGTCGTACACCTCGACGTCGGTCGCGACAAAAGCGTCGCCGCGTTGGAGGCGGCGATGGTCGAAGAACATCGGCTTTTCTTGATCGCCCAAAAAGACGTGCACGTCGAATCGCCGGCGCCGGAGGACATCTATGACGTCGGAACGATTTCCCTCATCAAGCAGATGCTTCGCCTTCCGAACGGCACCGTGCGCATTTTGATCGAGGGGGAGCGGCGCGCGCGAATCGTCGAATATGCGAAGACCGAGCCGTATTATGCCGTGCGCTATGAGGCGCTGCAGGAAGAAGTGGAAGAAGACGTGGAGACGGAAGCGCTGATGCGCGCGGCGCTTTCCGGGTTCGAGCAGTACATCCGCTCCTCGCGCAAAATTTCACCGGAGGCGTTCGCCGGCATCAGCGACATCGGCGAGCCGGGACGGCTGGCCGACATCATCGCTTCGCACCTTTCGATCAAGCTCGCCGACCGCCAGAGACTGCTCGAAGAGATCAACGTCAAGCGGCGCCTGGAGATGTTGCTCGACCTTCTGAACAACGAGCAGGAAGTTCTGGAGTTGGAGCGGCGCATCAACCAGCGCGTCAAAAAACAGATGGAAAAGACGCAGAAAGAATATTATCTGCGCGAGCAGATGAAGGCCATCCAGCGCGAGCTCGGAGAGCGCGAGGGGCGCGGCGGGGAAGCCGAAGAGCTGCGCGAGCAGATGGAACGGAAAGCGCTTCCGGCGTCGGTCCGAGAAAAGATCGAAAAAGAATTGGAGCGCCTGGAGCGCCTTCCGGCGATGGCCCAGGAAGGCGCCGTCATCCGCACCTACGTCGAATGGCTCCTCGCTTTGCCGTGGGAAGAGCGGACGGAAGACATCCGCGATCTCCGTTACGCCGAACGGGTGCTGGAGGAAGACCACTACGGCCTCTCGAAGGTCAAAGAGCGGATTTTGGAGTACCTCGCCGTTCGGGCGCTGGTGGACAAGATGAAAGGGCCGATCCTCTGCCTCGTCGGCCCGCCGGGGGTGGGAAAGACGTCTTTAGGGCGTTCCGTCGCCCGTGCGTTGGGACGGCGGTTTGTGCGCATCTCCCTCGGCGGCGTGCGCGATGAAGCGGAAATCCGCGGGCATCGGCGGACGTACGTCGGAGCGCTGCCCGGGCGCATCATCCAGGCGCTCAAGACGGCGAAGGCCAAAAACCCCGTGATCCTGCTCGACGAGATCGACAAGATGGCCGCCGATTTTCGCGGCGACCCGGCAAGCGCCCTGCTGGAAGTACTCGACCCGGAGCAGAACAGCGCCTTCTCCGACCACTACATCGAAGAACCGTTCGATCTCTCGGAAGTGCTGTTCATCGCCACGGCGAACACGACGCACACCATCCCCCGTCCGCTTCTCGACCGCATGGAGCTGATCACCCTGAGCGGCTACACGGAAATCGAAAAGTGCCGTATCGCCGAGCGTCATCTCATCCCCAAGCAGATCGCCGCGCACGGCCTAAGACGCGAGCAATTCGCCATCGGCGAAGCGGCACTTTTGAAACTCATCCGCCAGTATACGCGGGAAGCCGGGGTGCGCCAGCTGGAGCGGGAGATCGCCGCGCTCAGCCGCAAGGCAGTGAAGATCATCGTCAGCGGAGAGAAAAAGCGCGTCGTCATCACTCCGCGGACGATCGAGGCGTTCCTTGGCCGGCCGCGTTACCGCTTCGGCATCGCCGAGCGCGCGCCGGAAGTCGGCGTCGTGACCGGGCTCGCGTGGACGGAGGCGGGCGGCGAGACGCTGTCCATCGAGGTGAGCGTCTTCCCCGGATCGGGCCAGCTCATCCTCACCGGCCAACTCGGCGACGTGATGAAAGAATCGGCGCAAGCGGCGATGAGCTACGTCCTCTCCCGCGCTGAGCCCCTCGGCATCGATCCGGCGTTTCGGGAAAAGAACGACATCCACATCCACATCCCCGAAGGCGCCATCCCGAAGGACGGTCCTTCGGCCGGCATCGCCCTGGCCACTGCGCTCGTCTCCGCCTTAAGCGGCGTCCCCGTCGCCAACGACGTCGGCATGACCGGCGAGATCACGCTGCGCGGGCGCGTGCTTCCCATCGGCGGTCTCAAAGAAAAAAGCCTGGCCGCCCACCGCGCCGGGCTCAAACGGGTGATCATCCCCCAAGACAACGAGAAAGATTTGGAAGACGTCCCCGTCGTCGTCCGCGAGGCGCTCCGCTTCATCCCCGTCAAGCACATGGATGACGTGCTCAAGCAGGCGCTGGTGAGAACATGAGCGGCCGCGCCGAACTCGTCAAAAGCGTCGCTCGGCTCGTCGACCTCCCGCCGGAGGCGCGCCCCGAGATCGCCCTGGTCGGCCGTTCCAACGTCGGCAAATCGTCGCTCATCAACGCCTTGGCCGGGCAAAAAAATCTCGCCCGGACGAGCAGCACCCCGGGCAAGACGCGGCTTCTTCATTTTTATCGCTTTGATCGATATGATCTCGTCGATCTGCCGGGTTACGGCTACGCTCAAGTGTCGAAAGCCATGCGCCGCGCCTTCGGCGAACTCGTCGAGGGGTACTTGAAAGACCGCCGGACGCTCAAGCTCATCCTGCACCTGATCGACATCCGCCACCCGCCGACGGCCGACGATCGGCTGATGCGGGAGTGGATGACGTATCACGCCCTGCCGCAGCTCGTCGTCGCCACCAAGGCGGACAAGCTCAGCCGCGGCCGCGCGCTGGCGGCCGCGCGGCGCGTCGCCGATACGCTCAAGCTGACGCCGGAGGAAGGGCCGGTGATCTTCTCCGCGGTAAGCGGCGAGGGCAAGGACGAACTTTTCCGGCGCATCGCGGCCGCGGTCGGAAGCGCGGCGCGGGCATAACGGCGAACTTACCGGCGCCGCCTTCCGCGCCCCTTCCCGCGCCCTTTCCAAAGCAGGAGCAGGAGACCGACGAGGAGCGCGGCCCAGGGCCAATCAACGGTCCATGGAAAGAGGGGCCCCAAAAGCGTCAGCCGGTCCAAAAGCAGGGACCAGGCGAGCAGGAACAGTCCGAAGACGAGCCCGCGCCGGACGGGCTCGAGAATATATTGCCCGATCAGGGCCGCTCCGCCGATGAAGGCCGTCGTCCGCCACGAAAGCGGCCCGAGGAAATCGAAACGCGCGCCGAAGAGCGCAAGCCCCATCCCGGTCAGCATCAGCCCCGGCGCGAACAACCAAGCGTTCGTGCGATCGGTCCAGGCGCCGATCATCAGGTACAGTCCCAGCGCGACGAGGAGCGCTTCGGCGCTCATCGCCGCCTGCAGCAGTTCCCCCGGCAGAGGAGGTTTGGGGAGGAGCTTAAAAACGGCGAGAACGATGAACAGAGCGCCGAAAAAATGCCGGTCACTCATCGGAGCGCCTCCTTCGCAGCGCGTGCATCTGAGCGAGGCTTCCGGGGAGTTCGGCGAGAAGCATTCCGCCGAGAATGAGCGTGCTGCCCGCGAGCATCCGCGATGTGGGCACCTCGCCGTTTGCCGCCCAGGCGGTGAGCGCGGCGAAAACCGGCTCCATGGCGAAGATGAGCGCCACGTGCACCGGAGACGTCCTGCGCTGGATGTTCGTCTGCACCCAGTAGGCGAACGCGGTGGCCAGGACCGCGGTGACGAACAAGGCCAGCCAAACGTCGCGCTCGGCATACGGCGCCGGATCGAAGAGCGCCGTTCGTTCCGCGGCGAGTGCGGCGATGAGGGAGAGGAGGGCGACCGTGCCGATCTGAACGGCGGCGAGCGGTGCGGCGGGAAAGACGCCGGCGTATCGTCCGGTGGCGACGATCTGCAGGGCGAAGGCCAGGGCGCCGAGCAAGGTCAACCCGTCGCCGATGTTCGGCACGAAAGCGTCTCCGAGGGTGAGCGCGTACAGCCCGAGGGTGGCGATGAGCACGCCGGCGCACGCCGATTTGGGAATCGCGGTTTTGAGCCAGACGGCGCTTGTGACCGGGACGAGGACGATGGAAAGCCCGGTGATGAACCCTGATTTGGCGGGCGTCGTGTACAAGAGTCCGAACGTCTGAAAGGCATAGCCGGCGAACAAAAAAACACCGATGGACGCGCCGGCCAGGTACAAGGCGTATCCGCGGCGCTCGGCGGACGGTGCGGGTCGCTTGCCCAAGGCCGGCGGAAGGAGCACCAAAAAGGCGAGCGCAAAGCGGACGGCCAAAAACGAAAAAGGCGGAAAATGACGAATCGCGTTTTGGACGAGGACGAACGTCGCCCCCCAGATGAACGTCACGACCAGCAAAAGGAGATCGGCCCAGATGTTTTTTTGCATAATGCGCAGTCCCACGTCTCCCTACCTTGCGGCATCGGTTTCCATTATATCGGAAGTGTCGACTTTTTTCTATGCACGAGAGCGTTTTTTTGTTATAATATGATCTACTCTATATTCTACTTCGTTTACCGTTAAATCCCACAAGGAGCGCACAGAGTCGATGAACGAACTGGCTCAATATGTCAAACAAGTGCTCAAAGACGACCCGCTCTTCGTCGAAACGATCGACGACAGCATCGAAAAACGCGTGGCGTACCACGTCAAGCGCCTGCGCAAGGCGAAGCGCTTGACGCAGGCGGACTTGGCGGAAAAGATGGGGGTCAAACAACCGTTCGTGGCGCGCATCGAAAGCGGCAAAAACAACATTTCCATTCGCAAGCTGTCGGAATTGGCGCTGGTCCTGGAAGTCGACCCGGTGGAGCTGATCAAACCGATCTATGCCCTCGGGCGTCCGGATGACGTGGTGCGCATGATCGTCAATCGGCGTTTTCGCATCATGGCCATCAATCCCGGCGGCGTCAAGTTCTTCGGCCGGCCGCACATCGAGCTCGTCCATACCCTGTTGTCCAACGAATCGCCCTTTCGGCGGGCGGCGGAAATGGCGTTTGAGCAAGGGGCGGACCTCACGGCGACGGTCAAAGACGGCATGTCCATCGACGCCCGGCTCATCTGGAACAGTCGCGGTCAGATGCTCGGGGCCGAGCTGACGTACGTGCGTTGACCGGCGGTCACAAATTGATCACGCCTGAGGCCGCTGAACGGGGTCAAAGTGGGGTAGGCTTGTGATATAATGTTCGTGAGTCCAGAACGTTTATCACGAACGAATGGTTCGTCCTCCGCCGAGGCGCGATCGGGGATCCGACGCCTCGGTGAACCGAGGAGGGATGGATCGTGCATCTGTTGGCCATCGGTCTGAACTACCGTTCGGCGCCCGTCGAGCTGCGCGAGCGCTGTACGTTTTTGCCGGAGCGGCTTCCGGACGCGTACCGGACGCTCGGCGAGTACAACAGCATCGTCGAGGCGGTCATCCTCGCCACCTGCAACCGGACGGAACTGTACCTCGTCACCGACCGCGGCAATGTCAAGGCGGCGGAAGAACAGGCGCTTCGGTTCATGGAGCGCTGGTTCGGATTCGGCGCCGCGGCGCTTCGGGCACACCTGTACGTCCACGTCGATCGCCAGGCGGTAGACCATCTGTTGCGCGTCGCCGTCGGACTCGATTCGATGGTCGTCGGCGAGACGCAGATTCTGGGTCAGGTGCGCGAGGCGTGGGAGCGGGCGGAGGAAGCCGAAGCGACGGGGAAGCTGCTCAATACGCTTTTCCGGCGCGCCGTCTCATTTGCCAAGCGGATGCATACGAAGTGGGGCCTGAACGACCATCCGGTATCCGTCGGCTATGCCGCCGTCGTCCTGGCGAAGAAGCTGTTCGGCGATTTTCGTTCGAAGCGCGTCGTCGTCATCGGCGCCGGGGAGCTGGGCGAACTCGTGCTCAGACACCTCGCCGACCAAGGCGCGCAAGAGATCATCCTCGCCAATCGAACGCGGGAAAAGGCGGAAGCGCTCGCCGCCGCCTTCGGCGGCCGGACGATCGACTTTGACCGATTGCCGGAAGCGGCGGCCAGGGCGGATATTGTCGTCAGTTCTACGTCGGCGCCCGGTTATGTGCTCACCCGGGAGGCACTTGCGCCGCATCTCACGGAACGCCGCGAGCGACCGCTCATCCTGATCGACCTCGCCGTGCCGCGGGATGTCGATCCGGCGTTGCACGGCTTCAAGCAGGTGTACGTCTATGACATCGACGATTTAAACGGCATCGTCGAGGCGAACCTAAACGAACGCCGGCGGATCGCCGCGCGCATCGAAACGGAGGTACAGGCGGCGGTGGACGATTACGACGCGTGGCTGAGGACGCTCGACGTCGTGCCGGTGATCGCCGCGCTTCAGGCGAAGGGCATGTCTTTGCAGGCCAAAACGATGGAGAGTCTGAACCGCAAGCTGCCCGACCTCGACGAGCGCAGCCGCCGGCTGCTCGAAAAACACACGAAAAATCTCGTGAATCAACTCCTTCAGGACGCCGTCCTGTACTTGAAGGAAAACGCCGGTACGCAGGAAGGGCGTGCGGTGCGCGAAGCGTTGGTGAAAAGCTTCGATCTCGAACCGTGGATGCCAGCGCCCGCGAGCGGATTCACGTCGCCGTCCGATGCCGAACGCGAAGCTGAACGGCGCGAAGCACACGCGCTCGCGTCGCGGAATGACCCGTTGAACGGCGGGCTTCGTCTCACGCGCTTGGCCGAGCAGACGATGATGTAAAAGGGAGCGGTCGGCCGGTGTCCGCCTGGCGTTGGTTATACGACGGATTCATCGTGCTCTATGCCTTTTCGTTGACACTGTATTTCATCGATTTTACACGCCGCGTGCCGCGGGCGAACCGCGTGGCTTTTTGGTCGCTGATCGGCGTCTTCGCCATTCTGACGATGTTGATCGCCCTCGAGTTGTTCGTCCATCCGTCGATGACGGCGCTGGCGATGGAAAAGACGCGGCTCCTCTACGCCTGGTTGCTCATCGCCACGTCCCTCGTGTTGAACGCCGTTTTCCGCATGGATTTTTTTCTTTTTTTTACCAACCTCGTCGGTTTTGCCGTCTCCGTGCTGAACGTCTTTCCGCTTTTGACCGCCTGGGCCGGGGAAGGGCAGGCGGTGCGCGGGGAACTGTTGCTCCTGCACATCGTGACCGCGCTTTTCGGCGATGTCCTGTTCGTCATCTCGGGCATTTTTGCGCTCATGTACCTTCTCGTCGACATCCTGTTGCGCACCAAACGGCCCGGAAAACAGCTTTTTCGTCTTCCGCCGTTGGAACGCCTTGCGCGGGACGCCGGGCTGTTCGCGATGATCGGCGTGCCGGTCTTCACGGTGGCCGTCGTGCTCGGTTGGATTTGGGCGCTCGATGAACCCGGGCTCGTTCTGTACCGGGATCCGAAGGTCCTCTTCTCGCTCGCCACGCTTTTGGCCTACGGCTTTTTCGTCTATGTCCGCATCGGCGCGAAGTGGCCGTGGCGGCTGGCGATGCTCGTCAACATCGGGGCGCTCGTCATCCTCTGGGTGAACTTTTGGATCACCCATTCCCTCGCCTGGGCCGCATGGCCGAGGTGAGACGTCGTGCATCAGGAGACGTCGTGCATCAGGAGAAATGGAGGAATTCGGGTGCCTGAACTCGTGCTCGCCTCCCGGGGCAGCCGATTGGCGCTCGCCCAAAGTCAGTGGGTTCGGGCGCGCTTGCTGGAGCGGTTTTCCGATCTGTCCGTGCGCATCGAGACGTTCGTCACGAAGGGCGACCGCATGCTCGATGTGACGCTCGCGAAAATCGGCGGCAAGGGGCTGTTCATCAAAGAAATCGAAGAGGCGCTCCTCCGTCGGCAGGCCGATTTTGCCGTGCACAGCATGAAGGACGTGCCGGCGGCGCTCCCGCCGGGGCTTTCGATCGTCGCCGTACCGCCGCGGGCATCGGCTTATGACGTCCTCATCACCCGCGACGGCCGCACGCTCGAAGATCTCCCCCGCGGCGCGGTCATCGGCACGAGCAGCCTCAGGCGCGCGGTGTTGCTGAGGCGCCTGAGGCCGGATCTGGTCGTCGAGCCGCTGCGGGGAAATGTCGATACGCGGCTTCGGCGCCTTCTGGACGGCGATTTTGACGCCGTCGTTTTGGCTTCGGCCGGCCTGTCGCGCCTCGGTTTGACCGGTCGGGGCCGAGGAACGTCGGATGCGATCGAGCCGGACATCGACGCGTCGGAGCCGATCGAAGCGCGCCTCGGCGGATCGGGAGCGATCGAACCGGGGGCGGGCGGTCAAGACCGCCCGATCGCGGATCCGTCCCGGTGGACGGCCGTGGCGCTCGATCCGGAGGTGTTCATTCCGGCCGTCGGGCAAGGGGCGCTCGGAATCGAGGCGCGCGAGGAGGACGCGGCGGTCATCGAACGCCTTCGGGCGTTGGACGACGAGCCGACGCGCCGGGCGGTGGCGGCCGAGCGGGCGTTTTTGGCCCGCTTGGCGGGCAGCTGTCACGTGCCGATCGGCGCGCATGCCGCCGTTTTGGCGGACGGGCGCGTGACGCTGAGCGGTTTCGTCGCGACGCCGGACGGCGAGGCATTCCTCTCCGACACGCTGAGCGGCCTTTCACCGGACGTCGGCACGGCGCTCGCCGAACGGCTCATCGCCCGCGGGGCGAATGAGATCATCGCCCGATTCGGCATGCCGGAGGCGGCAGGTGAAGATGCCGATGGGCGAGACTAGGGGGCCCGGGGGAACCGGGCCGACGGCCGAACCGGGTGCGCCGGACGAACGTCCGCTGATCGGCCGGCGCGTCGTGGTGACGCGGGCCCGGCATCAAGGGCGATCGCTCGTCGACCGCTTTTTTGCGCTCGGCGCCGAAGTGCTGCACATCCCGCTCATTCGCCTTTCTCCGGTACCGCTCAAGGCGGATTTGGCCCGGGCGTTGTGCGCCGCCCGGGAGGCGGATTGGCTTATCTTCTCCAGCCAAAACGGCGTCGAGGCGTTTTTTGCGCTTTACGACGAAGCGGGCTGCCCGCCGCTTCTTGCGCGCGGTCCGAAACGCGTCGCCGTCGGCCCGAAAACGGCGGAGGCGCTCATGAGGCACGCGCATGCGGCCGACGTCGTGGCCGATGAGTTTACGGCAGAAGGCATCGTCGAGGCGCTCACATCGCGGATCTCGCCGGGGGAACGGGCTGTCGTCGTACGCGGCAACTTGAGCCGCGACGTCGTCGCGCCGGCGCTAAGGGCGCTGGGCCTCGAGGCGACGTCCATCGTCGTCTATGACAACACCCGCGATGCGGACGGCGTGCGCCGTCTGGCCCAAACATTCATCACCGGCGTCGTCGATGCCGTGACGCTCACCAGCCCGTCGGTGGCCGATGCCGTGGCCGACGCCCTGGCTTCGGCCCGCCTGTCGGCGTCGGCGGCGGACGTCCGCCCGCCGGGCGTTTATTTGAGCATCGGACGGGTGACGACGGCGCGAGCGCGGGCGCTCGGCCTGTTGCCCGTCGTGGAAGCTTTTCCGTATACGGAAGAAGGCCTCGTCTCCGCCTTCGTGGCTTATGTTTCTGGCGCGTATGGGTCGTCCGGTGCGCGTGGACGGGAAGGTTGACGTGGGGAGGGAATGATGATGCGCGAATTCATCCGCCATCGGCGGCTGCGCCGCTCTCCGGCGCTTAGGCGCATGGTGCGGGAGACGGCCGTCGGCGTCGATGATCTGATCTACCCGTTGTTCGTCACGGAGGGACATAATGTCCGCCGAGAAGTGCCGTCGATGCCCGGCGTCTTTCAGCTGTCGCTTGATCGGCTGAACACGGAAGTGGAAGAGGTGCTCATGCTCGGCATCCCGGCGGTGATCCTCTTCGGCATCCCGGAGCACAAGGACGACGTCGGAAGCGGCGCCTACGACGAGGCGGGCATCGTGCAGCGGGCGCTCCGGCAGCTGAAAAAGGCCTATCCCGAGCTCGTCCTGATCGCCGACAATTGCCTGTGCGAATATACGAGCCACGGTCACTGCGGGCTCGTCCGCGACGGGGAGATCTTAAACGACGAGACGCTCGAACTCCTCGTCCGTACCGCCGTGTCGCAAGCCGAGGCGGGCGCGGACATCATCGCCCCGTCGAACATGATGGACGGTTTCGTGGGCGCCATCCGCGACGGGCTCGACCGTTCCGGATTCAAACAGACGCCGATCATGGCCTATTCCGTCAAATACGCCTCGGCGTTTTACGGCCCGTTCCGCGAGGCGGCGCATTCGGCGCCGGCCTTCGGCGACCGGCGGACGTATCAGATGGACCCGGCGAACGTCCGCGAGGCGCTCCGCGAAGCGGCGAGCGACGTCGCCGAAGGTGCGGACTTTTTGATGGTCAAACCGTCCCTCGCCTACCTCGATGTGCTCCGGGCGCTTCGCGAGGCGTACCCGCATCCGTTGGTGGCCTACAATGTGAGCGGGGAATACGCCATGATCAAAGCCGCGGCCCGAAACGGCTGGATCGACGAACGGGCGGTCGTGATGGAGACGCTGACCGGGATGAAACGCGCCGGCGCCGATTTGATCATCACCTATCACGCCAAAGACGCGGCCCGCTGGCTTCAGGCGGAGTGAGGCGACCCAACCAAAACCCCCGGGAAATTCCCGGGGGTTTTGGCGCGGTTATTCGATATCTATCCGACGACCGCTCGGCGGGGTGCGCCGGAGCTTGGGAAGCGTGACGGTAAGGAGCCCGTCTTTGAACTTCGCCTTGATCCGCTCCGCGTCGACGTTCTCCAGGGCGAAATGTCGCTCCAGGCGACCGCGGTAGCGTTCTTTGCGGACGAATTGTTCGCGCTCTTCGTCGAAGCCGCCGGACTGTTCGAGGGTGATGGACAGCATGCCGTCGTCGAAGTCGACATGAATGGCGTCTTTTCACGACCGTTATTTTCTTTCATCATCTTAGCGCGTATGCGTTGCTGCAATAAAAACAACTTGTCAGTCGATGAGCCAACCGCTATGATGATACATATGATTTGTCACGAAAACGCTTTGGCGCGTTAAAACAGATACACGGCAAACACAGGGGGAGAAACCGATGCGGCACGGTCGATACGGGCGTGTTCGGGGGATGATGTTCGTCGGGTTGGCGGTCGTCTTCATGCTGGCCGCGTGCGGCGCCCAGGAGGATGCGAAGTCGAGCACTTCTGCATCGAACGGTGATTCGAAGACCCACGCGACGGGCGGCGACGCGGCGTCCGATTCATCGAGCGGCTCCGCCCAACCGGGCGCCGACGTCAAAAAGATCGGGATTATGCAGATCATCTCGCACCCCGCCCTCGACAACGCCCGTCAAGGATTCATCGACGCGCTCAAAGACGCCGGGTACGTCGACGGCAACACCGTGAAGTACGACGTCCAAAACGCCGAAGGATCGCAAGATACGGCCAAACAGATCGCCTACAAGTTCGTCTCCGACCGCGTCGACCTGATCTTGGCCATCGCCACGTCGACCGCGCAGGCCGTCGCGGAGACGACGCAAGACATCCCGATCGTCATCACCGCCGTGACCGATCCCGTGAGCGCGGGGCTCGTTCAGTCGCTGGAGCGCCCGGGGCGCAACATCACCGGCACGACGGACATGAACCCGATCGAAGAACAGCTCGCGCTGGTCAAAGCGCTCACCGCCGGCAACCGCGTCGGCATCCTCTACAACAGCGGCGAGGCGAACTCCTTGGTGCAGGTGGACATCGCCAAGGAAGCGGCGAAAAAGCTCGACCTCGAACTGATTCTGCGCGGCATCACGAACACGTCGGAAGTGAAGCAGGCGGCGGAATCGCTCGTCGGCAAGATCGACGCCTTCTATATTCCGACGGACAACACCGTCGTCTCCGCCCTCCGCTCTGTCGTCGACGTCGCCGAATCGGCGAAACTGCCGATCGTCGCCGGCGAGGGCGACTCGGTGAAGGAAGGGGCCATCATCACCTACGGCATCGACTATTACAAGCTCGGCTACCAGACCGGGGAGATGGCGGTGAAGATCTTAAGAGGCGAAGCGGAGCCGAAAGACATGCCGATCGAACGGCAAAAGGAACTGAAGCTGTACATCAACGTCACCGAAGCCAAGAAGATCGGCATCGACATTCCCAAGGACCTGCTTGATCGGGCCGACGTGACGTACTGATGGATGATAGAATAAACCAACAGCACAACGCGGCCGTCCGGCGGCGCGCCCAATACCGTGGCGGCCGCTCTTTTTGCGCTGCGGACGGACATCAGGCGGAGGGCGAACATCAGGCGGATGAGGTGCAGGTGACATGGCGCTTTTTTACGGCTCTCTCGAGCAAGGACTGATCTTCGGCATCATGGCCATCGGCGTGTATTTGACATTTCGCGTTTTGAATTTTCCAGATCTGACCGTCGACGGCAGTTTTACCTTGGGCGGCGCGACGGCGGCGAGTCTCATCGTCGCCGGATGGAATCCGTGGGCGGCGAGCCTGGTGACGCTCTTTACCGGTGCGGCGGCGGGGCTCGTCACCGGTCTTTTGCATACGAAAGGGAAGATCAACGGGCTTTTGGCCGGGATTTTGACGATGATCGGGCTTTATTCGATCAACCTGCGGGTGATGGGCCGAGCGAACGTTTCGCTGTTGAAGCAGTCGACGGTGAAAACCGATCTGGAGGCGCTTTCCAAATCCTTGGGCGTCGATCGCCACCTTGTCTTTATGGCCGTTTTTCTTCTGGTTTTGCTGGTGATCAAAGGACTGATCGATTGGTTTTTGCGGACCGATCTGGGAACGGCGGTGCGGGCGACGGGCGACAACCCGACGATGGTCAAAAGCTTCGGCGTCGACACCGACCGGACGATCATCCTCGGGCTCATGCTCTCCAACGCTCTGGTCGGGTTTTCCGGTGGACTCATCGCGCAGTATCATGGATATGCGGACGCGCAGATGGGCATCGGGATGATCATCATCGGCCTGGCCTCGGTGATCATCGGCGAGGTGCTCGTCGGCGCGCCGACGATCGTCCGCGCCACGCTCGCCGCGGCGGTCGGGGCGATCGCCTACCGATTCGTCATCGCTTTGGCGCTCACGGCGAACATGTCGCCGAACGATTTGAAACTTTTGACCGCCCTGATCGTCATCTTGGCGCTCATCCTGCCGCCGAGGTGGGAAAAACGCCGTCTGCGCCGTCGGCTCGAAGCGGCAGGCGACACGGCGAACCGCGCCATGAGCCATGACCCCGCCGCGGGGGGTACGGTGAACAGCGCGACGGCGTTGTCCGCGGTTTCGACCGACAAGGAGGGCGACGCCCGATGACCCGACCGATGCTCGTCGTCGACGGCATTTCCAAGACGTTCAACCCCGGCACGCCGAACGCCAAGCAGGCGCTTCGCGACGTCCGCCTGTCCCTTCAGCCGGGCGAATTCGTGATCATCATCGGTTCCAACGGCGCCGGCAAATCGACGCTCCTTTCCGCCATCGCCGGGCGCTTTTCCGTCGATCGGGGGAGGATCGTCTTAGACGGCGTGGACATGACCGACTGGCCGGAACATCGCCGGGCGAAGGCCATCGGCCGCGTGTTTCAAGATCCGCTCATGGGGACGTCGCCGTCGCTGTCGATTTTGGAGAACATGGCCATCGCCGACAAACGCGGCAAGCCCCGGGGACTTCGCTCGTCGCTGGGGGCGGCGCACCGCAGGCGATACCAGGAAGCGCTCAAGGAATTGGAGCTCGGTTTGGAGGGGCGGCTCGGCGCCAAGGTGGGGACGCTTTCCGGCGGCGAGCGGCAGGCGTTGTCGCTGCTCATGGCGACGTTCACGGAGCCGAAGCTGCTCCTTTTGGACGAGCATACCGCGGCCCTCGACCCGAAGCGGGCCGAGCTCGTGCTCAAGCTCACGGAGCGCATCGTGCGGACGAAGGGGCTCACCACGCTCATGATCACGCACAATATGGAGCACGCCCTGCGGATGGGCGACCGGTTGATCATGATGCACGGCGGGGAGATCGTCCTCGATCTCGGCCGGGAGGAGAAGGCCCGAATGCGCGTGCCGGATCTTTTGGCGGCGTTCGAGCGCGTGCGCGGCGAGGCGCTTCTGGACGATCGCCTGGTGCTCGGCTGAGGCGCGGTTGCCAAGACGCGCCGAGTCGCGCATAATGGAGTCGGAAAGGGGCGAAGGGGGTGGGCGGCATTCGCGATACGCGTTCACGGGCGTTGTATGAAGAAGCCGAGCGCCTCATGCCCGGCGGGGTGAACAGCCCGGTGCGCGCCTTTCGGGCGCTCGGGCGGCCGCCGCTGTTCATCGCGCGCGGCGAGGGCGCATACCTTTATGACGAAGACGGCAATCGCTATATCGATTATGTCCTCTCTTGGGGGCCGCTCATTTTGGGTCATGCGCATCCCGACGTCGTCCGCGCGGTGTCGGAAGCCGCAGCGCGCGGGACGAGCTTCGGCGCGCCGACGGTCGTCGAATCGGAGATGGCGGCCGAGGTGATCCGCCGCATGCCGGCGGTCGAGATGGTGCGCATGGTCAACTCCGGCACGGAGGCGACGATGAGCGCGCTGCGCCTGGCTCGGGCGGTGACGGACCGCGCCCGCGTCGTCAAGTTCGTCGGCTGTTACCACGGACACGCCGACAGTTTTCTCGTCAAGGCCGGCTCCGGCGTGGCCACGCTCGGCCTTCCGGACAGCCCCGGAGTGCCGTCCGGGGCGGCGGAACTCACGCTCACCGCGCCGTACAACGACCTTGAGGCGGTCCGGAGGCTGTTTGAAACGTACGGCGAAGAGATCGCCGCCGTGATCGTCGAACCGGTGGCCGGCAATATGGGCGTCGTGCCCCCCAAACCGGGCTTTTTGGAAGGGTTGCGGTCGGTGACGGCGGAATACGGCGCGCTGCTCATCTTTGATGAAGTGATGACCGGCTTCCGCGTGCATGAATACTCGGCGCAAGGGCTGTTCGGCGTGCAACCGGATCTGGTGACGATGGGCAAGGTGATCGGCGGCGGGCTCCCCGTCGGTGCTTACGGCGGCCGTCGGGAGCTCATGGAACACGTGGCGCCGAGCGGGCCGGTTTATCAGGCGGGGACGCTCTCCGGCAACCCGCTGGCCATGCACGCCGGGCTGGCGACGCTCAGGCGGCTTTCCGCCGAGGCGTACGCGCGCCTGGAGGCGCTCTCCAAGCGCTTGGCCGATGGGCTTGCGGAGGCCGCTCGAGCGGCCGATGTGCCGCTGCGCATCAACCGCGTCGGTTCGATGCTCACGCCGTTTTTCACGGCCGATCCGGTGGAAGATTTCGTTTCGGCCAAGCGGCAGGATGAGCGGGCGTTCCGGGTGTTTCACCAAGCGATGCTGGCCGCCGGAATCTACGCCCCGCCGTCGGCATACGAGGCGTGGTTCGTGTCGCTTGCCCATAAGGAAGCGGAAATCGACCGCACGGTGGAGGCCGCCGAACGGGCTTTACGAGCGGCGAAAGACCGTGCGGCGGACGAATGCTAGGAGAGGAGCATCCGGATGGAAGTCGTCAAGATCACGCCGCGGGGGTATTGCCACGGAGTCGTCGACGCCATGGTCATCGCGCAGCGGGCGGCCCAAGACCGTTTTCTTCCGCGCCCGATTTACATCCTCGGGATGATCGTGCACAACCGGCATGTCGTGGACGCGTTTCGGGCCGCCGGGGTGATCACCTTGGACGCGCCGGACCGGTTAAAGGCATTGGAGTCGATCGACGCGGGGACGGTCATCTTCACCGCCCACGGCGTCTCGCCGGAAGTCCGACGCCTTGCGCGGGAGAAAGGACTCGTCGTGCTGGACGCCACCTGTCCGGATGTGACGAAGACGCACGATCTGATCGCGGAAAAGGCGGCGCAAGGATACGACGTGATCTACATCGGCAAGAAGGGGCATCCCGAGCCGGAAGGGGCGATGGGCGTCGCGCCGGGGAAGGTGCACCTCATCGAGACGGAAGACGACCTCTCCCGGCTCGATCTGACCAACGATAAAATCATCGTCACCAACCAGACGACGATGAGCCAGTGGGACACGGCGGCGCTCATCGCCGCCGTGCTTGAGCGCTATCCGCAGGCGGAGGTGTACAACGAAATCTGCCGGGCGACGCAGGTGCGCCAGGAAGCCGTCGCCGAGCAGGCGAAGCAGTGTGATCTGACGATCGTCGTCGGCGATCCGCGGAGCAACAATTCCAATCGCTTGGCCGACGTGAGTTCAAAGATCGCCGGTACCCCCGCCTATCGCGTCGCCGACGCCTCGGAAATCGATCCCGCGTGGCTGATCGGCAAAAAACGCGTGGCCGTGACCTCCGGCGCATCTACCCCGACGGCCGTGACCAACGCCGTGATCCGTTATCTGGAGCAATTCGATCCGGACGACCCGAACACCTGGACGCCCCCGGAGCCCGTACCGCTTGAGGCGATTTTGCCGCGCATGAAGTCATAAACGCCCATCTCCCGCCGTAAGGTGTACTATCCGTACCGGCGGGAGGTGGGCGTTTTGTCGAATCAGGAGCGCCGCGTCACGTTTGAACTCGTGGAGCGCATTTCGCTTGACGTGCCGCTTACGGATGTGCGGAAGATCCACCACGTGGAGTTGATCCCCGATGTGGAGCTGTTCGAGGAGTCGGAGCATTATCGATTGCGCGGCCACTTGACGTTTACCGCGGAATACGCGACGACGGAAGACGAGCCGGACGGCGTCCGCCCGCACGTCCTAAAGACGTCCGCCGTGCCGCACAAACCGCGCAAAGGGCACGTTTACTACCGCATTCCGGTGGACATGACCTTCGGCAAGGATCGTGTCGACGAAAGCGGCGTCGAGCTCATCATCCGCGACCTTCAGTACGAGCTGTTGTCGCCGTCGCGGCTGTTCATCCGCGCGATCATCGATCTCGAGGGCGTGACGGTGGAGGAATATCTGCAGCCGGTGCGCGCGGAACGCGACGACGTGGTCGAGGTGACGAGCCACTGGCGGCATCCGTATGTCTCACCGGCGGTCGAGTCTTCTCAGACGGGCGGACTCTCCTGGATCGAGACGGCGGACGAAAAAACGAATGCAGAGATCGGGGCAGGAGGGGACGCGGAAGAAGTCAAGGCCGCAGGCGAGCCGGCTGAAGCCGGGAAGGCGTCGATCGCGGAAGGGTCGGTCGGGGACACCGGAGAAACGTCGGACGGGGAAGCAGACGCGCCGGCGGTCGGGGAAGTCGCGCCGGCAGCCGGCAAAGACGCCACGTGGGTTGAGGAAGAAGAAGCGGGCGAAGAATCCGCCGATGCGCCGACGGGTTCCGGAACGCCGACGGAGCAGAATGATGAACGGGATAGAAGCGATGCCCCACCGCCGGCCGAAAGGGCGCAGAGCGATAAAGGGAAAGACGGGACAGACGAAGAAGAAGGGGAGGGCGGCTCGATCTGGCTGCGCGTCTTCGGCGGATCCCGAGAAGAGCGCCGGCAGGCGATCGTCTGGCATTTCGTCCAGCCGGAGGAGACGCTGGAGGCGATCGCCGAGCGGTACGGCGTTCGGCCTGAGGCGTTGCGCGCGGCCAACGAGCGGCTGCGGGAGCTTCGCCCCGGCATGCGGCTCAGCATTCCGGCGGCGAAGCGTCCGCATTAGGCAGGCGATGGTCGTGACGACCAACGGCCCTCCCCGACATGCCCCGCGGACGATCACCGCGGCCGAGATTCAAGCGGCGCTCGGGGCGTACGGGCTCAGGCCGCGGGCGCTGGTGATATACCGCCGGACGGCGCGTGTCGAGACGGACGGCGGGGTGTATGCCTTGACGGCGGTGCCGGATCGCGACGCTTTTGTGCGAACGGCGGAGAAGATCGCGTCATACGGCCTCCGTCGGCCGTTTGCCGTCCCGTATGTGCCGACCCGGACGGGGCGTTATGTGGCGGACGCCTTCGGGCGGGCGTTTGCGCTCGCGCCGTGGTTGGCCGAGACGACGGGAGAACATGCCGCGCGCCTTGGCGACGGGCGCTGGGTGTCGCCGTTTTTGACCGAGCTCGCGCGCTGGCACGCCGCTTTTCGTCTGCCTGTCGCCTCGCGTCTGTTTTGGCCGGAGGCCGAAGCGCTGATCGCGCGCTGGGAAAAGCGTCGCACGGCACTCGTGCGCTGGGCGGACGATGTCGCCGCCCTCGCTTATCCGTCCCCGGTCGATGTCCTCTTCGCGCACGTTCAACCCGATCTCCTTCTGGCGCTCGATCAGGCGCTGGCGATGGCCCGGGAGTGGCATACGCGGTTGACCGAGATCTCGACGGTCGATATGACCTTGATCCACGCTTATCCGACGCCGGAGCGCATCGCGCTCACCGCTCACGGACCGCTTCTGTTCGACTGGACGCGGGCCGAAGAGGGACCTGTCGTGCGCGATTTGCTCGCCTTTTGGCGGGCTCTGCGCATCGGGCCGCTCGCCGGCGCGTTTGTGGAGGGACTTCAGGCGTATCGCGCGGTACGAGCGCTCCTGCCGGAAGAAGAGGCGCTCTTCTCCGCAGCGGTCTTTTACCCGGCGGAACCGCTCAATTTTTTGGAGCGCTATTTTGCCGGCGACATGCGGGCGCACATGATCGACCTCACCGCCCGGTTTGAGCGCGTTTTGCAAAATTTTTACGCCGCGCGCGAGGCGCTCATCCCCTTCGATACGTCAGTACCATTCGAGGAGCGACCCGACGTAGAGCAGAAATAGGATGAACAGCACGAGCACATCGATGAACGTCGGGATAAACATCGTGCGGATGAAGTACAGGATGATCACCGGCAGCATAAACGTCTTGATCTGTTTTTTGGCCGCGTTGAACCACTCCAGTATGGATTTCAGCATATCCCCTTCCCCCTCTCGCCGTGCTTTTGTATCGTATGCGCCAGCGGGGGGCGTGGACCAAGGGGAGGGATCAAGCGCATCGACGAGCAAACGCCGCCCGTAACCGTCGGGCGGCGTTTGGCGTAGCGGGCTCTCGGCGGATCCGAATCCGGCATCTAAACCGTTCGTTTTAAACCAGGCGGCGGATGTGTGCCTCAGGATCGCCGGGGAGAAAAGCGATCGGCGGGATCTCGATCAGCGTGTAAGCGCCGGGCTCAAGGCGCATCGCCGCACGGGCGGCGGAGACCATGACCTGTGCGGTGAGGGCGGGGTTGTTGATGCGCATGTCGAAGCTGAAAAGTTGGTTCGGCGTCTTGCCGGCGACGCCTTTCCGTTCCATGCGTACGCCGTGCCCCTGATCGATGAGCGTAGAGACGCGATCGACCCGGATGACGTGCGTCTCGTCGTGGGCGAAATACGGATCCTCCAAAATGCGCCGGCGGACGGCGTCAAAATCGGCGCCGTCTTCCAATTCGACGTACACCATGCGCCGGTGCACACCGGTGCCGAGCGGGATGGTCACGGACAGCGCGTCTTTGACGCCCGGGACGGCCTTGACCGCTACGGTGTGCCCCATGCTCATGCCCGGGCCGAAGTTGGTGTAAGTCAGGCCGCGGGGAGCCATGATCTCGTAGATGGCGCGAATCATCGAATCGGTGCCCGGGTCCCAGCCGGCGGAGACGACGGCTACCGCGCCGTGCGTTTTGGCCGTCTCGTCCAGCTCGGCGCGGACGCGGGCAATGTCCTGGTGGATGTCGAAGCTGTCGACGGTGCGGATGCCTTTTTCAAGGAGCGATCGCGCGATCTCCGGCGTCTTTCGCGTCGGCGTGGCGAGGACGGCGACGTCGACGTCCCCCAGCGCGTCGATCTCCGCGGCCACGGGGATGCCGGCAAGTTCCCGCGGCAGCGGCCTCTTGAGCGACTCCGGACGGCGTACGAGTCCGGCGAGGACGAAGTCTTCGGCCGCTTCAACGGCTTCTACGGCATGGCGGCCGATGTTGCCGTAACCGACCACGGCAGCGCGGATGGGCTTTTGAGTGGTCAAAGGAACACCTTCTTTCTGTTGAACTCTACGTTTCTGAACATACGCCCAACGCCGGATGTTGTCAACCGGTTGATCCGCGAAAATGGCGTATGGTATCATGAACGTGCGACATCGTGTGACGACGGAAGATCGATGGTGATGTCGGCCGGTGCTCGTCGTCGAACGGCAAGGGGCGCGCATCGGCGAAAAGGAGAAGGGCGATGGAAACGTTTCAGGTGCGCTCGATCAACATCGGACGGGTGAAGACGCTCGCTCGGGACGGGCGGGTCGTCCATAGCGCGATAGAGAAGCGCCCGGTCGAAAGACCGATCTATTTGACGAAAAACGGTTTCATCGATGACGAACAAGGAGACCGCGAAAACCACGGCGGAGAGGACAAGGCGGTCTGTGTCTATCCGAAGGATCACTATGTCTACTGGGAAAGGTGGCTCGGCACGCCTCTTCCGCCGTCCGCGTTCGGTGAAAATGTGACCGTCGTCGGTCTGCTGGAGACGGCAGCGGCAATCGGGGACGTGTTCCGGCTGGGGGAGGCGATCGTCCAGGTGGCACAGCCTCGCCGCCCGTGTTTTAAGCTCGAGCTTCGTTATGGCCGTCGTCAGCTTCCGGCAAAAGTCCGCGAAACGGCGTTTACCGGGTTTTATATGCGGGTGCTCGAGGAAGGCTGGGTGCGGCCGGGCGATGCGCTCGTGCGCATCGAGCGCGACCCGGCGGAGCTCACGGTGGAACGCGTCATGCGCGCCACCGACGCCCGACCGCCGGATTCGGAAGCGATCCGGTCCATTGCCGCGCATCCGGCTCTAGCCGAACGCTATCGGCGGAAACTTCAAGATTTGCTGGAGTCCTTCACGTCTTGACCCGCGATGTGAACAGGCGTTGGGACGGATCAAAGTCTGGGTCTACGTTATGACGATGGAAGCGCTGGCCTTTTGACTTTCCTCCGGGATTTAAGTACAATGAGGCACACAAACGGAAACGTAAACGGCGAAGAAGAGGAGGAGTAGCCGGCTTCGACCTGATCCAGAGAAGGGATCCGCGGCTGGAAGATCCCTTCAGGTCGGCGGCGAAGTCGCCTCGGAGCCGGTCGCCTGAGCGTCAAGCGGATGGTACGGCCCGACGATCATCGGCGGATCGCAGGATTTGCCCGTCGTGCGCGGACCTTGCGGTTCATTCGCCCGACGGCGCGCGTTAGGCGCGTTGGGCCAGCGGCCGCTTGATTCGTAGGGTGACACGTCGACCGGCGTTAACGGCATGAGCGCACCGGTGGTGTGATGCCGCGCGGCGAGAGGCGCAAGGGCATGACCGACACCGGTGAACAAAGGTGGTACCGCGGAGCGTCGCTCCGTCCTTTGACGAGGACGGGGCTTTTTCATTTGCGCAGGCGAACGATTTGCGCTTGTTGAAGTGTGTTTGCGAAAAATCGGGAAAGGATGGGTGCAGCATGACGGAACAGGCGATGCGCGACATTCCGAAGGCCTACCAGCCGAAAGCGGTCGAATCCAAGTGGTATCGCCATTGGATCGAACAAGGGTATTTCACGCCGAAAGGCGACGGTTCGAAGCCGCCGTTTACGATCGTCATCCCTCCGCCGAACGTGACCGGAAATCTTCACATCGGTCACGCCTTGAACAACACGCTCCAAGACATCCTCATTCGCTTCAAACGCATGCAAGGGTATGACGCGCTCTGGCTGCCCGGTATGGACCACGCCGGTATCGCCACGCAGACGCGCGTGGAGGCGAAGCTGGCGGAAGAGGGACTCACCCGCCGCGACTTGGGACGCGAGGCGTTCATCGAGCGGGTCTGGGGATGGAAGGAGCATTTTGCGTCCGTCATACGCGAACAGTGGGAAAAGCTCGGGCTGTCTCTCGACTACACCCGTGAGCGGTTTACGCTGGACGAAGGATTATCGCGGGCGGTTCGCGAAGTGTTTGTGCGGCTTTATGAACGGGGGCTCATCTACCGTGGGGAGTACATCATCCACTGGGATCCGGTGGCCCGGACGGCGCTTTCGGACATCGAGGTCGAGCACAAGGAAGTCGAAGGAAAGCTCTATCACCTGCGCTACCCGCTCAAGGACGGGAGCGGATACATCGAGATCGCCACGACGCGGCCGGAGACGATGTTCGGCGACGTTGCCGTGGCCGTGCATCCGGACGATGAACGCTACCGGCACCTGATCGGCAAGTCGGCGGTGCTCCCGGTCATCGGCCGGGAGCTCCCGATCATCGCCGACGATTACGTCGATCCGTCGTTCGGCAGCGGGGCGGTGAAGGTCACGCCGGCGCACGATCCGAACGACTTTGAGATCGG
The DNA here is from genome assembly GCA_014896255.1 of Hydrogenibacillus sp. Taxonomy (GTDB): domain Bacteria; phylum Bacillota; class Bacilli; order Thermicanales; family DSM-22653; genus Hydrogenibacillus. Next base: position 45,568 of record JADBKT010000007.1, read on the forward strand.
TCTTCGGCACGACCTTCCGCGGGTCGTCGTCATGGACGAGACGGGGCATATGAACGAGAACGCCGGGCCGTATGCGGGCTTGGACCGTTTTGAATGCCGGAAGCGGCTGGTCGAAGATTTGACGGCGCAGGGCATCTGCCGTAAAGTCGAGCGTCACGTGCACAACGTTGGCCACAGCCAGCGCACCGGCGCCGTCGTGGAGCCGTATTTGTCGACGCAATGGTTCGTCCGCATGAAGCCGCTCGCCGAACGGGCCATCGCCCAGGCGTACGCCGACGATGAGCGGCTCAAGACTGCGGCGGACGTTCAACCTTCGAAGGTCGGCCACGAACGACACGGTGCAGCCGTGCGCTTCGTCCCCGAGCGGTTCAAAAAGATCTACTTGAACTGGATCGAAAACGTCAAGGACTGGGTCATCTCCCGTCAGCTTTGGTGGGGCCACCGCATCCCGGCCTGGCACTGCGACGACTGCGGCGGCATCACCGTCGATCGCAAGACGCCGGAGCGCTGCGCGCATTGCGGGAGCGCGCACATTCGCCAGGACGAAGACGTCCTCGACACGTGGTTCAGTTCGGCGCTCTGGCCGTTTTCGACCCTCGGCTGGCCGGACGAGACGGACGACATGCGCCGCTTCTACCCGACGGACGTCCTCGTCACCGGGCACGACATCATCTACTTCTGGGTGGCGCGGATGATCTTCACCGCCTTGGAGTTTACCGGCGAGAATCCGTTCCACACGGTGCTCATCCACGGCCTGGTGCGGGACGCCGAAGGCCGCAAGATGTCCAAGTCGCTCGGAAACGGCGTCGATCCGATGGAGATGATCGATCTTTACGGCGCCGACGCGCTGCGCTTTATGCTCTCCACCGGGTTTACGCCGGGACAGGATCTTCGTTTCCGCCAGGAACGCATCGAGGCCGCCCGGAACTTTGCGAACAAGATCTGGAACGCCTCCCGCTTCGTGCTCATGAATTTGGATGACGAGCACTTCGACGCCGAAGCGATCGTCGAGGCGGCGCTCGCCGGCGGCACGCTCAAATCGACGGAGCGCTGGATCCTGCACCGCTTGATGGAGACCATCCAAGGCGTGACGGACAATCTGGAGCGCTATGAATTCGGCGAAGCGGGGCGCCTGCTCTACGATTTCATCTGGGACGAGTACTGCGACTGGTTCATCGAATTTACGAAAGGCGACTTGTACGGCGAGGACGCCGAAGCCAAGCGACAAGCGCTGGCCGTGCTCATCTACACCCTTGAACGCTCGCTTGCGCTTCTCCACCCGTACATGCCGTTTTTGACCGAGGAGATCTATCATTTGCTCCCGACGCCGAAGGACAGGGCTCGGGCGGAGAGCCTCATCATCGCCCCGTGGCCGAAGGCCGACGAACGCTTCCGGGATTCGGCGGCGGTGGAAGCGGTGAGCGAGGTGATGGAGCTGGTCCGCGGCGTGCGCAACATCCGCCAAGAAGTCGGCGTCGCGCCGGGGCGGATCGTCAGGTTGGAGGTCTTGTCCGAGAGGGAGGCGAAGGCGCGATTTGATGAGCACGCGCCGTACATCGCCCGCCTGGCGCAGGCGGAGGTCACCATCGGCGTGCGCACGCAGGACGGCGTTCAGTCGGCGGTGCACGCCTTGGGCGGCGTGACGCGGCACGCCGAATATCGGCTGCCGCTGCGCGGCCTGGTCGACGTCGAACAGGAACTCGAGCGGCTGAAAAAAGAATGGGCGAAGTGGGATGCGGAAGTCGAGCGGGTGCGCAAGAAACTGGCCAACCCGGACTTCGTCGAAAAAGCGCCGGCCCACGTCGTCGAGGCGGAGCGGGAGAAAGAGCGGGATTACCTCGAACGGCGGGAAAAAGTGCGCGAACGCCTGTCGCTCTTTACGCAGGCGCTGAACGACGAGCATAAGGCGCAAAAAGACGCCGGTCCAAAGTCGTAAAAGCCGAACCAAGGCGTATGGCCGAGGCATTCGTTGGATAAAGAGAAAATGGGAGGCGATTCCACCCGATGAGCACAAAAACGGAGATCATCGCCTGGTTCGAAGGCCATCGCCGGGACGTCTATGAACCGGGGACGGTGCGCATGGAGGCGCTTCTCGAGCGGCTCGATCATCCTGAGCGGCGGCTCAAATTCGTGCACATCGCCGGAACGAACGGCAAGGGCTCGACCCTTGCCTTTCTTCAATCGATTTTGCGCGCCGCGGGGTACGACGTCGGAGCGTACATCTCGCCTCACGTGACGACGTACGAAAGCCGCATTCAGCTGAACGGCGAACCGATCGATGAAGCGGGGCTCGCGTTCGTCTACGAGACGCTCCGCCCGCACGCCGAGGCGCTCGCCGCCACGCCGCTCGGCGCGCCGACGGAGTTTGAGCTGCTCACGGCGGCGGCGATCGTCTATTTCGCCAAGCGGGCATATCCGGACATCGTCTTGTTCGAGACGGGCCTCGGCGGTCGGTTGGATTCGACGAACGTCGTCTACCCGCTGGTGAGCGTCATCACTTCGATCGGCTTCGACCACATACGCCTGCTCGGATCCACGCTCGCCGCCATCGCCCGAGAGAAGGCGGGGATCATCAAATCCGGCGTGCCGGTCGTCACCACGCGTCAGGATGCGGAGGCCATGCGCGTGATTCGTGACACGGCGAAGGCGAAGCGGGCCGATCTCTACGCCTTGGACGAACGGTTTTGGGTGGAGGATCCGCGCATCGGTCCAAGCGGACAATCGCTTTCGGTGCGCACGCCGCACCGTCTGTATCCGGGGCTTCGGCTCGGGATGCGCGGCGTGCATCAGTTTGAAAACGCCGCCCTTGCCGTGATGGCCGCAGAGCTTCTTCGCCTTTATTACGCGTTCGATATCGAAGACGAGCATGTGCGCGAAGGGCTCTTGCGCGCGGAAAACCCCGGGCGGATGGAGCTGTTTGAGGGACCGGGCGGCGTGAACATCGTGCTTGACGGCGCACACAATGAAAGCGGGATGCGCCAATTTGCCGCTTCGCTGGAGGCGCTTTGTCCGGCGGCGCGGCGCGTGGCCGTGTTCGCGGCGATGAAAGACAAAGATCACCGGGCGATGCTCTCGCATCTTCTCCCGCATATCGAGGCGCTCGTCGTAACGACGGTCGACCTGCCGCGGGCGGAAAATCCGGCCGTGCTCTCTGAAGAAGCACGCATGATTCGTCCGGAGCTTCCCATATATATACAGCAAGCGCCGCCCCAAGCGCTGGAGGCGGCCCTTCGGATCGCGAGCAAAGCGGCCAACCGGATCGCCGATGAATCGGCGCCAAACACGGCGTCATCGGGGAAAGCCGACGGCGCCGTACTTCGGACAGAAGCGGAGGCAGGAGCGGAAGGGACTCGTGCGATGGTCGCCGTGACCGGGTCTCTATACTTGATTCAAGCCGTCCGTCCGACGGTCATCGAAGCGTTTCCGGCGCTCGGCGCGGGGGCGGCGACCGGTGCACATTCCGACAGATGACACGCATGGAAAGAAGGTGCGCGGCGTGGAGCCCATCCGGAAATTACACTTCATCGGCATCGGCGGTTATGGGATGAGCGCGTTGGCGCGCATTTTTTTGGCCCGCGGCGCGGCAGTGAGCGGCTCAGATCTGAAGCATAAGCCGATCACCGAGGCGCTGGCCCGAGAAGGCGCGCAGGTTTGGATCGGCCACAACGTCGCCAACGTGCCGTCGGATGCCGTCGTCGTCTACTCTTCGGACGTCCCGGCGGACAACGTCGAGCTTGCCGTCGCGCGCTCCCGAGGCCAGGTGGTAATGCATCGCGCGGAGCTTTTGGCCCGCTTGGTCAACGATGCCCGGGGCGTCGCCGTCGCCGGGTCGCACGGGAAGACGACGACGACGGGGATGATCGGCTGTGCGCTTACGGCGGCCGGGTGGGATCCGACGGTCGTCATCGGCGGGGAACTCGTCGCCGGCGGCACGAACGCCCGCGCCGGGCGTTCGCCGTACGTCATTGCCGAAGCGGATGAGAGCGACCGTTCGTTTTTGCGTTACCGCCCGTACGTTTCGGTGATCACGAACATCGAACCGGACCATCTGGAAAACTACGGCGGCGATTTTCAGGCGATGCGGGACGCTTTTCGGATCTTTGCCGAACAGACGAAACCGGGCGGCGCCGTCGTCGTCGGCGTGGACGACGATGAAGCGCGAACCTTGGCCGAGGCGCTTTTCAAACCGCCCGATGACCTTGACGTTGCCCCGCCGCGTCTGATCACCTTCGCCGTCGATCGGCCGGCCGATGTGACGGCGCGGGACATCGAGATTAAGGACGGACGCGCCGCGTTTACGCTCGTCTTGCACGGCGATGTCGCCGGTCGCGTGGAACTTCAGGTCATCGGACGGCATCACGTCTACAATGCGCTGGCCTCCGCCGGCGCTTTGTCGGCGCTCGGACTTACCGCCCCTCAGATCGTCGCCGGGCTCGGCCGCTTTCGGGGGACAAAACGGCGTTTCGAGTTCCTCGGAGAAGCGGACGGGGCGCTCGTCGTCGACGACTATGCCGTTCACCCGACGGAGATCCGCGCTACGCTCGCCGCCGCCCGCGCGCTCGGCCGGCGCGTCATCGCCGTCTTTCAGCCGCATCGCATGGCCCGCGTCTACTATTTGCGCGAAGCGTTTGCCGAGGCGTTCGGCGACGCCGATCTCGTCTTCGTCGGCGCGGTCTATACGCCGCGGGGCGACCGCGCGCCGGAGGCGGTGGACGCCGCGGCGCTGGCGCAGGAGATCGCCAGGCGAAGCGGTCGCCGGACGACGTATATCGAAGACCAGACGGCGCTCTACGATGCCCTGCTTCACACGGTGCAACCGGGCGATCTCGTCATCACGCTCGGCGCGGGGGATATTCGCGCGATCGGCGAGGCCCTCGTACAACGAAGGCAAGGGCAGCCAAGAGCAGAAAACTGAGTGCGAGCAGGCGGTACATTTCGCCGTAGCCGAACCATCGGGCGACGGGCCCGAGGACAAATGCCCCGCCGCCGATCCCGAGGTCGAAGGCGGAGAAGAACATGGCGTTGGCCGCACCGCGCCTGTTCTCCGGGGCCACTTCGACGGCCCAGGCCTGCATCGACGGTTGGATGGCGCCGAAGGCCACGCCGTATAAGGCGGCGGCGAAGGCGACGCCGGAGAGCGACTGCGCTTCGGCGAGGGCATAGAGGCCCGCGGCGCCCATCAGCGCGCCCGGCACGACGGCGGCCAGCGCGCCGAACCGGTCATAGACGAAGCCCGAAAAGGTCCGCACGACGATCGTCATCACGGCGTTGACGGAGAAAAAGAGCCCGACGCCTTCGATCGCCTTTTGCTTGCCGTACATCGCCAAAAACGTGATGACCCCGCCGTAGGTAAACGACATGAGCATCGCCAAAAATGAAGGCCAGAACGCCGTCGGTTCGAACAGTTGCGATCGGATCGTCCGTCGGTTTCTTTGCGCCGTCGCCGTACGGGCTTTTTGAAGCGCCGTTTTTTGTTTTTCCGGCGAGGGCGGATGATCCGTCTGCCGACGATTCGGGAGCATCAGGAACAGGGCCAGCAACGTGAGCCCGAAGGAGACGGTGAACAGAGCGAACGGGCTTATGGAGCGGTAGAGGAGATCGCCGAAAAACGGGCCGATGGCCATCGCCAGCGATGAGGAGAGGCCGAAGAAGCCGAGTCCTTCGCCGCGCCGCGCAGGCGACACGATGTCGGCGGCGAGGGTGCCGAAGGCGGTCGTCGAGATGCCCCAACCGATCCCGTGGACGGCGCGCACGACATCGAGCGCGAGAACGTCGGTCGCCGCGTTGTACAGCGCGATGCCGACGGCGTTTAAGGCGAGCCCTGCGAACAAGACGGCCCGGCGGCCGAAGGCGTCCATCCACGCGCCGGCAAAGGGGCGGATGAGGAGGGCAAAAGCGGTGAGCATGCCGATGACGACGCCGATCCCTTCCGGGGTGGCGCCGCGCGATTCGGCATACAGCGGGATGACCGGAAGGAGCAGTTGAAACGCGGTAAAGTGCAGCAAGTTGGCGAACGTTACGCGTATGAACGCCGCCGTCCAGAGCGGCGCTCTGGCGCCGGACATCTGTCGTGCGGACGCGGGAGATCGACCGGACATCTCATCACCTGCCACAGGCGATTGTACGTGTCCACCTCGCGGATCCATGCGTAGGATGAATCATCGCACGATCCATCATCACGCATGGAGAGGTGGTCTATGACATGGAGACCCAAGTGACCGGATTTCTGTACGAAAAGGAAGAGGGGGGGATGCACGCGCATGAGCTGATTCTGACGTCGTGGGGCGGTCGGCCGGTCCATGTTCATGTTCATGCGTTTGCCGGCGTCACCTCGACGGACCTCGGGCATCATCACCGGTATGCCGGGACGACGGCCCCTGCGCCGAGCGGCGTTCCCCACACCCACCGCTACGAAGTCGTCACCTCCTTTGACGACGGGCATTCGCACGTGATCCGCGGCGTCACCGGTCCGGCGGTACCGGTGCCGGGCGGGGGGCACATCCATTATTTTGAGGGTGTGACCACCGCAAGCGGCGCCGTTTTGCACACGCATCATTACCGCGGCTACACGCGGGTCGCGCGTTGATATTTTTCAGATTGGGGCAAGCCGTTCTTACGCTTGTCTTTTTTCGCGGCGGACGGCGAATGGCGTTTGGCTTTAGCGGATGATTCAATCGATGATTGACCTACGTCGGTCTTCGACGGGGCGGGAGCGCTCCGCTTCGGACGCGCTCCGCCACGATCGGGAGAACGCGCACCACATCTTCTGCGGTGAAGTTCAATCCCTGCTTTTCTGCCATGGATTCGCCCGCGAGACCGACGAGAAACGCCGCGGCGCCGGAAGCCGCCTGCGGCGTGGCCCCGCGGGCGAGGAACGCTCCGGCCAGGCCGGCTAAGGCGTCCCCCGTCCCGCCGGCGGTAAGGCCGCGGTTGCCGGTGATGTTGTAGCGCCAGCTTGTCGCGTCGGCGATGATGTCGATGGCGTCTTTTTGGAGCACCGTGGCTTGTAACCGTCGGGCGAGCCGTTGAACGATCCGGGCCCGATCTTTGAGGTGTTGAATGGTCGAGGAAGACACTGCATTTTTGTCCGACGCAAGGTCGAAGCGCCCGAGCAGCGCGCGAAACTCCCCGCCGTGCGGAGTGATGAGCCGTTTGCGGAACGAATTCACGACGGACGTCGTGCGGTCGGCGGGGGCGGGAAGGGCGTACAGTGCATCGGCATCGACGACGTGTGGGCGATCGAGCGCGGTGAGCACAGTTTCAACGAACTGGAGTACGCCCGTCGAACGGCCGAGCCCGGGACCGATGACGACGGCGTCGACGCGTTCCGCCGCTTGAAGGACGGTGTCCGCGGCACTCGGTGTAAAGCGGCCTTGCCCGTCTTCTGCATCGACCCAGACGGGGATGAGCATCGGCGGGAGAGGGGTTGTCGAATGGCGGAACGCCGTAACCCAGACGCGATCGACGAACGGCGCGGCGGCGAGGGCCGCAAGAAGCGGCGCGCCGGGATAATCCCTACTGCCGCCGATGATCAAGAGATCGCCGTTTTGGCCCTTGTGCTCCCCACGGCGTTCCAGCAGCGGGGCGACATCGGCCGGTCCGACGAGATGCGCCAATTCGGGGAGAAAGCCGATCGTCGCGATTTCCCGGGAAAAGTTGTCGTATTCCCGCTTATCCCACTGAAACGTGACGGCAAGATCGCAAGATACGTACCCTTCGTGCGGATAGCCGCTCGGCAGATCGATGGAGAGGATCGGGACGCGGCCGCGGCAGCGGTTCATGGCCTGGATCGCCGCCCCGATCACGCCGCGCGGTGCGCCTCGTCCGCCGGCGCCGAGAAGCGCATCGACGAGGAGATCGAAGGTGCAGAGGTCAAGGGCGCGGATGGATTCTTCATCATCCAGCGCGATCGTCCGGATGAACGGCGAGTCGGCGATGAGCGCGAAGTTGTGGATGGCCTCCGGGGTTTTGAGCCGTTCCGGACGGCCGATGAGATAGACGGTGACCTCGTGCGTGAAGGCGAGATGCCGCGCAGCGACAAAGCCGTCACCGCCGTTGTTGCCGATGCCGGCGATGACGGCGATGCGTTGGGCGTGGCCGTAGCGCTCCGTCGCGATGCGGGCGACGGCGGCGCCGGCGTTTTCCATCAGTTGGAGCGGCGAGAGCCCGAGCCAGCGGGCGTTCATGTCCCAACGAGCGACGTCTGATATACCGTACGGCGTATCGGATGACCTCATCTGCGATCCTCCTTTCACGAAGATGTGCGAGCGGCATGACGGCCGAGCGGTGAGTGGTCGCACGGCTCATGCGCGTCGTTTAGCGAGGGCTTTTTTGGCCCGCTCCACGTCCGCGGCGGAGAGCAGAACGAGCGAGACGCGTTCCGGGAGCGGGGATGGACGATCCGATGATGAACCGCTCTGCCCGGAATCATCGGCGAGGATCGCGGAAGAGAACGCCGCGACGGCTTCGTCCAGCGTCTGGACGACGGCCTCAAACGGGCAGCCGTAAATGCCGGCGCTGACCGCCGGATAGGCGATGTGCCGTACGCCGAGTTCGGCGGCGCGCTTAAGCGCCGCGGTGAGCGCGCGGAAAAGCGCTTCTCGCCGTGCGTCGTTCCAGTGACCGTCGCAACGGGGGCCGACGATGTGCAAGACATGCCGGATTCCGTATCGCGCGAGGTCGAGCGGCGGAGTGACGACGACTTCATCGTGGGTGATGAAGCTCCGCCCGTATGTTTTACGCATCGCTTCCTGCGTCAGGCGGCTGTATCGCTCCGCATCTTTGGCCGCCGCTTTGGCGATGGCGTAGGCGACGCCGCCGCCGTGGACCATCTCGGCGTTTGCGGCGTTGACGATGGCGTCGGCCGGGAAACGGGTGAGATCGCCTTGGACGATGTCTAACCGGATTCGTGCCGCCCGGGTCATCGCGCATCGTTCCTTTCTGCCGTTACGTTCAGACGGTCGTCGTTACAATATGCACGCCATCGATCAACGCGCGTTTTGCTTTTGCAGGTAATCGACGATGCCGAAAGCGTCGATGGCGGCGTCCAATTCAAGCATACGGTAGATCGGGTGGTCGTCGGCGACGCCCAAAGCATTCAGCCGCGTTTGAAAACGCCTGAGGAGGGCGGCTTGGGCGCGTTCGAGTACTTCTGCTTCCGCGTCTATGGCGACGGTGCGGACGGTCTCCACCATGTCGGGAAGCCATGACCGAACGTCCGTAAAGACGGCTTCCGGGTCGTCATAAGCGCCGAAATGGCCGAAGAAAATACGCCGGGGTCGGAGCGCGCGCAGGCGATCGACGCTGGCCGTCATCGCCTCGGGATCGAACTGATTCGGCGACGTCGAAGGCAAGACGAGGAACATGCCTTCATCGAGCAGATCGGCATACAGGATGCCGGCCGTGTCGCCGGTGAACACCCCGCCGCTTAGGTGATCGTAAATGCTCAGATGGTGCCTGGCGTGGCCCGGCGTGTCGTATACGGTGAAGCGCCGTCCGCGCACATTCAGCGTTTCGCCGTCGGAGGGGACGATCAACCGTTCTTCCGGGACGGACAGCACCGGATCGAACAGTTCATCAAAGCGCTCCCTGTAAATTGCCCGTGCCCCTTCGACGAGCTTTGTCGGATCGGCGAGATGCCGTGCTCCTCGGGGATGGACGACGACGCGCGCATGCGGCATCTCCTGAAGCAGCAGTCCGACGGCGCCGGCGTGATCGAGGTGGATATGGGTGACGATGATCGTCTCGATCTCCGCCGGATCAAGGCCGAGCGATTCTAGGCCGGCAAGCAGCCGTTCGGCCCCGCTCGCCGGACCGGTCTCGATGATCAGCCGCTCGTTCGGAAACACGAAGGCGCCGGTGCGCCGGGGAAGGCCGAGGTCGTGAACGTCGATCATGAAAATGCCGTCTCCAAGCGCGATCGGTTGAACGGATGCGCTCATGCGCATAGCCTCCTCGACGTTTTTTGGAAAATCGAGCTTTCTGCCGTATCCAAATTCTACTCTACATATTCCTTTCGCTCAATCTTACGGATGAAGGAGGAGCGGAAGAACGTCGCCCGGGATCAGCAGGCGGTATCGGATCAGCGCCGCCGGCTTTTGGGGCGTGGAGCTATCCGCCAAACGGGCGTACAAGAGATCCTCCGGTTCGGAGGCCGTGAAAAACGCGGCCCGAAGTCTCGCCGTGCACGCTTTGACGCCAAGGGCAATCACTCAGTGCGTTTTCCCTACCCCTCGTACAGATTCGCGGGAATCGGGCCAGGTGGATCTTCGTGGCAATGTATCGCATCATCGACCTCGGGAATTCACCCTTGTTCATGCAACAGCGTACGCCAAGGCCTCCTTCAGGGCCATTTCAATGAATGCGTCGCATGAATTCCTCCCAACACAGAACTGACCAAGGCGAATTTGTGCAGACCGTTTGCCGTCATGTTAGCTCCGAAGAGGATCCCCAGCAAGCAGGATATAAAGAATGGTGCCGATGTAACAGGAGGTCATGAATAATCCGGATGCGGTACCGGTTTCTTCAGGGGGGACGAAGAAATACAAGGCGGTTTGGAGACCGAGGTTATTAAAGCCGTTGCTGCAACCCAACACGGGGAGGACAAAAAAGATCCACTTGACAGAAGAGGTCGGTTGAAGCGTAAGAAGGAGCAGGCTGCCGGAGAGCAAGGCGATCGCTCCCGTCAATAGCGCGGGCTTGGAGCCGCTTCGATCCACCCATCGGCAGGTGAGAGGGGCGACGATGACGCCGAATCCGGCGATGGAAAGCATCACCACACCGATCGTTTTTGCATCCAAATGATGAACCCTTTGCAAATAGGACGGTATTCCAAAGAAGACAGAGTAGAAGATGATATTCACCAAAATAAACTGTACATAAATCAAAGTGGCGTTCAGATTTCGCCCAAGAGCCTGCATATTTAAGAAGGGATCCTGTCGTCGTGACTCATATCGGTAAAAGAGGACCGTCAGGATGAGGCTGAGGAGAAACTTCCACCCGCTCACGGTGCGTTCGAGGGAAAGAAAAAAGAGCATCCATCCGATGATCGTGGCCATGAACAGTCCGATTCCCAAAAGATCCAAACGGGCGACGGGTTTGATCGCGGGTGCGCGGTCGTCGGGCGAAAATTTGAGGGCGAGCAGAAAGGAAAGAAGGATCAACGGGAAGTTGATCAGAAAAATGGCCGGCCAATCGCCGAAGTGAATCAGGAAACTGCCGACGGACGGACCGAAGGCGGCGGAGGTGGAAGAAAACACGGAAAGGATTCCGAGAGCCCACGCTTGGCGGGCGGTGATGACGCCACGGATGATTCCCATCCCTGCTGGATATAGAGCGGAACTGCCCAACGATTGAATGAGGCGAAAACCGATGAGCCACCAAAAACCGGAGAGAAGGGAGCCAGCGTCGAGGCGACGGCCACCAGCAGAAGACCGAATAAAAAAATGCGCTTGCGGCCATAGGTATCGCTCAGCCTTCCCATAACAGGTTGCCCGACCGCGCTGGCCAAATAGTAGGTGGAGATCAACCAGGAAGCATCGGCGAATGTGAGATGAAATGCCTCCTGCAACCGGGACAGGGCCACCGCAATCATGGAGGAATTGAGGGGGTTGAGCAGGGTGCCCAACGCGACGGTGATGATGATGATGATGAGCGTTTCTTTCCTTTTGGCGCTCATAAGGCTTTCCCTTCCTTGGCCTTCAAAGCAAGAACTAAGAGAGCGGGAATCAAGAATATAAGCCGAGCATGGAGTTCTCTTGACGAATATTTAGTTAATCGAAATAATATCTTAGAAAGGAGTTTACTACATGGGACCGCGCCCTTTAAATTAGACAATTTGATCGGTATCCCTATGTGATGCAAGCCTTGCCTGCGCTCAGGGCTTCTTTAAGCGTTTCTTGGGGCGTTTTGTACCGCAGGCTTGAATGC
>JADBKT010000008.1 GCA_014896255.1 Hydrogenibacillus sp.
TTTATCAGGTCAAGCCCCGCGGGGCGGAAGACATCGCGGCGCCTTCTCTCCCCGCCCCCGAAGAACGGCCCTTCCGCATCCTCAATCCAAGCCTCGATCGAACGGATGGCCTCCAGGCGACCGTCACCGTTGGGCCCGCTTCGGCCTTTGCCGGAAGCGCCGTGGTCGTCTTCCAGCTCTTACAGCGCACCGGGGACGTGACTGAACCGGTCGGCATCGTCGCGTTGAACAAGGATGCCTGGTCGGGAGAACCGGAGACGTTGCATGCTTATTTCAACGTCAAAGGAGACGGCTATATCGTCAAAGTCTTTGTTTTCGATGCCTTTTCGAGCGAACCGGAACGCGCGCCGCAAGCGCTGGCGGAACCGGTTGAACTGCGCTGAACATCGCCGATTCTTTACAAAACCTTCATCTCATCTTTACAAATTCTTTACCTCATCTTAACCAAAATTCATGGATTTGCCCCGAACGATGTCGATACAATGGCAGATGAAGCCATTCATTCACCAAAGGAGGTCATGATCGATGTCGCGTCGATTCGGGGTTTTTCTTCTTTCGTTGTTTATGATTTTCGCCGGATTGGTCTCATTCTCCGGAACCGCCGGTGCCGCCCCGCTGACGCTTATCGTCAACGGCAACGACGTGACGGTCGACTCCGCGCCTTACTTGAAAGACGGCCGGACGATGGTGCCGATCAAGTTCGTCTCGGATGCTCTCGGGTATAAGATCGAGTGGCTTGGGGCGTCGAAGGAAGTCAAGATCACGAAAGGCAACCAGACGCTCTGGTTGAAGATCGGCAGCAAGACGATGTACGCCGACGCGCAAAAGAAACGCGCTGTCGCGCTCGATACGGCGCCGGAGATTAAAGACGGCCGGACGATGGTCCCGGCGCGGGCGATCACCGAAGCTTTCGGCGGAACGGTTTCGTGGGAGCCGACGGCGAAGGTCGCGAGCATCATCACCTACAAGGCGGAACCGTATCCGAAAAAGGAAATCGTCGTCGGCCTGATTCCGTCGCAAGAAGCGCAGTCGCTGCAAGACAAGGCGAAGCCGCTCGCCGGCATGCTGTCGAAGTATCTCGGCATCACCGTCAAGACGTATGTCGGGACGGACTATACGGCGACGATCGAAGCCATCGGCGCCAAGCAGGTCGACGTCGGCATGTTCGGTCCGCAGTCGTACGTCCTCGCCCACGACAAAGGCTATGCCGATGTCCTTCTGGCGAGCATCCGCAACGGATCCAAAACATACCGGTCGCAAATCGTGGTGGCCAACGATTCGCCGATCCGATCGATCAAAGACTTGAAAGGCAAAAAGATCGCCTTCGTCGATCCGGCTTCGACGTCCGGTTACGTTTATCCGGTCGCGATGCTCAAAGAAGCGGGGCTGGATACGGATAAAGACGTAAAACTGATCGAAGCCGGCGGTCACGACAAGACCATCTTGGCGCTGCTGCGCGGAGACGTCGACGCGGCGTTCAGCTTTGACGACGCTCGGACCGTCGTGGAGAAGTCGGACCCGGACGTGATGAAAAAGACGCGCATCTTGGCCAAGAGCGACCCCATTCCGAACGACGTCATGTCCGTGCGTTCGGATCTTTCGAACTATTGGCGGGCGAAGATCAAGGAAGCCTTCAAGCTCGTCAGCCTGACGGACGAAGGGAAGAAAGAGCTGAAGGCGATCTACAACATCGATGGATTCGCCGATGCGTCGGACAGCGAATATGATGTCGTCCGCCGGACGTATCGGCTGATCGGGCAATAAACGGACCCTCAACGCCGCTCGTGATCGCAAGGCCGGTCATGATTTGAGCGACAGCCAAATCGTCAAAATGCCCCGTTTTTGTTCGAATCCTCGGATCACGAGCAGCGGATGCAGTTCTCGGGGATTGAGGCCGAGGCGGTAGTGCGAGGACAACTCGTGAATGGCTTCTTCCGGCAGTTCAAGGCTGTCGTAGGTCATCCGCCGGATGTGGAACACGAGCATGCCGTCCTCCAGGGCATACTGTCCGGTGACGGCGACGGCGTGTCCTTCGGCGCTCGCCGAGACGTTCACCGCGTCATCGTCTAACGCCACGGTCGTTCCGGCAAACAGCGGATCATAGGCGCGCAGGAAATCGGTGATTTCTTGGTCGCTTAAAGTCAGCACCGCGCCGCGCAAGGACAGCTTCACCCGATTGCCAAACGCGTCGGCCATGGCCTTGTAGGCGTCGTTCAAACGCGCGAGGTACCGCTCGAACAACGGGCGTCCGTTCGTTTGCCAATCGGCATGGACGGCCTTGGCCGACGCTTCGGCGGCGTTCCGATCGACTGCGGCGCTCGTCGCCTCTTCCCAGGCGGCGATGAGCGCCGCCAGTTTTTGACGTTCAGAGGCGAGCGACCGGGTCAACCGCTCCAGCTCGCGGCGTTTTTCGGCGGCCGCATTTTTGAGCGCGCCGAGTTCGGCGAGCGTGCGGCGAAAGTCGTCCACGATCGACTGTTCATAAGCAAAAACGGATTCCAAAAGCGTGAGGCGCTCGATGAGCCGCCCCCACTCCGATTCGCGGAGGAGCACGGCGAGCCACCAGACGGCGCCGTCGGTATAAAGCGCGCGGACGATCGGTCGGACTTTCGCTTTGTGTTCAGCGAGGTCCGCTTCCGCAGCCCGGACGGCGGCGTCTGTGCGGGCGATCGCGGCTTCGACGTCTTTGAGCTGTGCTTCGGTTTGGCGCAACTGACTTTCCACGGCTTTGAGGCGGAGGTATAGCCGGTCGAGTTCGGAAGCGGCGGACGCCGATCGGATCATCGGTCCGAGACAAACGCAGGCCAGCACGACGATCGCCAGCGAGGCCCGTTTCATGATTTCTCCCCTGCCCGTTCAGTCGTACTGAGCCGGAAAGAGGTTGATCGCGCCCGCATCGTAGACGACGGATTCGACAAACGCGTCTTTTTCCGCGTCATAGCGGTACGTCCGCAACTTGAGATGGGCCGTCCCGGTCTCCAGCAGGACAATGGACCGTTCGCCGCCGTCGTCGATCACCCAGAAAGCCAGATCGCCCAGTTGGATCCGGCCGTCAAACAGCGGGTAGGTCGTTTGCGCGTCTTGGACGACAAGCAGCCAGCGTTGCCCATCGTCCCAACCCCACTGACCGTCGGGGCCTTTCTCTGCATCGACGTACAGGGCGATCGTTTGCGCCCGATGGTTGTGCATGACCTCCGTCGACAGATGGCTATAGCGGCTCTTCGGGAATGGAACCGCCTTCGCCGGGTGCAGGATGCCTTCCTTTTCCCCCTGCTCTTCCGGAGGCGCCGGAGGGGTCGTCGATGTTTCGTTCGATGAACAGGCGGAGAGCATTCCGGAGAGCACGCCCGCGATGATGAGGGCGGTGAGCATGCGGAGCGCGAGACGGGCGCTTTGAGCGATGAACATGTGGTGCCCCCCTGTCGCTGGTGGTCTGATTATGTTTCTATGGCTTCGTTGCTGTCTTGCTGCATCTGGAGCCAGCGCGTCTTTCGAACCGCGCCGTACAGCTTGAGCCAGTACAGCAAGAGGATGGCGATGACGGCGATGAGCATTTCCCAGATGTGGACGTTTTGGATGATCACTTTGCGCGCGATGGTATAGATCATGATGTCGATGATGAGGACGAAGTCGCGTTTGATGAGCAGAAGCGCGATCTCTAGGCCGATGATGTAAAGCAGCGTATCGGACAAAAACGAATGAAACCGCTCCGACAGTTCCCAGGCGAGGATGTAGGTGAACAGGTCCGAGATCATCATCGCCCCTTCCCCGATCACGGCGACGATGATGATCGCCGCGAGCATCCATTCGAGGAGGCCAATCGCCTTGATCAAATACCGGCTCGGCCGTGACATGGGCGCACCCCTCCGCGGCAGGCCGACGCGCTTTTTCCGTTGCGCGGGCGGCAGTCTTTTGGGTAGTCTTATACTTAGAGCATAGCGGAAGGACGTGGAAAAGAAAAGCGGTGAAAAAGCGCGAATCGCCGTGAAGGAGGAGAGTGCCGTGCGCCTCAGCGAAGCGGAGATCGAGCGGGCCCTTTTCGATCGCCCAAAGTGGCGGCGCGCCGATGACCGGTGGATCGTCCGCCGCTACATGTGCCGGACGTTTCCCGAAGCGGTGTCTTTCGTCCGCGCCGTCGCCGAGATCGCCGAAGCCAAGCAGCATCATCCGCTCATCCAGATCGACTACAAAGCCGTGACGCTCAAGCTGTCCAGCTGGCAGGCCGGGGGCCTGACGGCGCTCGATTTCGAACTCGCCGGCCGGTTCGACGAGGCGTACGAGGCGCTCCGCCGGGAAGAGGCGGCGCCTCTTCGGACGGAGGCGACAGGCGAGGCGGACGGTCGCCGAACGGCGGCGGGTGCGGTCAGGGCGGCGGAAAAGGCGATCGACCTAAACGCCGACGTCGGCGAGGCGGGCGGTGAGGATGCGGAACGAGAGGCGGCCATCATCCGGCTCGCCTCTTCGGTGAATATTGCCTGCGGGGTGCACGCCGGCGACCCCGATGTCATGAGCCGCGCCGTCCGCGCGGCGCTCACAAGCGGCGCGGCGATCGGGGCGCATCCGGGGCTTCCCGACCGCTTCGGCTTCGGCCGCCGGTGGATCGAACTCGCCCCGGATGAAATCGAACGACTCCTCATCTATCAGATCGGAGCGCTTCAGGCCATCGCCCAAGCCGAAGGCGCCCGCCTTGCCCACGTCAAGCCGCACGGCGCGCTGTACAACCGCGCCGCCGTCGACCGAACGGTCGCCGAGGCCGTCGTCCGCGGCATCGCGCGCGTCGATCCGACGCTTAGGCTTTATGCCTTGGCGGACAGCGCCCTGGAAAACGCGGCGCGGGCGGCAGGGTTTTCGGTCGTCCGCGAAGGGTTTGCAGATCGGGCGTATACGCCGGAGGGGCGGCTCGTCGGGCGCCGCGATCCACAAGCCGTGCATGAGGATCCCGAGCGCGTCGTCCGCCAGGCGGTCGCGCTCGCCGAGGGGCGCCCGTTCCCTGCGGCCGGCGGGACGTCGATTCGCCTCCGGGTCGATTCGATCTGCTTGCACGGCGACACACCCCGGGCGTTGGCCTTTGCCGCCCGCGTCCGCGAAGCGCTGCTTTCCGCCGGGTATGCGATCCGCCCCCCAGGCGCGACGCCGTCTCGCAATACCGAACGTCATCCTAAGCAGCGGCGCGATGCCGGGGAAGGGGAGTTTCGTTGACGTTCGAGGGGTTAAGTCCGCGGCGCATCGTGCCGCTCGGGGAGCGGCTTTTGCTGCTCGAGTTCGCCGACCGTCCGGGGGCGGAGGTGACGGCGGCGATCGCCGCCTGGCGCGCCGCGCTCGAAGCGAAGCCGTTTCCGGGGCTCGTCGAACTCGTGCCGGGGTATACGACGCTCGGCATCGTCTACGACCCGCTCCTCGTGACCTCTGCTGCGGTTTCGGAAGCGCCGCTCCGGACGGAAAGCCGGGCGTTTCGCCGCGTGCAGGCGATCCTCTTGGAGCGGGAAGGAGAAGTCCGAGAACGTTTCGCCGAATCGCTCCGGACACGTGCGGCGCAAATCTCGCGGCGGATTGAGATTCCCGTCGTCTACGACGGGATGGATCTGCCGGCGCTGGCCGAGCGCGTCGGACTTTCCGTTGAGGACGTCGTCCGATTGCACAGTGATCCCCTGTATACGGTGTACATGATCGGTTTTATGCCGGGATTTCCGTATCTTGGCGATGTCCCGGAAGCGCTGCGCCTGCCGCGCAAGACGACGCCGAGGGCGCGGGTTCCGGCCGGGTCGGTCGGCATCGCCGGCAGCCAGACGGGCATTTATCCGCTGGAGAGTCCCGGAGGATGGTGGATCATCGGGCGCACGACGTTCGTGTTGTTCGATCCGGCGGCGGATCCTCCGGCGACCCTTCAAAGCGGCGATCGGGTGCGCTTCGTGCCGGTCGGAAAGGTGAGCGGTTGATGTCGGTCGGGAGCGGAAACGTCGTGCGCGCCGGAGGCTTACGGGTGCGCGAGGAGGGAGTTGCGTGGCGATCGTCGTCGAAAAAGGCGGGCTGCTGTCGACCGTCCAAGATCTCGGACGGCACGGTTACCGGTCGCAAGGCGTACCGCCGGCCGGGGCGATGGACGTCCGCGCGCTTCGGTTGGCGAATGCGCTCGTCGGCAATCCGCCGGATGCGGCCGCCCTCGAAGTGACGATCGATGGGCCGGTGCTCCGCTTTCTCGAAGGGCGTCTCGTCGCCGTCGCCGGCGGTGCGCCGGTTCTTTCCGTCCGGCATCAACGGCGCGGAGAAGATCAGGCGGTAAAGCGGTCGGACGCCGGATCGACGGAGGTCGAACGCCAGGGCGAGGCATCGGTCGCAGATCCGGGAGGGGCGCCCGACGTCGGGCGTCCTTTTTTTGTACCGGCCGGCGGCCGCCTCCACATCGGCGCCTTGAAAACCGGGGCGCGTGCGCTTGTTGCCGTCGCCGGCGGGATCGACGTCCCGGTCGTGCTCGGGTCGCGGAGCACGTATCTTCCGGCCCGTTTCGGCGGCCATCACGGCCGGCCGCTTACCCCCGGCGACGTGCTTCCGCTCGGGAATCAGGCGCTGGGAACGCTTCCGGAAGCGGCGGCGTGCGCGGCCGCGAATCGTTGGCGACGCGTGCGGCTGGCGACGGATTTGCTCCATGGCCCGCACGACGTCTACGAAGTGCGTTTCATCCCGGGGCCGGAATGGGGTTGGTTGGACGAAAGAGCCCAGGCGGCGTTCGTGGGCGCGGTTTTCACCGTTCATCCGCAGTCGAACCGCATGGGCTATCGCCTAAGCGGCCCGGTGCTTCATCTTCAATTCGACGCACCGCTGTATTCCGCCGCGGTGGACTGGGGCACGATTCAGCTTCCGCCCGACGGGCGGCCGATCGTGCTCATGGCCGACCATCAAACGACCGGCGGCTATCCGCGCATCGGCAGCGTGGCGGCGGTCGATCGCTCGCTCCTTTCGCAGCTCCGCCCGGGGGATCGCCTGGCTTTTGTACGGATCGGTCACGCGCAGGCGGAGGCGCTTTTGCGGGCGGAGATGCTCCGGATCCGAACGGCGGAAAAGGCGATTCGTTTGAAGTGGGCGGAGATTTTGCGCGATCTTGCCGTATCGGAGGGGTTGAATATAGGCGAACAAAGTGATTAAATGTAAGTGTAATGTACGTATAAAGTTGAACGATGGATTTCAATCACCAGTTATTGTTTGATTTTTTCGGTTGCGCATGCTGCGGATGTGCGCCCGAAAAAGCAATGCGGCGAAAGAAGGGGTGCCGGGTGATCGAGCGGTACACGCGGCCGGAGATGGGGGCCGTGTGGAGCGAAGCGCGCAAGTTTGAGATCTGGCGGGAGATCGAGGTGCTGGCCGTGGAAGGGTGGGCGGCGATCGGCGTCGTTCCCGCGGCGGAAGCGGCCGAGATTCGCGCCAAGGCGCGGGTCGATCTTTCGCGCATCGCCGAACTCGAGGAAACGACGCGCCACGATGTCGTCGCGTTTACCCGCCAACTGTCGGAGACGCTCGGGCCGGAACGGCGCTGGGTGCATTATGGGCTCACGTCGGCGGATATCGTCGATACGGCGATCGCGGTCCGGCTCAAAGAGGCGAACGCGATCTTGTGGCGGGACTTGGTGGCGCTTGTCGACGCGCTCACCGACCTCTCGCTCGCGCACCGCGATACGGTGATGATCGGGCGGACGCACGGCGTACACGCGGAACCGACGACGTTCGGTCTGAAGATGGCGTATTTCCGGGAAGAGGTGCGCCGGCATATGGCGCGTCTTCGGGAAATCGAGCCGCGGCTTTACGTCGGCAAAATCTCCGGCGCCGTCGGGACGTATGCCTCGGTGCCGCCGGAGGTCGAAGCGTACGTGCTCCTGCGTCTCGGGCTTTCGCCTGCGCCGGTGGCGCTGCAGACGCTGTCCCGGGAGCGGCACGCGGAATATATGGCTTTTTTGGCCCTCGTGGCGTCGACGGCAGAGAAGATCGCGGTGGAACTTCGGCATCTCGCCCGGACGGAAGTGGGAGAGGTGGAGGAAGGGTTTCTCCCCGGGCAAAAAGGGTCTTCGGCGATGCCGCATAAGAAAAATCCGATCGGCCTGGAAAACGTGACGGGCCTGGCGCGACTGGTGCGGGGTTACCTCGTGCCGGCGCTGGAGAATGTCGCTTTGTGGCACGAGCGGGACATCTCCCACTCGTCGGTCGAGCGCGTGGCCCTCTCCGATGCGACGATCGCCCTCGATTATTTGCTCGCTCGGCTCGCGTCGATCTTAAAGCGGCTCGTCGTACGCCCGGAGCGGATGCGCGCGAATTTGGCGCGGACGGGCGGGTTGTATTTTTCCGGCCGGGTGGTTGGCGCCCTCGTCCGCGCCGGGTGGAGCCGCGAGGCGGCGTATGACCGGGTGCAGGCCCATGCGCTCGCCGCCTGGGAAGGCCCGCCGGCCTTTGATGTGCGCATCCGGCAGGATGCGGCGATCGCCGAAACCCTCGGCGCAGCGGGCCTCGCGGCAGCGCTGGATGCGAACGATTACCTTCGCCATGTGCCGGACATTTTCCGCCGTCTCGGTCTCGACGGTGCGGCGCCGTCGACTTTTCCGGCCGGCCGAGGCGGTCGCGGAGCCAACGGGCCGGATGCGCACGGGGGAAGGGGCGACGCGGGTTGTGAACGTCATAAAGCGTGCGGGCCATTCGGAGGAGGGGCGATGATGGACGGCATCGAACGCGGAGTGCTTCGCGGTCGCGGCAAGGCGAAGGACGTCTACGCCACGAACCGGCCGGACGTGCTTTGGCTCGAGTACCGGGATGATCTGACCGCCTTTGACGGGAAGAAAAAAGACACCCGGGAAGGCAAGGGGGCGCTTGTCAATGCGCTGTCGTCGTATTTTTTCACGTATCTCGCCCGGCATGGGGTGAGGACGCATTTCATCCGGCAGCGCGATGGGCGGGTACAGCTCGTCCGCAAACTGGCGATGATCCCGCTGGAGGTCGTCGTCCGTTACACCGTCGCCGGCTCTCTTGCCAAGCGGCTGGGTTGGGCAGAAGGGACGGCGCTTTCGCGGCCGATCGTCGAGTTTTACTATAAACGGGACGATCTGGGCGATCCGCTGCTCGCCGAGTCGCACATCGCGGCGCTCGGCATCGCTCAGCCGGAGACGCTCCGGGCGATCGAAGAGACGGCGCTTTGGGTCGGAGATCTGATCCGGGCGCATGTGCACGACGCCGGGCTGAGGCTGATCGACTTCAAGCTCGAATTCGGCCGCGATGCGGCCGGGGCGCTCGTCTTGGGCGATGAGATTTCCCCGGAGACGTGCCGCTTTTGGGATGCGGAGACGAACGCGCCGCTCGATAAAGATCGTTTTCGCCGGGATCTGGGCGACGTCTTGGAAGGATACCGGATCGTCGCCGAACGGCTCGGCGTGAAGGTTCCGGAACCGACGCGCGATTGGCCAAATTGAATCAGGAGGTGAAGCCTGGTTCGGAGCGTTTCCGGCCTCATCCGAGATGCGGACCGCTTTTGCGAACCGGGCGCTTAAGATTGAGCACGCACGGGTTGACCGCCGAAGAACGACGGGTGATCGAAGCGGGTCTGGGGCGAGCGCCGAATCCGCTGGAGTGGGCGCTTTTCGGCGCGCTCTGGTCGGAACATTGCAGTTATAAACACACGAAACCGCTTCTTGGGATGCTCCCGACGCACGGCTCCGGCGTCGTCGCCGGACCGGGCGAAGGGGCCGGAGCGGTCGCCTGGCGCGATGGATGGGCGGTCGTCTTCAAATTGGAGAGCCACAATCACCCGTCGTACGTCGCGCCGTTCGACGGTGCCGCGACCGGGGTAGGCGGCATTTTGCGGGACGTTTTCGCCATGGGCGCGGAAGTGCTGGCCGTCGCCGGGGCGCTCGCCTTCGACGTGGAGTCGGCGACGCGAAGCGCTCTGGCCACCGGAGTGGCCGATGGGCTGAAAGCGTATGCGGAGCGTTTCGGTGTACCGTTCGGAGCGCTGAGTGTCGTGCTCGATGCGCGCTATCGGACGAACCCGCTGGTGAACGCGCTGGCCGTCGGCCGATTGGCGCGCGACAAGCTGGTCTTAAGCGCCGCCGACCGGGACGACCTCGTGTTCATCTATGCCGGTCGACCGACGGACTTCGACGGCGTGCACGGCGCGGCGTTCGCCTCAAAGTCGTTCGCCGGGGCGGGAGCAAACGCCCGCGCCGGCAACGCGATCCCGGTTCGGGTGCCGAAGGCCGATCCCGAGACGGGGCGCCGGCTGTATGAGGCGACGTTGGCCGTGATCGGCCGCGGATGGGCGTATGCGGTGCAAGACATGGGCGCGGCGGGTCTGCTCAGCGCGAGCGCGGAGATGGCGGCGAAAGGCGGCCGCGGAGCGACGCTCTATTTGGATCGTGTGCCGCGGGCGTTTGCGGAGGAGCGGGGTGCTCCGCGTTCGGAGCGTGCGCCGGAGGCGGCGACGGCGATCACGCCGGAGGCGGCGGAAGTGTTGATGCTTTCGGAAACGCAAGAGCGGATGCTTTATGCCGTGCGGCGAGAAGATGCGGACGCGGTGCTCGCGCTGCTCGGCGATTACGGGATCCCGGCGGCGGCGGTCGGGGAGGTGCGCGCGGACGGACGCTACGTGCTCCAAAGCGGCGATCGCGTGCTGGCCGACGTCCCGGTCCGGCTGCTCGTCGACGGCGTTCCGCTCCATGATCTGCGTGAACGGCTGTCGACATCGGCGCCGGCATCCGGGCGTGCGCCGGACGACGGGCATGTCGCGGGCGTGCCTGGCCAGACGACGCCAGACGAACGGTTGGCGGAGCACTTCGGCGACCATCGGCGGTGGGCGGGAGCGGCGCTGTTCGGCCGGCGGCGGCTTTCTGCGGTCGGCCTTCAAGCGGTGCCTGATCTTCCGGGCGGCGTCGCCTATACGGTCGTCGCCGCGCCAAAGGTCGTGGAGGAGCGTCCGGATGTCGGCACCGCCGCGCTCGTCGTCTGGGGGGCGGTGCGCCTGGCGCTGGTCGGGGCGATGCCGCTCGGGGTAACGAACAACTTGAATTTCGGCGATCCGAGCGATCCGCGCGTCGCGCGGGACATCGTCCGCTCGATCGAAGGGCTCGCCGCCGGCGCCCGAGCGCTTGATCTCCCGGTCGTGAGCGGCAACGTCAGCCTGTATAACGCCACATCCGGCCGATCGATCCCGCCGACGCCGGTCGTCGGCCTGGTCGGCGACGTGCCGGACGACGAGTTGCTGAGCCGCGCGCCGACGCTGACGACGGGCGACGTGCTGGCGTGGGCGTCGCCGTGGCCTCATGGTTCATCGGCCGAAAGAACGTCTTTCGAGACGACGTCGGATGACGGGGACACGCCGCCGCCGGACGTCGGGACCGCCCCGCCGCTCGGATCGCCGTCCGTCCGGACTTGCGGTCTTTCCGCCGCGCTCCGCCCGTCGCGCCAGACGGCCTCGAGGAGCGCACGGTTTTGTTCTTCCAGCAGGAGCAGCACCTCATTCAGTTCGTCGAGGGCCTGGAACAGGCGCAAGACGTCCGCCGACGACAGCGCGACGCCGTCCGCCGATCCGCGCTCCGGCGCCTCCGCGGTCGACGCGCGGCCGCTTGAACGGCGTTTCCCGCCCGCATAAACGGCCTCGCGGGCAGCCGACCCCGCGCCGCGGGCGGCGCGCACCGCCAGCGCCAAAGCGACCAGGGACGACAACATGGCGAAGAAGGCCAGGACAAACGCGCTAAAGGCGGACATCGAACCGCCCGCCTTTCGTTTCGCCCGCGGTCGATGAACGCAAGGGCGGGGAAAAAAGCCCCGCTTGATGCACTTCACGCACCGATCGCGTTTCCTTTTCCCGCTTCACGGCGGAAGCGCGCGCGACCTCGCCGGCCTGTGCGGCGGCTGCCGTTTCACCCGCCTGCCGTTCCGCCCCCGCCTCGAAGGTGCGGGGGAGAGCCACTTCCAATTCGATCAGGCGCAAGTTCATCCGTATTCCCCTCCTTCCACCCAAGGGACGAGGAGCGGCCGCAGGCGCTTGAGCGCCTGCGTATGCAACTGCGAGATGCGCGAAGGCGACAGCTCGAGCACGCCGGCCACTTCGCTGAACGACAAGCCCTCGTAATAGAACAGCGTCAAGACGAGGCGTTCTTTTTCCGGGAGCGTCGCGATCGCCGCGGCGAGCGCGCGGGCGAGCTCCGCCCGTTCGCCGTGCGCTTCCGGGTTCGGCGCATCGGGATCGGCGATCGACTCCAACAGGTCCTCCTCTTCCGCCTCGCTCCCCGCCCCGTGGGCGCCGTACGCGGCCGAACGCCGACGCTTCAGTTCGTCGATCTGGGCGAGCGAAAGCCCCGCCTCCTCCGCCACCCGAGCGTCGACGGCGTGTGCGAGGGTGCTCTGCTCCAGCCGCGAGCGGGCCTCTTCGTAGCGCTTGATCTGCTCCCGCGTGCTGCGCGGCAAGCTATCGCCGGCGCGCAGGCCGTCGTAGATCGCGCCGCGGATGCGCCAGAGCGCATAAGTCACAAACTTGAGCCCCCGAGCGGGGTCATATTTGCGCACCGCGTCCATCAAGCCGACGAGACCGAAGCTCTTAAGCTCTTCCGGTTCGACGTGCGCGGCGAAACGACTGCCCATGCGGCGGACGACGCGTTCGACAAGGTAAGCGTAACGTTCGACGAGGACATTTTCAAGCGTTCGGGCGCCGCTCGCCTTGTACTCACGCCAAAGCTGTTCCAATCCCTCGTGGGCGGTGCGGTGGCGGCTCATGATTCTCCCTCCTTCGGCGTGGTAACGCTCGCGCCTACAAGGCTTGCTCGCCGTTCTGCGCGGTACGGACGTAGAGCGTGCCGTCCTCGAGATCCAGCTCGATCGTGCGTCCGAGGGTGCCGCCGGTGTCCTCGGCGAGGATCGGGATGTCATGCGCGCGCAGGGCGGCGCGCGCCGCTTCGACGTTGCGTTCACCGATTTTGAGCGCTTCACTTCTGACCTGTTGGAACATGTGCGCGCC
Organism: Hydrogenibacillus sp.; assembly: GCA_014896255.1. Classification (GTDB taxonomy): domain Bacteria; phylum Bacillota; class Bacilli; order Thermicanales; family DSM-22653; genus Hydrogenibacillus. The sequence continues at coordinate 12,983 of JADBKT010000008.1, forward strand.
GCCGGCCAGTTTGGCCACCAGGCGCGAGCGGTGAGCGCCGAGCGCTTCCATCCGCCGGATGAGCTCCGGTACCGCCGTATCGGCGAATTTCGCCGCCTGAACGTCTCCGCGGGCTTGGCCGGAGTCCGGCAGCATAATGTGCGCCATCCCGCCGATTTTGTGCCGCCCGTCATACAACACGATGCCGACACAGGAGCCGAGCCCGGCGGTGCGGATCCGTCCGGGCGCCGCGGCGGCGGCAAGATCGGCGATGCCGACTCTAATCACGTCCATGCGCTTGAACCCCTAACGCTTGGAATAACGCGGCCAAAGCGTCCGGCGCCGGGAGGAGGAACAGCTGCCCGCCGATCGATTGCCCCGATCCGTATAATCGCGCATCAATGACGACGGCGTGATCGCTGACCCGTCCGGCCTCCAGAAGGCCGTAGACGAGGATCGATGGCCCCATGTCCAAAGCGACGCCCGGAACGCTCGGGCTCACCTTGAGACCCGTCAAATCGGAGAGCGCCGACAAATACGATCCGGCCAAAATATTGCCGATTTCCTGCAGCGCGGACCATTCCAGCTCTGTAAAGGAGGGCCTCTCGTCGTCGACGACGCCGGGCAACAGCAAACGCAAAAGCGCTTTGGCCGCCTCGGGGCGAAACAACAGGACGATGCTCCCCTTAAGCTCGCCGTCAAACAACAGGAAAGTCGCCGCATACACGGTCTCTTCGCCGATCAGCATGCCGATTTCGGCGAACGAGAGCACGCGGGCCACCGGAACGGACATGTCGACGCGCGTACCGGTCAGCTTGGACAGCGACGTCGTGGCGTGCGCCGCACCGATGTTGCCGATCTCGCGCAAGACGTCCAGTTCGAACGCGGAAAACGGGCGCATCTTCGAGTTACCCCTCGATGCGCTGGACGGCTTCGCGCTCTTCATCGCTCAGCACGCGCGTCAAATTGAGCAGCACGACGAGCGATTCGCCCAGATGCGCAATCCCTTCCACGTACGTCGAGCGAACGGTCGTCACCACCTCCGGCGGCGGCACGACCGCCGACGGCGGCAGATCGACGACATCGTCGGCGCGGTCGACGATGAGTCCCACGTGCAGATCCCCGACGCGCACGATCAAAATGCGCGTTTCCGCGTCAAACGGCTTGGCCGTGACGCCGAGCTTCATCCGAAGATCGACGACCGGCGTGACGACCCCCCGCAGGTTGATCACGCCCTTGACGTACGGCGGCGCCTCCGGCACGCGCGTGATGTCCGTGAGCCGCTCGATGGACTCCACATGCTGTACGTCGACCGCATACCGTTCCTCGCCGAGGGCGAAGACGATCACTTTCAGATCGGTGCTTTTGTCCGATTCCATCCCAGGTTCGAACATCCTTAAATTCCCTCCTGTCACTGGGTGCACGCCTCCGCACGCCTCTTCTCAGACGACCAACGTCCCTTTCGACGCCCCTTCGAAAAAGGCGGACGGCTCGACGACCAGGGCCACACGGCCGTCGCCCAAGATCGTCGCCCCCAAAAACGTGGTGATCCGCTTCAAATAAGCGCCGAGCGATTTGAGGACGATCTCCTGTTGGCCGATGAACCGGTCGACAACGAGGCCGACATGGCGCTCGTTCTTCTTGATCACGGCGACATACAGCGCCGTCGGTTCTCCCGCCTCTTTGCCGTCCGTGACCTTTGGGTGCACGCCGTGCGTACCGAGGCGCGGCGGAGCGGTCGTCCGGAAAAAGCTGCGGCCGTCGACGAGCGGAATGATCGTCCCCCGAAGATCGATGACCGGCTGAAGATGGACCGTCCGTACCGATTCCGGAGGAACGGCGATGGTCTCGAGGAGATCGGCGATCGGCAGGGCATACGTCTCGCCGCCGATGTCGACGAGCATGGCGAAGAGGATCGACAGCGTGAGCGGCAGCTGAATGCGAAAGATCGTCCCTTCGCCCGGTTTGGAGAAAACGGCGACCCGCCCGCCGAGCGATTCGATCTTGTTCTTCACCACGTCCAACCCGACGCCGCGGCCGGAAATGTCGGTGACGACGTCCGCCGTGCTGAAGCCGGGGTGAAAGAGCAACTGATAGACGGCCCCGTCGCGCATCTCCCTCGCCTCTTCCGGGCGGACGAGCCCGCGTTCGATCGCTTTCTTCAGCACCTTGTCGCGGTCGATGCCCCGCCCGTCGTCGCGCACTTCGATGTACACGTTGTTGCCGCTCGGATACGCGACGAGCTCCACCGTTCCCACCGGCGGTTTGCCCTTCGCCTTGCGCTCCGCTTCGGATTCCAGTCCATGGTCGACGGCGTTCCGGACGAGGTGCATGATCGGATCGCCGATTTCGTCTACGACCGTGCGGTCGAGTTCCGTCTCTTCGCCGCGGACGACGAGATGGACCGATTTCCCGAGCTCCCTGGCCACGTCGCGCACCATGCGCGGAGTCGGCCGTGGTGAATCAAAGTGGAAAGGTGCGGTAGGCCGTGGTGCATCTGTCGATTGAACGATCTGATGTCGGGCGATCCGTCGAACGACTGTCGGCGGCGTTGTTCGGGCCCAAGCGCGTCGCCGTCGTGGGCGCGTCACGCGATCCGAAAAAAATCGGTCATATCGTCGTCGACAATCTGCGTAAGGCGGGCTATCCGGGAGAGGTCATACCGGTCAACCCGAAGGGCGGCATGATCGCCGGAGCGGTGGCGGAGGAAAGCTTGACCGTCGCTTACGAACGCCACGGTGACATCGACCTCGCCGTCGTCGCCGTGCCGGCGCCGGCCGTGCCGGCGGTCGCCGAGGAAGCCGGGCGGATCGGCGTGCGGGCGCTTATCGTGCTCAGCGCCGGGTTTAAGGAAACGGGCCAAGAGGGTCGGGAACGCGAAGCAGCGCTCGTGCGCGCTAAAAGCCAGTACGGCATGCGCGTGCTCGGGCCGAACGTCATCGGCGTGATCGATACGCACACGCCGCTCAACGCTTCTTTTGCCGCCGATTTTCCGGATGCCGGTGAAATCGCCGCCGTTTCGCAAAGCGGCGCGGTGCTCCTCAGCATGCTCGATTGGGCGAAGCGCGAGGGCATGGGTTTTTCCAGAATGCTCAGCATCGGCAACAAGGCCGACCTCGATGAAGCCGATCTGCTCCTCCTGCTCGAACCGGATGCGCAATCTCGCGTGATTTTGATGTATCTGGAGGATGTCAAAGACGGCCGGCGCTTTGTCGACATCGCTCGGCAGGTGACGACCCGAAAGCCGATCATCGTCCTCAAATCCGGAACGAGCGAACTGGGCATGCGAGCCGCTTTGTCGCACACGGGGGCGCTGGCCGGTTCGGATCGGGCGTATGAAGCGGCGTTTCGCCGTGCCGGCGTGATTCGCGCGCGATCGATGCAGGAGCTGTTTGATCTCGCTTGGGCGTTCCGCTCCCCGACCCGGCCGATGGGGCGGCGGGTGGCGGTGGTGACGAACGCCGGGGGCGGCGGCATTTTGACCGTCGATCAGCTGGATCGCGAGAAGCTGCGGATGGCTTCCTTGGGTCAGGAGACGATCGAACGGTTGCGGACCGTCCTTCCGCCGGCGGCGAGCGTCCTCGGCCCCGTCGACGTGCTCGGAGACGCCCGCGCCGATCGATATGCGGCGGCGCTTCAGGCGGTTTTGGCCGATCCCGGCGTCGACAGCGCGATCGTCCTCCTTTGCCCGACGGCCGCGGCGGAGCCTGCGGCCACGGCGCAGGTGATCGTCGACGCTCAAGCGGCGCATCCGGACAAACCGTTGTTCGCCGTGCTCTTGGGTGGAGCGCAGATGGCGGAAGCGGAAATGATTTTGCGCCGGCGTCGGATTCCGACGTATCCGTTTCCGGAACGGGCGGTGACGGCCCTCGCGCGGCTCACGGCACATGCGCTGAAAGGGCGCGCCCCGGCCTCCGATGCCGGGGATGGTCCGAGCGATCCGGGAACGGATGGTCGGGCGGCCGACGAAACGTTCGTCGATGCGGCATCTCGTGCGACGGCGATCGAAGTGCTTCAGGCGGTGCGCGCCGACCGGCGAAAGGCCCTGCTCTCCGGAGAAGCGCTCCGGGTGCTGGAAGCGTACGGCGTTCCGACGGCCAAGGCCCATCTCGCGCGTTCGGCGGATGAAGCGGCGGCGTTCGCTCAGGCGATCGGCGGTCCGGTCGCGCTGAAGATCGCCTCACCGTCGATTCTGCACAAGACGGACATCGGCGGCGTGAAGCTGGGGCTTCGATCGGCGGAAGCCGTGCGCCGGGCGTACGCGGAGATCGTCGACGCGAGCGGCAGGCGGACCGATGATGTTGTTTCAGTTGATCGACGTGCGATATGCGGACGGCGGCGGCGAGCGCATCGCCGGCGTTTCGGGTTCGGTCGGGGAAGGGGGACGGCTCGCCGTCGTCGGGCCGTCGGGGGCGGGAAAATCGACGCTGCTTACCCTCATGAACCGGTTGATCGACCCGACGGGCGGGTCGATCCTCTACCGCGGCAAGCGACTTACGGCATACGATCCTCGGGCGCTCAGGCGGGAAGTGGTGCTCGTGCCGCAGCGGCCGATCGCCCTTCCCGGCTCGGTGCGCGACAACGTCTGTTACGGCCGGCGACTCCACCGTCTGCCGTGTACGGAAGAGATTGCGGCGCGCTGGCTTTCGGCCGTCTGCCTGGCGCAAAACCTTTGGGATCACGAAGCAAAAACCCTCTCCGGCGGCGAGCTGGCCCGCCTGGCGCTGGCCAGGGCCTTGGCGCTGGAGCCGGTCGTCCTGCTCTTGGACGAAGTGACCGCCGCTTTGGACGTCCGCACCGCAGAGGCGATCGCCGATGCCCTCAGGGCGGTGCATGGCCGGCGCCGAACGACGATCGTGTTCGTGACCCATGATCTGGACTTCGTCCGCCGTCTGGCCGACCGGGTCTGGGTGATCGACGGCGGGCGGCTCGCGGAAGATGCGGGCACGGGCGACTTTTTCGATCGCCCGCGCTCGTCCGCGGCCCGGGATTTGATCGGCGCCTGGCGGGCGCGCTCGGGCCATGCGGCTCAAGGCGCCGAGCGGTGAACAGGAGAAGGGGTGCACATGCCGGCCTTTTCGGACATCCTCACGGTTCCTTTGCTGGGCTTGGTGTTTATGGCGCTCGTGTTCATCATCGCACGTCGTTTTCGTTTGGGGCTCGACCGCGATATCGCGCTCGGCACGCTGCGCACCTTCGTGCAGCTGTTTGCCGTCGGGTTTCTCCTTTCGTGGCTTTTTCAGGCGCAGGGGACGGTGTGGATCGTCGTGCCGATCGTCGTGATGATCATGATCGCCGCCCACAACGCCCGCGGCAAAGCGGGCCGGCTTCGCGGCGCCTTTTGGCGCATCGCCGTCGCCCTCGCCGCGAGCGAAACGGTGGCCATGGCGCTGTTGCTCGGCCTGAACATCGTTCCGGCCACGGCGCCGTATGTGATCCCGCTGAGCGGCATGGTGATCGGAAACGCCATGGTCGTCGCCGGCCTGTTCTACAACCGGCTGCTCGCCGAACGGCGCAACCGGGAAGAGATGCTTTTGCTCCTGCTCAGTCTCGGCGCGGATCGCCGGGAGGCGTACCGGCAGATCGGGATGGATGCGGTGAAAGCGGCCATGGTGCCGAGCATCGACGCGCTGAAGACGGTCGGCCTCGTCCAACTCCCGGGAATGATGACGGGGATGATCGTCGCCGGGGCATCGCCGCTCGAAGCGGTCGGTTATCAAATTCTCATCATGTACGCCATCGCCGGCGCCGCGGCGGTGACGGCGATCGCCCTGTACCTGTTGTCTCTGTCGCTCTTGTTTACGCCGGCGCACCAATTCAAAGCACTGCCGGCGGAGGTTCGCCGTCCGCGCTTGAGCGCGCGAAAGCGTTGACGTCGCGCCGCTTGGCGTACGTCCCTTTCGCGCCTCGCCCATGCCGCGTGGCCGTCACTTAACGATGGGCTGCCTCGGCGTCGGAAAACACGTCCCGAATGCGCTCCAGCGCCCAGTCGAGCTCTTCTTTCGTGATGACGAGCGGCGGAGCGAAGCGCAGCGTGCGTTCATGCGTTTCTTTGCAAAGAAGACCCTTCGCTTTGAGCTTTTCGGCGTACGGACGGGCCGGTACGGTGAGCTCCATGCCGATGAGCAGTCCCTTGCCGCGCACTTCCTTGATGTGCGGGTGGCGGATGCGCTTCAACGCGTCCATGAAATACGCGCCCAATGCTCGGGCCCGCTCGGGGAGCCGTTCGTTTTCGATCACGTCCAAGGCGGCGACGGCTACGGCGCAGGCGAGCGGATTGCCTCCGAAGGTGGAGCCGTGGGAGCCGGGGTTGAAAACGTCCAAGATCTCTTTGTCGGCGGCCACGGCCGAGACGGGGAACACGCCGCCGCCGAGCGCCTTGCCGAGGATGTAGACGTCCGGGACGACGCCTTCCCAATCGCAGGCAAAACGTCGGCCGGTGCGCCCGAGGCCGGTCTGGATCTCGTCGGCGATGAACAACACGTTGTGCCGTTTGCACGTTTCGTAGGCTTGACGCAGGTAACCGTCCGGCGGGACGATGACGCCGGCCTCGCCTTGGATCGGCTCGACGAGAAACGCCACGGTGCGCGGGGTGATCGCCGCTTCGAGGGCTTGGACGTCGCCGTACGGGATGACGGTGAAGCCCGGCGTAAACGGGCCGAATCCTGCGCGGTATTCGTCTTCCGAAGAAAACGAAATGATCGTCGTCGTCCGCCCGTGGAAGTTGTGGGCGCACACGATGATCTCCGCCGCGTTTTCCGGGACGCCTTTTTTCCAGTAGCCCCATCGGCGGGCCGCTTTGATCGCCGTTTCCACCGCTTCGGCGCCGGTGTTCATCGGCAGGATCATCGATTTGCCCGTCAGCTTGGCGAGTTTTTCGGAAAACGGGCCGAGCCGGTCGTTGTGAAACGCCCGGGAGGTCAAGGTGAGGCGGTCGGCCTGCGCTTTTAAGGCGGCGATGATCGCGGGGTGCCGGTGTCCTTGATTCACCGCCGAGTAAGCGCTCAACATGTCCATGTAGCGGTTCCCTTCGACGTCTTCGACCCATACCCCTTCCGCGTACGCGATGACCACCGGCAGCGGATGATAGTTGTGGGCGCCGTACGTTTCCGTCTGCCGGATCAACTGCTCCGTTCGGCTGCTCATGTTCATCCCCCTTTGCGTGGCCGCATGCGCGAATGCGTCCATACGTTCAAGATCTCCTCCGTCTCAAAGATATCGGAGTGTCTTCGTTCAATCAAGGGTTCGATCGATCGTTGTCTTCGATCGGGCATCGCCATGGACGCTCAAAAAACTTGCACGCCGACAGGAACGAAGCGGACTTGTGTCGAACGGTTCATGATGGCGAGTCACGATGCCAGACACCATGAGGAGGCCGGACATGATCGAACCATTGCGCCCGATGCGCCTGCGGCCGCCGTCCGCCGAGGAGCGCGCGGCGCTCATCCGCGTCGCCCGTCGGGAAGCGCCGGCGGACGTCTGGCTGCGCGGCGGAACGGTGCTCAACGTCTACACCGGGGAATGGCTGAGGGCGGAAGTCGCGCTGCACGGGCGGTGGATCGCCTACGTCGGGCCCGAGGCACCCCATCACGGGGAGACGACGGAGATCGTCGACGTCTCCGACCGCGTGCTCGTGCCGGGCTATATCGAACCGCACGCCCATCCGTTTCAGCTCTATCATCCGTACACGCTGGCCGACTTCGCCCTGAAGCACGGGACGACGGTGCTCATCGCGGACAACATGGTGCTCTTTCACGCGCTCGAGCTGGAGGCCTGGCAGGCGTTCATGGCGGCGATGTCGACGCATCCGGTCAAACTCTTGTGGTGGGCGCGGACGACGCCGCAAGCGCACGATCAGCGCCTCCAAGCCCGTTACACGCCGTCTGCGCTGAAAGCGCTCGCCGCATCGCCATACGTCGTGCAGGCCGGCGAACTCACCGACTTTCTGCCGCTTACCGCCGGCGATCCGGACGCGCTCGCGCGGCTTTCGCCGTTTCTTGCGCGCGGCCTCCGGGTGGAAAGCCACGCCCCCGGGGCGTCTTACGAGACGCTGCTTCGCCTCGTGCTGGCCGGGGCGACGGCGGATCACGAGGCGATCAACGGGGAAGAGCTCATGAGCCGCCTGCGCCTCGGGCTCTACACGCCCCTTCGCCATTCGTCGATTCGCCCGGACCTTCCGGAACTCCTGCAGACGGCGCTGGACGTGCCGGCGGCCTGGACGCGGATGACGCTCACCACCGACGGCTCGACGCCGCCGTTTTTGCGGGACGGGCTGATCGATCATCTCATCGCCGTGGCCATCGAGAGCGGATTTTCGCCGGCGTGGGCCTATCGCCTGGCGACGGCCAACGCCGCCGAGTATTACCGATTGGACGACGTACTCGGCGCCGTCGCCCCGGGGCGGCTCGCCGACGTGAACATCCTCGAAGATCCGTGCCGCCCGACGCCGATCGAGACGTGGATCGAAGGGCGCCGGCAGTCGAAGGCGCATCGGGAACCGTTCGACGGGTCGACGGTCATGCGGACGGCGCCGAATGCCGCGCGCGTGGAAGTTTCGCCTTCCGCCTCCGCCTTCTTCCGTCTGGCGCCGCTTACGGCGGACGACTTGATTCCGCGTTGGACTGCGGACGATCCGTATCCGCTCATCCGCCTGCGGAGCGATGTGATTACCGTCGTCGAACCCCAAAAACTCCCGCGCTCCGGCGAGCGGGTCGATTTTGCGTCCTTGGGGGACGACGTGCACATCGCCGCGCTCATCGATCAGGCCGGGCGGTGGGTGACGGCGGCATTGGTGGCCGGCCTCGGAGCGGGGCCGCTCACCGTCGCTTCGACATACACGGCGAGCGGCGACGTGCTCGTCTTTGCGCGTCGGCCGGAGGAGGCGCTTTCGGCTTACCGGGAAATCGTCGAACGCCCGGGCATTTTGTGGCGGACCGGCGATCGTGCGGGACATCTTTCGCTTCCGCTGTTCGGGCGGATGAGCGATCTTCCGATGGAGGCGTTGATCGACGTTTCGGGGCGTTTTGTCGAGGCGATGCGCGAAGCCGGTTTTCGGCACCGCGACCCGATCTATACCTTATTGTTCATGTCATCGACGCACCTGCCGCGGGTACGGCTGACCGCCAGAGGGGTGTTGTCGATCAAAGACGGCGCGGTGCTCATCCCGTCCCAGCCGCTTTCAGCCGTGTAAAAAACCGCGACGGCGCGTGAAAGCCGCCCGTGAGAGGAGAGACGAACATGACGCGAAGTGCACAGCGCAAGCGAGCCTACCGGTGGCTGGGACCGCTCTTGTTGGGCATCGGCCTGGTGCTGCTCGGAGCCTGCCAGTCCAAACCGGCGTCGACGGATGAAACCGCACCGATGGACGACACGCGTTCGACGGACGACACGTCGACGTTGAATGAACCGGATTCGACCGCCGGCGGCAAAAACTTGCCATACGTCGCACCGCTCACCGGCGAACCGACGGCGACCTCGCCGGATCGCCGGGCGTTCATGGTGATCATCGAAAACAGTCCCGCCGCCCGTCCGCAGTCCGGCCTGAATCAGGCAGACGTCGTCTATGAAGTGCTCGTCGAAGGCGGCATCACCCGCTTTGCGGCGTTTTTCCAGAGCATGTACCCGAAGACGGTCGGACCTGTCCGCAGCATTCGACCGTATTTCATCCAGCTGGCCACAGGGTACGATGCGGTCATGGCGCACGCCGGAGGTAGCCCCGAAGCTTTGCGCACGATCGCGAACCAAGGGTTGCCGAGTTTGAACGGCGTGCTCGGTGAAGCGGATCCGTATTTCTGGCGTTCTCAGTTCCGCAAGAGGCCGCACAACTTGTATACCGACTTCGATCATTTGAATCAGATGTCGGAGAAGAAAAAAATGCGCATGACAGGGAACTTGCCCGGTTTTCGTTTTGACGACGAACCGCTGAAAGGCGGTTCCGGCGCATCGGCGACGACGATCGACATCCGCTACAATGCCGACTATCGCGTAGGTTTTGCGTACGACGCCCAAACCAAACAGTATGCGCGGTCGATCAACGGTCAGCCGCATACCGATCTGGAAAGCGGCGAGGTGTTGACGGCGACGAACGTGCTCGTCATCGCCGCCAAGCACCGCGTTTTGGACAACGAGGGGCGGCTGGCGATCGACCTGTCGAGCGGCGGCCAGGGGACGTTCTTCACCCGCGGACGCGCCGTGCCCGTCAGCTGGCAGAACGTTCAGGGGATCATCCGCGCGTATACCGAAGACCGCGCCGAGGTCGCGTACGCCCCGGGGCGGACGTGGGTCGAGATCGTGCCGGACGTCGGCGCGACGGTCACCTATCAAGGCGATGCGTCGCGGTAGTGCACGCGGTGCTTCTGTGACGTTTTACAAAACTAAAGGATTGAAGTATAATGGCATCGGGTTCAACCATCGGTTCGGCTGAGGAGGTTGACGCGATGCGTCTGGAAAAACTCAAGCCGTACGGCATCGATCTGTTGTTCGATGCGATCTTGACGCTCAAGACGCCGGAAGAGTGTTATGCGTTTTTTGACGATCTGTGCACGATCAATGAGCTGAAAGCGTTCGGTCAACGGCTGATGGTGGCGAAGATGTTGCGAGAAGGGGAAACGTATGCCGTCATCGAAGCAAAGACGGGGGCGTCGACGGCGACCATCTCGCGGGTGAAGCGCAGCCTGCATTTCGGCAACGACGGTTACGAACTCGCCTTCAACCGTTTGGCGGAACAAGGCAAACTGCCGCCGGGCGGGAAGGCGGGCGCCGGCGAACGGGCGCACGGCGCATCGTCGGGTGCATCGTCGGGCGTACGGAGCGCATCATCGGCGGCACCCGTTCCGACGGCGGGGGAAACGGCGAAAGCGCACGATTCGTCTCGCGAGACCGGAGCCCATGCGGATGATCCGGCGAACGCGATGTTCTCCGGCAGTCCATGATCGGAACGGCACTCAGCGCGCCTTTGGAAGGCGTATACGGCGGACTCGGATTCGGCCCCTTAAGGCGGGTCCGCTTTTTTTGTGCCTATGGATCATGTACAATAGTGCAAACGGAAAGCGAGGCGGGCGGATGAAAGCCATCGAAGATCTTCTCTCCGGACTGAATCCTAAGCAGCGCGAGGCCGTCATGACGACGGAAGGGCCGCTGCTCATCGTCGCCGGGGCAGGCAGCGGGAAGACGCGGGTGCTTACGCACCGCATCGCGCATCTCATCGCCCGGGGCGTTCGGCCGGACGAGATTTTGGCCATCACGTTCACCAACAAGGCGGCCCGGGAGATGCGCGAACGGACCGAGGCGCTCGTCGGGCCGACGGCCAAAGACGTATGGCTGATGACCTTTCACGCTTTTTCAGCGCGGGTGCTCCGCATCGACGGCGAGGCGATCGGCTTGGACCCACGCTTTACGATTCTCGACGCCCCGGATGCCGAGCGACTGTTTGCCAAAACCGTGCAAGGCCTCAATCTGGATGAAAAAAAATACCCGCCGAAGACGCTTCGGGCGAAGATCAGCCGCCTCAAAAACGAAGGCGTCGACGCTGCGGCGTTTGCTCGGGAGGCCGCGGATCACCTCGCGCGAGTGCTTGCCGAAGTTTACCTGGCGTACGATCGTGCGCTTCAAAACCTCGCCGCGCTCGATTTTGACGATCTGTTGTTGAAGACGCTGGTGTTGTTCCGCACGCAGCCGGAGGTGTTGGAAAAATACCGCCGGCGTTTCCGATACATTCACATCGATGAATATCAAGACACCAACCGCGTGCAGTATCTCCTCGTCAAACTGCTGGCCGGGCGCGTGGCGAACGTATGTGCCGTCGGCGACGGCGATCAGTCGATCTACAAATGGCGCGGCGCGGACATCCGCAACATCCTCGATTTTGAACGAGATTTCCCGCAGGCGAAGACGATCCTCCTGGAGGAAAACTATCGTTCGACGGCATGCATCCTCGAGGCGGCGAACGCCGTCATCGCGCATAACCGCTCGCGCAAGCCGAAGGCGCTTTGGACGCGACGTCCCGGCGGCGAAAAGCTCCGCCTGTATCATGCGCTGGACGAAGTCGATGAAGCGCGGTTCATCGCCCGGGAGATCCACGCCCTGTTGGCGAAAGGCCATCGGCCGGGGGACATCGCCGTCTTGTACCGCATGAACGCTCAGTCGCGGGCCATCGAGGGCGAGCTCGCCCGCGCCGGCATCGCCTACCGCATCGTGGCGGGGCTTCGCTTCTACGAGCGCAAAGAGATCAAAGACGTCCTGGCGTACTTGCGCCTCATCGCCAATCCCGGCGATACGCTGTCCTTGGAACGGATCATGAACGTCCCGCGGCGGGGGATCGGCGATGTCTCATGGCAAAAGGCGCTTGCCTACGCCGAGGCGCACGGCCTTAGGCCGTTGGACGTGTTCGCCGAACCGGAAGCGGCGGGCATCCGCCCGCCGGCGTCCACGGCGATGCGCGAGCTGTACGCGCTCATCGAGCGCTTATCCGCCTTTGCCGAAGGGCGGCCGCCGAGTGCCGTGCTCGAGAAGGCGCTGGAGGAGAGCGGATACCTGGCGATGCTCGAAGCCGAAGGGGAGACGGAAGAAGGCCGTGCCCGGCTGGAGAACGTCGCCGAGCTCGCCACGGTTGCGGCGTCCTACGAGGCGGAGGTGCCGGGCGGGACGCTGGCCGACTTTTTGGCCGACCTGGCTCTCGTCTCCGACCTCGACGCGCTGGAGGCGGCGGATGCCGTGATGCTCATGACGCTGCACAGCGCCAAGGGCTTGGAATTTCCGATCGTCTTCATCCCGGGGCTCGACGACGGGCTGTTTCCGAGTTCCCGCAGCTTGCTCGCTCCGGATGAGCTGGAGGAAGAACGGCGGCTGATGTATGTCGGCATCACCCGCGCCAAGGAACGCCTGTATTTGATTACTGCCGCGACGCGGACGATTTTCGGCCGCAGCGAACGTTCCGTGCCGTCGCGCTTTTTGTCCGAGCTTCCGGAGACGGTGGTGGAACTCGTGGAAGAACCGCCGCTCGGCGCGTCGCATTTCGGCAGCCTAGGCGGCGCATCGCTTGTCGCCGGCCGCGACGCGTCGCCGTTCGCGGAGCGACGCACGGGGAGCCCGCCTCGCGCCGGCGAGCGGCCGGTCGAAAGGTTCGGCGGCGTGGCGCCGTCCGGCGCCGATGGACGCGAAAGCGGCGGTCGGGGGGCGATCGAAGGCGGCGATCGCCGGTCGTACGCCGAGGGCGACCGCGTCCGGCACGCCAAGTGGGGCGAAGGGGTCGTCGTCTCCGTCGACGTCAACGGCGAAGACGTCGAGCTCATCGTCGCCTTCGCCAAACCGCACGGGATCAAAAAACTGCTCGCGGCATATGCGCCGCTCAAAATCATTTCCTCACCGTAATCGAGATCGGGGACGGGAGGCGTCCGGCGTTGGACAAACGCGCGCGCATGGCTGAACTGGTGGCGCTGTTGAACGACTACAACTACGCCTACTATACGCTCGGCGAGCCCAAAGTGAGCGACGCCGAGTACGACGCGCTGTACGATGAACTCGTCCTCCTGGAAGCGGAGACGGGCGAAGTGCTCCCCGATTCGCCGACGCAGAAGGTCGGGGCGAAGCTGTCCGGTCGTTTTCCCGAACATCGGCACCTCGTCCCGCTCCAGAGCCTCGACAAGGCACAGACGGAAGAGGCGCTTGAAGATTGGGCCAGGCGCACCGTGAGGCTGATCGATGAGGCCAACCGGGCGCGCGCCGCCCGCGGGGAGCCGCCGCTTCCGAACCCGCCGGCGTTCGTGTTGGAACCGAAATTCGACGGCCTGACCGTCGTGCTCACGTATGAAAACGGCCGCCTGACGAGGGCGGCGACGCGCGGCAACGGCGTCGTCGGGGAGATGATCCTGGAGACGGTCAAGGTCATCCCCTCGGTCCCCCTCTCCATCCCGGCGACCGGTGGAACGTATGAATTTCAAGGAGAGGCGATTATGCCTCGCTCGCGCCTGATCGCCTACAATGAGGCGCATGAGACGAAGCTCGCCAATGCGCGCAACGGCGTCGCCGGGGCGCTGCGCAACCAGGACACGCGGGAAGTTCGGCGGCGCGGAGTGGACATCTTTTTTTATCACGTGAACTACGCGAGCGACCGGGAATTCGCCACGCACCGCGAGATGATCGCCTTCTTGCGCGAAATGCGGCTGAAGGTGACGCCGTACTCCGAGGCGTTCGACGATCTTCAGGCGCTCATGGACGCCATCCGCCGTTTGGAGGCGGAGCGTGCGGCGCTCGATTACGACATCGACGGTTTGGTCGTCAAGATCGACGACATCGCCGTTCGTCAGGCCCTCGGGTCGACGGCCAAGGCGCCGCGCTGGGCGATCGCCTGGAAGTTCAAGGCGGAAGAGGCCGTCACGCGGCTGATCGAGGTCGCTTGGAACGTCGGCCGCACCGGCGTCGTCACGCCGCAGGCGGTGCTCGAGCCGGTCGACATCGGCGGGGTGACGGTGCGCCACGCGACGCTGAACAACATTGAAGACATTGAACGGAAGGGTCTCCGTTTTGCCCGCGGGCGGCTCGTTCGCCTGCGCCGGTCGAACGACGTCATTCCGCAGATTTTGGGCCTCGCCGAAGCGGAACGGGACGAGAGCGAATCGACGGCCGGCCACCCGGCGCATGAGATCGTCCCGCCGGAAGTCTGCCCGGCGTGCGGTACGCCGCTTGAGCGCGAGGGGCCGTTTTTGCTCTGTCCGAACTCGCTGTCGTGCAAACCGCAGCTCATCCGCCAGATCGTCCACTTTGCCCAGCGCGACGCGATGGACATCGAGGGCTTGAGCGAGAAGACGGCGGAGCAGCTTGTCGATGCCGCCATTGTCACCGACGTCGCCGACCTCTTTCAACTCAAAGCGGAAGACTTGCTCCGCCTGCCGCGTTTTGGGGAAAAGAAAGCCGCCAATCTGCTCGAGGCCATCGAGCGGGCGAAGCGGGTGCCGCTCGACCGTTTTCTGTTCGCTTTGGGGATCCGCAACGTGGGCAAGGAGATGGCCCGCCGGCTGGCCGAGCATTTCCGGACGTTTCAAACGGTGGCCGCGGCGTCCCGCGAGGCGCTCACGGCCGTCGAGGGCGTCGGCGACGTCGTCGCCGAGAATGTATTGCACTTTTTCAATGCTCCGCACGTGCAAAAGACCCTTGAAAAGCTCTTTCGCCTCGGCGTCGTGCCGCTTCCGCTCGAGGACAGGGCCACGGAGGCGGGTGCGCTTCCGCTTGCAGGCTTGACGTTTGTGCTCACCGGCACCTTGCAGACGCTGAGCCGCGAGGAGGCCAAGGCGAAAATCGAGTCTTTGGGCGGCAAGGTCACAGACAGCGTGTCGAAAAAGACGGATTACGTCGTCGCCGGGGAAAAGGCGGGATCGAAGCGGGCAAAGGCGGAGGCCCTCGGCATCCCGATCCTCGAAGGGGAAGCAGGGCTTACGGCGTTGATCGAGGCGCGTTTGAAGGCGAACGAGGTGCGCTTATGAAGCGCAAGAAGGTTTTGCGCAGGTGGATTCGACTTTCGTTCCTCTGGGCGCGCTGGGCGTTCGTCGTGTTCACCGTGGCCGGGTGCACGTTGCGCCCGACGCCGGCGACACCGCAAGAGCAGGAAACGGGGAGTGAGCCGAACGTCACCCCGGCGTTTACCCTCGGCGAATCGATGTATCGGCAACCGATTCCGTATCAGCCGACGCGCGGACTGCCGACGTGGAACGCCTTTTCCTCGCGGGTGGATCTCACCCGTTTCGAGCTCGGGCTGATGGAGCTCAGCCGCAATGCCTTTCCGCCGGAGCGGTACCTGTATCAAGAAGGGCAGGTCTTGAGCGCCGAGGAGATCAGTGATTGGCTTCAGCCCTACGATGCGGAAAAAGCGCCGCTCGGCCTGAACGATGCCGCTTTTTTGTCGAACGGCAACGTCTTTGCGTTGTTCTGGGAGCAGGATTATCTCGAACTGTCGTCGCAGGCGCTCGCCGGCGTGACCGTCGGGATGGTCGTCAATCCGACGGTCCGGGAGCAGCCGAAGAGCGCTCCGGGAACGGCATCCGGCGCGGATTCTCAAAGCCGGAATTTGACGCCGGAAGAGCTGGAGGCATACGCGCGGGCCGCCGGAGAGAAAATCGGCGCAAGGCTGCGTGAACGGGGCGTCGAGGGTCCGATCGTCCTCGCCGCGTATTTGGCGCAGCCGGCGCGTTCAGAACGCGTCCTCGTGCCCGGGCACTTTTTTCTGTACGGAGAACTCGCCAAAGGGCAGAAAAGCGGCATCCGCTGGAAGCCGATCGAGGAACGATATGTCCTTCTTCCCGCCCGCACGCCCGACGAAAACGACAAACGCGTCGCGCTGTTGTTCGACGATTTCAATCAGAAGCTGCAAAAAGCCTTTCCGCAATACACCGGCATTGTCGGTCTGGCGCGGTTCGACGGCGAGCGGTTGCTGGAGCTTTCGATCACCGTGACGGCGACCTATCGCTCCAAAGGGGAGGTGCTCGGCATCGCCCAATATGCGGCGGCGCTGGTCGAAGAGATTTTCCCGAGCGGTACCGACATCGAAGTGTACGTCCAGTCGATCGATCGGCCCCAAGCGCTTTACGTCCGTCCGGCCGCCGGCGAGCCGTTCTTGCATGTGTTTCGCAATCAGTAGCTGACGAGTGTTTCGCCATTCACCGTCCGATCTCCGAACGCCAGAACGCCCCCACGCGCGCCGATCCCGGCGCCGGTGGGGGCGTACGTTTTGGGCAGGCCACGTCGTCGAGCCAGTATGAGCGGTTGAGTCGGCGGGGCAGCGTTTCGGAAGCGGGCCGCCGGCTAGGCGTTCGATTTTAAACGTTTCGCGATGTCGATCGCCCGCCGCACCTGGTGTTCCACGGCCTGGAAGGCGGCGTCCGGGATGGTGCCGTCGTCGGTCGCGACGACGCTCGTTCCGTAGGGGTTTCCGCCGGCGGCAAAAACAGCCGGATCGGTGTACCCCGGGGTGACGACGATCGCGCCCCAGTGATAGGCCGTCGTGTAGAGCGAAAGGAGCGTCGCTTCTTGACCGCCGTGCGTGTTTTGGGCCGAGGTCATCGCCGTGACCACTTTGTTCACGAGCTTTCCTTGGGCGAACAAGCCGCCGGTGGTGTCGAGGAATTGCTTCATTTGGGAGGAGACATTGCCGTAGCGGGTCGGGGTGGACAAGACGATGACGTCTGCCCATTCCAGATCCTCCACGCGGGCGATCGGCACGTCCTGCGTCGCGTCGACGTGTTTCTGCCAGGCGGGGTTCTTGGCGATCGCTTCCGGCGGAGCGAGTTCCGGGACTTTGGCCAGGCGCGTCTCGGCGCCGACGGATTGGGCCGCGCGTTCGGCGGTCTGGGCCAGGCGATAATTCGTTCCTGTGGCGCTGTAATAGATGACGGCCACGCGTACGCTCATGCGGTCGGCTCCTTTCATCACAAAAGTGTGTCGCGCGGAAGGACGCTCGGTCGGCGTCCCGGGACGACAGGTTCAGCTTAACCGAGGATCTGATCAAAATCAAGCATATAAATTAAAGTGATGAAGACGAAGATGGGTTCAACAAGCCGTATTGCTTCAGTTTGTAGTATAGCGCCCCGCGGGAAATGCCGAGGATGGCCGCCGCTTTGCTCTTGTTGCCGCCGGTGCGCGCCAACGCTTCGACGATGCGCGTGCGCTCGAACTGCTCGGTCCAGTCGGAAAGCGAACGCGGCGTATGCGCCCGAACGGCACTCCCCAGTTCACGCGTCTCCGGGCTGAAATGCGACAGTGTCCGACGGCGTATCGCTTCGGGCAGGTCGTGCAGCTGGACGGTGCCGTCATTGGCCATAATGGCCACATACTCCATGGTGTTCCTGAGCTGCGGCAAGTTTCCCGGCCAATCGTAGGCCACCAATGCCGCCAGCGCGTCTTTGGAGAGTTTGGGAGCCGGGCGGCCGAGGGCGCGAGACGCTTGTTCGAGGTAGAAACGGGCGAGCACGGGGAGATCGGCACGTCGGGCCCGAAGCGGGGGAACGGTAAAGACGTGAAAGCGATAGTACAATTCCGGCAACCATCGTTCATCTTGGAGGTGCTCGGAGTCTGCCGCTTCGGCGGTGGCGATGATTTGCGCCTTGAGGGGGATCGGCGTGCTGCCGCCCTGACGGGTGAAGGTGCCGCTTGCAAGCGCCGAGGACAGCGCTTCTTGGACGCGCAGGGGCCAAAGGTGGATGTCTTTGATGTACAGCGTGCCGTCGGCGGCGCGCTCCAGTAAACCGGTTTCGACGAGCGCCCCCGCCCCGGTGCGTTTGTTGTCGCCCGGTCGTTCAAATCCGAACAGTTCGGCGGCAAGAAACCCTTCAGGGAGGGTTCTGCTGCTTAAGACGATGAACGGGCCGGTTTTGCCCGCGCGACGGTGGGCGTCAGCGGCGAGGGCTTGCCGACCGCTGCCCGCCTCTCCGAGCAGAAGGACGGGGAGATTTTGCCTGACCGCCTCGCGGAGGCGGGCGGAAAGCGGGGCGAGCGTTGAGCGCTTTTTGTCATCGACGTCGTGAAGCGCTTCGGCGGTGTCGGATGTGTCGGCGAAGCGCCCCTGATCGTACAGCGCTTCCGTAAGCGCCACGTGCTCGGTGATGTCCCGTTCGATCGAGATGGCGCCGATCAGCGCTCCCTGGGCGTCGAAGATGGGCAATGCGTTGATGATGACGTGCTTGTCTTCCCGTGGGCGATGATAGAGGTCGTATACCGGCAGTCGGCTGTCCAGCACTTTATACAGCATGACCGAACCTGCCGGAAAAAAACCGTCGATCGGTCGCCCGACGATTTCTGATCGCGGGATCTGGTAGATCGCTTCGGCGGCGCGATTCCAGAACAAGACGACGCCCTGGGGATTGACGATCGTCACCGCGTCGTTCACCCCGTCGAGGAGGGCGCGGAAATAGGCGGGAAGGCGGGTCATGTCGACATTTTCGTCCATCGGTTCGTGCGTCTCCATCGATCTTGCTCCTTTGCCGATCGATTCGTTATGGTACAAACGGGCCGGAAAGGGAAATATGCAAATGTCGTCTATACGATGGGTCAGCGATTTTATGTATAATGATTTTACCACATCTGTATAAAAAACAAGCACTCGCTCATCATATGTTTAAATTTTGAACACATGATGTGAACAGGGCCGAAGGAGCGGACGGCGTTGGAGAAGCTCATGCGAAACACGTTCATCTATCTCTCCAAAAACCGCCTCGCCAACCGCCTGGCCAAGCGCTACGGGCTTCGTCTCGGCGCGCAGCGCTTTGTCTCCGGCGAGACGGTGGAGGCGGCGATCGAGCGCATTCGCCGCTTCAACGCGCAAGGGATCAAGGCGACGATCGACCACCTCGGCGAGTTCGTCACCACCCGCGCCGAGGCGGAAGCGGCGACGGAGGCGGCGATCCAAGCGCTTGAGGCGCTCGATCGATCCGCCGTAGACAGCTACTTGTCGGTGAAGCTGACGCAGCTCGGCTTAGACATCGACGAGGCCTTTTGCTTGGAGAACATGACGCGCATCTTGACTGCGGCCAAGGGGCTCGGGCGCTTCGTGCGCATCGACATCGAAGATTATGCCCACAACGCGGCGACCCTCCGCCTCTTTCGGACGCTTATCGAGCGGTTCGGTCCGGAGACGATCGGCATCGCCATGCAAGCCTACCTGCATAAGAGCGCGAAAGATCTCGAGGCGCTCTCCGTCTACCGGCCGAACATCCGCTTTGTCAAAGGGGCGTACAAAGAGCCGCCGAGCATCGCCTATCCGGAAAAAGCGGAGGTCGACCGAAACTACCTGCGCCTTGTCGAGACGCACCTCGTCTCCGGAAATTATGCCGCTGTGGCCACGCACGACGAGCGCATCATCGAACACGTCAAAGCCTTCGCCGAACGCGCCGGTATCCCCAAGGCGCAGTTCGAGTTTCAGATGCTCTACGGCATCAAGAACGAGCTTTTGGCCGAGCTGGCCCGAGAGGGATATGCGGCGCGCGTCTACATTCCGTACGGCGATGATTGGTACGGCTACTACATGCGGCGGCTGGCCGAGCGGCCGGAGAACGTCCTGTTCGTCGTGCGCTCGCTGTTTCGGCGATAAGTCGCCAGGCCATTGATCCATGTCCATCATCCCCCTTAAGAGGAGGCGGGTTTTCCGTGATCGAACTGTTCCGTCCGGAGCCGTTCACCGATTTTCGTCGCGAGGAGAACGCCAAGGCGTTCCGCGAAGCGCTGGCCAAAGTGGAATCCGAGCTCGGCCGGCGCTACCCGCTCGTCATCGGCGGAAAAGAGATCTACACCGAAGAAACCATCCCCTCGACCAATCCGGCGGATCATGCCGAGGTGATCGGTTTAAGCGCCAAGGCCACGCGTGAACACGCCGAGATGGCGCTTCAGGCGGCGTGGCAAGCGTTCGAGACGTGGTCGCGCATCCCGGGTCCGGAGCGGGCGCGTTATCTGTACAAGGCGGCGGCCATCCTGCGGCGACGGAAACACGAATTTTCGGCGTGGATGGTCAAGGAAGCGGGGAAAAGTTGGATCGAGGCGGACGCCGATACGGCGGAGGCGATCGACTTCCTCGAATATTACGGCCGGGAGATGGAACGCTACAGCCGGCCGCAACCGCTTACGCCGCTCCCCGGCGAGCACAACGTGTTGGAGTACATCCCCCTCGGCGTAGGCATCATCATTCCGCCGTGGAATTTCCCGGTGGCCATTTTGACCGGCATGACGGCCGGCGCCTTCGTCGCCGGCAATGCGGTCATCTTAAAACCGGCGTCGAATACGCCGATCGTCGGCTACAAACTGTTCGAAGTGCTGCGCGAGGCCGGCGTGCCGGACGGCGTCGTGAACTTCCTCCCGGGAAGCGGCGCGGAAATCGGCGACTACCTCGTCGACCATCCGAAGACGCGCTTCGTGTCGTTTACCGGCTCGCTTGAGGTCGGCGTGCGCATCTACGAGCGCGCAGCCAAAGTGAAGCCGGGTCAAAAATGGTTGAAGCGCGTCGTCGCCGAGATGGGCGGCAAAGACGCGATCATCGTCGACGAGACGGCCGATCTGGACGCGGCGGCGGCGGGCATCGTCACCTCGGCTTTCGGCTTCCAAGGGCAAAAATGCTCGGCCTGCTCCCGGGCGATCGTCGTCGAGTCCGTCTACGACGAAGTGCTCCGGCGTGTTGTCGAGAAGGCGAAGGCGCTCACACAGGGGGACCCGAAAGACCCGTCGAACGTTCTGGGGCCGGTCATCGATCGCTCGGCGTATGAGAAAATCATGAGCTACATCGAGATCGGGAAACGCGAAGGGCGGCTCGTCTTAGGCGGTGAAGGCGACCCGTCGAAGGGCTGGTTCATCCGACCGACGATTTTCGCCGATGTCGACCCCAAGGCGCGCATCGCGCAGGAGGAAATTTTCGGGCCGGTGCTCGCGTTCATCAAGGCGAAAGACTTCGACCAAGCCCTCGAGATCGCCAACGACACGATCTACGGCCTGACCGGCTCGGTGTACTCGAAAAACCGCGCGCACATCGAACGGGCGCGGCGCGACTTCCACGTCGGGAACTTGTACTTCAACCGCAAATGCACCGGGGCCATCGTCGGGGTGCATCCGTTCGGCGGTTTCAACCTGTCGGGGACGAACGCCAAAACCGGCGGTCCGGATTACCTTGGGCTGTTCATGCAGCTTAAGGCCTCGTCGGAAGTGCTTTGATCGCCGGCAAAATACGGCGGCCAGCATGGTCATGATCACGGTCGCCGAGGTCGCGTTTTGGACGATGAGCACTTTGGCCGGCAGGCCGCCGAAGCCGGAGCACAAAATGAATCGCCGCTGTTCGGAAAGAGCGTGGTCATGAGCGCCGGGCGCGTATAGGCCGGACGGCGGAACAGGCGAAAGAGCACGCGAAAATGACGGTGTTGCCCTGAGGCTAGGCGTTGCTCCCGGTCGTCGACCGCCGCCTGTGGCCGGCCCTTGCGTCGACCACAGGGGCGGTGCGCGCGGTCGTCGAGGCAAAAAGCGTTCGCACGATCTCCCGGGCGGCGTCCGGC
This sequence comes from Hydrogenibacillus sp., assembly GCA_014896255.1. Taxonomy (GTDB): domain Bacteria; phylum Bacillota; class Bacilli; order Thermicanales; family DSM-22653; genus Hydrogenibacillus. Next base: position 34,972 of record JADBKT010000008.1, read on the forward strand.
TTTCCGAGCGCGCGGGCGCGCGCGCTTAAAGCGTTGCGTTCGGCCGGGTCGCAAAGGAGAGTTCTAAGCTTTGCGGCGGCCTCGTCGATGTCGGGAGCGAGCAGCGCGGCGCCGTGCTTCATGATGAAGCGGACGTTGCGCGTTTCTTGTCCCGGGATCGGTTGGAAGAGCACCGCCGGTTTGCCGAGCGCCAGCACCTCGGAGAGGGTCAGCCCGCCGGGCTTGGTGAAGATGATGTCGGCGGCGGCGAGCCAAACGGGGGCGTCGGTGACATAGCCGCGGACGATCAGCCGGTGGCGGAGACGACGTTCGTCGTTCAACCGCTCCAGCGCCGCGCGGAGCGCTGCGTTACGGCCGGTGACGGCGGTAAGGACAAACGGATTCGGGAGGGCATCGAGCGCTTGGATCAAGGCCGCCATGTCGAGCAATCCTTCGCCGCCGCCCATGAGGACGATGAGCGGTTCGTCCGCCGGGATCTGAAGGGCGCGGCGGAGTCCCTTGGCCTTCATCTCCAGGGCGGGGTCGGCAAAGAGCGGATCGATCGGGATGCCGCTTGGAACAAAGCGCGTCAAAGGAAGGCGGTAACGCCGGCTGATGCGCGCGGCGACTTCCGCGTGCGCGACGAAGTAGCGGTCGACGCGCCGCCGATTGATCCAAAATCCGTTGGCATCGAAGTCGGTCACGGCGACGGCCAGAAAGAACGGATATTGCCGTTTGAGGCGGGCGAAGGCGGGGACGCTCAAGGCGTGGGTGGTGATGACGATGTCCGGGTTCAGATGCTCGACGATCGACCGCGCTCTGGAAAGCGCGCGCATCCCGAAGGCATGTTTGAAAAGCGTGCTTGTCACGCGCTCGCTGGCATACGCCGCCCCCCATACATAAGGCATGTGGGAGAGCGCCTGGCCGTAGAGATGGTTGAACAAGGCCTCCGCCTGCGGTACGAGCGCCGTCGTCAATGCGACTTCACTGTCCGGCGCTTCGCGCTCTATCGCGATCTTAAGCGCCTCGGCGGCGCGTTTATGTCCCATCCCAAGCGTCGCTTCTGTCGCGATCAAAATGCGCTTCGCCGACAATGCTCGGACCTCCTTCGGGCATGGCGACGGATCGTTTGTCGCATCTCTTTGACCTCATGATACCTTTGACTTCATTATACCATATCGGGATACAACATATTTCCATGGACCGCGTGGACCGCGGGGCTTACGCCGAAGTTCCAAACGTTGTGCCGTCGTTCGGCGGCCGGGTCTTTTGCAGAGACATCCCTTTTTTGGTATGATTGCTCATGTTGATGAGGAGGGACGAGCATGATCGCGGTGACGGAAGATATGGTGCGGGAGATCGCTCAAGCGGCGGCGATTACCCTCACGCCCGAAGAAACGGCGCACATGCTGCGGGATATGCAGGAGATCGTACAGTTCGTCGAGCGGCTTAAAGCCGTTGATACGGAAGGCGTTCAGCCGACGATTCACCCCGTGGCGCTCGTGCTCGCCATGCGGGACGATGTGCCGGCCCAGGGTCATCCGCGGGAAGCATTGCTCGCCCTGGCACCGGATGCGGAAGGCGGGTACTTCCGCGTGCCGAGCGTGCTCGGCGAGTGAGGCGAACATTCGCATGGCGGCGCCTCGAGCAGATCGGCGCTCGGCCTTCGCGCGTAGAAGGATGCTCAATCGGGCTCGAAATGGATGGGAGTGAACGGGATGACGCTGTTCGATGAACGGATCCCCGAGCTCGTGCGGCGGATGAAAGACGGGGAGCTTTCGCCGGTCGAGCTCGCCGAAGAGGCCATCCGACGCATCGAAGACGTGGATACGCGCGTCGGAAGCTTTCTCGAACGGAACGACGCGCTTCTTCAGTCTGCTGAGCAGCTGTTGGACAAGCGCAACCGGGGCGAGGCGCTGGGTGCCTTGTACGGTTTGCCGGCCGGGATCAAAGACAACATCGCCGTCAAAGGCATGAAACTCACCTGCGCGAGTCGCATGCTCGCCGATTATCGTCCGCTCGATGATGCCGTCGTCATCGAAAGGCTGCGCGCCGAAGACGCTTTGTTCGTCGGAAAACTCAACCTCGACGAATTTGCCATGGGCTCATCGACGGAGACGTCCGCCTTTCAGAAGACGCGCAATCCTTGGAATCCGGAAACCGTTCCCGGCGGCTCCAGCGGCGGTTCTGCGGCGGCCGTCGCGGCGCGGGAAGTGGTTTTTGCGCTCGGCACGGATTCCGGCGGATCGGTCCGCCAACCGGCGTCGTTTACCGGCATCGTCGGGTTTAAGCCGACCTACGGGCGCATTCCGCGCACCGGCGTGGTCGCCTTCGCCTCGTCGTTCGACACCGTCGGCGTGCTCGCCAAGACCGTCGACGACGCGGCGTACGTCTACGATCAACTGCACGGATACGATGAACGCGATACGACGTCGTTGCCGCGGGACGCCGAGGCGACGTTCGCGACGCTCGGCCAAGACGTCCGGGGTCTTCGGGCGGCCGTTCCGGAAGAATGGTTGGAGAACATCGATCCGGAAGTGAAAGCGCGGATCGAAGAGGCGCTCGGCGTAATGGAGGGGCTCGGCATCGGCGTCGACGTCGTCCGCTTGCCGCACCTATCATACGCCGAAGCGGCGTATACCATCCTCGCCTCGGCGGAAGCGGCCTCCAATCTGGCCCGCTTTGACGGCGTGCGTTACGGTTTTCGCCCGGAGGGCATCGCCGACATCGATGAACTCTATACCCGTGCCCGAAGCGCCGGGTTCGGTTGGGAAGTCAAGCGTCGCCTGATGCTCGGCACATTCGCCTTGAGCGCCGGGCGGTACGAGGACTTCTACCTCAAAGCGCAAAAAGTGCGGACGCGCATTCGCGAAGACTTGGCCCGCGTCTTTGCCGATTACGACCTCATCGTCGGGCCGACGGCGCCGACGCCGGCTTTTCATTTCAAGGAGCGCCTCGACGACCCGCTCAAAATGTATCAAAACGATCGCTTCACCGTGCCGGCCAATCTCGCCGGGCTTCCGGCGATCAGCGTTCCGGCGGGGTTTTCCGGCTCGGGTCTGCCGATCGGGCTGCAGATCATGGGCGATGCGACCGACGACGCTCGGGTGCTTCAGGTGGCCTACGCGTTCCAAGAGGCGACGCTACATCATGTTCGGCGTCCCGCGTTGTAAGGAGGAAAGACGATGACGTACGAGACGGTCGTCGGGTTGGAAGTCCACGTCGAGCTGGCGACAAAGACCAAGCTGTTCTGTGAATGCCGGACCGATTTCGGCGCGGAACCGAACGCGAACACCTGTCCCATCTGCCTCGCGCACCCGGGGACGTTGCCGCGCTTAAACGAGGAGGCCGTCGCACTGGCGATCAAGGCGGCGCTTTCGCTCGGCTGCGAAATCACGCGGGAGACGAAGTTCGACCGCAAGCATTACTTCTATCCCGATCTGCCGAAAGCCTACCAAATGAGCCAATTCGACCGGCCGATCGGCCAAAACGGCTTCGTCGAGATCGAGGTCGACGGGGAGAAAAAACGCATCCGCATCGAACGTTTGCATCTCGAAGAAGACGCCGGCAAACTCGTCCATACGCCCGCCGGCACTCTTGTCGACTTCAACCGCGGCGGCGTCCCGCTGATCGAGATCGTCTCCGCGCCGGATCTCCGCTCCGGCAAAGAAGCCCGCGCCTATCTCGAAAAGCTGCGCGCCATCCTGGCCTACGCCGGCGTGTCCGATGTGCGTATGGAAGAGGGATCGCTGCGCTGCGACGCCAACGTCTCCGTCCGTCCGCTCGGCGAGACGCGCTTCGGCACGAAGACGGAGATCAAGAACATGAACTCTTTGAGCAGCGTGGAAAAGGCGATCGAATATGAAGCGGCGCGGCAGGTCGAGGTGCTCGCCCAAGGGGGGACGATCCGCCAGGAAACGCGGCGTTTTGATGAAGCGCGGCGGGTGACGGTGGCCATGCGGGCCAAGGAGACGGCGGCGGATTACCGGTATTTTCCGGACCCGGACATGGTGCCGTTCACCATCCCGGAAGCGTGGATCGACGAAATCCGCGCCTCGATTCCCGAGCTGCCGGACGAGCGGCGCGGGCGTTACATCGAACAATGGGGCCTTTCGCCGTACGACGCCGGCGTGCTCACCCTGGAAAAAGACGTCAGCGACTTTTTCGAGGCGACGGTCGCCGCCGGCGGCGATGTGAAGACGATCGCCAACTGGATGATGGTCGAAGTGCTCGGGTACTTGAACAAGCACCAAAAGACGATCCGCGACGTGCCGATGACTCCGGCGCATCTTGCCCAGCTCGTCCGGCTCATCGAAGACGGGACCATCAGCGGTCGCATCGCCAAGACCGTCTTTCAAGAGATGATCGAAAGCGGCGCCGATCCGAAGTCCATCGTCGAGGCCAAAGGGTTGTTGCAAATTCAAGACGTTTCCCTCCTTGAAGAGGTCGTCTCGCGCGTGGTCGAAGCGCACCCGCAGTCGGTCGCCGACTACCTGGCGGGCAAGGAGCGGGCCCTCGGGCACCTCGTCGGACAGGTGATGAAAGAGACGAAAGGAAAAGCCAATCCGAAGCTGGTCAACGATCTCTTGCAAAAGGCGTTGGAGGCCAAGCGGGCCGATCATGCGGGCCCATGATCGTCCGCCGGTCCGCGTCGGCGAACGGATGAAGCTGGTGATCGAAGGGTTGACCCACGACGCGCAGGGCATCGCCCGAGTCGACGGATATGCCCTGTTCGTCGCCGGGGCGCTCCCCGGAGAGGTGATCGAAGCGACGATCACCAAAACGAATCCGACGTACGGCTTTGCCCGTGTGGAAACGATCCTCGAGACGGCGCCGACGCGGGTGGAGCCGCCGTGTCCGGTCTTCGGCCGCTGCGGCGGTTGCCAGATTCAGCACATGACGGCCGCGGCGCAGCTCGCGTTCAAAGAAGGCGTCGTGCGGGAGGCGTTCACCCGCCTGGGCGGTTTTGCCGACGTTCCCCTCCGGCCGATCATCGGCATGGGCCGCCCGTGGCGTTATCGGAACAAAGCGCAGGTTCCGGTGCGTCGCGTCGGCGGGCGGCTGGAGGTGGGTTTTTACGCCCTCGGCAGTCACGACGTCGTGCCCATCGACGATTGTCCGCTGGAGATGACGGCAAACGCCCGAGCGATGCGCGCCGTGCGCGATGTCCTACGCGCGGAAGGTTTGAAGCCGTATGATGAACGGACCCGCGCCGGGCTCATCCGCCATATCGTCGTCCGGACCTCTCGGGCCACAGGGGAGACGATGGTGGTCCTCGTCACGAACGACCGGGAACTTCCCCGCCGGACGGCGGTCGTCGAAGGCATCCGCCGGGCGCTCCCCGACGTCGTGAGCGTCGTACAGAACGTCAACCCTCGCCGGACGAACGTCATCTTCGGCGACGAGACGCGGGTGCTCTACGGCAAACCGGCGATCGAAGACCGTATCGGCGCGTTCCGCTTCCGTATTTCGCCGCGTTCCTTTTTTCAGGTCAATCCGGAGCAGACGGAACGGCTTTATGAGACGGCGCGGGATTTTGCCGCGCTCACCGGTCGGGAGACGGTGATCGACGCCTATGCCGGCGTGGGGACGATCGCTTTGTATTTGGCGCCGCAGGCGGCGCGGGTGATCGCCGTCGAGTCGGTGCCGGACGCGGTTCGGGATGCCCGGCAAAACGCCTCCACGAACCGTATCTCCAATGCCGAATTCATCGTCGGCGCGGCGGAGGAGGTGCTCAAGCGTTGGGCCGAAGCAGGACGGTCAGCGGACGTCGTCGTCGTCGATCCGCCGCGCAAGGGACTGGCGCCGGAAGTGATCGAGGCCATCCTCACCGTTTCCCCGAGGCGCCTCGTATACGTCTCCTGCAACCCGAGCACCCTGGCCCGCGATGCCCGTCGTCTCGTCGACGGGGGATACCGTCTTTCCGCCGTGCAGCCGGTGGATATGTTTCCGCAGACGGTGCATGTCGAAGCCGTGGCCTTGCTGGAACGAAAGGCATTCGAACAACGGTCGGAACGATCTGTGAAAAAAATGTGAAAAACGGCGCGTCGCCAAAACGCGTCGTTTTTCATGTGCTACAATGATCAATACCAGGTCGGGTACGGGTGTTCGATCGTTGGCGCGACAGACCGGATCGTCCGGAAAGGATGTGGACACATGGCGGAAGACGACCTCCGGGCAGAACGGAAAGCGGCAGAGTCGCGTCTTCGGCATATCGGGCGCCGGCGAACGGCGCTCGCCTTATTTTGGACCTTTTTCAAGCTCAGCCCGGTCACTTTCGGCGGCGGTTTCGCGGTCGTCCCGATGCTGGAGCGGGAGCTCGTCGAGCGCGGGCGATTGATACGCCGGGAGGAGATCGTCGACTTGTTTACCGTGGCTCAGACGGTGCCAGGGTCTATTTACGTGAACGCCGGGACGTTCATCGGCTATCGCCTGGCGGGCGTTTTGGGCGCGGTGATGGCCACCGCCGGGGCGCTATTGCCGACGTTTTTGATCATGGTCGTGCTGGCCGTCTTGTATGACGGATTGAACATGAATCCATACGTCGAAGCGGCGATGAGCGGCCTTCGCCCGGCGATCGTCGCGCTCATCGCTTATGCCGGGGTGCGGGTGGCGAAGACGGCCATCGTCGGGCCGCTGACCGCCGTCGTGGTTGTCGTCGCCTTCGGGATGCTTTATTTCCTGCATATTCATCCGGTGATCCTCATCCTGGCCGGAGGCGCGATCGGTGTTTTGCTCGGCTTTGCTCATCGCGGCGGAAGGCTTGAGCGAGATCATCATCGGCGGTAAGACGCGCCTTCGGCGGCGGAAGGAGAGATGAACCGTGCCGCTCATCGCTTTGCTCATCATGACGTTTCTCTTGGTCGGAATCGTGAGCTTCGGCGGCGGTTACGCCATGCTTCCGGTCATCGACCGCATGGTCGTGTCACAAGTACACTGGTTTCGCGAGACGGAATTCATCGACATGATCGCCGTCGCCAGCATGGCGCCCGGGCCGATCGCCACGAACGCCGCGGTGATGGTCGGCTATCGCCTGCTCGGGTTTCCCGGAGCGCTGGTCGCGGCGGTGAGCGTGGCCATGCCGTCGCTCGTGCTCATCCTGCTGTTCGCCCGGGCGTTTTTCAAATACCGTCGACACCGGTTGGTGGCAAGCGCTTTCGATGTGCTTCGGCCGGTCATCGCCGGCATGATCTTTTACGCCGCGGCGTCGTTCGCTCAGCGGAACGGACTTCTGAGTTTGCACGTGTCGTGGTCGACGCTTCTTTTGTTTTTGATCGCTTTTGTCTTGTTCGCGCGGACGAAGGTCCACCCCGCGCTCATCCTTCTGGCTTCGGGCCTGGCGGGCCTGGTCATCCATTTTCCGCGTTGACCAAACCTTGGGGAGGCATTGGGCATCGGATGTTTGCGGGAATGGGAAAACATCGCTCAGACGAGACAACCGGTTGCCACCTTACGCCGCCGAATGAGACGATCCGCCTGCTCCTCGCCCATCGTTCGATCCGACGCTACACGTCGGAACCGAGATGCGGCAAAAATCCACGGGGTCGAGGCGCGCGTGGAGACGACGGAGGCGTTTATCGTGGCCACCGTCGATGCGGCCCTCGCGGCGCAAAACGCCGCCGTCGCCGCCGAATCGATGGGGCTCGGCATCTGTTATCTCGGCGGGCTGCGGAACCACATCGAGGCGGTCTCCGAGCTGCTCGGGCTGCCTTCGCTCGTCTATCCGGTGTTCGGCATGACGATCGGCCGCCCGGCGGAAGCGCCGGCGCCAAAGCCGCGCCTGCCGCGCCCGGTCGTCTACCACGAGGAACGCTACGACGTCTCGCGCGATGCAGGACTTCGCGCTTACGACGAGACGGTGCGCGCCTATTACCGCGAGCGCACCGGCGGCAGGCGTGAACACGGCTACCGCGAGCTTGTCGCCCGCACGCTTGCCGAACCGCGCCGTGCGCATATGGCGTCGTACCTTAAGGCGCGCGGGTTTATGCACGATCGCGGTGATGGATGCGGAAACGGTTGAAAGGAGAGAAATGATGGTTCCGTTCGCTTCGCTGGTCGGGATGGGTTTTCAGTTTGTGTCGGTCTTGCTTCTCGTGATCGGATCGGCGGTATATCTTCATCGCCGGCGCTGGCTTTCTTGGGCGGCGGCAGGGTTCGGCGCGTTGACGTTTTTTGTTTTCGCGCTGATCCTCGAACGGGCGCTTCACTTCATTGTGCTCGGCTCGGCAGGGCCGACTCGGGCCTACCTCCTCGCGCATCCGATCGCTTATGCGCTTTATGGGGCGCTTGCCGCGGGGCTGTTCGAAGAAGGCGGGCGCTACCTCGTCATGCGCCGGTTTATGACGTCGCGTCGCTCGTTCGGCGACGGCCTATCGTTTGGGCTCGGCCACGGCGGCTTGGAAGCGGTGGTCGTCTTGGGGATGACGAGCCTGTCCAACCTGGCGCTTTCGCTACAGATCAACAGCGGTGCATTTGATTCGACGCTCAGTGCGCCGGGGATCAACGAGCATGCGCGGGAAGCGCTCCTGGCGCTGAAAACGACGCTCATCCAAGCCTCCCCGATCGACTTCTATCTCGGCGGGGTGGAACGCCTGTTCGCCTTCGTTTTGCAGCTTTTTTTCTCTCTGCTCGTCCTCTATGCGCTTAAGGCGCGACGCCCCCGCTATGTTCTTTATGCCGTTTTGGCGCATGCGGTCGTCGATCTCGTCCCGGGATATTTTCAGGCGACCGGTCGCGTCAATGTGTACGGAATCGAGGGGTTGCTGCTCGTCTACGCGCTCGCGGCCGCGTGGGGGATCCTGCGGATCAAACGTTGTTTTGAACAGCCGGACGCTTAAATGGTGATCACATAGTCCGGCGCGTTGCCGGCGAGAGCGGCGTACAGATCGGGGAAGCAGCCGATGCGCACGCCGCGGACGGTGTCTTTGGGTTCGATGTGTCCGGGTTCGGTCCTCCCGCGGCCGCCCGGGTCGCACCAGCGCAGTTCGCCTTCATTATGATTTGTGTCAAGGCAATGCGCGGATAGACCCTCCGGTGTCGTTTGTGATAGAATCCCCCATGGGGGGATCGGATTGACGCTTAGGATCGGCTCGCACGTGTCGTTTTCCAAGACGGGCCTCTTGAACGCCGCCGAAGAGGCGATTTCCTACGGTTCGACGACGTTTATGGTGTATACCGGCGCGCCGCAAAACACGGTGCGCAGGCCCATGGAAGAACAGTTCGTCGAAGAAGGCTGGGCGTTGGCGCGCGCCCACGGCATCGAGGAGATCGTCGTCCACGCGCCGTACATCATCAACCTCGCTTCACCGAACGGAGACACCTTCCGCCTGGCGGTCGAATTTTTGCAAAAAGAAATCGAGCGCACGGCGTACCTCGGCGCAAGAGACATTGTCGTCCACCCCGGCGCGTACACCGACCGCGATCCGGAATACGGCATCCGGCGCATCGCCGAAGGGTTGAACGAAGTGTTGAGCGTTCCGGGAGACGTGCGTATCGCGCTCGAGACGATGGCCGGCAAGGGGACGGAAGTCGGGCGGACGTTCGAAGAGCTCGCCGCGATCATCGACCGCGTCAAGTACCCGGAGCGCCTCTCCGTCTGCTTCGACACCTGCCATACGCATGACGCCGGGTACGACATCGTAAACGATCTCGACGGCGTGCTTGCGGCGTTCGACCGGGTGATCGGCCTGGATCGCCTCAGCGTCGTGCACATCAACGACAGCAAAAATGCGCGCGGCGCGGCCAAAGACCGCCATGCGCCCATCGGCTCCGGGTGGATCGGTTACCCGGCGATCGCGCGCGTGGTGCATCATCCGGCGCTTTCGGGCCGGCCGTTCATCCTCGAGACGCCGTGGATCGGCCAGGACAAAAAGACGCAGCGCCCGATGTACGAGGTGGAGATCGCGCTTCTTTCCGGCACGGTCGAACGGCGGTTCGGCACCGGATTTTGCGAGGATGTAGAAAAGCTTGCGCACTTTTTCCGGAAGCAGGGCATTACGCCGCGGGAGACGGTGCTCGCCCAGTGGCAGGAGCTGAAAAACGGGGGAGCCAAAGGCAAGGGCAAGGACAAACGCGAGCCGATGGAGCGGCTGTATGACGAAGTCGTCGCCGCTCGGCTGTTCCCGGACCATACGGAAGAGACGATCAACCACCGCCTGATCGCCTATTTTGCGACGGAAGGCGGAGAAGGAACGGCGCTTTGCTGAGCGTTTGGGCGAATGCTTTCGAGTGCCTCGTGGCGTGCGCTTTTGATGCCGAGCGACGGGGAGGGAGGATCGGCGCCGGGAATGTGGGATGAACTCTGGTATCGGACCGATCTGTCGGCGATGGACTTTATCGACGTGCTCCGATCTGTCGGCATCTTCGTGGCCTTTTACGTCGCCCGGGTCGTTTTTGAGCGGACGATCGGTCGGCATCTTGCGCGATATGCGGAACGGAACGGCGAGGCCGTCGCCGCTTCTCTCATTCAAGCATTCGGGCGTCCGCTGCGGGTGCTCTGGTCGCTCATCGGGCTCTATTTGGCGCTCATCGTCCTCGGTCCGCCGCTATGGCTGAAGATGGCCTTTCAAAAAATCGTCCGCGTCGTCATCCTCGTGTTCGTCGCCTGGGGCTTTTACAATTTGACGGACCGCTCGGCGGAATGGGTGCGTCGCCTCGGGATGCGCCACGGCGTAGAGTTCCGGACGATGCTTTTGCCGCTCATCAGCCATGTGTTCCGCTTTCTTGTTCTGGCGGTGGCCTTTACGGTGCTGCTTCAGGAATTCGGATACCGCATCGACTCCTTGATCGCCGGGCTCGGCCTGGGGGGACTGGCGGTTTCTCTCGCGGCGAAAGACACATTGTCCAATCTGTTCGGCGGGGCGGTCATTTTGTTCGAAAAGACGTTTGCCGTCGGCGACTGGATCGAGACGCCGGCGGTGAGCGGAACGGTGGAGGAGATCACCATCCGCAGCACGAAGATCCGCACCTTCGATCAGGGGCTGGTGATCATCCCCAATTCGCTGCTCGTCGGCGGGGCGATCAAAAACTGGAGCAAGATGGGCAAACGGCGGATCCTGTTCAACCTGCCGCTTGAAATCGGCACCTCTCCGGAACGCATCGCCCGCTTGGTCGGGCGGTTGAAAAACGATCTTCTGCAAGATCCCGACGTTCATCCGGATGGGGTGTACGTCGCCTTCGAGCAATTCGCCGAATCGTCGCTTTCCGTTTTGATTTCTTTTTTTACCCGGACGACGAAGTACGACGAGTGGCTGGCGATCAAAGAACGCATCAATCTACACATCTTGAGGCTGTTGGAAGCCGAGGGCGTGCGTTTGGCCGTGCCGTCGCGGACGGTGTATGTCCGCGCGGATGAACCGGGGCCGACGGAAGCGATGAAAGACAACAGGGACTGAACGGGCGATGGCGTTCGCCTCAAACCGCCGAGCACCGCTGAACGATCGGGAACGATCCGGCTCGATGAGAGCGCGGGGAGATCGATCGCTCGAACGGTGGCCGCTTCGGCTGATGACGCCTACTCTCAGGATGGGGGTAGGCGTTTTGTGATGAAAAAATTGCAGGAGGGGTTGACGAGTTGCGCGCATCGTTTCAATCATTCATCGGCGTCGGCGTGTTCGGCGCTTCTGGGGCGCTTTTGCGCGCCGGGGCGAGCGCCTGGTTTCCGGCATACGGCTTTCCGTGGAGCACGTTTGCCGTCAACGTCGTCGGAGCGTTTGCCTTGGGCTGGCTTGCGGTGTATGCGTCGAGAAGACAAAAGGAGCGATGTCTTCTTTTTTGCGGCACCGGTTTTCTCGGCGGTCTCACGACATATTCGACGATGAGCGCGGAAGCGTGGGCCGATATGATGAATCAAAAAGCCGTCTTGGGAGTTTTCTATCTTCTGCTCAGCGCCGCGATCGGCTTGATGAGCGTCGCCCTCGGGCGGACGATCGCCGAGCGCGTTCTGCCGCCTCTGGACGACGCAACGCTCAGCGACGGGCGACGGAAGGGAGAGCAAGGCCGATGAGCTTGGCGACGATCCTCGCCGTTTTCGTCGGCGGTTTTTTCGGGGCGGCGCTGCGCTACGCCTTAAGCGCTCCGCTGAACGCCCGCGCGGCGGCCGAGCGGGCGATGTTTCCCTGGGGGACGCTGTTCGTCAACAGCACGGGGGCGTTCGGGTTCGGCGTCGTGAGCGCGCTCGTCGTCGATCCGCTCCTTCGACAGGCGCTACTCACCGGCTTTATGGGCGCCTATACGACGTTTTCCACGCTGATGCTGGAGATCGACACGAGGCTCCGGGGCGGAAGGCTTTGGGCGGCGATCTTCTATGCCGTCGTTTCGTTCGTCGGCGGGCCGTTTTGGGTCGCGCTGGGGAAGATTTTCACGGATGTTTTCATACCAACGGTTTGACAAGCGGAAGTCCGAAGGGTACGATGAACATGCCGTTTTTAGTTTTTATATGAAGAAAGGGGGGATCGGCATGGGAAGTTCGGGCTTGGCCGAGGGGGATAGGGATCCGGTTGTTTTCGAGGGCCGTGATGTCGCGCCAAGACACGACCATAGGAGGGCTCATGGATGCTTACGATTTATCAAAGCGACGCTCAGGGCGGTCTGGCCTCCGTCGACGAGATCGGCAGAAACACGTGGGTACACCTTATCGCGCCGACGGAGGCGGAGATCGAGCGGGTGGTCTCGACCCTCGGCGTGCCGCGGGACTTTCTGCTCGATCCCCTTGATGTCGATGAGCGGCCGCGGGTGGAAAAAGACGAAGCCGGCGTGCTCATCATCTTAAGCGTCCCGTACCCGACGGGAGATGATCCGGTGCCGTACCGGACGGTACCCGTCGGGGTCATCCATACCCCGGACGTGTTGGTCACCGTTTGCCGCATGGACCATCCGATCTTTCATCCGTTCCGATCCGGCCAGGTGAAAGGCTTCTATACCCATATGAAAACGCGGTTTACGCTGCAGCTGATGAACCACATCGCTCGGCATTATCTGCGTGATCTGAATGATCTCAACGGGCGCATCGCCGAAGCCGAAGCGGCACTGCAACGGTCGATGCGCAACCGCGAAGTGTATATTTTGCTGAATATCAACAAAAGCCTCGTCTACTTTACGACGGCGCTTCGCGTCAATCGCGGCGTTATGCAGAAATTGACTCGTGAAACATATATGAAAATGTATGAAGACGATGAAGAATTGTTGCAAGACGCGATCGTCGAGATGCAGCAAGCCCTCGATGCGTCGGACATCCACAGTGAAAACTTGAGCAACCTCATGGACGCCTATGCGGCGATCATTCAGAACAACGTGAACACGGTGCTGAAGATCTTGACCGCGCTCACCATCATCCTGGCCATCCCCACGATGATCGCCAGCATCTACGGCATGAACGTCCCCCTGCCGTATCAAGACTCTCCGTATGCCTTTCCGGTGTTGATGGGCCTGGCGCTGGTCATCGGGCTTTCGACCGGCTGGGCGTTCTATCGCATGCGCCTCTTTTGAGGTTCGCGCCGGGTTCGAAGCGCGGCATTGCGGCGCGGTCCGTTGGGTGCTTAAAGCGGCGATGGTCGCGCGCATGGAGGGATGAACATGCTTACGGTCTATACGACGACACCGGACGGGCGCATCGAGACGGCAGACGGTTTTCCGCACAATGCGCTCATCGTCTTGGTCGCGCCGACGCCCGAGGAGATTCGAGCGGTGGCTTGTGCCTTCCGCCTCGATGAAGCGTACTTGCGCGATGCCCTCGATGCCGAAGAGCGGCCGCGGGTGGAAAAAGGCGAGACGGAAGACGGACGATCGCTCGTCGCGCTCATCCTCGGGATCCCGATGGAGAACGACGCCGCCGAGGCCGCCGGACGGCAGTTGCCGTACGAAGCCATGCCTTACCGCGTCATGCCTTTTTCGCTGATCCATCTGAAAGATCATTTGATCATCGTCATGCCGGAGGAGCATCCGACCCTTGAAGCGGTGCTCGCCGGTCGGTTCGGCCCGTACGCGACGTACATGAAAACGCGGATCACCTTGCTTTTTTTCCAGGCCGTCGCATCGGCGTTTTTGCGGACGCTGGACGCGCTTCGCGCCGACATCGCTCGGCTTCAGCGGGAGCTCAAAGCCGCGCACCGCAACCGCGAGCTGTACGGACTCATCCACATCAACAAAAGCCTCGTCTATTTCGCCGCGGCCTTGCGGGGGCTTAGGACGGTCTATCAGCGGCTTCTCCGAGGCGGAGACATGCATCTGTATGCGGACGATGCCCAACTTTTGCGCGACGCGCTCGTGGATATCGAGCAGGCGCTGGAAGTGACGGAGATGCGCGCGGAGAGCTTGAGCTCGCTCATGGACGCCTATGCGGCGATCATCCACAACAACGTGAACGCCGTGCTCAAGATATTGACGACGCTCACCATCGTGCTCACCATTCCGACGATGATCGCCAGCGTTTTCGCCATGAACGTCGGGCTGCCGTTTGAAGAGGCGCCGTGGATGTTCGGACTCCTGCTCTCGCTGATGACCCTCTCCGGCACCTCGCTCGTCGTATACTTTTACCGGAAAAACTTTTTGCGCCTGTAAGGGGGATCGCCGTGCGCGCGGTGTATGTGAGCCGACCCGAAGGCGGCTTGATGACGGCGGAAGCGATCGAGAAAAACAGCTGGATCCACCTGACGGCGCCGTCCGACGACGAACTGCGCGAGGCGGCGGAGGCCGCGTTCGTGCCGGAGGCGCTCTTGCGCGCCGCGCTCGACCCCGACGAGCAACCGCGGATCGAACGACGCGACGGCGCGGTGCTGATCGTCATCCACGTGCCGTACGAAGATCTTGCGGCGCGCAAGTCGAAGGACGGACCGATCTATCGCCTCATGCCCGTCGGCATCGTCCACGGGAAAGACCACCTGGTGACCGTCGCCCGGCGCGAGGTCCCGCTCTTTGCGCCTTTTTTCCAGGGCCGGATGAACGGCTTGGCCACGCATATGAAAACGCGCCTCACGCTCAAAATCTTGGTCGCCGTCGCCGCGGCGTACTTGAAAACCGTCCACGCCGTGCAGCGCGACGTCGAACAGGCGGAAACCGAACTCGCCCGCTCCTACCGTAATGACGAGCTGTATACGCTGCTTTTCGCCGACGAAAGCCTGATCTATCTCGAGACGTCCTTGGCCCAGATGCGCGCGGTGCTGCGTAAAATCCAAAACGGCGATTACATTAAACTATATGCGGATGATGCCGATCTGCTGGAAGATGCGGTGATCGACCTGGAGCAGGCGCTGGGCGCCGCAGAAGTGCATCAGCAGAAGCTGAACAACGTCATGGACGCCTACGGCAACGTGATCCAGATCAATGTGAACGCCGTCTTAAAACTGCTCACCGCGCTGACGGTCCTGCTTTCGGTGCCGATTTTGCTGGCCAGCGTCTTTTCGATGAACGTCCCACTGTACATCGAAGACCGTCCGCACGGCTTTCTCATCGTGATGACGCTGATGTCCGTCGTGACGGCGACGGTGGGGTGGGTTTTTTATCGTTTGCGGTTCTTTTGATGTGGAGATCCCATCCGATGGGGACTTCAGGTCGGGACACGGGAAAGGAGAAGAGATCGATGCGTATCCGGCACGTGGGGCGGACGGCGTTCAGTTTAAGCGCTCTCGTTTATCTCATCATCGGGGCGTTGTTTGCTTTGCCGAAAGTCTCGGCGCCGTTCGACACCTCCTTTTTGCCGCCGCTCATCGCCGGTTTCAACGCTCTGGCGACGGTCTTTTTGCTGTTCGCCTATGCCGCCATCCGTCGTCGGCAGATCGAGACGCACCGCCGTTGGATCTTCGCCGCCCTCGCCTCGACGGCGTTGTTTTTGATCAGCTATGTGACCTATCATCTGACGACGCCTTCCACGCCATACGGCGGGAGCGGCGCGCTGAAAATCATCTATTACGTCCTCTTGATCAGCCACATCGTCCTCGCCGCGGTCATCGTTCCGCTCGTCCTTTTGGCGCTCTTCCGCGGCTTGAACCGCGAAGACGCCAAACATCGGCGCATCGTCCGCTATGCCTATCCGCTGTGGCTGTATGTGTCCTTAAGCGGTGTGCTCGTCTATCTCATGATCGCTCCGTACTATTGAGCGCGCGCCCGATCGGGGCAGGCGTCGAGGTCTATGGGAGGCGGCGCGCGTTCCGCTCGGCGTTTTCCCACAGGGTGAGCGCGAACATCGTCTTTAAATCGCAGATCTCGCCGCGCGCTGCGGCCGCTTTCGCTTCGTCCAGGGTATAGAGGACGAGATCGACGAACTCGTCATTGTCCGGCCGGGCCGCTCCGGGGGTGAGGTCTTTCGCTTCATAAAAATGCATTGCCTCGTCGGCAAAGCCGGGCGAGGAGTAAAACACGCCGAGACTCCGCCACGACCGCGCCGTAAAACCGGTCTCTTCCAACAGTTCGCGCTTGGCGTCATCGAGCGGCGCGGAACCCGGCTCGCGTTTGCCGGCCGGGATCTCCAGCGTCACGCGGCCGAGGGGCAGGCGGTATTGCCGGACGAGGACGATGCGCGGCGTTCGGGCATCGTCAACGACGGCCAAGACGGCGACGGCCCCGGGGTGATGAACGACTTCCCGCGGCGCCGTCTTGCCGTTCGGCAGGCGCACGGTGTAGAGGGCGAGTTCGATGATCCGCCCGCGGTAGATCGTCTCGCGCGACAGAGGCACTTCTTCGAGCGCCGCATCGTGCCTGTGATCCGGGATTTTCGCGTCGCGCGCCTCTTTTCGCCGAGAACCCATCATCTGCGTCCTCCCTTGGTGGCGTAAGGTTGCGGAAAATATTCGCGCCAGCGCCGGTCGACGCGCGCTTGCGTCTCCGGATCGACTTCCACGGTGACGGGGTAAAACGGCTTCATGCGGGCGTCGATCACGATCGGCAGGCGAAAGCCGAGGCGATTGTGCCCGACCATCGTCTCCGCATACACATCGTGTGCCGGGTCGAAGCGGGTGAATACCGTCCACAAAAAGGCCGTCTGATCGCGCGTTGTCGCCTCGGCGTCGTCGACCAGGAGGACGAGGGGAAAGCGCCGGAGCGCCTCGACGTGCCGCGCCGTTTCGACCAGACGCTCGGGCGCTTTTTCGTCTTCGGCATACGGCCGACCGGAGAGGACGAGCACCCCCGGGGAGAACGCGCGCACCGCTTGGATGCCGGGCAGTTCCGGGCCGTCGTAATGCTCGGGCAACGCGCGCACCGGTTCGCCGACGCCGACGATGAGCATCTTGCTGCCGTGGTTGAAGCGTCGCCCGGTGTAATCGAGGGTGTCCATCGCCGTCTCGGACAGGATGATGACGTCCCGTTCCGGCTGAACACGCGTGAGCACCGCCGTAATGAGCGATCGGAAATCGGCGAGGTCGACCGGTTGATCGGTGACGATCAAACATTTGGTCAGCGTGAGCTGCCCTTCCCCCAAGATGCGCAGCGCATGGGTGAGGGCCTCGCGCGGGTAGCTTTCCCGCACGACCGCCCCGCTCAAGGCGTGAAAGCCGGTCTCGGCATACGACCAGAGGGCTTTTACCCCCGGCATGACGAGCGGGTAAAAAGGGCTGAGGAGGCGCTGCAGGTATTCGCCGATCCAGTAGTCCTCCTGGATCGGCTTGCCGACGACCGTCGCCGGATAGACGGCGTCGCGCCGGCGATAGACGCGCTTGAGCTGGAACACCGGAAAATCATGGACGAGCGAATAGTAACCGTAATGGTCGCCGAACGGTCCTTCCGGCGCGCGTGTGTAGGGCGGCACAAGGCCGACGAGGGCGAATTCCGCTTCGGCGATCAGGGCGTGCGGCGCCTCTTCCGGGCGCACCCGGGCCAGTTTCTGGCCGAGCAAAAACGAGGCGAAGAGGAGCTCCGGAACGGCTTCCGGGAGCGGCGCGACGGCGCTCACGATGAGGGCCGGCGGGCCGCCCAGGAACACCGTGACCGGCAGCGCCTCACCGCGCCTTTCCGCGACATGGTAGTGAAAGCCGCCGCCTTTGTGGATCTGCCAGTGCATGCCGGTCGTCTTCGGGCCGGTGATCTGCATCCGGTAGATGCCGAGGTTGCCCTGCCGCGTCTCGGGATGTTCGGTGTAGACGAGCGGCAAGGTGAGAAAGGGGCCGCCGTCTTCCGGCCAGCTGGTAAGCGCCGGAAGCGCGGTGAGGTCAAAATCGTCGTCGCGCACCTCAAGAACCGGTGCCTGCTCGGGGCGGACGTCTTTCAGCCCGAGGCCGAAGATGAGCGGCAGAAGCAAATCCCGCGCCCCCCACAACGCCTTCGGTGACGGCGGGAGCCATTCCGGCAAGCGCTGGACGATCGTTTCCACCACTTTTTCCGGCCGCGTCCCGAGGGCCCGTTCGAGGCGCTCCGGCGTCCCGAACAGATTCGTCGCCACCGGGAAGGCGCGGCCTTTGACGTTGGTAAAGAGGAGGGCCGGCCCGCCTTCGGCGATGACGCGGCGGTGAATTTCGGCGAGTTCAAGGTGCGCCTCCACGGGCGCTTCGACGCGGACGAGCTCGCCGTCCGCTTCGAGCGCCTGGAGAAAGGCGCGGAGATTTGGAAACATCGCCTTTCGCTCCTTCATCGATGATGCGTGGATGATGCGTGCTCCGTACCCGGAAAAGGTCCGTGAACCCGTCACATCAGCGGCGAAAAAAGCCGGGCCACCGATTCGATCGCCTGCTGGCGAAGAGGACGGGCGAGAAAACGGTATAAGTCGACTTCCTCGCTGTCGCCGAAGTCGCGTTCGAATTGCTCGGCGGCCGCTTCCGCCGCCGATTTGCTGTAGAGGTAGTAATTGGCTTCGAAGTTCAGCTCAAAGCTCCGCGTGTCCATATTCGCCGTACCGATTGAGACGACGACGTCGTCGGCAAGCACCACTTTGGCGTGTAAAAACCCCTTGCGGTAGCGGTAGATGCGCACCCCGGCGGCGGCGAGTTCGGCGATGTACGACGTCGAGGCGTAAAACACGAGACGGTGATCCGGATAACTCGGCAACACAATGCGCACGTCGATGCCGGCGATGGCCGCCGTCTTGAGCGCCATGAGCACGGAATCGTCGGGCACGAGATACGGCGTGGCGATCCATACGCGCCGCGACGCTCCCATGATCAAAAGCAGCGTGGCGTGCTGAATCGCCGGAAAAGGCGAATCGGGACCGCTGGCGATGAGCTGCATCGGCGTATATCCGATCTTTTGAGGGATCGGCGGAAAATATGCCGGCCCCTCGAACGGCCGCCCGCTGGCGAACGCCCAGTCGGCCTGAAACAGCGCCTGCAGGCTGTGGACCGCCTCGCCTTCGACGCGCAGGTGCGTATCGCGCCAAAATCCCAACCGTTTGTGTTCGCCGAGGTACTCATCGCCGATGTTGAACCCGCCGAGGTACCCGATGCGGCCGTCGACGACGGTGATTTTACGGTGATAGCGGAAGTTGAGTTTGCGGCTGATGATCGGAATCGTCACCGGCAAAAAGACGGCCAACTGTACGCCGTGGTCGAGGAGCTCCCGGCGGTAGGCGCGGGACAGCCAAACGGAGCCGACGTGGTCGTAGAGCAGGCGAACTTCGACGCCGGATCGGACCCGCTCCAGCAGGATGTCTTTCAGGCGCGACCCGAGCCGGTCGTGGCGGACGATGTAGTAGGCGAGGTGAATATGATGCCGCGCCCGGCGGAGGTCTTCCAACATCGCTTCGAACAGCGGACCGCCGCTGTAAAAATATTGAACGGCGTTGTTCGTCGTGATCGGCGCACGGGACGCGTATCCGCCGACGTGAGCCAGGCGGCGGATGAGCGGATGATCTCCTTCTGTCGTCTCCATTTGGCTGAGCTCGTCGAGCGCTCGGAAGTCGAGGTCTTCTTTCGATCGGACGGCGCGCGTCTTGCGCATGTTGCGCCCGAAGAGCAAATACAAGACGAAGCCGACGACGGGAATGAAAATGAGCACGAGCAACCAGGCGATCGTCCGAGAAGGGCTGCGCTTCTCCATGATGATGACGATGCCGATGAGGATGCTCGAGGCGATCAACAACCATCCGATGATGGCCAGCAGGTGTTCCATCGTCTCCCTCGCTTATGCCCTCGTTGTCCCCAATTGTACCGGATTATCGGGCGAACCACAAAAGCGCAGAAGGCATCCGGCGAATCGCCGGATCAAACGGTACGCAATTTGCAAATAGTAAAAAAGTGGCCAAAAGCCCATCGGAATGTGAACAAATTCCGAACTCCACCGTTTTCACGGTGGTAATTCTCACCGGTCGATTGACGGATTCTGAAACAAACTTGTAGAATGAGAATAGGATTTGACTGCTTGGAAAGGGGGATCCGTGCGTGCGGAAAGGGCGTTTCAAGAAATGGAACTTTGTTCCCATATTCACATTACTGGCTCTGGCCCTTGCCGGATGCGGCGATCCGCGGGTATCGGCGCTCGTCCCGCAGGGATCGAACGCGCGGGAATCGCTTTATCTCATTAAGCTAAGCGCTTACATTATGTTCGGCGTGATGGCCGTCGTCATTCTGCTTCTTGCCGTCGTTCTCATCCGTTTTCGGGCCAAAAAAGACGACGCGTCGATTCCCAAGCAGGTGGAAGGGAGCAACCTGCTCGAATTCATCTGGACGTCGATTCCGGTCCTCATCATCACCGTCTTGGCCGTCGTGACGCTGAATCTCACCTTCTCGATGGCCCAAGACCACAGCGATGATCCGAATGCGCTGAAACTTGAGGTCATCGCCCATCAATATTGGTGGGAATTCCGCTATCCGGATCTCGGCATCGTGACGGCACAAGACTTGTATATTCCGGCGGGGAAAAAGATCAGCGTCGAGCTCTACTCCGCCGACGTCATCCACTCCTTCTGGGTGCCGGCGCTCACCGGGAAGATGGATACCAACCCGGGGTATATCAAGGACGGTATACGGCAAAACGTGAACCGCTTCTCATTTGACGCAGAGACGACGGGGGTTTTTCTCGGCAAGTGCGCCGAGCTGTGCGGACCGTCCCACCCCTTGATGGAATTCAAAGTGATCGCCTTGAGCGAAGACGAATTCAACCGCTGGGCGGAACGGATGAAAGAACCCCCGGCCAAGGCGGCAAGCGCGCAGGTACAGGCCGGTGAACAGGTCTTTCAACAAAACTGCATGTCTTGCCACGCGGTGGACGCGACCGACACCGCGAACCGCCCGGGCCCGAACTTGGCCAACATCGGCAATCGCTTGACGATCGCCGGCGTGCTCCCGGCCGGGACGGACGAGGAGCGGGCGGAGAGTCTGAAGAAGTGGATCGAGGAGCCGAACCGCACGAAACCGCAGAACGACGTCCCGGGGACGGTCGTGATGCCGCCGTTTAAAGACCGGTTGAACGCGGAGCAGATGGACGATCTCCTTCGCTACCTGATGGAGCAGAAAATCGACGTCACGCCGCCGAAGACGGCGAAGGGGAACTGAACCGCGGATGAACGGAAAGGAGGACCTTGTATGGCGACGATCAGCGTGACCGCCCGGCAGGCGAAGAAAAAATCGCTGCTCTGGGATTATTTGACGACCGTCGATCATAAGAAGATCGCGCACCTGTACTTTTGGACGGGGCTGGTCTATTTTCTCATCGGCGGCCTGGAAGCGCTTTTGATCCGCACCCAGCTCGCGACGTCGCTGAACACCTTTTTGGACGGCAGGACGTACAACGAGATTCTGTCCATGCACGGCACGACGATGATCTTTTTCGTCGCCATGCCGCTCTTGTTCGCCTTGATGAACGCCGTCGTGCCGCTCCAGATCGGGGCGCGCGACCTCGCCTTTCCGTTCGTCAATGCGCTGAGCTACTGGCTGTATTTCTTCGGGGCGCTCCTTACGCACATCAGTTTTTTGACCGGCGATGTGCCGCAGGGCGGCTGGACCGGCTATTTTCCTCTTGCCCATCCGGATTTCTCCGGCTACGGCATGAGCTACTATGCGATCGGCTTGCAGCTGAGCGGCCTGGGGACGCTCCTTACGGGCATCAACTTCGTGGCGACGATCATCAACCTGCGCGCGCCGGGCATGACATACATGCGCATGCCGCTCTTCGTCTGGACGACGCTCATCGCCTCCATCCTCATCATGTTCGCTTTTCCGCCGCTTACATCTGGCAGCATCTCTTTTGGATTTTCGGACACCCGGAGGTGTACATCGTCGTTCTCCCGGCGTTCGGCATCTTCTCGGAAGTGATTCCCGTGTTTTCGCGGAAACGGCTTTTCGGTTACCCCGCGATGGTCGTGGCCACCGCGCTCATCGCCTTTTTCGGGTTCATGGTCTGGGTCCACCACATGTTCACCGTCGGTTTGGGACCGCTCGCCAACGGCATCTTTGCCGTCGCGACGACGATCATCGCCGTCCCCACGGGAATCAAGATCTTCAACTGGATCTTCACCATGTGGGGCGGGAAACTCCGCATGACGTCGGCGATGCATTGGTCCGTCGGATTCATCATCACCTTCGTCATGGGCGGCGTGACGGGCGTGATGATGGCCCTCCCGCCGGCGGACTATCAATACCATGACACGTACTTCATCGTCGCCCATTTCCACTATGTGCTGATCGGCGGGACGGTGTTCTCCGTCTTCGCCGGGGCGTATTACTGGTGGCCGAAGATGTTCGGCCGCCTGCTCAACGAAACGTTGGGCAAGATTCACTTCTGGTTTTTCTTCATCGGCTTCCACATGACGTTCTTGATCCAGCACTTCCTCGGCCTGTGGGGCATGCAGCGCCGCGTGTTCACCTACCTGCCGGGACAAGGCTTTGAGCTGCCGAACCTGGTGAGCACGATCGGCGCCTACCTCATGGCCGTCGGCGTGATCGTCTTTGCGATCAACATCGTCTACACCTTCGTCAAAGGGAAGCCGGCGCCGGACGACCCGTGGGACGGCCGGACGCTGGAGTGGGCGACGCCGACGCCGGTGCCGGAGTACAACTTCGCCCGCCTGCCCCTCGTGCGCGGTCTCGATGCCTTCTGGTTGGAGAAACAAGCCGGAAACAAGACGGTGCCGCCGGCCGAACCGTATACCGACATCCACTTGCCCAACCCGTCGATCTTGCCCTTCATGATGTCGCTTACGCTGTTCATCGCCGGGCTCGGGTTCATCTTCAAAGAGCAATACCATCCCAACTTCCTCTACGTGGGCATCCTCGGCATCGTGCTGACCCTCGGCGTGATGTTCCTGCGCTCGGTGATCGACGATGAAGGATTCCATCTGCACAAAGACGACATCGAGCGGGAAGAGGCGAAAGGGGTGAACGTGTGATGGGTTTGACCACGGAAACGGGGCGCATAGGCGCCGCCGTTCGGGCGGCAGGGCGCATCGAGAGTGCGGCGCACGACAAAGCGCCGTCGATCGAACTGGCCACACAGGAAGGGCGCAACAAACTGATCGGCGTGTGGCTGTTCATCGCTGCGGAATCGGTGCTCTTCGCTTCCTTCTTTGCCGTGTATCTCGCGCTGCGGCACTCCACCATGTCCGGCCCGACGACAAAAGAGCTGTTCGAACTGCCGCTGGTCTTTGCCGCGACGGCCCTGCTGCTCACGAGCAGCTTTACGAGCGTCATGGCCGTGCTCAACATGCGTCAGTTGAAAGCCGGGCCGATGAAAATGTGGCTCGCTTTGACGGGCTTGCTCGGATTGGCGTTTTTGCTGCTGGAGATCTATGAATTTAACCATTACGTGCACATGAAGCACACGTTTGTGTCGAGCGCTTTCGGCACGTCGTTCTACAGCCTGGTCGGCTTTCACGGCGCGCACGTCACCTTCGGCCTGCTCTGGCTCTTCGCCCTGCTCGTGCGCAACGCCCGACGCGGCGTGACGCCGTATATCGCGCCGAAGGTCTATGCCTTCAGCCTTTACTGGCACTTCGTCGACCTCGTGTGGGTGTTCATCTTCACCGTCGTCTATCTCATGGGGAAGGTGGCGTAAAGATGTCGACACAGCCGCTTTATACACCGCCCGGTGAGCGCGAAACGCGCCGCGATCGCCTACACCACACGATCGCGTTTGCCGTGAGCATCTTTTTGACCATCCTGTCTTTTGGGGCGATCGTCTATGCCATCGAACAAGGCGCTTCCGTCGGGTTCGTCGTCGCCTTCATCGTCGGCCTGGCCGTCGTCCAATCGGCCTTTCAGGCCTATATCTGGATGCACCTGAAAGATGAAGGGCACACGATGCCGCAGCTCTTTTTCTACATCGGCGTGTTTGTCACCGCGGTGACGGTCGTCGGCGTCGTGCTCATGAGCTGGTGGCACTGAAAAAAATGCGTCTTTAAACGGCGGTCACAGAAAATTCATAGCCGAAGTGTTATAATAGTGTATCGCGATCGGGGAAAGAAGGGAGATCATGCTCCAGCTTTATCAACAGCTCAAGATGTTCGGCTGGGTGGCGCTCTGGAGCCCCGACAAGATCGTTTTGGTGATCGTCGTCGGCGCTCTGTACGCGCTCCTGATCGGTCCGTATCGCCGCGATATCCCCGGCGCGACACCGGTCTCCCCGGTGAAGATCCTTTCCTTCGTTGCTGCCCTTGGGCTGTACTATGTGGCCCAGGGCAGCCCGCTTTACTTGATGAGTCACATGGTGTTTTGGCTGCATATGGTCAAGATGGCCATCGTCTATTTGCTCGTACCGCCGCTTCTCCTCATCGGGTTGCCGCCGTGGTTTTACGCCTATGCATTTCGCTGGCGGGCGCTCAAAAAAGCCGTCGATCGCCTGAGTTATCCTCTTGTGTCGCTTTTTTTGTTCAACGGCCTGTTTTCCATCTATCATCTGCCTGCCGTGTTCGACTATTTGAACACGCACCGCAGCGCGGGCATCCTGTACGCGATGGCGATGTTCGTCGCTTCACTCATCATGTGGTGGCCGATCTTAAACCCGCTTCCGGAACGCGAGGAATGGTCGCATATCCGCAAGATCGCCTACATTTTCGCCAACGGCATCCTCATTACGCCGGCGTGCGCTTTGTTGTTCCTCAGCGATACGACGCTTTATCAGACGTATTCCAACAACGATCTGTGGGCGTTGATGGTCGGCTTTTGCTTGCCGCCGGGGGCGAGGGCCGTCGATCTCGCGGGCTTGAGCGTTCAGCAGTTCAACATGCTGTCGCCGCTTGACGACCAGAAACTCGGCGGGATTTTGATGAAGGTGCTCCAAGAACTGATCTACGCCGTGTTCGTCGTAACGGTCTTTTACCGCTGGTTCCGCGAGGCGCGCGAAGAAGAACGCCGGAGCGAGGCGGCGGTGTTGGCCGAAGCCCGGCTTCGCGAGCGGTCGGAACCGTGAGGATCGCAGGACCGTAGCCGCGAGGCCCGCGCCGACTTGGCCGCAAGATCCGTGCTGCGGAGTCGGGGTCGTACGACCGGATGCGCAAAGTCGGGGCCTCGACTGAGCGTGGGCGATCGGCGTTAAGGCGGCGGGGATGGACGTGGAGGGAACGTCGATGTGGAAATGGTTGCCGCGCCTGGTGGTGTTGCTCACCTTTTTGGTGCTCACCCTCGGCGTCATCGTCGTGGCCACGGAAAGCGGCGATGCTTGCGGTTTTGATTGGCCCTACTGCAATGGCCGATTGTATCCCGATCCGTTTGACTACAAGCAGGTCATCGAATACACGCATCGCCTGACGACGGTCCTGTTGAGTTTCGTCGCCTTGGGCAACGCGGCGGCGTTTGGCTTGGTGCCTTACGGACGGCGAACCGGGCAAGCGCCGCTGGCCTTGCTCGTCTTGCTGCTCTTGTTCACGCAGGCCGGCGTCGGCGGACTGAACGTGCTTTTAGGTACGCCGAAAGGTTTTACGACGCTCGACGTGCTGGTCAGCGAGGCGCTGTGGGTCGCGGTGATCATTTTCTGGGCACGGAGCGCCGGGAGCGCCGAAGCACGCCGAACGAACGGCCGAAGCGTGCACGGGTCTGCGAGACGGGCCGCCGGATGGCTCGTCGTCCTCGTGTATGCCGAGATCGCTTTGGGCGGTTTCTTTAAACACAGCGCGTTGGCGGAAGTTTTTTTCGGCCTTCATCCGACGCGCGTCTGGCTCGATTCACCGGCGCTCGCGGAGTCCGTCTATGTGCTTCACGGCGTTCTCGGCGTCCTGACGCTCATCGCCTTCGGGGCACTGTATACGTTCGTCCGGCCGCTTTCGGATCGGCGCGTGCGCCGCGGCGCGCAGATCACCGCCGTCTTGCTCCTTTTGGAGATTTTGGCCGGATTTACGGTGGTCATCCGGGGGCTGACCCCCTTTTGGGTTGCGGCGCACATGATCATGGCCACGCTTTCCCTCGGGGCTGCGGCGTATGTGTACGGAACGCTGCTCGAACACGCGCCTCATGGGCAGCGCTCCTTCGGGGGCCTGACGGAAAGGAGGGATGCCCGTGTCCCAACAGTCGACGCTCGGCAGAAAAATGCTTGACGGCGAGATGCCGGTGCCTGGGGCGCTTACGCGATCGCTTGCGCCTGGGCCGGAGGGTCAGGTGCGCTCCGGCCGGGCCCGGCGGCTCGGCGACTACTACCGCCTCATCAAGCCGGGCATCGTTTATTCGAACGTATTCGGCACGGCGGCGGGTCTGTGGTTGGCCAAAGGGAGCGGGGCGTTCAACGATCGCTCACCGCTTCTGATTGTGGGAACGCTGATCGGCGTCGCCCTCGTCATCGCTTCCGGTACGGTGATCAACAACGTCATCGATCGTGACATCGATCAGCTGATGGAACGCACGAAAAACCGCCCGATCCCCGGCGGGTGGGTGAGCCCCACCGCCGCCCTCGTTTATGGTCTCCTTCTCGGACTTTTGGGTGAAGGGCTGCTGTACGCGCTCGTCCACCCGCTGGCAGCATACACGGTGTTTGTCGGATGGGCATTTTATGTCGTGTTCTACACGCTGTGGACGAAACGCACGACGACGCTCAACACCATCGTCGGTGCGGTATCCGGCGCCATCCCGACGGTCGCCGGGTACGTCGCCTATAGCATGCGCGTCGACCTCGTCGCCTGGGTGTTGTTTGCCATTTTGTTCCTCTGGCAACCGGCGCATTTTCTCGCCCTGGCCATGCGCCGTCGAGACGATTACGCGCGCGCCGGCGTGCCGATGCTTCCGGTCGTCTACGGCAACGGCGCGGCGAAGCGTCAAACGTTCATCTATGTGCTGACCCTCGTCCCGACGACGCTCCTCCTCTATCCTTTGGGTACGGTGGGGCCGATGTATGCCGTCGGAGCGCTGCTGCTCGGAATCGTCTACCTCGCGCTCTCCGTGCGCGGGTTTCGGTTGCGCGGTGCGGAAGAACGGCGTTGGAGCACGCAGATGTTCGGTTATTCGATCGTGTACTTGACGATCCTCTACGGCTTGATGATTTTCGCTTAGATGATGTTCGGACGATGGGGGTGAGGGCGATGGCGCGCATCACCTGGGCGACGGTCGGGCTGGCGGTGCTGCTCCTTCTGGGGGCTTGCGGCGGGAGTCAACTGCCGGTCATCGGCAAAGCGCCGGATTTTACCCTTCAAACGATCGACGGGGAGGCCTTTCATTTCCACGATGACGCCGGTAAGGTCCGGCTCGTGTCGTTCATCTATACGAATTGCCCGACCGAGTGCCCGGCGATGACCCATTGGATGCTCGTGGCTCAGAAAATGCTCAAGGAGAACGGCGTTACGCCGGAAGCGGTGCGCTTCTATTCGATCACCTTCGATCCGGAGCGCGATACGCCGGAGGCGATGCGCGCCTTCATGACGAAGTTCCGCTATGACGGACAGACGCTCGACTGGCCGTACTGGCGGGCGCTCACCGGGTCGGTGGAAGAGACGCATCAAGTGGTGCGTGATTTTGGCCTGTTCGTCCAACCGTCGAACGACGGTTACTTCATACACTCCGATCGGGTCGTGCTCGTCGACGGCGACGGTCAGATCCGCGCGCTGTATCCCGGTTCCACGCTTTCGCCGGACGATGTCTACCGCGACATGCGCGCGCTGTTGAAAAAATAAAACATCAAATGGACACTTTCTTCCATCAGGCGACGTCGACCGTCGCTTTTTTGGTATACTGATCGTGATCATGGGCTGGGATCGAAAGGGGGGGGAGCGTTGCGTCTCGTCCAATACGACGATCAACCGCTCGGCGCGTTTATCGATCCGGAGGAGTACGCGCGACTCGCCGGCGTCATCGCGCATCACCATGCGGAACTCGTCGAAAAACGGCGCGACGGGGCGATGCTCGGCTGGTTTGATTACCCGCAGCGCATCCGTGAGGAGACGCTCTCGGCCGTGCATTCGGTCGCTTTGCGCATCCGCGAAGAAGCCGACGTCTTCGTCGTCATCGGCATCGGCGGTTCGTATCTCGGCGCGCATGCGGCGATCCGGATGCTCTCGGAGGGGGAGACCGGGCCCGAGGTCGTCTTCATCGGACACCATTTGAGCAGCTGGGCGCTCGAGCGCCTGCGCGCGCGTCTTCACGGGAAAAACGTTTTCGTGAACGTCGTCTCCAAATCCGGGACGACGACGGAACCGGCCGTCGCGTTTCGGCTGCTTAAGGCGGATCTGGAAGCCAGGTACGGAAAAGAGGGGGCCCGACGGCGGATCATCGCCACGACCGATCCGTCCAGCGGCGCGCTCCGGGCGATGGCGGAGCGCTACGGCTATACGTCCTTCGACATTCCGCGGGACGTCGGCGGGCGGTTCTCGGTGCTCACGCCGGTCGGCCTCTTGCCGATGGCCGTCGCCGGCATCGACATCGAGGCCGTTTTGTCCGGCGCCCGGGCGATGATGACGGCGCTCGCCTCGCCGGATGTGGAGACGAACGCCGCCTATCGATATGCGGCCGCACGCTACATTCTGTATCAAAAAGGGTATGACGTGGAGCTCTTCGCCGGATTTTCCCCGCGGTTTGAGGCCTTCGGCGGATGGCTCGCGCAGTTGTTCGCCGAAAGCGAGGGCAAAAAGGGGCGCGGCATCTTTCCGGTGGCGGGACAGTACACGACCGATCTGCATTCCATCGGGCAGTACGTTCAGGAGGGGCGCCGGCGCCTGTTCGAGACGTTCCTGTGGACGGACGAGGAGGGTGCGGAGGTCGTCGTTCCTCCGGCGGACGACGACCTCGACGGTCTCGGCTACCTCGTCGGTCGCGATGTTCAGTGGATCAACGCGCAGGCGATGTGGGGGACGCTCATCGCCCATCGCGACGGAGGCGTTCCGGTGAGCCGCATCGTGGTGAGTCGGCTGACCGCCGAAACGTTCGGCGCGCTTGTCATGTTTTTCGAACGGGCGGTGGCGATGAGCGGGTCGCTCCTCGGCATCAACCCGTTCGACCAGCCGGGCGTAGAGGCCTATAAAGCGAACATGTTCGCCCTCCTGGGAAAGCCCGGACACGCCGAACGCGGGGCGGAGATCCGGCGGAAGATCGAAGCCTTACAAACGCGGGACGAATCGGACGCGTAACAGCGGACGACATCGGACGAGGGCGACACGTCGGCGACGGCTTAAGCGCAAGGGGGCGGGATCGTGGGCCGTACGATGCGTTTGGATAAGCTGATTGCGCACATGGGCTACGGGACGCGGAGCGCAGCGAAAAAACTGATCAAAAGCGGCGCGGTGCTCGTAAACGGTGCGTTGCCTTCTGCGGCCGACGCGCATGTCGACCCGGAGCGGGATGAAATACGCGTCTTTGAAGAACCGGTGCACTACGCCGAACATGTCTATTACATGATGAACAAACCGCCAGGCGTCGTGAGCGCCACCGTTGATCGTGATTTTCCGACGGTCGTCGACCTCGTGCCGGAAACGTACGTTCGCCGCGGCCTGTTTCCGGTCGGGCGGCTCGATCGGGATGCGGTGGGGCTCTTGCTCCTCACCGACGACGGCGCGCTTGCGCACCGCCTCACGTCTCCGCGCCATGCGGTGGAAAAGGAATATGAAGTGCGCGCACAAGGCGTACTCACCGAAGCGGACGTGGAACGCTTCGCCGCGGGACTTTTGCTCGAGGACGGAACGCCGGTCCGTCCGGCGCGCCTGGAGATCGTGCAGGCGGGTCCGGAGTCGATCGCCCGCGTGACCATCACCGAGGGCAAGTATCACCAGGTAAAGCGCATGTTTCTGGTGATCGGCAAGCCCGTCCGGCATCTTAAGCGCGTGCGGATCGGCCCCCTCTTGCTGGATGAGGGGCTCTCGGAAGGGGCGCTGAGGCCGCTTACGGAACCGGAAGTTCGGGCACTGAAAGAAGCCGCCCGATAAAGCCGCCGCCGGCGCAAAGGAGCCGAAAGCGGCCGTAGGCGGCGAATGGCCTGCGCCTGACGGTGCAGCGACCGAACGGAGAAGCGATGGGAGGGAGGGAAAAGACCATGCATGAGGCGAAGGAAGGCGGGGCCAAGCCGGTCACGAATGAAGCCCGCTGCACCACCCTCATTGAATCGCGCTTAAGCGCGGCCAAAACGCAGTTCGAGCGCGCCATCCTGAGCAAGCGCACGGCCTTCGACGATCTGTATCCGTATATGCACGAAAATCCGTCGTTTTTCTGGTATAAACGATACGTCGCCTGGACGGAGCTGCTCGTGCTCGTCGATCTGGCCGATCGGCTCGGTCTGCCGTGGGAAGCAGCGTTTACGCCCGGGCAGGTGGAGTTCATTCGCGATCAGGTGTTGTCCGGCAAGGTGCTCGACCATTGGTTCGACGAGGCGCAAGAAGGCGGGGCGGACGAACATTGAGGCTTCGCCATAAGCCGCAGGCGCTTCCGACATTGCGCGCCGCGCCGAACGTCGTCCGTCGGCCGGACGGTTGGCCGGGACATTGGCGTCTGTTGTTTTTTCATCGACCGGGGCCGCTGTACGTGGAGATCGGTTGCGGGCGCGGGCGGTTTATCCGGGAAGCGGCGATGCGGGATCCGGGGGCCTTGTTCATCGGCCTGGAGCGCAAGGCGGAGGCGCTGTACGTCGCCTGGCGGCGTGTCGAGGAAGCGGGACTTTCGAATGTCGGCTTCATCTTCGATGATGCGGCAAACGTCGCCGCCTACTTTGCGCCGATGGAGATCGACCGACTGTACCTTAACTTCAGCGATCCGTGGCCGAAAAAACGCCACGCCAAGCGTCGTCTCACCCATCCGCGCGCCTTGGCCCGCCTGTCGCCGCTTCTTCGGCCCGGCGGCGAGCTGTGGTTGAAGACGGACAACGCGCCGTTTTTTGACTTCAGTGTGGATTCGCTTAAAGCGTACGGTTATGTGCCGGTTCGTTCGGAGACCATTCACGGCGGGGAACCGCAGGGTCCCGTCACCGATTATGAAGCCAAATTTTTGGCGGCCGGTCAGCCGATTTACCACGCCGTGTTCCGGTGGGAGGGCTGACCCGCCGCTTTTTGGTGCTTGTTTATTTTTGCGCCTGCCGTGCATGCTAAAGGAACGAAGAGAAGGGAGGATGACGGATGGCCAAACCCGCGCTTCCGGAAGCCCGAGCGTACCAGGCGTTGGCCCGGACGAGAGAGATTCCTCGGCCAATCGGCTTGAACGTCGTGCGGGCGTTCGTGGTCGGAGGCATGATTTCGGTTCTGGGGCAGATGTTGATGTGGATGTATGAAAACTTTTTTGGCTTTACGGAAAAAGGCGCCAACAATCCGACGGTGGCCACGCTTGTCTTCTTGAGCGTGCTCCTCACCGGACTCGGCGTCTACGACCGGATCGCCCAATGGGCCGGCGCCGGAACGATCGTCCCGATCACCGGCTTCGCCAACACGATGGCCTCAAGCGCTCTGGACGCCAAAGCGGAAGGCTACGTGCTCGGAGTGGGGGCCAACATGTTCAAGGTCGCCGGACCGGTGATCGTCTTCGGTACGGTGGCGGCGTTCGTCGTCGCTTTGGTCAAGACGATCTTCACCGTTCTTTAGCGGGTCTTAAGCCCATGATCAGGGGGGAGTCGGTTGCGGAGAGGTCGGACATGGATGTTTCCGAACCGTCCGGGCATCATCGCCTCCGCCGTGGTGGGCGGCCCCAAAGAAGGGGAGGGGCCGCTCGCCGGCGATTTTGATCTGATTTACGACGACGTTTACGTCGGAATGCAGACGTACGAACAGGCGGAACGCAAACTCCTCGAGACGGCGGCGGATATCGCCATGAAGAAGGCCGGACTGGACAAGGCCGATCTCGACCTGTTCATCGCCGGAGATCTCTTAAGCCAGGGAATCACCGCTTCCTTCACCGCGCGCACGCTCACCATGCCGTTCATCGGTCTAAACGGCGCCTGTTCCACCTCGATGGAGGGCCTCGCGCTCGCCGCCCTGGCCGTGGACAGCGGCCGCGCGAATCGAGTGCTCACCGGTACGGCCAGCCACAATATGGCCGCCGAACGGACGTATCGGTACCCGACGGAATACGGTGCGCAAAAACCGCCGACGGCGCAGTGGACGGTGACCGGTGCCGGTGCGGGGATCGTCAGCCTTGATCCGGCGCCGGTGATCATCACGGCGGCGACGATCGGCCGCGTCGTCGACCTCGGCCTCAAGGATCCGCTCAACATGGGGGCGGCGATGGCGCCGGCGGCGTTCGACACGATCGTCACTCATCTCGACGACATGACGCGCTCACCGGACGATTACGACCTCATCGTCACCGGCGATCTCGGGCGCATCGGGCGGGAGCTGGCGCTGGAGTTGTTCGAAAAAGAGGGGGTCCGCGTCGATCCGAAGCGCTTTGTCGACGCGGGGCTCATGATTTACCGCGAGGAGCAAGAGGTGTTCGCCGGCGCGAGCGGGACGGCGAGTTCGGCGGCCGTCTTCTACGGACACGTGATGAAACATCTGCTGTCGGGGACGCTGTTTCGCATCCTCATGGTCGCCACCGGCGCGCTCATGTCGCCGACGACGTATCAACAGGGCGAGTCGATTCCGACGATCGCGCACGCCGTCGCCGTGGAGAGGGTGATGTAAGTGATCTTTTTTTGGGCTTTTGTGGTCGGCGGATTGATCAGCGCCATCGGGCAATGGATGATGGATGTGTGGAAGCTGACGCCGGCGCACACGATGACCACGCTCGTCGTTGCCGGGGCCGTGCTCGGGGGCTTGGGCTGGTATGAACCGCTGATCCGCTTTGCCGGCGCCGGGGCGAGCGTCCCGGTCACGAGTTTCGGATATGCGCTCTCAAGCGGCGCACTGGAGGAATTGGAGCGGCACGGCCCGATCGGCGTCATTACCGGCATGTTCGAGATTACGAGCGCCGGGATCAGCGCGGCCATCGTCTTCAGCTTTTTGGCGGCGCTCGTCTTCCGGCCGAAGGGATAATGAAACAAGCCCGCCCCATCGGGGCGGGCGCCTTCGTCAAGGCCGTTCCATCCCAAACCGTCAAATCCAAAGCAGGCCGAGCGCGAGCAGCGTAAAGAGCGGCAAGGCGATGAGCCCGAACCCAATCGGCCTCCACCCCCACCACCATTGCGTCGGCTCGACGTTCAGATGTGTACTTGCGGCGCCGAGGGGCTCTACATCGGGCGTGCCCTGTCCGTCATGCATCGGACGGACATATCCGTAAGGGGACACGCCGGACGGCGGCGTATGAATCGGGCGCAAGTAGAGGTGCGTCGGGGTGACGCGGTGAACAACACCGTAGTAGCGGCGCCGGTCTTTGGTAAGCACCCAGACCGGCCGTCCCAGATGGCGAACGGCGTGAGCGTACGCGATAGCCATGAACTTCCCCCCTTTGCGGTGAATTCATTCATACCGTATGTGGTTGTCCGGCTTTGGACTGTGCCCGTACACAAAACGGCTAAAATGGGCCTGATCGTGTATAATGGAATCAACTTCGCGGGCGAGGGGGGCTCGATGTGCCGGAGGAGACGAAAAAAAATCGCCTCGGCCGTTACGGCGGACTGGCGATCGTGCTGGCCATTCTGAGCAAATTGAAGACGGTCGGCCTATTTCTGGTCAAATTGCTGAAGTTTGGCAAGCTCGGTCCGACGATCTGGAGCATGGCGCTCTCCGTCGGCGTGTATACGTTGATCTATCCTTGGCAATTTGCCGTCGGCCTCGTGCTCATGCTGTTCATCCATGAGATGGGTCATGTGCTGGCGGCGCGGAAAGTCGGACTGCCGGTGTCGCTTCCGGCGTTTATCCCGTTTTTCGGCGCGTTGATCATGCTGAAAAAGCAACCGGCCGACGCCCGGACGGAAGCCTTCGTCGCGTTCGGCGGCCCGCTCTTCGGTTCCCTCGGGGCGATGGCCGCGCTGACATTGGGTTATGCGACCGATCGGCCGTATTTGTTTCTCATCGCATGGGTCGGATTTTTTCTCAACCTCATCAACCTGTTGCCGATTCATCCGCTGGACGGGGGACGTATCGTGACCGCCATCTCCCGCTGGCTGTGGCTGATCGGCCTCATCGGCGGGCTTATCGTCATCATTTACCTGAAGGCGATCGTGTTTTTGTTGATCTGGCTGTTGTTCGCCTGGGAGCTGTATCAAGCGTACTTCGGTCGAAAGGACGAGACCTTGTCGGTGGTGCACGAGTTCCCGCTTGCACCGTCGGTCTTTACGGAGGCGTTCTTTCCCGTTCCCGGAGAAGCCCACCGGCGCGCCCTCGATTTTCGCCAGTACACGAACCTAAAGACGCGGGAGACGAAGCTCGAAGTCGATTATCCGGGCCTTGGCCGGCTCGCGACGCTTGATTTTGACGCCGGGGCCGTGACCGCCGTGGAGATGCTCGGTTACCGGCGACTCGGCGCTGATGACGGGAGACTGCGGCTTTTCATCACGTTCCGACCGGACCGCGCACGGGGCGGCATCGTCCGCGATCCGACGTATTACCAGGTGCCGCTTCGGATGCGGATCGTCTACGGCGTCGCCTATTTCGGGTTGATGATCGTCTTGGGCGCGATGCTGGCCTTGACGGCGCAGCATCTCCCGCTCGACCGCTGATGGATGAAAGCGGCGGAATGCCTTTCCGTGCGTAGGCGATATTCCTGCACGGGCCGCAAGATCGGTGTTGCTTCCGCGCGGGAAGACAGGTTCAGGCGGCCGTGATCGAACGGACGAACGCATAGAGCAGATAGGCTGCGGCGCCCCAGATGAACACGGCCGACAGGCGCGCGACGTGGCGCACCCACTCCGCTTTCAGCCGGCGGATGGTACGGCCGAAAAGGGCAAGGGCGAAAAACCACAAAAGCGAGGAGGTCATCGCGCCGGCGGTGAACGCCAGGCGCGCGGCTCCCGTGTGGGTCAAGGCGGCCGGCCCGATGACGCCGATCGTGTCGAGCACCGCGTGCAAAGTCTTCGGGCGGCGCTTTCGGCGGCCGAGGCGGCGCTGGCCTCGGCCGAGGCGCTGGCCGAACGCCGGGCGGCGGAAGCCGAGGCGCATCGACGCCGGGCGGAGACCGAACGACAGGCGATGGAAGAGGCGCGCCGAAAAAAAGCTCGAGCAGAGGAGCGTCTGGCCGGAATCCTGGCGGAAGTACGGGCATATGAGGCGGCGGAGCGAACCGGGGCCGGTTTTCAAGAAGGTGTGCGGGCCGTCTTGAAAGCTGCGGAGGAAGGACGGCTTTCCGGCATCCACGGACCGGTGCTGACGCTTTTCAGCGTTCCCGAAGCGCTCACGACGGCGATCGACGTCGTCCTCGGCCCGGCGGCAATGAACATCGTCGTCGCGGACGAGGCCTCGGCGCATGCGGCGATCGACTATTTAAAGCGCGGGCGCCTCGGGCGCGCGACATTCTTGCCCCTCGACGTGCTCCGCGCGCGGGCGAATCCGGCGGAGTTCGAGGCGCTTCGGCGGGAGATGCCCGGCGTCCTCGGCCCGGCCTCCGAGCTCGTCGAATCGGCGCCAGCGTACGCGGTCGTGCGGCGGTTTTTGCTGGGCGGGGTGCTCGTCGTCGAGACGTTGGACACGGCGACGGCGGCGGCCCGCCGGCTCGGCTACCGTCACCGCATCGTGACGCTCGACGGGGAATTGCTTCACCCCGGCGGGTCGCTCACCGGCGGGTCGAGCGCCAAAAAAAGCGGCGCCTTCACCGCTCGCGAGCAGGCATATGCGCAGTTTCGCGCGGCGCGCCGGGCGGCGGAAGCGGCCCTCGCCGAAGCGGAGGCGGCTTACGCGCAGGCGGCGGCGTCGTATGAGGCGGCGGTTCAGGAAGCATCGGCGGCGGCCGAACGGTTGGTGGCGGCGCGCCGGGCGCTGGCCGAAGCGCAGGCCGCCACCGATGCCGCCCGCCGTCAGGCGGAAGACGCTCAAGCGGCGGTCGATCGCTTAAGCGATGCAGATCGGGTGGCCGAAGCAGAAGTGCAAGAGATGCAGAGATCGCTGGAAGAAGCGGCGGAGGAGGCCCGGCGCGCGCAGGCCGCCTCCGATTCCGCGTATGCCGCGCTGAAAGCGTTGGAAGCGGCGGCTCTGGAACGCGATCACGACGCTTCGACCAAGCGCGCTCGTCTGGCCGAGGTGGAGCTTTCCGTCGCCCGCCTGGAAGCGGCGCTGGCCGCCGAACAGCGCCTTTTGGATGACAAACGCGCGCAACTTGCGGCATGGGAAGCCGAAGCGGAGGAGCTTTTGCGCGAAGCGGAGCGGCTCTCCCAGGAGGACGCCGAAGATCGCCTTCGCGCCGAGGAAGTGCGCGCGGTGCTCGCCGAGGTGCGTGCGCGGCGAGACCGCTTGTCGGAGGATCGGATGCGCCTGTACGCTGAACGTGAATCCGTCCGCGCGCGCGTTGGCGTCGTCGAAACCGCTTTGGAGGAGCAGCAGCGGACGATCGCCGCGCTTACCGCGACGCTGGCCGAAGATCGGCTGAAGGCCGAGCGCGCCGGCGACGTGCTCGATCGGCATCTGAAGCACCTCGGCGAGGTGCATGAACGGACGTATGAGGCGGCGCGGGAAGACGCCCGAACCCTCACGGCGGCAGAGATCGACGAGGTCCGGCGGGCGCTCCGAGAGAAGAAGGCGGAATTGGACGCTTTCGGCACGGTGAACGTCGGCGCGGTGGAAGATGCCGAGCGTCTCGGCGCGCGCCTCGCCTTTTACCGCACGCAGCTTCATGATCTTGACGCGGCGAAAGCCAAGCTTTCGCGGTTGATCGAGGAGATCGACGAGGAGATGCGGGTGCGTTTTTGGGAGGCGTTTCAGGCGATCCGCCGGGCATATCAGGAGACGTTCGAGCGCCTGTTCGGCGGCGGTAAGGCCGATCTGGCGTTGGAAGGCGACGACCCGCTCACGGCGGGGATCGACATTTTGGCTCAGCCGCCGGGGAAAAAGACTCGCCGCTTGAGTCTCTTATCCGGCGGCGAGCGGGCGCTTTCGGCGATCGCCTTGTTGTTCGCCGTTCTTTCCGTGCGCCCGGTGCCGTTTTGCGTGTTGGACGAAGTCGATGCCGCTCGGGGCAGTGATAGCCCAGCGCTCCTCTCCTCGTTGCCGTGCCGAGGGCGAGAGCAATTCCCGATCTCCGTTTTCCGGGTAGTCGACCTCGAGGACGGCTTACTGTCGTCGAGCCGGACGTACTGGCGGAAGTCGAGCGCGCCGGTGCGCTCCCGAACCGGCACCCCGCCGCCTCCGAATGCCGCCGGCGGCGAAGCCGTGACAGTGGCACCGTCTCCAGATCACGCCGTTTCCGGCCAGCCGTTCGGGCCTCGCCCGCAAGTACTGACGCGGCCAGTCGACTTCCACACCGAGCGCGCGGGCCGCTCGAAGCGGCCAGTAGGGCTCGCGGAGCAGCTGTCGGCCCAGAAACACGACGTCGGCTTGCCCGGAGCGGATGACGGCATCGGCTTGCGCAGGCGCGGTAATCCGACCGACGGCACCGACGGCGATACCCGCCAGACGGCGCACTTCCGCCGCAAAGCCCGTCTGATAGCCCGGCGCTTCCGGAATCGGTTCACTCGGCATCACGAGGCCCCCAGAGCTCACATCCACCAGATCCGCCCCTTGATCCTTAAGCGCCCGGGAAATCTCCACCGTATCCGCCAGCGAAAGACCGCCCGGAGCCCAATCCACGGCCGAGAGGCGGACGAACATGGGGCGTTCTTCCGGCCATTCGGCCCGTACCGCCTTCACCACTTCCAGAAGGAGGCGCATCCGGTTCCGAAGATCGCCTCCATAGGGGTCTTGCCGTCGATTGGAAAGCGGCGAGAGAAATTCGTGCAGCAAGTAACCGTGGGCAGCATGAATTTCGACCACGTCGAAACCGGCCTGAAGTGCTCGCCGGGCCGCGCGCGCGAACGCTTCAACGATGCCCGGAAGCTCATCGGCCGCGAGTTCCCGCGGCACCGGCCAGTCCTCGGCAAACGGAACGGCGGACGGGGCCACCGCCTGCTGCGGGCCGATCCCTTTCCGCGGAGACCAAGCTTTGCGGCCGGCGTGGGCCAGCTGAACACCGACGGACGCGCCATGGGCGTGAACAAAGTCGACGATGCGCGCCAAAGGCTCGATGTGGCTGTCGTCATACAGGCCGAGGTCCGCTTCGCTGATCCGTCCGCGGCTTTCGACGGCCGTCGCTTCCAAGATGATCAATCCGACGCCGCCGACGGCCCGAGTCCCGTAGTGGACGAAATGCCAGTCCGTGGCCCGGCCGTCCGCCGTGGCACTGTATTGGCACATCGGCGACATGACGATACGGTTTTTCAGCGTCAGGCCCCGAAAAGAGAGCGGATCGAACAATCCGTGCATGTCTCTCACCTCGAGCTTTCGCCCTCGGACTTCATCTGGATCTAAGATTCTCTGGATCTAAGAAGGTAGTCAAAAAGCGGCCGCCAAACGGCGGGCCGTTTTCTGACCGGGCGACCGGGCGTTCGGCGGCCTCAAGCGTCCGACCGCGTCTACCTGAACGATCGCCGAGGAATTTCGGCGCACCGGGTAATGCCGGCGGAGGGAAGGTGGCGGAAGCGGGTCGAATCGTTTAAGCGATCGTGCACCGGTCGTTTAAGCGATCCTGCACCAGCGCCGCCGCCGGGCGGCGTTTTTTCGTGCGTCAGAAGGTCGCGCGCCCATGCCGTTTGTGTGAGGCAATATGCTGCGGAGATGAATGGAAAGAAAGGGGAACGGAGATGGAACTTCTCATCAACGGCAAGCGACATGAGCTGCCGGGAGTAGAGACGGTCTCCGACGTGCTCCGGCATTTCCGATTGGACGGTCAAATCGTGATGGTCGAATGGAACGGAGCGATCGTGTCCAAAGACGACTATGCCCGGACGGTGCTGCGACCGAACGACAAACTCGAGATCGTCCATTTTGTCGGCGGCGGCTGAGGTCGCCGGTATCGCCGCGATCGCGCCGCATACGATCAAACACTTTGACGGATATGGAGGGAAGCAGATGGATCGTGCTCGGCAACATGAAGCCGTGCGCATGACAAAAGACGAAGAGGACCTGCTCGTCATCGGCCCGCACGCCTTCCGCTCACGGCTCTTTCTAGGCACGGGCAAATACCCGTCCGTCGACGTTCAACGGAAGGCGATCGAGGCTTCCGGCGCAGAGGTGATCACCTTCGCCGTGCGACGCATCGACCTTGAGCGAAACGACGGGTCGCGAGGGGCGTCCGGCGTGCTCGAAGGCGTCGATCTGTCGCGCCATCACCTCTTGCCGAACACCGCCGGGGCCAAAACGGCGGAGGAAGCGATGCGCCTCGCGCGCCTGGCGAAGGCGAGCGGCCTTTCATCGATGATCAAGGTCGAGATCATCGGCGATGAACGGACGCTTCTCCCGGATCCGGTGGAGACGCTGAAGGCGACGGAGGCGCTCGTCCAAGAAGGGTTTATCGTCCTCGCCTATACGTCGGACGACCCGATCCTGGCCAAAAGGCTCGAGGCGGCCGGCGCGCACGCGGTCATGCCGGGCGCCGCTCCGATCGGCTCTGGCCTCGGCATTCTCAATCCGTATGCCATCAGGCTCATCGTCGAGTCGGTCCGCGTTCCGGTCATCGTCGATGCCGGGCTCGGTGCGCCGTCGGACGTGGCGCTGGCGCTTGAGCTCGGTGCAGACGCGGTGCTGTTGAACACCGCCGTGGCCGAAGCCGGCGATCCCGTACGGATGGCCGAAGCGATGCGGCATGCGACCATTGCCGGTCGTATGGCACGCCTTGCCGGCAGAATGCCGAAACGGGCGCATGCGAGCGCCTCGTCTCCGGCGGAAGGGATGCTTGCCTGAGATGCGCGAGTCCATGAATTTACGTATCGAACGTTTTGTGCTCGGTCCGGTTCAAGCCAATGCCTACGCGCTCCTCGACGATGACCGTCGGGAGGCGGTCGTCGTCGATCCCGGCGCCGAACCCGAAGCGCTTCTTGCGGCCATCGAAGGTTACCATGTCGTTTACGTGCTTTTGACTCACGCCCACTTCGACCATATCGCCGGGCTCGGAGCGCTCAAGGCGGCAACCGGCGCACCGATCCTCATCCACCCGAACGAGGCGGCGTGGCTCCGCGATCCGGCGTTGAACGGTTCGGCCTATTTTTCGTCCATCACCCCGCCGGTCGTCGCGCCGAAAGCGGACCGGCTGATCGACGACGACGAGGTGCTTTCGTTTGCCGGGCGGAAGGTGACGGTGCTGCATGTGCCCGGTCATTCACCCGGTTCGCTCGCCTACCGCATCGGCGACGTCGTCTTCGCCGGCGACGCGCTGTTTGCCGGGAGCATCGGGAGAACGGATCTTCCCGGCGGAGATCACGAGACGCTCCTTCGGAGCATCCGCGAAAAGCTGTACGCACTTCCGCCGGCGACGATCGTCTACCCCGGGCACGGTCCGGAGACGACGATCGGTCGGGAGCGGTCGTCGAACCCGTATGTCCGGTGAAATGCAATTTAAACAGGAATTGATCCGTTGCGCCTTCAGATCAACTGTTATATAATGATGACAACAAAAACTACAATGTTTTATAACAGGAGGTCGGGGGGAGATGATCGACTGCTCGAAGTGCCGAGGGAACGGCGAAGAACCGTGCCGCATGTGCGGAGGAAGCGGGGAGAACGAAGAAGGCGAGGCGTGTCCATACTGCTTCGGTTTTGGCGTCGTCGCCTGCAACGTCTGCGGGGGAACGGGCGCGCTGGAAGACGTCGTCTGAGGATTTGCAGGTGTACGTTCCGGGTCGATCGCCCGAAGACCGATCGGGCCGACGGAGAAACTCGCATGTGGTATGAAACGGCGATCACACGCCTGTTCGGCATCCCCTATCCGCTGATCCAGGCTCCGATGGCCGGAGGCCCGACCACGCCCGAGCTCGTCGCGGCGGTGTCCAACGAAGGCGGTCTCGGTTTCCTCGGCGCCGGCTACATGTCGCCGGAGGCCATCCGGGCCGCCGTTCGTCGCATCCGTGAATTGACCGATCGACCGTTTGGCGTAAACCTCTTTATGCCGGAGAAGCACTTACCAGTGGATTGGGATGGCGTAAACCGGATGAAAGATTATCTAAAAACCTTGCATCCATTCGGGAAGGAAATCGCCGAGGAGCTGAACGACCTCTCATTCGAGACGAATCTTGAAGATGCGTTCGCTGCGCAGATGACGGTCGTCTTGGAAGAACGGGTGCCGGTTTTCAGCTTCACCTTCGGTTGTCCGACCCGCGAAGAAGTCTCGGCCTGGAAAGCCAGAGGGATCCGCGTCATCGGGACGGCCACCACGGTGGCGGAAGCGGTCCGGCTGGAAGAGGCAGGCGTGGACGCCGTCGTGGCGCAGGGATATGAAGCGGGCGGGCATCGCGGGACGTTTCTCGGGTTCGACGCATCCGCCCTCATCGGGACGATCGCGCTGGTCCCCCAGATCGTGGACAAGGTCGGCGTTCCCGTCATCGCCGCAGGCGGCATCATGGACGGCCGAGGCATCGTCGCCGCGCTGGCGCTGGGGGCATCGGCGGTGCAGATGGGCACCGCTTTTCTCGCCAGCCGGGAAAGCGGCGCACACCCCAGCTACAAAAAAGCGGTCCTCCACAGTCGCGACACCTCGACCGTCAT
Source organism: Hydrogenibacillus sp. (assembly GCA_014896255.1). GTDB lineage: Bacteria > Bacillota > Bacilli > Thermicanales > DSM-22653 > Hydrogenibacillus. The sequence continues at coordinate 76,787 of JADBKT010000008.1, forward strand.
CACCGCCGCCTTTTCCGGAAAGCCGGCGCGAGGGATTCAGAATGCGTTCATCTCGCTGATACACGAATACGACGCGCCCATCCCCCCTTATCCCATTCAGAATGCGCTCACCCGTCCCATGCGGAACTGGGCCGCGCGGCAATCCGATCCGGAGTTCATGTCGCTCTGGTCCGGTCAGGCTTCGGCCCTGAGCCGCGAAGCCGGTGCGGGCGAAATCGTCCGCCGGCTCATTCAAGAGACGGAACAGATGTTGAGCATTCTCAACCGTTAACGCATCCGCGGCCGGCGA
>JADBKT010000009.1 GCA_014896255.1 Hydrogenibacillus sp.
TGGCCATCGCCCGGAACGGGACGTGGCTTTCTCCGGAAGCGTCGTGGGCGCTCTTGGAGGGAACGGCGGGCGCCGCCGGTTCAGGCGGTCGAGCAAGCATGGACCCGGCGGTCGACCGCGTCTCCGGCCCGCCGTGGGCGCACGTCGGCTCGCCGTACCTCCAGCAGGCGGACGTCGCTTTTCCCGTCCTGCACGGAAGAAACGGCGAAGACGGTACCGTCCAGGGTTACTTGGAGCTTCTCGGCATCCCGTACGTCGGCTCCGGCGTGCTGGCCTCCGCGGTGGGCATGGATAAAGCCGTCATGAAGCAGCTTTTCGCCCTTCACGGCTTGCCGCAGGTCGCTTATACCGTCATTCGCCGCCGGGAAGTGGAAGGGCGCATCGAGGCGGTGATCGAACGGATCGAGGGCGCCCTCGCCTATCCGGTCTTTGTCAAACCGGCGAACTCCGGCTCCAGTCTGGGCATCTTCAAAGCGCCGGACCGCGCCGAGCTCGCCCGGGCGCTCCAACTTTCCGCTCGTTACGACGAGAAGTTGATCGTCGAGCAAGGCCTTACGGCCAGGGAGCTCGAGGTGGCGGTGCTGGACGGCGACCCGCCTCAGGTCTCGGTCGCCGGGGAGATTATCCCGCGGAACGATTTTTACGACTACGAGGCGAAATATACGGACGGCGGCGCGGAACTCATCGTCCCGGCGCCGATCGACGAAGCGCTCCAAGACCGCCTCCGCACATACGCGCTGCGCGCGTTTTCGGCTATCGACGCCCGGGGGTTGGCGCGGGTCGACTTTTTCCTCGATCGCACGACCGGCGGCGTCTATCTGAACGAGATCAACACGATTCCCGGCTTTACCGCCCAGAGCATGTATCCCCGGCTGTGGCAAGCCTCCGGTCTTCCGTATCCGGCGCTCATCGATCGGTTGATCGAATGGGCCGTCCGCGGCGCCTTCATGGGCTGAACGTTTTACGCCGTCTGCCGTTCGGCCCAGGCGCCGAGCCGCCGGTTCATGCGTTCCGGGCATTTCCAGGCCAGATGCTCGTAGACGACCGCTCCGCGCTCGTCGACGACGACGGTCAGCATCAACGGATGACGCTCTCGGCCGAAGTAGCGGATGTCAAAGTAGCGCACTTCAACGCCGCGTCCTGTCCGGCGTGTCGTCGCGTACACCGTCGAGGAGAAGGCCAGAAACGCCTGGACGGCGCGGGATCGACGGGCGGCGGCGAGTGCTTCGGAATCGGCGTTCTCTTTGATCACCGCTTGCCGGAAGCGTACGGCACCGAAGGCATAACGGCCGATGAGGAAGTGATGCGGCGCCTCGATCACGACCTGCCAGGCGAACGGCGACGATTTGGGCAGGATGAGACGTCGGGCATGGGGGTAAAGCCGCGCCAGGGCGCGCTCGGCCCGCCGACGGTAGACGGTTTTGGCGGCGAAATACGCGGGAAGCAGCAGATAGACGATGAGGAACGCCGGCCCCGGCGGGCTGCCGCCGGCCCAGGCGATCAAACCGGCCAGATGCAGGGCGATGATGAACGGATCGACGATCGGGATGACGTGGAGAGCCACCCGCGTCTTGCGCCAGGGCCTCAGCACTTGGGTGCCGTAGCTGTTGAAGATGTCCGTCCCGACGTGCAGAAAGACGGCGAGGGCCGTCCAAAAGAGGAGGTGCAAAAGCGGAGGTCCGTAGCCGAAAGCGGCGATCAGGCCGGCGATGCCGAGCGTATGGACGGCGAGCATCGGCAACGCGTGCGAGAGGCCGCGGTGATGGCGCAAGTAAAAGGCATTCCCGCCGAGCCGGGTGATGATGTCGGCGTCGGGCATCTGCGAACCGATGACGGTGGCCGTCGCCGTGCCGACGAGAGCCGGCGTGCTTGCGACGACGGTCGGGTCGAGATGGGCCAAGGCGAAGAGGCCGAGTCCCATGATGAAGTGCGTTCCGGAATCCAAGGATGGGTGCCTCCTTGTTTGGCCGTCTGCTCCCATTCTACGCTTTTTCTTACAGGCATTTCAACGGTTTTTATACCCTATGAGCGCCGACATGCCCTAAAGAGGAGGCGATCATGGTCACGACGGACATGACGACATCGTTCGAGCGCGCCTGGCTCGAATCCCTGTTGACATGGTATGTCAAAGCGCGTCGCGATTTGCCGTGGCGCCGGACACGGGATCCGTATGCGATCGTTGTCTCCGAACTCATGCTGCAACAGACGCAAGTCGCGACGGTCATCCCGTATTACGAACGGTGGATGGCGCGTTTCCCGACTTTTGAGGCGCTCGCCGGTGCCGACGAGGCGGAAGTCCTCAAGATGTGGAGCGGTCTCGGTTATTACGCGCGGGCCCGCCATCTGCACGCCTTGGCGCGGGAAGTCGTCGCCCGCTGCGGCGGACGGCTGCCGGCTTCGAAAACGGAGCTCCGAAAGCTTCCCGGCATCGGCGACTACACCGCCGGGGCCGTTCTGTCCATCGCCTACGATCAACCGGAACCGGCGGTCGACGGCAACGTGCGCCGCGTCGCCGCCCGCCTGTTCGGCTGGGAGACGCCGGTCGACGCGTCGTCGTTCTCCCGACAAGTTTATGCGGCGCTCAAGCCGGCGTACGCGGCCCTTTCCCCGCCGCATTCGCCAGGCGACCTCACCCAGGCGCTGATGGAACTCGGGGCTACCGTCTGCACGCCGCGCCGACCGAATTGCGCGGCGTGCCCGCTCCATACGCATTGTGCCGCACTTCGTCTCGGCCTTACCGAGCGGTTGCCCATGCGCAAAAAACCTCAAGCCAAACGCAAGGAGAAGCGCGCCGTATGGATCCTTCAAGCGAAAGACGGGACGGTTCGGGTCGAACGTCGGGGGACACGGCTGCTTCGCGGGATGTGGCAATTCCCGAACTGGCCGAGTGAAAACCTTCCGGAGGTGCTCGGCGCCGTGCCGCTCGATCAGGTGCCGCCGCCTTTCGACCTGGCTCCGTCCGCGCTTGACGGCTTCCGGGCCGAGCGGGTGGGGACGGTGGAACACGTCTTTACCCATCTCATCTGGTCGCTCGACGTCTATCACGTCGCCGAAGCGCCGAAAAGGGACTGGCCGCTTTCGGACGCGGCAGAGGGCGGCGACTGGCTGCTTCCGGAAGCCGTCGAGGCGCTCCCGCTCGCCGGTCCCTTTCGGAAAGCATTCCACCTGTGGCGAACACGCTGAACGCGATCAATACGACAAGCCCCCTCGGGCAGAATCCCAAGGGGGCCTTTTTCTTTTGAATTCATGATCGCCGCCGAGCTTCATCGTCAACGGGCGGAATGACGATCGAGCGGAACGTTCTCCCAGCGCAATCGTCGCCTGCGGCAGGGCATCAGCCGCCGACTTTTTGCAACGCTTCTTCGTATCGCTTGCCGACGACGTCCCAATCGATGACGTTCCAGAAGGCGTTGATGTATTCCGGCCGACGGTTTTGGTATTTGAGGTAATACGCGTGCTCCCAGACGTCCAAGCCCATGATGACCGTCTTGCCTTCCATCACGGGGTTGTCCTGGTTTGGCGTGCTGGTGACGGTGAGCTTGCCGCCCGGCTCAACGACCACCCAAGCCCAGCCGCTGCCGAAGCGCGTCGCCGCCGCCTGGGCGAACTGCTCTTTGAACTTCTCAAAGCCGCCGAACTGTTCATCGATCGCTTGGGCAAGCTTGCCCGTCGGCTTTCCGCCTTCGTTCTTCTTCAACATCGGCCACCAGAAGGCGTGGTTGTAATGCCCGCCGCCGTTATTGCGGACCGCCGTACGGATGTCTTCCGGCAGCTGGTCGAGCGACTTCAGGAGTTCTTCGATCGTCTTGCCCTGCCATTCCGGATGTTTTTCCAGCGCCGCGTTCAAGTTTTTGACATAGGCACCGTGATGTCCGTTGTAATGCACTTCCATCGTCTTGGCGTCGATGTACGGTTCCAGCGCGTCGTACGGATACGGAAGCGGCGGCAGTTCGAACATCGTACCCCTCCTTGTCGCATGTTCGTCCAACATCAGTGTTTGCTATAAAGTGTATCTCAAATCCCTGGAAAAATCAAGTTAAGCACGATGGATATTGAATAAATGCATATATTGCTCTTCATGCTTTGACGACAACCGGACACACTACATCGCAAGGGGGTGATCACGTGGACAACAAGACGAAGGCCGGCACGAACATCGATCACGTCAAAAAACGCAACCAAGCGGCGAAGCAGAACACTGCCGGCGGTTATCAGTCGGAGTTTGCCGCGGAAACGAACGTCGCCGACGTGAAGCAGGAGAACCAAAAGTCGATGCAAAATAAAAAGAGCTGAAAACGCTCGAATGAAGCGCCTGTCCGAAGCGGACGGGCGTTTTTACGTTCGTTTGGCCTTTGAAACGCCGAAAGTGTAAAATGAGAAAGTGTAAAATAAAGGGAAGCACCAAGGCAAAGGGGATAGGCGGTGGATTATCGGCACATCGGCGATCGATTCGTCATCGAGAGTTACAAATTCGACGGCAAGATGCATCGCCGGTGGCAGGACAACGTGCTCATCGCCGACGGTCGGCGCGTGATCTGCGGCAACGATGCGGTGACGGTGACCGAAGCGGACGGTTCGACGTGGACAACGCGGGAACCGGCGATTTGTTTTTTTGATCGCCGGGAGTGGTACAACGTCATCGCCATGATTCGCCCGGACGGCATTCACTATTATTGCAATATCAGCACACCGGCGGTATGGCAAAAAGGCGTGCTCGTGTACACCGATCTCGATCTCGATGTGCGCGTCTCGCCGGATGGCCAATACGAAGTGTTGGACGAAGAGGAGTTTCGGGAAAACCGCGAGCGCTACGCCTACCCGTTGAAAATCGTTACCCAGGCCAGAAGCGCCTTGGGTCGATTGCTTCGGCGCATTGCGGCGCATCGCGCGCCGTTTGATCGTGAGGTCGTCATGCGCTATTTTGCGCGCTTTTCACGTATGATGTCGTAATCGGGTTATCGCATCATGGCGCGCATGACGTCCTCGGCTGCCGCGAGCGTTCGGTCGATGTCTTCGTCGGAGTGGGGAAGCATCATGAACCACGCTTCGAATTTTGACGGCGCGAGCAGTACGCCGCGTTCCAGCATGCCGTGAAAAAAGGCCGCGTAGAGGGTTCCCTCGGCCGCCTCCGCGTCGGCGTAATTCCGCACCGGTCGATCGATAAAATGCGTCGAGAAAACGCCGCCGACGCGGTTGATCCGAAGCGGCACGCCATAGCGTTCGGCGATCTCGCCGAGCCCTTCGGCGAGCCGCTTGGCCTTGGCTTCGAGCGACGGGTAGACGTCGGGTTCTTGCAGGGCGTCCAAGAGCGCCAGCCCGGCGCGGACCGAAGCCGGATTTCCGGCCATCGTTCCGGCCTGGTAGACCGGCCCGAGGGGGGCGATGAGTTCCATGATCTCCGCTCGTCCGCCGTAAGCGCCGATCGGGAGTCCCCCGCCGATGATCTTGCCGAGGGCGACGAGATCGGCGCGCGTGCCGAGCATCGGCATTACGCTGCCGTAGCGGAAGCGGAAGGCGGTGATCACCTCGTCGTAAATGACGAGGGCACCTGCGGCTTTGGCCAGGGCATGTACACCGTGGATGAATTCGGCGTCCGGCGGGACGATGCCGAAATTGCCGATGATCGGTTCGACGATGACCGCGGCGAGGTCGCCTCCGAAGCGTTCAACGGCCTTCCGGAACGTCTCGAGATCGTTGTACGGTACGGTGATCACCTGCTGTGCGGTCTCCTTGGGCACGCCGGCGGCGTCCGGAACGCCGAGCGTCGCCGGACCGCTTCCGGCGGCGACGAGCACTTGATCGAAGTGGCCGTGATAAGCGCCGGCGAACTTGACGATCTTTGTCCTGCCGGTATAAGCCCGAGCCAGGCGGATCGTCGTCATGACCGCCTCCGTCCCGGAGTTGGTGAGGCGGATGCGCTCCAGCTCGGGGATCGCTTCGCGGAGCCGTTCGGCGAATTCCACCTCATAGGGCGTCGGCGTGCCCAAAAGCGTTCCTTCTTGAGCTACGGCCCTTAGGGCTTCGGCGATTTTCGGATGGGCATGGCCAAGGATGAGGGGGCCGAAGGCCGCCAGGTAGTCGATATACCGGCGGCCGTCTACGTCGTACAGATAAGCGCCTTCGCCGCGCACAAAAAAGCGCGGCGCGCCGCCGCCCACCGCTTTAAAGCTGCGGGACGGGCTGTTCACGCCGCCGGGGATGACATCGCGCGCCCGTTCATACCACGTTTCGGAAGACCTGCGGTCCATCAGTTTCTCTCCTGCCGGGTGAAGATCCAGATGTACTCGAGGAGCTGCAGAACGGCCATGAGGGTGGCGGCAACATAGGTGAGCGCCGCGGCGCCGAGCACTTTATCCGCACCGCGTTTTTCGCTCGGACTGATGATGCCGAGGCGGACCATTTGTTCCTTGGCGCGGCGCGAAGCGTTGAACTCGACGGGCAGGGTGATGACGTGGAACAGGACGGCGAAGCTGAAGGCGATGATGCCGAGGAGGAGGAGCCCCGACGCTTTGAAGAACAATCCGGCCAACAAGAGGAGCGGCGCGATGCCGGAGGCGAAGTTCGTCACCGGGAACAGCTGGTGCCGGGCGACGAGCATGGGATAACGCACCTTGTGCTGGATGGCGTGGCCGACCTCGTGGCAGGCGACGGACACGGCGGAGATCGACGTTCCGCTGTAGACCGGCTCGGAGAGGCGGACCGTCTTGTGGATCGGGTCGTAGTGATCGGTCAATTGACCCGGGATCGGTTCAATCTTCACGTCGGTGATGCCGTTGGCATACAGCATCTGCCGTGCCGCTTCGGCTCCCGTGAGTCCGGATGAGGCGCGGACGCGGTTCATCTGTCCGAAGGTGCCCTGCACGCGGAATTGCGCCCACAAGCTCAAGCCGAAGGCGGCGAGGATGAGAATGGTCCATGGGGTATAAAGGGGCATACGCTCCACTCCTTTTCGGATCAATACGTTCAATGCGCTTCTATGCTCCATGTTCCCATGTTTATTGTTACCGATAAGGTCAAATTTTGTCAAGGTCGGATCGGCGCATGTGAAGGAGAGATGCGCTCATGTTCTGGCGGATGACGGAACTCGCTCAACTCGTCCTTGCGCGGTACGTGCGCGAGGGCGACCGTGCCGTCGATGCGACGTGCGGCAGCGGGCGCGATACGCTCTATCTGGCCGAGCGCGTCGGGCCGACGGGAACGGTCTATGCTTTCGACATCCAGGAAGCGGCGCTCGAGGCGGCGAAGGCGCGCCTTCTTGCGCGCGGACTGTCGAACGTCGTCTGGATACCGGCAAGCCATGCGGAGATGGAGGCTTACGTACCGGAAGGGGTGCGTGCCGTCGTGTTCAACCTTGGTTTTTGGCCGGAGGGCCCGCGAGAAATCGTGACCCGGACCGATACGACGCGGCGCGCCCTGAAGGCGGCGCTTCGCTTGATCGCCCCGGGCGGCGTCGCCGTCGTCGTCGCCTATCCCGGGCATGAGGAGGGCGCGAAAGAAGCGGCGATGCTTGAGGCGTTCGCCCGCCGTCTCCCGTATCCGGCGTATCGCGCCTTTGACGTTCGCTTGACGAACGCGCCGGGGGTCGCCGGAACGATCCGAGCCGCGGAGGCGGACCCGATAGCCCGCGAAGGTCGATCGACGCGCGTAGGCGTCGGTCGGATGAGCTCCGCGGACGACGGTCAAGGTGCCGCGGATCGTTCGGGGCCGGGAGTTTCTTCGGGCGTGCCGCCCGTGCTGTTCGTGATCGAAAAGCATGGGGAGCATTGGCGATGAAAGTCGTCTGTTGGAGCCCTCAGCACGTCTGCGTCTCACAAGGGGCTGTTTCGATCTGCACGGTGACATGATCGATGCGAAACGCCTCACGAACGTTTCGTGCGGTTTCCCGCAAGACGGTTTGCGCGTCCGCGCCTTCGCGCACGACGAGGTGGCAGGATAAAGCATCAAAACTGGAGGAGATCGTCCAGATGTGCAGGTCGTGAACGTCCACCACGCCGGGAAGGTTCCGCAGCGCTTCTTCTACCCGCGTTTTTGACAAGCTGCGCGGTGCGCCTTCCATCAAGATGCGCACGGCGGAGGCGAGAATGCCCCAAGCGCTTTTTGCGATCAAGGCCGACACCATCACGCTGATGAGCGGATCGGCCACGTACCACGAAAACGTATACATCAAGAACCCTGCGACGATGGTCCCCACCGAGCTCAGCAAGTCGCCGAGCACATGCAAGTATGCGCTCCGTACGTTCAAATTGCCGTGCACGTCACCCTTGCGCATCAGCCACCACGCGCTCGTCGCGTTGGCGAACAGTCCGATCGCCGCGATGGCGATCATCGCACCGCTTTCCACCTCAGGCGGATCCCGAAAACGCTCGGCCGCTTCCCATACGACCCAGCCCGCTACCCCCACCAGGGTGACGCCGTTGACCAGCGAGGCGAGCACTTCGACTCGGGAGTAGCCGTAGGTCATGCCCGGCGATGCCGGACGCGCGGCGAGCAACATGGCCACAAGGCTCAAAGCGAGCGATCCGGCATCGCTCAGCATGTGTCCGGCATCGGAGATAAGGGCCAAAGAACGGGTCCAAAAGCCGCCGATGAGCTCCAAAAGCATGATCGCAACGGCGATGACCAGAGCAGCGGTGAGGGCCCGGCGGTTGTTTGCCCGTTCTGCCGCCGTGATGGGGCGATGTCCATGGCGATGGTGATGGATATGCGCCATGTGATCTTCCTCCTTAATCATGCGCCAAATGCGCGAGCGCTTGGTTGAGCAGCATCAGCACATGGTCATCGTCACACGTGTATAAGAGGGATTGTCCTTGCCGGCGATATCTGACCAGACGCATGGACCGGAGAAATGCGAGTTGGTGGGAAACGGCGGAGGGCGACACCCCCAGCGCTTCGGCAATATCCGTGACGGAACGTTCTCCTTGCGCCAAGAGATGCAAGATGCGGAGGCGCGTCGGATCGGCCAACGCCTTGAACGTCAGCGCGGCGTGCTCCGCCGTTTCCCACGGCAGTGCGGTAAAATCCCTGTTCGTCATGGCCGCCACCTACCGACACGCGATGGACTGACGAGTTTTTAAGACCGACGATGTTCGGTTGCCGGATCGACGATCTTCGGTTGCCGCGCTCGCCATGCTCGCCATTTCAGGCGTTTTGATGGTTGAACGGATGAGCAGTTGCTCATATATCTATTTTAAACTGCAGTTCCGTGCTTGTAAAGCGGCATCGCCTTGCTTTGCCGCCATAAAGCCGTTCGGTTGGCCTTGCGCCTTTGAACGTGGTAATATTGAAGCGACGAACAAATGAGGTGATGACGATGGCCGTTCATGTCGGTGCCCCGGCGCCGGATTTCGCCCTTCCCGCCTCAAGCGGCGAGACGGTCCGACTGAGTGACTTTCGCGGGAAGAAAGTCGTGCTCTACTTCTATCCCAAAGACGACACCCCCGGTTGTACGTTGGAAGCCGAGCAGTTTCGCGATCTTCATCCCGACTTCACCGAGCTCGGTGCGGTCGTCCTCGGGGTGAGCCCCGATCCGCTCGACAGTCATCTGAAGTTTATCGCCAAACACGATCTCCCTTTTCTTCTCTTATCCGACATGGATCATAAAGTGGCCGAGACTTACGGCGTCTGGCAGCTGAAGAAAAATTACGGTCGGGAATACATGGGCATTGTCCGTTCGACGTTTCTGATCGATGAAGAAGGACGGATCGTGCGCATCTGGTCCAATGTCAAAGTGCAGGGTCACGGCGACGCGGTCAAAAAAGCGATTGAGGCGCTGAATTCCTGAGCGATTTCTCAAAAGAAGGGGAAAGCGTTGCGCATCGTCTCATCGGCGAAAATCTCCGAAAAACATCAAGAGGTATTTCGAAAAGCGTATCCGACGATCGATTTCGGATTTTACGCCGCGCTAGAGGAGATCGCTCGTCCGGAAAACGTCGACGTCCTCCTCACATACGGCGAAGATCTGGGCGAAGCGTCGCTTGATCGTTTCGTGAAGCTGCGCTGGATTCAAGTGCTCTCCAGCGGCGTCGACCGCCTGCCGCATGACGCGCTCGCCCGACGGGGAACGATCGTCACCAACGTGCGCGGCATCCACGCCGTGCCGATGAGCGAGTACGTCGTCGGCGTGCTCCTTACCCACGTACGTCGCCTGCCGCGTTTTTGGGAATTGAAGCGCGCGCGCGTCTGGGACCGGAGCGTGCGTATCGAAGAGCTGTCGGGCAAAACCGTGCTCATTGTCGGCGCCGGCGCGGTCGGCCGGGCGATCGCCGAGCGGCTTTTGCCGTTCGGCGTCCGCATCCTCGGCGTGAACACCGACGGCCGGCCGGTTTACGCGTTTGAACGGATGTACCCCATCACTGCCTTGGATGAGGCGTTGGCCGAAGCGGATTTCGCCGTCGTCGTCCTGCCGCTTACACCGGAGACGCGCGGTCTTTTCGACGCCCGGCGATTTGCGGCGATGAAGCCGGGGGCCGTGTTCGTCAATGTCGGACGCGGGGAAGTCGTCGATGAAGCGGCTCTTGTCGCCGCGCTCGAACAAGGCGTGCTTTCCGCCGCGTATCTGGATGTGTTCCAGGCGGAGCCGCTGCCGCCGGATCATCCGCTGTGGACGATGCCCAACGTGGAGATCACGCCGCATATGTCCGGCCGTTCGCCTTATTATATGAGCCGTGCGCTGGAAATTTTCCGGCACAATCTGGATCGCTATTTGGCCGGAGAGGTGGATCGGATGATCAATCCCGTCGACCTCCGGCGCAGGTACTGAACCGGGTACCGGAGCCGCGCCGCGTGTCGAATGCAGTCCGTCCGATCCCGACGTTGGAGGTGAACCATTGAAACACATCGAGCCGGTCCCACTGACGCTCCGAAGCGAAGAGGCGCAGCGGATCCGGCGTGTGCTCGATCTTTTGGCGGACATGTATCCGGATGCCCGTTGCGAGCTCCATTATGAAACGCCCTTTCAGCTGCTCGTGGCGACGATGCTCTCCGCCCAGTCCACGGATGCCAAAGTGAACGAAGTCACGCGGACGTTATTCCGGCGTTTTCCGGACGCCGAAGCGTTTGCGGCGCTCACGCCGGAAGCGCTTGTGCCGCACATTCAATCCATCGGGCTTTATCAGACGAAAAGTCAAAACATCGTCGCCGCCGCCCGCCTGATCGTCGAACGGCACGGCGGTGAAGTGCCGCGGGATTTCGACGCGCTTGTGGCCTTGCCGGGGGTCGGACGCAAGACGGCGAACGTCGTCTTGTCGACCGCCTTCGGACTTCCGGCTTTAGCCGTCGATACGCACGTCTTTCGCGTCAGCCGCCGCCTTGGTTTGGCGCATGGAGAGACGCCCGAGCGCGTCGAGGCCGAGCTTCAGGCGCGAATTCCGATGAGCGAGTGGGCGATCACCCATCATCGGCTGATCTGGCACGGCCGGCGCATATGCCGCGCCCGTCGGCCGGCCTGCGAGACGTGCCCGCTCATCGCGGACTGCCCGCATGCCCGAGCGTCCGATGCAGAAAATGACATTGACAATGGATCGGCGTTACTGTAAATTTTAAAGAGGAGATTCGATCAACGTCGGTTGCGTGTCGATTTAGAATCGATGATGATAATCGTTCTCACTGTGAACCGATAGACATTATCGCATGATCTGTGAATGATGCATTGCATAAAGAATGGCAAGTCGACGTGGGATAAAAGACCGAAATCGTGAAGCGCCGCATGCGGCGCCTTCTTCCTGGCCTGAACTGATAACAATTATCATTTGACCGCGCTGCACATCGTCGTTGGGTGGAACTTCGTCGAGTCTGGCGACACGCCGTAAGGGGGCCGATCGTGATGAAAGCGCTGAAGGCACAAAGAGCGGTCCATGAGCGTATCGAAGAAGCCGTAGAAAAACTGAGGGCGCGGGGCGTGCGGATGACGCCGCAGCGATACGCCATTTTGGCCTATATGCTTAAGACGCGCGCGCATCCGACGGCGGACGAGATTTACAAGGCGCTTTCGCCGGATTTTCCGAGCATGAGCGTGGCGACGGTCTACAACAATTTAAAGCTGTTCAAAGAAGCCGGACTGGTCCGGGAACTGACGTTCGGCGATCAGGCGAGTCGCTTTGACGGGCAGGTGCACGAACATTACCATGCGGTGTGCGTCGTCTGCGGGCGGATCGACGATTTCGAATATACCCCGCTCAAATTCGTCGAACGCGAGGCGGCGCGTTTGACCGGCTATACGCCGCTTGAACACCGGATGGAGATCTACGGCGTCTGTCCGAACTGCCAGCTTAAGCGGGCGACTGAGACATCCGGCGACGTCCATGCGGCGGCGGGCCGCTGAATCGACGACGTTGAGTTGGAGGGAAAGGTGTGACGACACCGCAGTTCGGGCCTTGGGCGACTCCGCCGCGACCGGTCAAGACGGCGTCGAAGCGGCGCCGTTTCTTTTTTGTCATATGGTTCTCGGTATTCGCATTCATTTCGATCGCGGCGGTGATCGGCTGGGGCATCGCCTGGGACCGCTTCGGTCCCTTCGTGCCGAACCGCGAGCGGACGGAGCTGGATGTGCAAGGCGGCGTCTGGGCCGACGGCGTCTTTTATCCCCGCGCCTCGGTCCGCGCCGACGACCGGTGGTACGTGGCGCTTGACGTCGTCCAGAAGGCCGTTGATCCGACGATCGCCTGGGCGGCGGATACGGAAGAAGTGATCGTCGTTCAAGATCCGCGCGTCATCGTCGCCGGCGCGGAGGGGGTCGCGCTGAACCCGCTGGCGGATGCCGCGCCGCTTGATGAGGACGCCAAACCGCTCGAAGGGCTGTCCCTGCGTTTTCCGGTATTCGTTCAGGAAGGCCGACCGTATCTCGAGACGACGCTTCTCGAGCGGCTCTATTCGGTGACGGTTGAAGAGCCGAAAGGCGACGGCGCGCTATGGCTATGGACGGACGGCGCCGTCCGGGTGGCGGGTGAAGTGGTCGACCAGGCCGCCCGGCCGGAGCGCATCTACCGCCTGCGGCGCGAGCCGTCCTTCCGCGCGCCGTACATTGACGAATTGGCGCCGGGAAGCGCGCTCGTCATATTGGACGAGCATAACGGTTGGTACCGCGTTGTCGATGCTTACGGCCGCGAAGGCTTTGTGCCGAAAGAAGGCGTCATTCTGCGCGGTGCCCGGGTCGTCCGCGCCGGGGATGATGACGCCGATCGGCCGGACCGCGTGGCGGACGGCGAACGAGCCAGAGACGGCCGTGCCGCGAAGGGGCGTCGCGTGCTTTCGGATCCGACGTGGCGCCCGGTCGGTATGCGGACGATGCTCGCCTGGCAGCTCATCACGACGCGCACCCCGGCGCCGTCGTCGTTAGAGGTGCTTCCGGAAGTGGACGTCTTGGCGCCGACGTGGTTCGAACTTGCGGCTCCGGACGGAACGTGGACCAACCGCGCAGCGGTCGACTATGTGCGCTTTTTTCATGAACAGGGCAAGCGCGTCTATGCCGTCGTCACCAACGGATTTGATCCGGACCTCACGCACGCCTTTTTGAACGATCGCCAAGCGGTTTCGACGGGTATCGCCGCGCTGCTCCGGTATATCGACATCTATGCGCTCGACGGCCTGAACATCGATTTTGAAAATGTATACCTCAAAGACCGGGACAAGCTGACGCACTTTGTTCGGGAGCTTTCGGCCTACGTGCACGCCATGGGGAAGGTCGTGTCGATCGACGTGACGGTCAAATCGTCGAACGAAAATTACTCCCGCGTCTACGATCGCCGCGCGTTCGGCGAAGCGGTCGACTATGTGGCGCTCATGGCTTATGACGAGCATTGGGCGACAAGCCCGGTGGCCGGCCCGGTGGCGTCGCTTCCGTGGGTGGAAAAAGGCGTTCAGACGCTCCTCGAAGAGGTCCCGGCGCATAAGGTGCTGCTCGGCGTGCCGTTTTATGTACGGTTATGGAAAGAGACGAAGGGCGAGGACGGTCGGGTCAATGTGACGCAACGCGCCATCTCCATGGACGCCGCCGAACGATGGCTCGCCGAACGGGGGCTTACGCCGGTGTGGGATGAGGCGAGCGGCCAGCGGTACGCCGAATGGACGGATCCCCAAGACGGCGCAAGATACCGCCTCTGGCTCGAAGATGAAACCTCGCTTCAGGCGCGGGCCGAACTTGTCCGCAAATATCGCCTGGCCGGCCTCGCCGCCTGGCGCCTCGGCCTTGAGCGGGACGGCGCCTGGATGGCGCTATCCGAAGTGGTGCGTCGACCATAGCGACCATTGTTTCAGCGTTTGGGATCCTCTTTTCTTTCGCCTTCGCCTTCCTGCATTCTGTCGGTCGTGCCTGCTTCCGTCGCTTCGTGCCCGATGTCTGCGCTAACGGGCGAGACGGGTTCCGCGGCATGCGCCGGATCCAGCGTCAGACGCTGTCCGCAGTGCATGCAACGGTCGTCCGTGCCGAGCATCTTCGTTTCTTTGTCGCACGTCGGGCAGACGACGCGCACGGCGCGCATCGACAGCGCGCCGATCACGAAATACGCGCCGCCGCTGGCCAGGACGAGCACGAAGCCGAGAATCATCAGCGCGGTCATCGCCCACGGCCAGCGCTTGGCGGCGATCGCCGCGTACATGAATGTAAACCCCGCGATCATGGACAACAGGCTGAGCGTGCGGACGGCGTTCAGTTTGCCGCGGAACATCCTTTTCCCTCCGTCATCATCTTAAGCTCGGTATTTAAGCTCAGTATACGAGAATGATCCGGCGTTGTCATATTCAGTTCAATTTCATGCATTATTTTCCGGCATCCGAGGGCTTGACGCCGATATGCTTGTATGATATAGTAGCACTTGTCGCTGCTCGAAAGCGAACGCCCTGATCGGCGATCCGCGTTCCTTGAAAACTAAACAGCACCCGGCCCTTGAACACGGAAGCGCCGTCGGC